>JAFTFG010000028.1 GCA_017449675.1 Prevotella sp.
ATCCGGTAGTTCAAAAGCACTTCAATCTGTATATTGACGGTTTCTTCTGTTACCCGAGCGCAAGGACGTATATCCGTGCGCTCGCTTCTTGTACTACTTCTCTGTTTTATGTAATCCTTTCAAAGAACTCTTTCCTTAACGTCCCGCACCGCTTTTTGGCGCGAAAGCGGATGCAAAGGTACGAACTTTTTCCAAAACAGCAAATATTTTTGCGACTTTTTTTCAAAAACAAGAGAAAAAAGTTCCTCTCTTGATTTGAGTCAAGAGAGGATTCTACCCTACACCTTATTATATATAATATATAGAAGGATTATTCTTTCTCAGGAGCCTGTCCTATCAAATCCATAAACTCATCCAGTTTTGGAGTGATGATAATCTGGGTACGACGATTGCGTTGCTTACCCAATTCCGATGTGTTAGGCTGAAGAGGATTATACTCACCACGTCCTCCGGCCGTAAGCCGTTTCGGATCCACACCATACTGATTCTGAAGAGCCTGTACCACGCTTGAAGCACGCAAGCAAGAGAGGTCCCAGTTATTACGGATATTCTCACGTTTGATGGGCACGTCATCCGTATTACCCTCAATCAGTACATCATAATCTTTGTAATCCTTGATAATTTTGGCAATCTTAGACAGCGTCTCTGAAGCACGGTCATTGATCTCATAGGAGCCACTCTTATAAAGCATATTATCAGCCAAAGAGATATAAACCACACCCTTCAGCACCTGGACATCCACCTCTTTCAATTCCTCCTTAGACAAGGAGCGTGTCAGGTTATTGGTCAGCACCATATTCAACGAGTCACTCTTTGACTTCACCTCCACCAAGTGGCGTATATACTTATTTGACTCATTAATCTGATCTACCAGTTTCTCAATACTCACATTGTTCTGACTCGCATTAGTAAGACTCTTGTCCAGTGCGTTCTGTAAAGCCTTATTAGCCTTTTCCTCCTGCGCCAACTGCTGTTCCAGGCTTGTCACACGTGCTGAAGAGGCAGCCAGTTTTTCCTTCGTATCTGTATAATTAGCCTGTAATGCCTTATTTTCTTCCTGGCAGGCCACCAATTCCTTTTTTGATGCGCAACTTGTCACAAACATTGCAGAGACTGCGACAGTCATCACTAAAATACTCTTTTTCATTGTTCTGATTCTTTTATGATTAAAATATGATTTACCGATGCAAAGTTAATGATTAGACGCAGTATTTCATTGAAAGTTGCTTTGTTTTAGATATTTTTAAGTAACTTTGATTGATTTCGAATCAATCTAGTTAGGCTTGCATCACGGAAATACTCAAATAAATTTGGTATTTCGCACGATTTGCACTAACTTTGTACCCCAAATAATAAATAAAGAACAATTATATGATTCTCTTTTTCAAAACCCCTCAGAAGAGTGTGATAGCCACACAGACTGACCATCAGTTCAGTCACGATGAAGTACAGGAACTCTGTTGGCTCTATGGTGGTGCCGAACAACTCAGCGATGAAACCCTACCAGGATTTTACGTAGGTCCCCGTCGTGAAATGGTAACGCCATGGTCAACTAATGCTGTCGAGATTACTCAGAACATGGGACTAAAAGGCATCCAGCGCATTGAGGAATATTTCCCTGCAGCATCAGAAGACACCGACCACGATCCGATGTTACAGCGTATGTACAATGGTTTGGACCAGGATATTTTCACGATTAACATCCAGCCAGAGCCCATCAAATACGTGGACAACCTAGAGGAATATAATGAGCAAGAGGGTCTTGCCCTCTCTCCCGAGGAAATAGAGTATCTCCATAAGATAGAGAAAGAGAACGGTCGTCCTCTGACAGACTCTGAGATTTTCGGTTTTGCCCAGATCAATTCAGAGCACTGTCGCCATAAGATCTTTGGTGGTACCTTCATCATTGACGGCAAGGAGATGGAATCCAGTTTGTTTGCCATGATTAAGAAGACCACTCAGGAGAATCCAAATAAAATCCTTTCCGCCTATAAAGACAATGTAGCCTTTGCACAAGGT
The DNA here is from genome assembly GCA_017449675.1 of Prevotella sp. Lineage (GTDB taxonomy): Bacteria > Bacteroidota > Bacteroidia > Bacteroidales > Bacteroidaceae > Prevotella. The sequence goes on from JAFTFG010000028.1 coordinate 2,020, forward strand.
CCTGTCGTTGAGCAGTTTGCCCCTGCCGACCAGTCTACCAGTGACTATTTCCGTATCAAGGAAATTGAGAGCGTCATCTCGTTGAAGGCAGAAACCCATAATTTCCCTACGACAGTGGAGCCGTTCAACGGTGCTGCCACAGGAACCGGCGGTGAGATCCGCGACCGTATGGGTGGTGGTGTCGGTTCATGGCCCATAGCAGGAACCGCCGTCTATATGACGGCCTATCCCAGGATAGAAGACGAAGACCGTGACTGGGAAGACATTCTTCCAGCCCGCCAGTGGCTTTATCAGACACCCGAGCAGATACTCATCAAGGCCTCCAATGGTGCCTCCGACTTTGGAAATAAGTTTGGCCAGCCATTGATCACCGGTTCTGTCCTGACCTTTGAGCATCAAGAAGGCAAAGAGAAATATGCCTATGATAAAGTCATCATGTTGGCTGGCGGTGTCGGTTACGGTACTAAGCGTGACTGTTTGAAAAAGGAGCCACAGAAGGGCAATAAGGTTGTCGTAGTCGGTGGTGACAACTACCGTATCGGTCTTGGTGGTGGTTCGGTATCGTCCGTAGACACAGGCCGTTACAGTAATGGTATTGAGTTGAATGCTATCCAGCGTGCCAATCCTGAGATGCAGAAACGTGCCTATAACCTGGTTCGTGCCCTTTGTGAGGAAGACAACAACCCTGTCGTTTCTATTCATGACCACGGAAGTGCCGGCCATCTTAACTGTCTCTCCGAGTTAGTAGAGGAATGCGGTGGCGAGATAGACATGACCAAGTTACCTATCGGTGACAAGACTCTCTCCAGTAAGGAGATCATTGCCAACGAGAGTCAGGAGCGTATGGGATTACTCATTGACGAGAAGCATATAGAACATGTCCAGAAGATTGCAGAGCGCGAGCGTGCTCCGATGTATGTTGTTGGTGAGACCACTGGTGATGCCCATTTCTCTTTCAAGCAAGGAGACGGAGTAAAGCCTTTCGATCTTGACGTGGCTCAGATGTTTGGTCACTCACCAAAGACCATTATGCGTGATAATACGGTAGAGCGGAAATATAAAAATATAGATACTACAGGTACTATAGGAACTATAGATACTCTATTAAAACGAGTTCTCCAGTTAGAGGCTGTTGCCTGCAAAGACTGGTTGACTAATAAGGTAGACCGTTCCGTAACAGGAAAGATTGCCCGTCAGCAGTGTCAGGGTGAGATACAGTTGCCGTTAAGCGACTGTGGTGTTGTTGCCCTTGACTACCGTGGACGCAAAGGTATTGCCACCGCTATAGGTCATGCTCCTCAGGCAGGTCTGGCCTCTCCTGAGGCAGGCAGTGTGCTATCTGTTGCCGAGGCTTTGACGAATATCGTATGGGCTCCACTGGCTGATGGCATGGAATCCCTCTCCCTGTCAGCAAACTGGATGTGGCCCTGTCGCTCACAAGAAGGCGAAGATGCCCGTCTCTATGCTGGTGTCAAGGCCCTGAGTGATTTCTGCTGCGACCTGCATATCAACGTTCCAACAGGTAAGGACTCCCTCTCATTGAGTCAGCAATATCCCAATGGCGAGAAGATCATCTCCCCAGGCACCGTTATTGTCAGTGCTGGCGGCGAGGTCTCTGACATCCGCAAGGTAGTCAGTCCGGTTCTGGTAAACGACAAGCACGCCTCCCTTTACCATATTGATTTCTCGTTTGACGAACAGCGTCTTGGCGGTTCTGCTCTCGCACAGAGCCTAGGTAAGGTAGGCAGTGACGTACCCACCGTGAAGAATGCCGAATATTTCGCAGATGCCTTCATGGCCATCCAGCAACTCATCGAGAAGGGTTGGATCATGGCCGGTCATGATATCTCTGCAGGTGGTCTGATTACGACCTTATTGGAGATGTGCTTTGCCAATCCCAAGGGAGGTATGCATATCAACCTGCACGATTTATGCAAAGACGGTGATATTGTCAAGACACTCTTTGCAGAGAATCCCGGTGTAGTAGTAGAGATCAGTGATGAGCATCAATCAGCGTTCAAGGAATTGATGGAAAAGGCCGGTGTAGGCTATGCCAAGATCGGCTATCCTGTAGAGGATAACCGAACCATCGTTGTGAAGGCAGGTGACAAGGAGCACACCTTTGATATCGATGCCTTGCGTGACATCTGGTATAAGACATCCTATCTGTTGGACCGCAAACAGAGTTTCAACGGAAAGGCCAAGGAGCGTTACGAGAACTATAAGCAGCAACCTCTGGAAATGAAGTTCAACAAGGACTTCACAGGTAAACTTGCACAATACGGCCTCAACCCTCGCCGTTCAGTAGACTGTTGTGACACAGCAACGAACACCACTCCCAAAGCCGCCATCATCCGTGAGAAAGGTACGAATGGTGAGCGTGAGATGGCGTACTCCCTCTATCTGGCCGGCTTTGAGGTGAAAGATGTCATGATGACCGACCTGATCAGTGGTCGCGAGACCTTAGAGGATATCAACATGATCGTCTTCTGCGGTGGTTTCTCCAATAGTGACGTGCTAGGTTCTGCCAAGGGCTGGGCCGGTGCCTTCCTTTACAACCCCAAGGCCAAGGAAGCCCTCGACAAGTTCTATGCCCGTGAGGACACCCTCTCACTCGGTATCTGTAACGGTTGCCAACTGATGGTAGAACTCGGACTCACCGGCGCAGCGGGAGCAAAGATGCAGCACAACGACTCCCATAAGTTCGAGAGTGAGTTCATCACTTTGCAGATTCCTCAGAACAACAGCGTGATGTTTGGTTCACTGAGCGGTAACAAACTCGGTCTGTGGGTAGCCCATGGAGAAGGAAAGTTCCATCTGCCCGAAGCGGAGAGCACCTACAACGTCATTGCCAAATATAACTATCATGGCTATCCCGCCAACCCCAATGGTAGTGACTACGATGTGGCTGGCATCTGCTCTGCTGACGGTCGTCATCTGGCGATGATGCCTCATCTGGAGCGTGCCATCTTCCCCTGGCAGTGTGCTTGGTATCCTCAAGACCGTCGTATGGACGAGATCACTCCGTGGGTAGAGGCCTTTGTCAATGCCCGCAAGTGGGTAGAAAAGGCTATTAGCCGTTAGCCATTAGCAATTAGCCAAATGCCAACAGCCGACAGCAACATCTACTGGGAATCTTTTAAGACTTTCTTTAAGATTGGCATGTTCACCCTTGGTGGTGGATATGCCATGATTCCTTTGATTGAGGAAGAGGTGGTCAACCGCCATCGGTGGGTCACTAAAGAAGAGATGCTCGACTTGATAGCCATCGCCCAGAGTTGTCCGGGTGTATTCGCCATCAATATCAGCATCTTCATCGGTTATAAACTCAGAAAGACGCAAGGAGCAATCATGACGGCATTAGGGACAGCCCTACCCTCTTTCCTCATCATTCTTGCCATTGCCATCTTTTTCCAGCAGTTCAAGGACAACAAGGTCATTGCCGCCATGTTCAAAGGTATCCGCCCCGCCGTTGTCGCCCTGATTGCCGTACCCACTTTCAATTTAGCACGACGTGCACAGTTAAATCTGTTCACCATCTGGATTCCCCTTGTATCCGCACTAGCCATCTGGCTTTTAGGAGTCTCCCCTATCGGGATTATCATTCTGGCCGGTATCGGTGGATATCTTTATGGAAAGATTGGCAATCAGTAGTTAAGAAATTAAGTAGTTAAGTCATATGATATTCCTCTGTCTATTCTATACATTCTTCATGATCGGTCTCTTTGGATTTGGTGGTGGCTATAGCATGTTGTCACTCATCCAACATGAGACCGTAGAGCACTGGCATTGGTTGTCAGCCTCTGATTTCACAGATATCGTAGCCATATCCCAGATGACACCAGGGCCGATAGGTATCAATTCGGCCACTTACTGTGGCTACATGGCCGTAGCAAAAGCAGGTTACAGTACCCCTTTGGCCGTCCTTGGTTCTATCACTGCCACTCTGGCCCTGATACTTCCCTCTCTAATCCTGATGATTCTGATCAGTAAACTATTCATGACACACATGCACTCCCCTTCCGTACAGTCTATCTTCAAAGGATTACGCCCTGCTGTGGTGGGACTGCTTGCCGCTGCCACCTTATTATTATGTACGCGAGATAATTTCTCTGCACCTTCCGAGAATCCCTGGCAGTTTTTTATCAGTTGCGCATTATTCGCTGCAACGGCCTTCGGTACTGGTTATCTGAAGATCAATCCCATCCGCATGATCTGTTATTGTGCGGTAGCCGGGCTCCTTCTCTTCTACTAACTAATAGTCACCAAGTGCCCGTATGGTTTGTGGCATCCATACCTCCATCAGTCCCGGTCCGCGATGATTCCATGCATAATAAGGGATCATGGTCAGCGTAGCGGTCTTCACAGCGGCCTCCCCTAAGTCATTCTGTTCCACAGCCTGTCCTTTTACCTCAATCGCCTTGACGTTGAAACGGATGTCACGAAGACCGTTGATTTGGCAGTCTACCACCTGGAAGCGAGGTTGACGAGGCATCAGGAAGTCGAAGAGGTTATAGTCGGCATTATCCACACCCTCGGCGCAATATACCAACGGACCACGCTCGATGGCGACACGTCCTCTGTCATCCACCACCCGGTGGTTGGCCTTGACAGTACGCACCGGCATATCGAGATGGACCGTCACCACATCCCCTTTCTTCCATGAACGGTTGATTCGGAGATAGCCGTTTTCTAACTGCCCATTGACCGATTGCCCATTGACCATTACCTGATAGTTAGGAATCACATCGTCGGCAAAGCGATAGAGATTGCTCGGAACAGGATTCCTGTCCACCCAACCGGGAATACGGATCATCATACTGAAGTCCTTTGCCTGGCTTTTCTGTATCCTGATGGTGATATTCCCATCCCAAGGATAGTCCGTCTGCTGCTCCAATATCACCTCCTTACCATCCACCGATATATGAGCCGTATTGGCCGCAAACAAGTTGACATAGAGTTGATGATCCTTCACCGCATAGACATAACCTGGGAAGGAAGGGATAAACCGACAGAGATTACTCGGACAGCAAGCACAGCCGAACCAAGGCTGACGCTCTACGGTATTATCGGCATTAAAGGCATATTTGCCGTCGCTCGACAACGGATTGGGATAGAAGAAGCGGCCACCGTCCACCGACATGCCACTGATGACACCATTATATAAGGTACGCTCAAGGCAGTCGATATATTTCGCATCACCATGCAGTAAGAACATACGATGGAAGAGATAGACCATGGAGATGGCTGCACATGTCTCGTTATAGGCCGTCAGGTTTGGCAGTTCATAGTCGGCACCGAAGGCCTCCCCTTGATGACGGGCTCCCACGCCACCCGTGATATAGTATTTCTTTGAGATGATATTCTCACAGATCGTATCAATAGTCTTCAGATAAGCAGAATCCCCTGTCAGAGCAGCCACATCGGCAATACTGGCATACATATATCCTGCCCGGACGGCATGTCCCCATGCCTCCGTCTGCTCCAGAATCGGTTTGTCGCTCTGGGAGTAGATGTCATGACGCTGGGTCTTGCCACGATAGTCTAACAGGAACTTCGCCTCATCCAGGTATCTCTGTTCTCCCGTCATCAGATACAGACGAGCCAGTGCCATCTCCGCTATCTGATGACCGGGGACCACGCAGGCCTGTCCAGCCTTAGGACCCACCTCACGGACCACACAGTCGGCATAGCACTTGGCAATATCCAAGAATTTCGTAGAGCCAGTAGCCTGATAGTGGGCACAGGCCGCATCGACCATATGACCGAGGTTATAGAGTTCATGACTCAGGATCTCCTCCACCTCCCAACGTTTCTTCCCCGACCACTGGTGCGGGTGCTCCGGATTGATGGTACGAGCCGTATAGAGGTAGCCGTCAGGTTCCTGAGCGGCAGCCACCACATCAAGCACGCTGTCGATATATGTTTTCAGTTTCTCATCGGGATAGGTCTGCAGCACGTAACTGGCACCCTCGATCGTTTTATAGACATCCGTATCATCAAACGAGAAACCCATGAATTTACTCACGTCCCACTTAGGAGTATTCAAGCCGTCATGTCCCGGATGCTGCAACGTATAGGCAGCCATCGAGAAGTTATCGTAGCGATGCTCACTCGCACACTTTGAAAAAGCCAACGGGATGGTCACCTCACGGGCGGCCTTGATACGGTCGCCCCAGAAAGTATGCGGTGTAACTTTCACTGCTGTAAAGGGAACTTGGCTGATAGGATAGCCGTTACTTCTTGTCTCTGCTTTGCTCTTAGCCATGCTGCCTGCTACTATCAGCAACACCAGCATCGTCACAGTGATTCTTTTCATGTAAGTTGAGTTAGTTATTATTTTTGCAAAGGTAAGCATTAATTCTGAAACGGCAAACGATTCAGGAGGAAAACAAATCGGGCAGGGATGTATTCCCTGCCCGATTAACATAGTAGTTATAAATCTTACTGCTTTTCCAACTCGCAATAAGGATAGGTTACGAACGAGCCGACATAGCCATCGTATCCTCCTGTTCCATAGGCAATACGCAGTCCATAGAACTCATACTGGCCATAAGAACCATCAAATTCAAATCCAATCGTACCCGTCTCTTCGTCTTCATAAAGCGATGCGGTAATCTCTGGGATATATGAAGCGGGCAAGCGGTAAAGACCATTATTATATGCTGTCAGAGCATAAACAGAAAGAGTATATACTGTATTATCAGCACTTCTTGAGTATTTCTGCTCCAGATCTAACCAGTTCTCAATAGAGAAAGACTCTGTCGCTGCATCGAATGTCACAGGCATTACGAACGGAGCATCAACGGTGGTATACCTTGCTTTCCATGTCAGCGTTCCTTCTGTGCTGCTTGTTGCACTCAAAACCACATTCATTGACTGCCAACCACTGTTATAATACCAGAACACGTAGTTACCCTGAACATCTTTCACAAAGTCAAACTGGGAAATGGTAACAGTCTGGGTCGCAGGACCAGAAGTAAGCGTAACCGTTCCTGTACGTCTCCAACCAGTGTCGTTGGCCTTTACAGCACAGGTCAGCACATTCGTTCTGGCATTCCATGTGGCCGTAATCCAATCATCATTACTCTTCACTGTCACTGTTCTTGAGTGGCTGACAGAAACGGTCAGTGAGGCTGCATCATCCGTTGTCTTCAGTATCTCTACTTCCGGTTTAAGAAGAAGTCCGATCTGGGTAATCACGATCTCATCAGTATACTGTCCCATAGTAATCTTGATGATACCTTCACGGGGATCAGCCTCGTTATTATCCTCAGCGACGATCTCAATCTGGCTGGTCTCCTCATTGAAGACAGCGGTGAGCCAGTCGGCCTGACTCTCAACAGTCACGGTCTGGTTGTGGACGACATCAATATCGAGAGATGCCTGATAGTCAGCAATCTCATACTCCAAAGAAGGAATACCATAAATACTACTCTTCTGAGTGGCTGTTACGGTAGCCTCTGTCTCACCAGCCTTCAACTTAATCAGTGCTGAACGGCCATTGAGCGTGATATTGGGGTTGGCAACAACGTTCACCTTGTTACCGCTTACCGACAGTGCAAGCCAGTCGGCATCTGTCGTTGCCGTAACAGCAGAACTGGTATTCAGAGTGATAGAGCCATTACCGCCCTCAGCCTCAAAGAGTACGTCAGCCGCACCAATCTCCAGTTTTGGAGTCGGGGTGTACGTAGCGTCGTCGCTGCTGCAGGACGTGAACATCGTCACGCCTGCGAGCAATACGATTAAACTTAATATCTTTTTCATATTCTAATACTTTTTAGATATGCTTAATTATTAAACGGATTAGCCACAGGGGCAATAGTCAGTTTGAAGTACTTCGTGTCGTCCTTGCTGTCTGTCAGGACGAAGTACGACGGATTGTCCTCATTATCAGCGGATATTTTGAACGTTGTACTCTCCAAGTAGTCAATCAGTTCATAGTAGCCATAGTTGTAATACCATGAGCCATTGCTGTAGTTACGGGCTGAGGCATAGGCGAACTTAATCTCCTTATCAGCCACTGTCTCCACGTCGAGAGCCATCAAACCTGCGTAGTTGCCACTGACAAACCAGATACCGTAGCCGTAGGGATCACCAATGTTCACAAAACTCATCTCGCTGATAGTCTCACCTTCACTGTCAGAGAGGGCCCTACAAGCGTCGAAGTATGGACGGGCAGCAGCACTGATATTGCTGTAAGCCACATAAGCCTCAGAGTTGAGGAATATCTCATGCAGAGGCAATTGTGTCACTGTAATAGTGGCAGAACCCAACTCTGTTGTCACAGTAATCTGTCCCGAGCGTGAGGCACCTGTGGTATTAGCAGCCACCTGAATGGTAACATTATTTCCATTAACAGTAACCGTTATCCAGTCTGAGTCTGATGTATAAGTAAACTTATCAGCCAGATTGAACGAGTAATTCAGTGTCACAGCACCATTACCAATAGAGATATTCTCGCCAATGTTGTTGGTAACGATGGAAGGAGTCAGTAGTGCGATGAATACGACACTGTTGTCTTCCTGAGCAGTGAAAGTACCCTCATTCTCGTCGTATTTGAATACACGAACCTCTTTACCGCCAATGGTGATAGGCTCATAGAGTGAGAAACCGTCCTTGTCAAAGCAGAAGGGTGCTTCGATGGGCTCTTCCTCTTCCGTTTCTTCCTCGGCCTCCTCATCACCTGCATCTTCCGGCTGTGCCTCTATAGTGACATATCTGTCATCGGCAGCAATGTTAAGCAGGTAGGTCTTACCATCAATTTGTGCGACAGCCTGATCGAATACCAGATTATTCACAAACTCAGCCAGTTCAAGTTGATAGTCAACAATACCCTCCGTCAGGCGGTGCATATACATGATATTACCGGAACGGTTACCCTTCAGGGTGATGGTGTTCTGGTCCTCACTGATATTCATGATGATGAAGATAAAGTCACCATCGTAAGCCTCATAGCCACCGGCACCAGAGGAGCCGTGAGGAGTGGCGAAGAGGTGGAGGTAATCATTATATGTGTCAAACATCAGGACAGGACCATCCTCATTATTCAGAATATAAGATGTGGTCAGCGTCTGTGTTTTGTCATTTGCAAGTTCTGTAGTTACCGTTACATTCTCATCATCAAACTTCAAGGTATAGGAATAGCCTCCATAACTCTGTTCGCGATCAGGGAAGTAATTGAGAACCCATCCATATTCAGAACTGGTCAGTACCTTCTTGGCATTCTCCAGATACTTGGTGGTACGTGCAGTTGCGGAATCCGCAAATACATCTTCCTGGTCTTTCAGACATGATGTCATCAATAACATTGGCAACATCAAGAAAAGATATGTCAATAGTTTCTTGTTCATTACTAGTCCTCCTTATTTAGTTAGTTCATTAGTTGAAATGTCGGTCAGGTCAATCTTACCAGAAGTGATATTGGTCTGACGACGCAGGATGCAGTCACGCAACTCATCAATATCGATATTCCAGACATCACGCATATAAGCACGTGTGATATCCAATTTCTGCTCAATAAGGGCACGACCGGTCTGTACCTGATCGATATCACCTTCCCAAGTAGTATCGGCAGCCTTCATCTGCTCTTCCCACCACTCAGCACTGTTAGTCACATACACTGAAACCATCTCAGCGAAGTCCTCACGAGCCTCAGTCTGGGCATAGGCAGAGATAAAGCCACGCTGCAGGTAAGCCGACAGATAAGGCTCATCAAACTGACTGTCGTTCACATAAGAGTTAGGAGTCACCTGACGGAAAGAGGTCGGGAAGTCACGTGTCTGGTTCAGGATGTGGGTGAACTCGTGGTGAATGGTCTTGATGTAATAGTGGTTCAGACCTTCAGCCACGTCACGTGTTCTGTCGTATGTTCCGGCAAGTACTTCGGGCAGGAAGTTGATACCTGTCAACAGGATTTTCTTACCACCCTCGGCAGTACCGAGGATATACGAACCGTTGTTACGATACTCCCAAGTACCAATCAGATAGAACATCTTGGGGAAGTAGGAACGGGTGAACTCAATACCTGCCACCTCGTTATAAGTCTCTACACAGAGATACTTCAACAGATGGGCCATGACGATGGATGACTCCATGTCGGCAGGAACGGTATAATAGTTCATGTCGCTCTCAATCTCCTCATAACGATATTTGAAATCGATATTGTAGGGATTGCGGAAGTTTGCCTCCAACCACTTGTCGAACTGGTTCTGCGTGTAACTGTCGGCGGTAATGATACTCTCTGAACTCAGAGAGTCCTCTGAGCAGGAGGTAAGCCCTAATGCCATCATTACCAGTGGCAAAATATATAATATATTCTTTTTCATAACTGCTACTCTTTTAATAGACTAGAATTTGGTATTAACATAGCATCCGTGTCATCATCGGTCTCACGTGGGTTCGGGGTATAACCGGCCTCACGAACACTCTGAGGGATCTGGATGGCACGACGGAGGTCGTCAACCACCAACCAGTCGGTAATATGGTCTGGATTGCCAGAACCGGTCATCACACGACGGGGAATCTCAATACCCCAGCGCTTGATATCAAACCAACGCTTACCCTCATGCAGGGTCTCAACACGACGGAAGGCTATCACTGCCTGAAGCATACACTCCTGTACAGAACCCTCCTCGTCAATGGCGAATTTCGGATTGAGGTGCTTCTTGAAGGTAGAGACCACACTGGTATTCCGGACCCCATCCTCATCATAAGAGTAGGCTACAGCATTCACAGCAGCCTGAAGCCCCTCGGGAGTCAGGGTTGTCTGTCTTGTATAAACCGTTCTGTTGATGTTACGTGCCCAGATGGTCAGATCCTTAGCGGCTAAGTCATATTGCTTTGTCAAAACATATGCCTCAGCACGGTCCAGCAACAACTCATCACCTGTGAAAGCGTTATGTACGGTACGGCGATAACCTGTCTGCGATACCGGGTTGGTAATCTCAAACATATAGGGCAGACGCCAAGTAAGCCACGTATTCAGGTTGGTTCCAGAATAGCGGAAGGGCTGGGCAAAGTAGGTGGCGTAGGAATTGGAAGAAGTAACGCCAAACAGCGGGGTAATAGCACTGATCGTCTCATGAACACCAATGTACTCATTGTGAGAATAGCGCTTACCGGTATAATAGGGACCGAACCAAATACCCTGATTGGACTTACTGGTCAAGAGCAACAGGTTGTTGTTCTGAGTCGTCTCAATCATGAACAAGGGGATAGCACCCTCACCACTGTTCCACTCACGGGGCAGTGAAGCGATATACTGGTAGTTACGCAGCATGTTGCCAGGATTGGTTCCCAGTACTTGGCTGGCATAGTAGATAGTCTGCTCAGGCTGGCCGTAATAGAGATAGAAACGGGCTGCGAAAGCATATGCCGCATTCTTGTTGAAGTGATACTTAGGCACCTGATAGTAACTGTCACCTACATAAGGCAGGGCAGCCTCCAAGTCCTCGGCAATATGTGCATAGTTCTCCTTCACCGTCTCACGCTGATACTGAGGATTCAACTCCTTCTCTGTCTCTGTCACATAGGAGACACCTAACGAAGTATCATCATTAGCATTATAGTGGGGAGCAAAGAGGTTCACTAGCATGAAGTGAGCATATGCACGGCAGAGCAGGGCCTCGGCCTCAGCCTCTTTCAGAGAAACTGTGGTAGCGCCACCTATTGCCTCAATACCCTCAAGTGCCATGTTAGCGGTCTCAATACACTGGTAGAGATCCTGCCAATAGTCTTCAGGAGCCTGGTTATAAGTGTCTGAGTTACTTTCGTCGACCCAACTGTAATACTCGTCAAGAGCACGCTCGGTATACGGGTTGTTGGAACCCATATCGTCCACATTGTCTGAAGCATACTCCGTGAATGCCATGTGATCATGGTCGGGATAGGCAGCCACCAGCAACTTCTGAATCTTCTCCTCGGTATTTGCCTCGGTACGGTTGTCGGGCAACTCATCCAGGAAGTCGTTGCACGATGTGAGTCCCATGCTCAAGGCAAGAATGGATAATCCTATATATTTTTTCATATCTATTAACTTTTATCTATTATCTTTTATCTCTTAATATTCCTTAGAGTCCGAGACGGAGTGTGAGTGTAAACTGCTTAGGCATTGGCACAGCCACACCACCGGTGTTGTAGAACTCAGGATCCTGACCGTTCAGTTTCTTGTCGGCATAGATCAGGAACAGGTTGGTAGCCTGCAGTTTCAGAGAGAGGTTGTTGAGTTTCAATGGAGCAATGAGTTTCTTGGGGAACTCATAGCCCAGTGAGATTTCCTTCATACGGATGAAGTCACCCTTGGCGATACGCTCCGTAGAGTAGTTGTATGCGTTATATGCATAAGAGAGGTGACTGTCGTTTCTGTTCTGACGAGTAGAGGCGATAACCGGAATGGTGGTAACGTTCTCATCACCGGGGACCATCCAGCGGTTGGCAAACTCCTTCGGCATAGAGTTCAAGTCGTTGTACTCGTTCTTGAAGACGGGATCCAGACGAACCACATTACCGAAACTGTAGGTAACAAATACGTTCAAGGTGAAGTTCTTGTACTTGAAGACGTTACCGAATGAACCTACGTCAGTGGGATCTACAGAACCGCTGTACTCCAGGAAGCCTAACTGATCCTTGTCACGAGTCTGGAAATAGATACCTGTCGTGGTAATGTCTCCATTCTGATCGAGGAAGGTGGGAAGACCCTCATTGTTCAGACCCATGAAGGGGATAGAGAACAGAGAACGTACGGGATAGCCCTCCAGAGCGAAACCAGAACCTGATACCAGGTCGATCACACGCTGTACATTCTCCAACTCAGTTACCTCATTGTGAGTGTGTGAGTAGATGAAGTTGGTGGTCCAACTGAAGTCCTTGTTCTTGATAGGAGTTGCGGAGATAGACATCTCAACACCTCTTGACTTCATGGAGGCCACGTTACCGTACTTCATACCACCCATCTGGGTATTGACGATACCAATCAGGTCATAGTTGTTACGCTTATACCAGTCGAGTTCGAAGTTGATGCGGTTGTTGAGGAATCCCAACTGGATACCGAGGTTGAACTCGTGCTTCTTCTCGAAAGTCAACTCACCGTTGGCGCGGTCGCTCTCCTCCAGTCCGCTCTCACGCAGACCAGCAGAGGGACGCCAGGGGTTGTAACTCTGGATGACGGGCAGTGAGTTGGTCACCCAAGAGGGACCGCTCTCAGCAGTCAGTGAGTAAGAGGCCTTCAGCGTAGCAGTAGTCAGTGCGTTCTTGAACACCTTCTTGAACCAAGGCTCCTCATGGGCGTTCCAGGCACCGGAGATGTTCCATGTAGGCAACCAACGAGCACTACGGCTCTTACCCAGTTTGTTACTACCCTCATAACGAAGGGTTCCGTTGATGGTATAGCGTCCCTTATAAGAATAGGTGGCTGTTCCGAAGAAGGCAGCGCGGCGCTCATGGGTATTTGACAAGGTGAAGTAGTCTGTATTCTTCTCAGCACCCTGCTTGAACATCTCATAGGCATAGTTGGGAATCTCACCGAGTGAGTACTGCATACCCCAGCCACGGAACCAGTCAGCGGTACGGTCGATGCTGTTCACCTCCATACCGGCATACAGATTGACGATGTGGTCATTGGCATATACGTCATTATAGGCGGCTGTTGCACGGAAGTCCCATGCACTCATCTTATTCGTGGTCTTGTTATAGATACCACCGTAAGGCAGTACGGTAACAGGCAGTGCGTATGGATCATCGGGATCCTTATAGAGGTACTGGTTGTTATCACGGATAGTGGTAGTACCCATCGCACGATAGGCATTGGCCTGGTTAGAGTCATCCAACACATTGTGGTTACGAGTAGCCTGATTGAACTTGAAGGCTCCCAGTACACCGAGTTCCACCTTCTGGATGGGCTTGTACTTCAACTCACCCTGAACACGGATATCGAAGACATTCAGGTCGATATAGTTGTTATCCAACTCATGCAGGATGTTGAACGGAGCATAGTTGCGGGTGTAGAACGTATTCACGTCCAGTGCACGGCTCGTATTCAAAGCATAAGAATACGGGTTGATATCGAATGAACGGTTCACCTGTCCTGATACTACGTCAGTCTCGGCAGACAACGTACCAGGAGCACGCTGCTTACGATAACTGGCATTGGCAATCATATTGAAGGTCACCTTATTGGAAATCTTGAACGAATTGTTCAAGTTAGCGGTATAACGCTCCACTTTCGACTGCTTGGTCCAACCCGGGTCAAACATGGCAGATACAGAAGCATAGGTCTGTGCACGGTCAGTACCGGTAGAGATACTGATGGAGTGGTTGTGCTGGATGGAGTTGCTGAACAACTCGTCAAACCAGTCGGTATTGCGGTACTCTGCCTGGCGCAGATATTCAGCACGGGCCTCAAGGGTATTGGGCAGGCCATACTGTCCTGTCACGGGATTGTACTCACCGATCAACTGGTACATCTTGCCATAGACACCGCTGGAAGCGGAGTTGGCAATCTCAGCATAGTTCAGGTAACCTTTCTGCTGCATTTCCTGATAGACAGACATCTGGTCCTGAGAGTTCATGATGTTGAAAGTAGAGTAACTGGGCTTCAAACGCATGGTGTACTCACCTGTGTAGTTGATGTGAGCCTGTCCTGCCTTACCTTTCTTGGTGGTGATAACAATCACACCGGCCATGGCACGGGCACCGTAGATAGAGGTAGCACTACCGTCCTTCAGAATATCGAACGACTCGATATCGTCTGAGTTCAAACCTGCGATAGCAGAAGAGATCAGGGTCTCTGCATCACCAGAGGACAGGTCATCGGCTGACACGTCAGTCACATCTTCCATGATCACACCGTCAACCACCCACAGGGGCTTAGAGTTACCATAGATAGACGTAGCACCACGCACACGGATCTTAGGAGCGGTACCGAAGGTACCCGTCACGTTCTGCACGGACACACCGGCAGCACGTCCTTCCAGTGAGCGGGAGATATCGGCCATACCGTCAATCTTGGCATCTGAGGCACTGATCTTGGTAGAAGAACCGGTAAAGAGTCGCTTGTCCACTTTCTGCATACCCGTTACGACGACCTCTTCGATCTCTGCGCTGGGATGCAGGGTGATGGACATACCATTCTTTGGAGTCAATGTCTGTGTCTCCATACCGATGTAACTTACTACAATCTTTTTCCCGGAGGGCACGCTGATTGTGAACTGACCGTTAGCATCAGTCACTGTGCCGCTCTTCTGTCCCTGCACCAGAACGGTAGCGCCAATAATAGGCTGGTCGTCTTCTGCAGAGATAACGGTTCCGGTAACTTTTGTCTGGGCGAATGCCATTCCTATACTCAGGAGCAGGCATGCCATAAACATCGTTAGTCTTTTTTCCATAAACACTCTCTTGTTGAATTATTATATAAATTGAATTAATCTATTC
>JAFTFG010000004.1 GCA_017449675.1 Prevotella sp.
TTAATGTTTAATATTTAATGTTTACTGTTTAATATTTAATGTTTAATGTTCCTGTGTCGGTTGTGCCTCACTGACTCTTAAAGGATAACGACTGATGATCACGTTACGCTCTTCCTCCGTACATTGTGAGAAACTGTGTCCATAGCGTGTCCTAGCCATCTTTTCCCTAAGGTCATGGAACGCTTCCACGATGGTGTTCTGCATCTGGAAATAAGCCTCGTAACTGGTCTTGCGGTCAGTCTGCACCCCTACCACATAATGGTCGGTCTGTCGACTGGCCACAAACGAGACGACTTGTTGTCGAAGGGTCGTCATACTCACCTGTTGCTCGTCAATCCATAGCGAGTCCCGACTATCCAGTCGGATCTGCATCACATTGCTGCGACTGATATCCACCTCTTTCTGAGGCTCGTTATCCAAGGGCGGCAACTGGCGGGGCAGTCCTTTGTCGGTATCCATCGAGGAGGTAACCAGAAAGAATACCAACAACATAAACGAGATGTCGGCAGTCGAGGTGGTATTAAGTTCGGGAACTTCCCTATGACGGCGGCGTAGGAACATATATACTGTGGGGACTTCTGTTATTAACGTTTTAGTTTTCTATTAAGCCCCGAGACACCAAAAGCCACGAAGCAGGCTGCTATCACAAAGAGGATGAGAGAGGTGACAATCAGGCCGTCAGTTGTCTTCAACCAGAACGTATTGGTATAACTGACACCATTGATAATCAATGGCTGGGCAGACCCCAACAGACAAGCGCCAGCCAACAAGACGATGGTAAAGACAAGTACACCCCAGGCAATCTGACGACGGGGAACACGGTTACTGGCAGCAATACTCTCAGAACGGTGACGAAACGAGCGGACGGCACATACGACCGTCACTACGATGGCAGTCAACAGAGCGGCATACATCAGCCATAGCATCACCTCTGCTAACAGATAATTTCCAGCCTCTGCCATAACCTTTAATCTTTAATCTTTAATATTTAATGTTTAATCTTTAATGTTCAATCTTTAATGTTCAATCTTTAGCCTTCAACTTAGTAATACTGTCTATCAGGGTGATGGCACTCTCCTCCATCTGTGAGGTCAGATGTTCTATCTTCGAGAGAATAAAGTTATAGAAGAGTTGCAGGATCAGAGCGACAATAATACCGAAGATCGTAGTAATCAGAGCCACCTTCATACCCGATGCCACAATAGTCGGACTGATATCACCGGCTGTCTGTATCTGGTCGAAGGCCATCACCATACCAATGACCGTTCCCAGAAATCCCAGAGAAGGGGCAAGGGCGATAAACAGACGAATCCATGAGCATCCTTTCTCCATATTGGAGATCTGCACGGTGCCGTAGTTCGTCAACTGACGGTCAATCTGTTCCAAGGGGTCCTTGATATGCAGGAGTCCCTGATAACAGATACTAGCCACAGGTCCCCGTGTATTACGACAGAGATCCTTAGCCCCCTCCACATCATCCTGCTCCAGTCGGGCATCTATATCCTGCATCAACTTCTTGGCATTGATCTCTGAAAGGGTCAGATAGAGAATCCTTTCGATACAGAATGCCAGACCGATGACCAAGGCCAGAGCCACTAAAGACATAAATCCCGCAGAGCCCTCAATGAACTTAGACTTCAGTAACTTATGCAGCCCCCCACCCTCTGCGACATCCATTCCGCTGAGATCGGCATCAATCAAAGCCATCGCTGAGTCGGCAGCGAGGGTGTCTCCCGTCATCAGTTCTGTGGAATCCGTTGGTTGGTTGGGTTGTGCACTCACGGGCTGTATACAAGCGAAACAACCCATCATAGCAATCAGCACAAGTAAATTCTTCATACTTTATTATCTTACAATTTGCTGCAAATTTGCCACAAAGGTAAGCATTATTTTTCGAATATGTTAGGTCAACCCAAATATTTTAGTTAATTTTGCAGCATTAACAGTTAAACCTAAAACATTAATAACATGAGGAGAATTTTACTTTTGACGCTCACCGTATGCTGTTCCATCGTTATGATGGCAGGAGACATCACTCCAGAGCAAGCATTACAGCAGGCTTCTAACTTCATGAAAGACAGAGTGGCCCAAGGTTCCAGACGCGCCCCTGTGACAGAACAGCAATTGACCATGACAGAACAGGTCAGTGGTCTGTATGTATTTAATGTAGCCAATAATGGCGGCTTCGTCATTGTCAGTAACGATGACATCGCTACCCCTATCCTCGGCTATGCGGATAATGGCAACTTCGATCCGCAAAATATCCCCAGCAACATGAAGGCTTGGCTCCAAGGCTATGCCGATGAGATTGCATGGGCGAAGAAAAACAATGTCTCCAAACTCAGCCAGGCAGTATCTCATCGTTCTAATCGTGCCGTCAAGGCTCCCATTGCACCGTTGGTACAGACCAAGTGGAATCAAGACTCACCATACAATGACTTATGTCCTGTATATAGCGGTACGACAAGAGCCGCAACCGGCTGTGTAGCAACAGCAATGGCACAAGTCATGAATTATCACCAATGGCCTACTGCCGCTACTACCGCTATTCCTGGTTATACAAAAGACTACAGAGGCGATGACTGTATACCGGTATCAGAACTTTCTGCTACGATATTCTCGTGGGGGGATATGGAAGACCATTATACAGGCAGTGAGACAGATGCACAGAAAGATGCTGTTGCAAAGTTAATGCAGTATTGCGGTGCCTCACTGAAGATGAATTACGGCCAGGAATCCAGTTCAAATACCGATGAGATTGAAACTGCACTTAAAACCTATTTTGACTATAGTTCTACTGTAACATTTGTCAGCCGTAGTTTCTATTCTTATGCCAATTGGATCAACATGATGTATCATGAACTTAGTGAGGGACGTCCCATTTGTTATGGCGGTCAGTCATCTGGCGGTGGTCATGAATTTGTATGTGACGGCTATCAAGGAGAGGACTACTTCCACATTAACTGGGGATGGGGTGGAATGAGCGACAACTACTTTAAACTATCGGCTCTCAACCCTTATTCACAAGGTATTGGTGGAAGCAGTTCTAGAGATGGTTACCACTACGGACAAGATGCCGTCATCGGTATCCAGAAAAATGGCGGAACGGGTACTATTCTGTCTGTGCCAACTACCACTTATGATCTTACCCTAAACAGCATCTCTTCAGATAAAACAAATATCACTACAGATGAGACTGCGGAAATCACTTTGAACATCACTAACAACAATAGTAAGGATCTTGATGGAGATATTTGGCTATATGTTGATGGCGGAGGTTTATGGGCCGGCAAGACCTTCCAGATCGCTGCAGGAGCAGCCAAAGACTGTAAAGTAACCTTCAGTCCCAAAGACAACACTGGTTCATTTGACATTTATGCAATGAAACCTTTACCTTCTGGAGGATATTGGTATATAGATGAAACGAAACATGTAACAGTTAATGTTACTGCTGGAACTATTACAGGAAAAAGTAGTGATTTAGATTTGACCGCCACACTGAAATCCATTGAGTATGCTAACGCAAGTAAAACAGAAGTCTATGGAAACGATATTAAGGCGGTGATTACTATTAGTAATCCCTCTACGACTACAAATTTCGAGGGATATTTCCGTGTTTATAAGGATTACGTAGATTATCCAGGATACTTTTCTTATAATACAGAGTATATTACTGTTCCAGCCAATGGCAGTTATGACTTTGAGTTCAATGAAATCAATGCTCAACAAAACTTCAATTACAAATTCACCACATGCTATATAAGGACTGGTAGTGAGTTTACTGCTGAAACAGATGTGATTTCTGGAACAACATTCAAACTCATTCCTGGTATTTTCTCGTATGCAGCAAATGGAACTGTGACTGCAGTAAAGGCAACTGACAGTTATTCTGCACCATCAGATGCTTTGGCTATTGATGTTTCTGGTGCAAACGTCACCTCTATAACACCAAACTCTAATCCCAATACGATATACGTCTATAATGGTTCTAAGCCTAGCGGACTGGATGATAAGAATACTATTCAATACACGGGTTCTACCTATACCGCCACTAACATCACGCTGACGGACGGCAGTGACTTCTACTCGCCCGTAGACTTTACGGCAACGAAAGTGGAGTTTACCTATAGCAACGACAGATGGGCTAACGGCACAAAAGGGTGGAATACCCTGGTATTACCTTTCAATGTTACTTCTGTAACAGCCGATGGAACAGCCATTGATTGGTTCCATAGCAATAGCGATACGGGTAAGCAATTCTGGGTAAAGAAGTTTGACGGTGATGCAGGTAGCACGGTGAACTTCGTCTTTGCTGACGCTATTGAGGCTAACGTACCTTATATTATAGCACTGCCCGGAGACCATTGGGGAGCAGAATACAACCTAAGCGGCAAGACCATCAAGTTTATTGGTGAGAATGTCACTGTCACCAAAGGACAGGCTGCTGTCGTCACTGGTGACAACTACCGCTTCATGGGGGGTACGAAGGCTGTAAGCACCACAGGCATCTACACCATTAACAACGATGGCGATCTGTTCACAACCAATACCAACTGTGCCGCTTTCCGCGCATACTTCAAACCTGATATCTTCGACCGCAGTGTGACCAGCCTCAACATCGGTGGCGGTGGTGGTACTACAGGACTCCTTGATGTAAGAAGCGAGATGGATAAGATAGAAGGTAATGTATACTATGACCTGCAGGGGCATCGTGTACTCTATCCGAAGAAGGGACTGTATATCTTAAACGGCAAAAAGGTCATTCTGAAGTAAGATGGATGATGTTATAGGTAAGATGTAAAACACTTAAAACGAACGAAAATGAAGAAGACATATATCAAACCTGAAAGTGAAATGATACTTCTGGAGTCAATACAACTCCTGACTGGCAGTGCTCCTGGAGCCGGCGACCAGAGCGATCCGGGAATGGGATCAAGGGAGATTGACTTCGATGATGAGAAGTTACTATTTGGAGACTCACCCTTTATCGGGTACTAATCATAAGAAAGAGAGTTGCGAATGTCCGCAACTCTCTTTTTGTAACATCACCTGGATATGTGATAATTAAAGTCATCAAACTGTGCCTTACCGACATCACCATAACAGTAAAGACCAATACGGAACCCCTTCCAGTTGCCACTATGTATCTTGAAGGGAGCACCTACGCAGTGATAGTTCTTGCCGTCAAGACTATAATAGAACAGATGCTGATTGGTGAGGACATTCAGAGAGACACGAAGATAGACCTTGTCAGGTTTCTGGCGGACGACCACCTCACGTTTTCCATTGTCCTCAAGGTAGATGCCATCCGCACAAACACCAATACCCAGATACTCCTTTCCGATGCAGAGCAGACCGGCATATGTACCAGTCTTGATGTCACGGCAATCCAGCAGTGTGGTGGCCTCACCCAGATAACCCATCGACTTCTGAGTAAGCATATTACGGGCATTCTTCAAATCGACAGAGGGCTGAGCGTGAATCGTCAGCCATCCCTTACGCTCGGTAAGGCTCCAGTGGCTGTTATCTGGGTTATGACACCACTGCCATTGTAATCCCAGTCGAGGTCCGTTGAAGTCGTCAGAGGTCTGTGGTAACATAGGAGTAGTAGCGGCAGTCTGGTGGGGCTTCGTCCATACAGCGACAGGTTCACCGATACCGTTACCATCGATATCCACACCTATCAGTGGCCAGTCATCCTTCCAACGGGCCGGTTGCAAATGCACCACACGACCCAATGCCGGTGTTGACTGGAAATGATAGAACCACCATTCCCCCTCCGGTGTATCAACGAGGGCACCCTGATGGGGACCGTTCACAGCAGTAGACCCTTTTTCCAGAACTACCCGTCTCTCGTAAGGGCCATAGACACTCTTGGAACGGAGTACCGTCTGCCATCCTTTGCTGACACCGCCTTCGGGGATGATCAGATAATAATAACCGTTCCGTTTCAACCATTTCGTACCCTCCGCAACAGGACCGGTATAGACGGTCACGCCCTCGTCGAGCAAGGTCTTGCCGTCTGCCGACATCTGATGGACGATAATCGGCCCCGCACCATGCTGGCTGCGTCCTAGATAGGCCTTCCCGTCGTCATCCCAGAGAGGACACGGGTCTTCCCACTTAGGAATGGCCTTCAAACAATGCAGCGGTGTCCAAGGACCGCGCACATCGGTGGCCGATGACATAAAAAGTCCTTCCTCCGGTGTACAGAAGAAGACATAGAACCGTCCGTCGTGCCAACGGATACTAGGTGCCCAGGAACCTCCTGCATAATGTTTATTCTCATCCCATCCGGGCAGATCAAAACGGTCGTATATCTGACTC
Source organism: Prevotella sp. (assembly GCA_017449675.1). Classification (GTDB taxonomy): domain Bacteria; phylum Bacteroidota; class Bacteroidia; order Bacteroidales; family Bacteroidaceae; genus Prevotella. Next base: position 6,328 of record JAFTFG010000004.1, read on the forward strand.
ACGACCTGCCAGTTGATCATATCAACAGATTCCAACACCTGCATACCGATAAAATGGAAGTCGGAGGCCACCATATAGTATTTACTCCCCACCCGGATAATATCAGGATCGGAATAGTCGGCATTCAGGACCGGGTTCTTATACGTCCCATTGCTCTGGTCTCCCCAGTCCAACGGTTGCGCACTGACAGATAGTATACTCAGCAACAGAGCAAAGATCATCGGTTTTCTCATATTCTCGTCGTGTCTTGTTCTAACTGTTTAATCGAATCTCCATCGTTGTCTTCTGTACCCGCATCCCCATCGACTGGTAGAAATGATAGGCTGCGTCGTTTCCCTCCCACACATTCAGTGTTATATGGTCACAACCGACAGATTGCGCATAATCACGTACATAGTCGAACAAAGCCTTGCCGATGTGTTGCCCACGATCCTTCTCTTCTACACAGATATCATCAATATACAGTGTTTTGATATCCTGTAACAACAGATGATCTCTGACCTCAGTAATCTGACAGAAAGCATAACCGGAGACCCTGCCGTCATCATACACAAAGATGGGATTTTGAGGATCATCAAACATCGCTTCAAGCGTCTGTTCGTCATATTTGGTCGTATTTGGCTTAAACAGGTCCGGACGGATGTCATAATGTACCATGTTCACTTGGTGCAACAGATCCAGGATACGCAGAATATCGTCTTTGCATGCTTTTCTGACCTTCTCCTTGTTACTATTCATTCTCATACCTTAACTAATAATATCACAATACCGTTGCAAAGATAAGAAGATTAACTTATATCTCAAGCGGTTTGTCGAAACTTTTATCTCTTTTTTTAAGAATCAACAAGGTGCCGCTTCCTTGCCACGAAGCCCGTACCTCCGAGGGCAGGATGTGCCACCTTCGAGGGTCGAAGGTACGGCCTCCTCGACCCGCAGGTGCCGCCTCCCTGGTTGTTCCCCACAGGGGAACAAGTTGTTCCGTACAGGGGAACATTTTATTCCGTACGAGGGAACAAGTTATTCCAGTATCTGGTTACTACCTTAAAGTGCCATTCCTTTCAAGCGTACCCATACCTGGAACGACTCATTTCACCCGTTTTTTGAGGCCTTTCAGACCGTTTTTTGAGGCCTTTCAGGTCGATTTTAGGCCCTTATCCTACAATCTGCAACACATCTGCAACGCATAACTCCCTGACTTTCAATAAGTGTTGCAGAATGGCAGATGTTGCAGAGGATAAACATTTTTAGTAGAAAAAATGGAGCGGAGAGAACAGAATCTATTGTTCTTCACATCTCTACCTTTTATTACCTATTGGAAACCAACAACATAAAGCGTTTTTACTGCTTGACGTTATTTGTTACCTCTAATTGTTTCATCATGTAATTGCTTGCAAAGATAGGCATTTCCTCTGGAATGGCCAAACTTTTCAGCAAGTATTTTCACAGCACCAGTCCCAGTGTTCTGGCAACAGCATTCTTGATGAACGCATTGATGGTAATGCCCTGCTGACTGGCAGCTATCGCAGCACTGCCATGAATCTCTGGACCGAGTCGGACATTCAGCACGCCAGTATAGGGCTTTCTGGGTGCGATACCCTTGTCCTCACACATCTGCAGATAGTCATCTACGGCTCCTTCGAAATCCCTGGTCAGTTCCTCGACGGTGGCACCTTCGTAGGTGATGCCGTCCTTCATCATACCCTGCACCTTGCCGAAGAGACACTTGTCCTCTTCACTGTACTCTACGCTACCCGTGTAGCCTTTATACTTTAGATATCCCATAGTCCTTATACCTTATTATTTTATATAGTCGTTCTTCAGTAGATAGTTCAAGATGTCACGCATCATATACCCCTTGATGATGTTGGCAGGATGGGGCTTGTGCATGATATATGAGTTTCCATCCTGTTCATGGTAGAACTTGACGCGCGAACCTGATGTCGCCCCCTTGTTCTCCAAAGTGAAGCCACAGCCCTGAAATAGCGTCACCACCTCTTCAAAAGTGAAGTCCCTGGGCTGTGTCTTAAAACGCTTTATCAGTTTCTCTTTCTTATTCATCGCCACAAAGGTAGCTATTTTTAGACACATCACCAAATATTTTCTCTAAAAGTTGCGTAAAACATTGCGTAAATAGTTGCGACTTTAGTTGCGAAAGTCGGATTATTTTCGTACCTTTGCAGAGCAAACAGGTAGATAGAAGGGTAAAAGGTGGCTATAGTCACGTAATGGGAGGCCCCTACCTGCTGTTGGTGCTTGGGAAGTAGCATGGCAACTGGCTACACGCTTTGACGGTTAAATCCCAGCCAAATCCTGAAGAACAGGAAGGAAAGGCCACAGGGATCCTACGGGATTTCTGTGGTCTTTTGTTTTTATGCAGTCTTGAGCTGCCTTGCTGATACCCAGAAGGAAAGTAGGCGTCTCTTTCATACAGGCAGAGAGTCCTTCGACTTGAGAATTTCGCCAAAAAACTATCAATCTAAGAGGACAATCTGCCTTTTTTCTTGCAGAATTGAACAAAATAAAAATAAAATGCGTACCTTTGCAGGGACATATAAGAAGTGCCTACGACTTGTAGATTCGCCAGATCAAATAGTATTCGACAGGC
>JAFTFG010000030.1 GCA_017449675.1 Prevotella sp.
GTGCTGGCTCCTGTAGTACCCCACATTTCTCTACTACAGATTTTTAATCCTCTGCAACATCTGCCATTCTGCAACACTTCTTGATAATCAGACATTTACGTGTTGCAGATGGGTTGCAGATAAGTAGGATAAGGGCTAAAATCGACCAGAAAGAACTTAAAAAACGATGTATAGGTGCCACCTTCGGGGGCAGGAGGTGCCACCTTCGAGGGCAGGAGGTGCCACCTTCGAGGGCAGGAGGTGCCGCCTTCGAGGGCAGGAGGTGCCACCTTCGGGGGTCGAAGGTGCCGCCTGTCTTATTTTAAATAAGACAAACCCTAGGCAAAGCACTGAAATTTATAAGGAAGAAAAAACAATAAAACAGCGAGTTGGGGGTTATATAAATAACACATGAAGAAAGCAGAAATCATACAACTTCCCAAAATCGAGGATTCCAGGGGCAACCTCTCGATTATCGAACAGTTTAAGAACATCCCGTTCGAGATCCGACGGGTACACTGGATCTATGATGTACCGGGTGGTAAGGATCGTGGAGGGCATGCCTACAAAGAAACACAGGAGTTTATCGTGGCTTTGTCAGGTAGTTTTGATGTGGAGATCAGTGATGGTACTGAGAAACAGGTCTTCCCTTTGAACCGCTCCTACTACGGTCTGTATGTTCCACAAGGACTTTGGCGTTGTATGACCAATTTCTCTACCAACTCATTGGCGTTGGTATTGTCATCAACGGACTTCTCTGATGATGATTATATCATGGAATATGAGGAATTTAAACAATGGAGGGTACAGCATGGCTAATGTCTTCGACTGCTCATTCTATGAGTTGAACAAATTCCACTATCCAGAAGGGAACCTGACCTACGTCTACCAGAACGTACATGTCCCCTTTCCCATCAACCGTGTGTTCTACTCCTACGATATTCCAGGAGGAGAGGACCGAGGAGCCCATGCCCATAAACAGTGTCACCAGTTCATCATTGCAGCCAGCGGAAGTTTTGAGGTTGCACTGGATGACGGTACTAACAAACGGACGGTACTACTGAACCGCCCCTATTACGGACTGCATGTGCCACCCGGTATCTGGACGGCTGAGCAAGGATTCTCTTCAGGTAGCATTTGTCTGGTCCTGGCTTCTGAGGGTTATCTGGAGGATGACTATATCCGTGACTACCATGACTTTCTGGAATACATCAGGCAACAATAGTTCCCATCTGTGATATGATCAAATTCTTAGACCTCAAAGCCATTACGGAGCAGTATGCTGACGAAATCAGAGAGGCAGCCATCAATGTCATTGACTCTGGCTGGTACTTACAGGGCAACGCCAACAAGCAGTTTGAGGCAGACTATGCACAGTATATCGGTACACAGCACTGTGTAGGTGTGGCCAATGGACTGGATGCATTGATCTGGATATACCGTGCCTACATTGAACTGGGTATCATGCAACCTGGTGACGAGGTCATCGTACCCGCCAACACGTATATTGCCTCTATACTGGCCATCACGGAGAACAGACTAAAGCCTGTATTGGTGGAGCCGGATATCAACACTTTGGAGATAGACGACAGACTCATCGAACAGGCCATCACCCCTCGTACTCGTTCTATCCTCATCGTCCACCTCTATGGCCGCTGTGCCTATACAGACAAAATTGGAGAACTATGCAACAAATATCATCTCAAACTGGTGGAGGACAACGCCCAAGCACATGGATGTCGATATAATGGGCAGCGAACAGGATCACTTGGGGATGCTGCAGGTCATTCGTTCTACCCTGGTAAGAACCTAGGGGCACTGGGCGATGGGGGAGCAGTCACCACCAATGACGAAGCACTTGCCGAATGTATACGAGCACTGGCCAACTACGGTTCACAGCGTAAATACGTTTTCAAATATAAGGGGCGTAACAGTCGACTTGATGAGATACAGGCCACCATCTTGGATGTCAAACTGCATCATTTGGATGATGATAATAAACATCGCCAACAGATTGCAGCCTACTACTACGAACATATCAGCAATCCGCTCATCACATTGCCCCGCCGACTCGACGATACCCAGAACGTCTACCATATCTTCCCTGTTCTCTGTCCTGAGCGTGACCGACTGCAACAACACCTCACAGAACAAGGTATCCAGACGCTCATCCACTACCCCATCCCACCCCACCAACAGGAGTGCTACAAGGAGTGGAACGACCTGTCACTGCCCGTTACAGAACGAATCCATCAACAGGAACTGAGTCTGCCCATCAGTCCCGTGATGACGGGAGCCGAAGCAGAATACGTGACAGAGATACTGAATGGGTTTACTGGCTAAATTCTAAACTCAAAAATCTTATACAGGAACTTGACGCTAATCATCAGGGAATCTCTATGGGAACAACGAATGTTATATAAAATACCTCTGCAACTCCCTTGTAACATCTCTAACCTCTTCAATGATGGCACGACAGCACTGGGGAGTCAGGTGGGCATTAGTTCCGACGGTTATCATATCGTCATCAGTAGGATTACCCTGAAAATTGATGGTTGAAGCATGCTCACCTAAGGTATTATCGTAAGTAAGGTCATAGGCTGGAGCCAACGCCCACTCACCTTCCCGACAGACGAAACTGAAATTACGGGCATGGTCGTCATAGTTGTGAGCGTAGTGGTTGAAGACCATTCTTCTGAACTGCTGCTCAACCGCCTTTACCGACTGCGTCAGATAGCCCGTCAACTGCAACAGACTGTGATAGTCCATCTTGGGCGGTGTGATGGGTTCGTTCAACAAGCCACTTGCCGTAGCCACATGCAGGCGCACACCATCTGCCAGATCGAAGCGACGCACAGCGAAATATTTGCCTTCCATCAGTTTGAAGTCGGGCACATCAATACCGCACTTCCTGGCCACCTCATTATAATAGTACTCCTGCTGTCCAATGTCCTTTGGGTCGTAGGTATGACGGAACTTGACCAGCCAATGTCCATCAGAATCGGTATAGACACACTTAGGGCGGGCACCACCACTGTTTCCACTTTTCACATAAAGGGTGCCAGCATCCTCTTCCGTCTTTTCCGACAACACGTCAAGGGCTGCTTGTTGCAACTCGTCCAACGACATGGATAACTCATCATGTAACATGATATTCTCGGGATGATAGCACAATGCACCCATTCCTGACGAGCCAATGATACTTAGTCGTTGAACAGGCGAGAGTGAACGATAGTCAACGCCCGATCTTCTAAGAACTTTCAGCAACAGATATTGACCATATCCTCCGGGAAGACTATCTTCAAAAATGCCGAAATTACCCCCAAACGGCACATAGTCTGCCGTAAACAGTCCTGATTTCAGAGGCAGTTGCAAGGGAGAAATGGAGAAGCCATTCTGTAGCCACTCCTTATCATACTCAAACTGGCAGGTTCCTCTACCTGCAACGGACATGATTCCCACCTTCCGCCCGTGATACGTCACACTGACTGCAGAAACATCCTGTATCATACGCCTCGTTTCCTTTTGCTGTTTTTGTTGATTTCCAGCAGTTCCTCCATGGTTTCGTATTTCGGCTCTGCCAACAATTGCACCATCTCTTCCGAATAGCCCAAGGCCTTAGCCAATTTCACATATGACTCAAGGGATATAGCGTGCTTCAACTCAAAACGCTGAATAGTAGCCGCTGGCACCCCGCTCATTTCTGCCAGGGTCTTCGTCGACAGTTTCTTTTCCAACCGACGTTTCTTCACATTTGTTGCCATTCGCTGCATAGTCATCTGCAGAGGATAGGGATCAAACTCATATTTCATACGCATAACATTTTAAGCACAAATCTGAATTTTAACGATTTACACATCATATAATATGCACAAAGATACGACTTTTTCTTTTAACCACCAAATTTTGAAACAGCAAAATTCAACATAGAAGGACACTAGAGGCAGGGAGGGGGGACCGCTCAGATTTTCAACTCAAAAATCTTATACAGGAACTTGACGCTGATCATCAGAGCATTGGTGTAGATACCATTCTCCCGACAGCCACGGACATCGTCCTTGATGAGTTGCAGACGACTCCTGACATTACGGGTGCTGGCTCCTGTAGTACCCCACATTTCTCTACTACAGATTTTTAATCCTCTGCAACATCTGCCATTCTGCAACACTTCTTGATAATCAGACATTTACGTGTTGCAGATGGGTTGCAGATAAGTAGGATAAGGGCTAAAA
>JAFTFG010000005.1 GCA_017449675.1 Prevotella sp.
ACGAAAGTGGTATCTTTGCATAACATTGATTTTGATGTTGTAAAGATACTAAAACTTTACGACATAACAAAGCCCTGGCTTGAGAAAGTCGGGGCTTTGCGATAAAAAAAGAGGATGTGCCTATTTTGACACACCCTCATTTTTAATGCCTCTGTATAAGTTTTCGATGAATTTGTTTGCGGTTTCAGAAAATAGTCGTAACTTTGCAAAGGATTAACAAAGTATACGGATATGACAAGAGAAGAGGCAATGGCGAGGTTTATGGCTTCGAAAAGGAAAAAGGAAGAGAGTTTGGCTGCCTTAAAGAAAAAGGTAGCCGTTGCTTATGAGAACCAAACAGGACTAAAGGCAAAGTATATCACTACATTATGAATTGTCTATCTGCTGACTTAATAAATCAACAATCACCTTACAAAGTTAAAATAATAGATGGAAGTATAGAGTTCTATACGGATTATGGTGTTCATTATGGTGTGGAATTTGTTGAGGATGATGCCTTACTAAGTAGAGAGGCCTATCATCTTAACATTGTTAATGCCAACCATAGAAAGTCTCCTAATGATCCGAAAGTAAAAGATACCATAATATGTATTGTGGATGAATTCTTTAAGCAAAATAATACAACTTTACTGTATATTTGTGATACTGGTGATAATAAACAATCGATGAGAAGTCGTTTGTTTGAACGTTGGTTTGAAACGTATGAGGGAAGATGGAACTTTACCTTTTTGTCATCTTCGTTGTTAGATGAAGATAATAATGTAAATTATGCTGCCATCATTCTCCGTAATGACAATCCATATTTGAAGGAAATTGTTGATGAGTTCTTAGAGACCATAAAGTTGTTGGGAAACAAACCTCCCCAATTTTAATAAGCGTGTCTTCAAGGACTATTGGCGATGGCGCAAGGCTGTCACCACTTTTTTTGTCTTTTGTTTGGTTGATTAAAAAGAAATGCATAAATTTGCAACTGAAAAGGACTTTATATGGGAAAAGATCGGGTGGCATATTGGTTGGAAATTGCAGACTATGATATGGAGACGGCTGAGACTCTTTATAATGGAGGTCGATGGCTGTATGTAGCATTTATGTGCCATCAGGTTATAGAAAAAACATTGAAAGCCTATTGGTGTGCGACACAACCTGTAGACCCTCCATATACGCATAATCTTACAAGGCTTTCAGAAGGTTCAGGATTGGATGCCGAGATGGATGAGTCTCAAATTGACATCATCGAAACATTGATTCCTATGAATATCCAGGCACGCTATCCGGAATATAAGGACCAATTGGCAAAAATGCTGACCAAGGAGACTTGCCGGAATATTATTGATGAGACAAAACACTTACAACAATGGATAAAGAGCAAGTTATAGAACTCGTACGACGTTATAAGCAAGTGATAGCCCCTCATTTCAATAGTGGTGCTAAGGTGTATCTGTATGGTTCCTATAGCAAAGGGAATGCCAGACCAGAAAGTGATATTGATGTGGCAGTCATTGTGCCGTCTTTTGGAGATAATTGGTGGGTATGGACAAAAAGTCTATGGCATGATGTTCGCAAAGTAAGTTCTCTGATAGAACCTGTTCTTATGGAGGAGAATAGTCACTCCCCTTTATATGATGACGTAATGCGTACAGGTATTGCGATATAATTATTGAGCGGACAGCGCGTCTTCAAGGGCTATTGGCGATGGCTATAAGGCTATCCGCCACTTTTTTTGTCTTTTGTTTGGAGGTTACGAATATTATGTTTACTTTTGCAGTCGATAACGTAAAAGAGAATAATGAATGGAGATAACATTGAACGATTACCACAAGAAGGTGAATGCCGAGAAGATGGCAAGTGTAGCATATTGGAAAGCGCATCCGCTTTCGCGCAAGGAGTGCTTGAGGCAATTGAGAAACTTGCGGGAACAACGGCTTGCAAGGCTGTCCAACTGGTAAGGCTACGCAAATGGGCAGAGGAGCAAGGTTGCTGGTTTAATGACCGCAGTCAGTTCGGTGACTTCTTCGACCGTGGCTCTGAGAATGAAACATATTTGTCGACTAATGGTACGGAAATTATCAAACTGAATGATTTCCGTTATTCAGATGATAATCTCACTTCGATTCTCTGGTGATAAAGCCTGATGGCTACTAGTCAGTCTATTTCACTGGCATCAAGGTTGACAGTGCTAACGACATCTTCAGTGATGGTGCTCCTGTATACAACCTGAAGGGACAGCGTGTCTTCAGAGGCTACAAGGGTATCGTTATCAAGAATGGTCGTAAGATCGTTGTGAAGTAATTCACCTTATTAATAATAAAAGAAGTGGCGATGGCTATAAGGCTGTCGCCACTTTTTTTATCTTTTGTTTGGAGGTTACGAATATTATGATTACTTTTGCAGTATGAAAAAGGAAATAGGTAAATGGTTCATGGATGTTGCTAAATATATAGCAACGGCAGTACTGTTAACGCAGATATTCGGAGGAATGGCTGACTCTGTGTATATCATTGTATATGCATTGATTAGTGTTGTTTTCATTTTCGCATTAGGTGTTTCCATCATTCATAGCGACGATGAGGATAAAAAACGAAAAGAACGTAACCAAAATAAAAGAAAGGACAAAAAATGAATGGAACGATAGCAATTCTTACGCTTTTAAATGTAATGGCATTGGTATGCTGGGCATATTTCCGTATTTCAGACCGTCATAGTATGCATGTTGGAGCCGAGTAGAGTGCACTGCGGTACTGACCTGTATACAACCTGAGCGGACAGCGTGTCTTCAGAGGCTATTGGCGATGGCTATAAGGGCTGTCGCCACTTTTTTTTGTCTTTTGTTTGGAGGTAAGGAAAAGAATTCCTATCTTTGCAGGCGATGACAGCAAAGAACCTATATATTATCAGTGGGTGTAATGGGGCAGGTAAGACAACGGCCTCCTATACTGTTTTGCCAGAAATACTGGATTGCAAAGAGTTTGTTAATGCTGATGAGATTGCTCGCGGACTTTCACCATTTAATCCTGAGGGTATGGCTATAGAAGCAGGGCGACTGATGCTCAAACGAATAAAAGAACTGCTTGCTGATGACAAGACTTTTTCTATTGAGACTACTCTTGCAACAAAGTCATATGTGAATCTTGTTCGTAAAGCGCAAAATAAGGGTTATACTGTTAGGCTTCTTTTCTTTTGGCTAAACTCTCCAGAATTGGCATTACAACGTGTTGCTGAAAGGGTTTCTAAAGGAGGACACAATATTCCTGAATCTATAGTCAGACGTAGATATTCTTTAGGAATCAGAAACTTGTTTAATTTGTTTATGAATGAAGTTGACTACTGGACTATTTATGACAATAGTGAATATCCTGCTGTTCTAGTCGCATCAGGAGGAAAAGATGATGATGTGACAATAATGTCAGAATCTACATTTAAAAAAATACATGATTATGTCAAATAAGGAATTTGCTGAAAAGTTGAAGGTTGGTATCGAGTTGGCTGGAAAGCGGATGCTTGAAGAAAAGGCACGTCGTGGTGAAGATTTAATTGTGTCTTCTGATGGCAAGAATATCAAACGTATTCCTGCGCAACAATTCATTAAAGAAAGCCAAATAGTTTTATAATAACTCCATCTCTTCAAGGACTAGTGGCGATGGCTATAAGGCTGTCGCCACTTCTTTTTTTCTCTTTTTCTTGGCAGTTACAGAATAAATGAGTATTTTTGTGCCAAAGAAACAACTACTTAAGGCTATGAACATTCGAAAACTGCTTCTTTTTGTCTTGGCATGGTGTCTGTCGCTTTCTATGGAGGCTAAGGATATCTACGTGTCCTCTTCTTTCCATGAGCCTGCGACAGAGGGACTTCGCTTCATCTATAGTTATGACGGAGTGAAATGGGACTCCATCCAAGGTGTGTTTCTCCGTCCTGAGGTGGGAGCGCAAAAGGTGATGCGTGACCCAAGTATCGTGAAAGGTCCCGATGGCACGTTCCATCTGGTATGGACCAGTTCGTGGCGTGGTGACCGTGGCTTTGGCTATAGTTCGTCGAAAGATCTGATTCACTGGACGAAGCAGCGGTTTGTCTCCACAGGAATGGACGAGACAACGGTGAACACCTGGGCACCGGAACTGTTCTATGACGACGTGAAGCGGCAGTTCCTCATTATCTGGGCTTCGTGTGTACCGGGGAAGTTCCCTGACTATCAGGAAGACCATAAGAACAACCACCGTCTGTATTATATGACCACCCGTGACTTCAAGACGTTCTCGAAGGCACAACTCTTCTACGACCCAGACTTCAGTTCCATTGATGCGACACTAGTAAAGCGGGGGAAGGACGACTATGTGATGGTGGTGAAAGACAACTCCCGTCCGATGCGCAATATCAAGGTGGCATTCAGCAAGTCGCCCTACGGTCCTTGGAGCAGTGCTTCTGCGCCCTTCACGGAGTCGTTTACGGAAGGTCCCTCTACGGCGAAGGTGGGCGACTGGTGGTATATCTACTACGACAGTTACCGTTATAAGATATATGGTGCTCATCGCACCAAGGACTTCAAGACATTCCAAGACCAGACTGGGGCAGTCAGTTTCCCTGTAGGGCATAAGCACGGTACTGTGTTCCTTGCCGACGAGCAATTGGTGGAGGGACTGATCAAATACAACCGTGACGTGGTGCACTATAGTGGTACGACCATTGCCCGTCCAGAGCGGCATGACGGAGGACTGAAACCCGTTGTCGGTGTGCATACCATCCAGACCATGCGTGGTGCCAAGCCATGGACCTATAACCACCAACCGATGATGGCTTATTGGAACGGCAAGTTCTATATGCACTACCTGACAGACCCTCGCCATGAGCATGAGGCACCTGGTAAGACGATGCTGCAGACCTCTGAGGACGGCTATACATGGACAGACCCCGTAGAACTGTTTCCTGAGTATGATGTGCCTGAGGGCTGGACGAAAGAGGGTAGGGACTTCCCACCCGCCCACAACCTAAAGGCGGTGATGCACCAAAGGGTGGGATGGTATGTCTATCAAAGTTCAAAGTTATTGGCTGTTGCCAATTATGGTATCTGCCTGACCATCAAGGACGACCCCAATGACGGCAATGGTATCGGCCGTGTGGTTCGTGAAATCAAGAAAGACGGTTCTTTCGGTCCCATCTACTTTATCTACTATAATCACGGCTTCAGTGAGAAGAATACCGACTTCCCCTATTATAAGAAGAGTAAGGACAAAGGCTTTGTCGCTGCTGTCGATGCGATGCTTGCCGACCCCATGCAACGGATGCAATGGGTGGAGGAGGCTGACCGCAACGATCCACTCATTCCCCTGACCAAACCATATAAGGCATTTAGCGGGTATACCCTGCCTGACGGTAGGAAGGTGGCCTTGTGGAAACATGCCGTGACCAGTCTGTCGGCTGATGGCGGTCATACGTGGCGACTGGTTGATGTGAATGGGAAGTTAGGCTGTGACCGTGCACCAGGCTTCGTCAACTCGAATGCGAAGATATGGGGACAACGGTTGTCGGACGGCACCTATGCCACCGTCTATAACCCTTCGGAATACCGCTGGCCTCTTGCCATCTCACTCAGTCAGGATGGATTGGAATATAACACCCTCTCGCTGATTCATGGTGAGGTGACACCTCTGCGCCATGGCGGACAGTATAAGAGTTATGGTCCACAATACGTCCGTGGTATCGAGAATAATGAGACCCTCAACTCTCACCTCCCTAACGACCTCTGGGTCGCCTATTCTAATAACAAGGAGGATATGTGGGTGAGTCGAATCCCTGTCCCTGTCAGGTTGGAGGCAACCCGTCATGCGGCACCTTTTGGACAAGGAGCGAAACTGGCAGACCTTACCGACTGGAATATCTATGCTCCCCAGTGGGCTCCAGTATCCCTACAGGGAGAGTGGTTGCAGTTGAGCGACTGTGATCCTTACGACTATGCGAAGGCAGAGCGACTGATTCCCAATACCAAGGAACTGGAGGTGGAGTTCGACCTAAAGACCGCACAGAACACCCATGGTGAACTGGATGTCGAGTTTGTAGATGACGAGGGTAATGTCTGCTCACGTATGGTGGTAGACTCTACAGGTGCCATCCGTGTGAAAGGCGGTGCCAGATACGGGACTCTGTTGAAGAAATACGAGTCTGGTGTGACATATCATATCAAGGCGAAGTTGTCTGTTGCCTTGCATCGTGCGACGTATGAGATAAGTGAGGTGGGGAAGGTAGGTGTCGTAGGGAAGTGTGAGCGACAGTTCGATACACCCGTGGAGAGCATTAGTTGTATCGTCTTCCGTACAGGAATGCCTTTCGACAAGCCTGATATCAACACACCTGCTGATCAGGACTTCGACATGCCCCGTGCCGACGAGAGCGACCCAACAGCGTCCTTCGGTATTGCGAATATCACCTCCCGTCCTGTAGACGGCAGTGTCACCGCCGTCCTCGATTACGATGACTATGCCCATTATGCCGACCACTTCAACACGATGGAGGACGAAAATATCGTCACCACGATTCCCAATGCGCAATCCTCGGAATGGATGCGACGGAATATCCCGCTGTTCGACTGTCCACAGGAGAACTTCCAGGAGATGTATTATTACCGTTGGTGGACCCTGCGCAAGCATATTAAACGGACTCCCGCAGGCTATGGCATGACGGAGTTCCTCGTGCAACGCTCCTATGCCGACCGCTATAACCTCATCGCCTGTGCCATCGGACATCATGTGATGGAGAGTCGTTGGCTAAGGGACACCACCTATCTGCATCAGATACTGCATACTTGGTACTATGGCAATGATGGTAAGGCAATGACGAAGATGAACAAGTTCTCGTCGTGGAATCCTGCCGCCGTGCTGGAGATGTGGAAGGTACAGGGTGATACTACCTTCATGTTGGGACTGAAGCCCAGACTGGAAGAGGAGTATGCCCGTTGGGAACACACCAATCGACTGAAGAATGGTCTTTATTGGCAGGGTGACGTGCAGGACGGAATGGAGGAGAGTATCAGTGGTGGACGTAAGAAGCAATACGCACGTCCCACCATCAATAGTTATATGTATGGTAATGCCAAGGCACTTGCCGTGATGAACCGTATGACGGGAGAGACGGCAAAGGCGGCAGACTATGAGTCGAAGGCTGACACGCTGAAGAATCTCATAGAGACCAAGTTATGGAATGAGGAACAGCAGTTCTTTGAGACCCATCGGGGCGACTCTTCCGCCAATGTCCGTGAGGCGATTGGCTATATCCCTTGGTATTTCAATATGCCAGATACTGGCTCGAAATACGAGGTGGCCTGGCAGCAACTAACTGACGAGAAAGGTTTCTCGGCACCCTACGGTCTGACAACAGCGGAGCGTCGTCACCCACTTTTCCGTAGTCATGGCTTCGGCAAGTGTGAGTGGGACGGTGCCATCTGGCCCTTTGCTACAGCACAGACACTGACGGCACTTGCCAATTATCTGAATAGGGCTAATGGGGTGAATGGACTAGATGGAGTTTTCTTCCGTCAGATGGAACTCTATGTGGAGTCGCAGCATCATCGTGGACGACCCTATATCGGAGAGTATCTTGACGAGACGAACGGTGCCTGGCTGATGGGTGACCGTGAGCGTAGCCGCTATTATAACCACTCGACCTTCAACGACCTGATGATTACGGGTATTTGTGGACTCCGTCCTCAGGAGGACGGCAGTATCGTGGTGAACCCGCTCGTCCCACAAGATAAATGGAACTACTTCTGTCTGGACGGTGTCTGCTATCGTGGACATACGCTCACCATACTCTGGGACAAGGACGGACAACGCTATCACCAGGGTACTGGTCTTACCCTGATGGTAGACGGTAAGGTAGTGGCAAATAGAAAAGACTTGGGATTATTGAAATATGAATGATATGAAGAAATACATGTGGAGGGTAATGGTTATTTTACCTTTTTACCTTCTTACCATTTTACCTTTAAGTGCTCAGACCTACGAAAACCAATTCCGTCGTCCGGTGAGTGATGTGATGCAGGATGTGGCAAAGCGTTTCAACGTGAGGTTTAAGTTTGATGCGAATGTCGATACAGCAGGTGTTACCCTGACCTATGCCGACTTCCGCATCCGTCCCTATAGTATCGAACAAACGCTTGACAATATCTGTAAGCACTTCGACTGGAACTGGTGGAAACAGTCGGGCAACCTCTATAAGATCAAACGTTATGAGTATCCCCGTCGTCATGAGGATGAGGGACGACAGATGTTGGACTACCTCTCCACCTTATATTCTAATAAGGAACAGTGGGAGGCCCGTCGTGACAGTCTTCGTAAGGAGGTGCGCCAGCGTTTGGAGTTGGATGCTTTTCTTGACTCCTGTGTCCTCGGCAAACCCTTACTCTCGAAAATCCGTAAGCATGATGGCTATACTACTCAGAATATCTGTATCGAACTGACACCCGGTCAGCATCTTTTCGGTACGATCTATGCTTCTACGAAGAAAGGTAAGCATGCCCTGATTGTCTGTCCTGACGGCCACTGGCCCCTGCGCTATCGCAAGGATGAGCAACAGCGGTTGGGGACGCTGGCACGGATGGGTGCCGTCTGTGTGGACTTCGACCTCTATGGCTGGGGAGAGAGTGAGAAAGAGGTGGGCGCAGAGGCACACCATACCAGTCGTGCCCATGTCTATCAGGCTGCCTGTGGCTATGTGCTGTTAGACTATATGCTTAAGAACCGCAAGGACATCGATACGGAGCGTGTCGGAGTCATGGGAGGCTCAGGAGGCGGTACGCATACCGTCCTGTTGTCGCTGCTTGATGAGCGTGTGACGGCATCGGCTCCCGTGGTACACCTCGCCTCGCATTTCGATGGCGGTTGTCCCTGTGAGAGTGGCAAACCCGTACAACTCAGTGGCGGTGGTACCTGTGAACCGGAACTTGCCGCTGTCATGGCTCCCAAGCCGATGCTCATCGTCTCTGACGGAGGTGACTGGACCAGCAGTGTGCCTGCCTTGGAGTTCCCGTATCTGCAACGTATCTATGACTTCTACGGAGCAAAGGATAAGGTGCGTAATGTCCATCTGCCTAATGAGCGTCATGACTTTGGAAAGAACAAGCGTCAAGCGGTATACGACTTCTTCATCGAGGTCTTTGGTCTCGACCGTTCGATGTTGGACGAGAACAAGATAACCATAGAACCAGATAATGAATTAAAATCTCTATACAAATGAAAAGAATTACTATTGCCCTTCTATTTATTGTATGTTGCGACATCGTCGTAGCCCAACAATACCGTCTCTGGTATAACCGTCCCGCAACGACATGGACACAGGCACTGCCTATTGGTAATGGCGTGATGGGTGGTATGGTCTTCGGCACACCCTCCGTAGAGCGTATCCAACTGAATGAGGAGACCATCTGGGCAGGACAGCCGAATAGTGTATGCCATCCAGAGGCAAAGGAATACCTGCCGAAGGTACGTCAACTGATCTTTGAGGGGAAGTACAAGGAGGCTCAGGAACTTGCCAACCAGAAAGTGATGCCAGTGGGTGCCGGACAGAATAACGGAATGCCCTATCAGCCTTTTGGTGACCTGTATATAGCGATGGCGGGTGGGGTAGACTACACGAACTATGAACGCTTACTGGATTTGGACAACGCCCGTTCCATCGTGCGCTATCAGGTGGATGGTGTGGATTATGAGCGGGAGACCATCGCCCCACTGGGCAGTAAGGTGATTGCCATCCATCTGAAAGCATCGAAACCGGGAATGATTACCTTTACCACTTATATGCAGTCGCCCCATGAGAATGTACTGGTTGCTGGTGAGGGACAGGAGGCTACCTTGTTGGGGGTAACTTCCAAGCATGAGGGTGTGAAAGGCAAGGTACGCTTCCAAGGAAGACTGTCCGCACAGGCAGACGGTGGTAAGATAACACAGAAGAATGGTATCGTCAGTGTTGTGGGTGCTAACGAGGCAACCGTCTATGTCACGGTGGGTACCAATGTCGTGAACTATAAAGACATCTCTGGTGATGAGGTGACCCAGTCGAAGAACCGTCTGCATACGGCCATGGCAATGGGCTATCAACAGTTGAAGGCTCGCCATGAGCAATGCTATCACCAGTATTATGACAGGGTAAAACTGGACTTGGGTGCCGATGCCTTTCCCAAGGTGTCCACCGACCAGCGTATCGACCAGTTTAAGCAACATCAGGATAATTACCTAGTGGCGACCTATTTCCAATTTGGACGCTATCTGCTGATATCCTCCTCACAGCCAGATAATATCAACCCCGCCAACTTGCAGGGTATCTGGAACGACAAGATGTTTCCTGCTTGGGACTCAAAGTACACCACAAATATCAATCTGGAGATGAACTACTGGCCCTCAGAGGTCACCAACCTAACGGAGATGAATGGTCCTTTGTTCCGTCTGATTGATGAGATTAGTGTGACAGGAAAAGAGACGGCTAAGAAGATGTATGGTGCTGATGGCTGGGTACTGCACCATAACACCGACCAATGGCGTATCACGGGTCCCGTAGACCATGCTCCCAGTGGACTGTGGCCTACAGGAGCAGGGTGGCTCTGTCGCCATCTGTGGGAACATTATCTTTATACAGGTGATAAGGATTTCCTGCGGCAGTATTTCCCCATTATGCTGGAAGCGGCGAGATTCTATTCTCAGATACTGGTCAAGCATCCAACAAAGGGCTATCTGCTGATTTGTCCAGGAGAATCCCCTGAGCATGGGGGAAAAGGACGACCAACTCCTTTGGATGCTGGTGTGACAATGGATAACCAGATTGTGACGGAACTCTATACCAATGTGCTGGAGGCTTCTCGTATCCTAGGAAACCTAGGAGATCTAGGGAAACTAGGACATCTAGGAATCCTAGATACCATAAAAGCCCAACTTCCCCAACTGCCACCGATGCAGATTGGTCGCTGGGGACAGTTGCAGGAATGGCTTGACGACCTTGATGATCCCAAAGACAACCACCGTCATTTCTCACATCTTTACGGGTTGTATCCCTCTAACCAGATCTCTCCTTTCCGTACCCCAGATTTGTGGAAAGCGGCACGTACCTCTCTGGAGGCACGTGGTGATGTCTCTACGGGATGGTCAATGGGTTGGAAGGTCTGTGCATGGGCTCGTCTGTTGGATGGAGAGCATGCCTATAAACTGATACAGGACCAGTTGACCTTGACTGCTGACACCTTCCTGATTTTTGGAGCAACGAAACAGACGGGAGGAACCTATCCGAATATGTTTGACGCTCATCCTCCTTTCCAGATAGATGGTAACTTCGGATGTACGGCGGGTATCGCAGAGATGCTGGTACAGAGTCATGACGGATTTATCTATTTGTTGCCCGCTCTTCCTAAGGTATGGAAGGACGGTTCCATCAGTGGATTACGTTGTCGTGGCGGTTTTGAGATTGATATCGACTGGAAAGACGGGAAACTGACAAAGGCTGTCGTCCGTTCCCGTCAAGGGGGGCTCTGCCGTATTCGCAGCAATGCGCCTTTGAAAGGCAAGGGATTGCGGAAAACCAAGGAAACGAATGTCTATACACTATCCACCAAGGCTGGTGAGGAATATATGATACAATGACTATGAGAAAGATTTTGACGATATGGAGCCTCTTGTTGCTGGCGGTGTCGGCACAGGCAGGCAAACCGTGGGAGAACGGAGTATTAAAGGTTTCGGATAACCAACGTTATCTGCAGTTTGAGAACGGACAGCCCTTCTTCTGGCAAGGTGAGACAGGATGGCTGTTGCCGGAACGTCTGGACCGTGCAGAAGCGGAGTGGTACCTGCAACGCTGTCGTGAGGCTGGCTATAACGTGGTGCAGATACAGGTTATCGACGGTGTCCCTGCCTATAATATCTATGGGCAGCCCTCGAATATTGACGGGTGGAATTTCACTGGTATTAACCAGAAGGGTGTCTATGGCTATTGGGACCATCTGGACTATATCATCAATCTTGCCCAACAGAACGGTATCTATATCGGGATGGTATGTATCTGGGGCGGTTTGGTGAAAGACGGGAAGTTGAGTGTGGAAGATGCTAAGAAGTATGGAACCTTCCTCGCCAACCGCTATAAAGACAAACCCAATATCATCTGGTTTATGGGTGGTGACATCCAGGGTGACATCAAACCAGAGGTATGGAATGCCTTGGCAACAACGATTAAGTCGATAGACAAGAGACACCTGATGACCTATCATCCTCGGGGACGCTATACCTCGGCAAAATGGTGGGCTAAGGCTTCGTGGCTCGATTTCCATACCTTCCAGAGCGGTCACCGTAAATACGGACAGCGCATGGGAAATGCCGACTATCCTATTCCTGATAATACAGAGGAGGATAACTGGATGTATGTAGATTCCACATGGGCGTATAAGCCTATCAAACCCGTGCTTGACGCAGAACCCAGTTATGAGGATATCCCGATGGGGCTGCACGACAAGAACGAGGCTCGCTGGCAGGCATGGGATGTGCGCCGTTATGCCTATTGGAGCGTGTTTGCCGGTAGTTGTGGACATACCTACGGACATAATGCCATCATGCAGATGCTGAAACCGGGCTATCCTACCAGTTACGGGGATGCGGGAGATGTAAAGGCATGGTATCAGGGACTGAACGACCCAGGATTCAACCAGATGAAATACCTGAAACAACTGATGCTGTCTCTTCCATACTTTGATCGTGTACCCGACCAGAGCATCATCCAGGAGAACGGAACACAGTATGACCGTCTTATCGCTACTCGTGGAAATGACTATCTGCTGGTGTATAACTATACCAGTCGTATCATGAAACTCGACCTGACCAAGATTTCAGGTGATAAGAAGAATGTATGGTGGATGAATGCAGGTACGGGTAAACTACGCTACCTTGGTGAGTTCGACTCCAAGGCACTCACCTTCCGTGTCCATAAGGAAGGGGCGGGTATCGAGGATGGTGTATTGATTGCCATTGACGCTACGAAAGACTATTTGCGGAAAGATCAGACGCAAGTTTCTGATATGTCACTCTCAGGTAAGGCAAGAGACTTAAACGAATAGGATGATGAAAAGATATATCTGTTGGATAGCACTGGCTTTGTTGGCATTGCCGGTAAGTGCCGCCAAGAAGAAGTCACAACCTGTTGTCAGCGTAACGGATCTCCGTACGGAGCGGCTGGTCAGCCCCATGACTATTGATACACCAGAACCCAGACTGGGTTGGCGTATCGAGTCATCAGAGAAAGAGGTGATGCAGACACGGTGCCATATCCTTGTGGCTTCTACCCGTGAGAAGGCGGAGGCATTGGAGGGTGACCTGTGGAATGCGACCTTAGAGGGCGACCGCTCACAATGGGTACCTTATCAGGGCAAGGCACTGAGGAGCAACACCCGTTGCTACTGGCGTGTGAGAGTGTCGACGACGAAGGGTGAGACGGACTGGAGCGACGTGTCTATGTGGAACGTCGGTTTATTGACGGAATCGGATTGGGGAGGCAGATGGATTGGCTGGAACCATGCGATGCCTTGGGATGTGGAGACAGAGCATAGTCGGCTGTCTGCACGTTATCTCCGTAAGCAGTTCGATTTTGACAAGGAGGTGAGACAAGCCACGCTCTATATCAGTGGTCTGGGTATGTATGAGGTGTTTATCAATGGCAAGCGGGTAGGTGATCAGGTATTGGCACCTGCTCCTACCGACTACCGTCGTACAATATTATATAACGCCTATGATGTGACCAGTCTGTTGTCGCAAAAGAATGCCATAGGAGTGATTCTTGGCAATGGTCGTTTCTATACCATGCAGCAAGACAAGAAGCCCTATAAGATTACCAATTTCGGCTATCCCACGCTGCGCTTGAACCTGAAGGTGGAGTTTGCGGATGGAAGTCAGAAAACCATCTCGTCGGATGAGCGTTGGAAGATATGTCTCGACGGTGCTATCCGTAGTAATAACGAGTATGATGGTGAGACCTATGATGCCCGTAAGGAGTTTGACGGATGGACGGAAGTCGGTTTTGATGACGCCAGTTGGAAGAAGGCGGAGCGTACGGCAATTCCCTATGGTACCCTTCGTGGTGCGATGTCTGAGAATATGAAGGTGCTCAAACAGTTGAGACCTCAGAATATCCGGCGTAAGGGTGACAAACTGATTGTCGATATGGGGCAGAACATGGCGGGTTGGTTGAGACTACGTATCTCATCCGTTGCCACTGGTGACTCTGTCATTATCCGTTTTGCTGAGAAACTGGACTCAACGGGTAATATCTGGGTGGAGAACTTCCGTCATGCGCAGAGTACCGACCGTTACTATGCCAATGGACAAGAGCAAGGGCGCTGGTGGCATCCTACGTTTGTCTATCATGGTTTTCGCTATGCGGAGGTTACTGGACTGAAGAACGCCAGTCAGGATGACTTTATTGGTGAGGTTGTCAGTGACGCCATGGAGGAGACAGGACATCTCGTCTCTACAGATAGTATATTAAATAAGGTGTACCGCAATGCCTATTGGGGTATCTTGAGTAACTATAAGGGGATGCCTGTTGACTGTCCACAACGTGACGAGCGTCAGCCATGGCTGGGTGATCGTACCCGTGGCTGCTTTGGTGAGGCATATCTCTTTGATAACGGTCCCCTCTATGCCAAATGGGCGAGGGATATCACAGAGGCACAGCGGGAGGACGGTTGTATTCCTGACGTGGCTCCTGCCTATTGGAACTACTATAGCGATGACCTGACATGGGCTGCGGCATTGCCGATGTCTCTCTCCATGCTGCTCGGTCACTATGGCGATGAGGCTCCGTTGCGGAAATACTATCCTAACGTGAAACGCTGGTTAGTACACATGAAGAGCCAGTATCAGCAGAACGGACTGATCCATTGCGGTAAATACGGAGACTGGTGTGTACCTCCCGAGAAACAGGAACTGATACACAGTCAGGATCCGGCTCGTAAGACAGATATCACCCTGATATCCTCCGCTTATTATTATTACCTCTGTAAGATGATGGCAGGGTATGCCCGTATGCAGAAACTGGAGGAAGATGCCCAATGGTTCGAGCAAGAGGCAAAGACTACCAAGGCTGCGTTCAACAAGGAGTTCCTGACCCTCAAGAAAGGGACGACAACAGTTCCTGGACATATCCTGTATCCAGACAGCACTTTCTATGGCAATAACACCGTGACAGCGAATCTGCTACCATATTATTTCGGAATGATAGACGACCCCTATGTGAAGCAAGAGGTGGAGAAGAATATCGTGAAGGCGATTATCGACCAAGGGGCTATCACCTCGGGAGTCATCGGCACAGGATGGCTGATGCATGCGCTGACCAGAATGGGGCGTTCGGATGTCGCTTGGTTGCTTGCCACCAATAAGAAATATCCCTCATGGGGTTACATGGCGGAACATGGTGCCACCACGATATGGGAACTGTGGAACGGAGACACCGCCTCACCGAAGATGAACAGTGGTAACCATGTGATGCTGCTCGGCGACCTGCTCTCATGGCTTTATGAGGACGTGGCAGGTATCGGAGCCGCCGATGTGGGCTTCAAGCATATCACCATGAGACCCGACTTCTCGGTGGACGAGATGGATGATATTGACGCCAGTTACCAGTCTATCTATGGAAAGATAGTCAGTCGCTGGAAGAAGGAGCATGGGAAACTCTATTGGCACGTGGAGATTCCTGCCAATACCAAGGCGACGCTCTTCTTACCCAACGACGAGACGATGAACATAGGTTCTGGCAGTTATGATATCACCCGTGACCTGCCACAGCGAGGTCCGCAGGTGGTTGTGGATGAGTTCCTCTACAAGAACGCTGATTTCCCGCAGTGCCATTCCGCCAGTATCGTGGAGACGAAGAAGGGTGACCTGATTGCTACCTATTTCGGAGGCACAAAGGAGCGCAATCCAGATGTCTGCATCTGGGTGAGTCGCAAACCCAAGGGTAGTCAGGAATGGACAAAGCCCCAGATGGTTGCCGACGGTGTGGAGTTACAGCCCCTGAAACCGAATCCTGAAGGAAAGGTCAGTCAGGTGACGACCAGTGCGAAGCCTGCCTTTGGCGCACAGTTTATGCCCTTGCCACAATGGGTGGGCAACAGGGGAGAGTATGCCATTGGCGACAATTACCGTGAGGCATGTTGGAATCCAGTCCTCTTCGAGACACCTGATGGTGAATTGCAGTTATACTTCAAGATTGGTCCCAATGTGGCAGGCTGGCTAGGCTGGTATGTCACCTCCAAAGACGGAGGAAAGACATGGAGCCAACGAAAGAAACTGCCAGAGGGATTCTATGGTCCTGTCAAGAATAAGCCGATACTGAACAAGGGTCGTCTGATAGCACCTACTAGTGATGAGCGTGACGGTTGGAAACTCTATTTCGAACTGTCTGATGATATGGGGAAGACATGGCGGAGGACTGCTTTCGTAGAGGCGGACAAGAATGTGAAGGCTATCCAACCCAGTATCTTGCTACTGCCAGACGGACGACTGGAGGCGGTTTGCCGTACTCGTAGTCGTCATATCGGTGTCACCTACAGTAGTGATAACGGAGAGACATGGACGAAACTGGAGTTCTTGGAGACACCTAATAATAATAGTGGTATCGACGCAGTGACCCTACATGATGGTACCTATGCCATGATTTGTAATGACTGGCCGATTGAGCCCACGAAGGAGAAGGGAGCCCGTACACCGCTCTCTATCCTCCGCAGTAAGGACGGCATCCATTGGGACCATTGGATCACCTTGGAGGACAGTCCTGTCTCACAGTATTCCTATCCCTCTATCATCCAGAGTCGTGACGGACATCTCCATGCCATCTATACATGGCGTCGTCAACGTATCAAGCATGTAGAACTTATTCCGTAATCATCATGAAGAAGATTTCTTTCCTATTACTTGCCCTGTTTGGGGTGATGCCTCTCATGGCAGAGCCTGTGTCTGTAGCAGGACTGTTCCCGGTGGCGAATAGTGGTCGCATCGTGTATAACTTCAATGAGGGCTGGTGTTTCAGACTCGGTGATGTGGTGGGTGCGGAGGCTACCGATTTCGATGATTCCCAGTGGGAGATGGTATGCGCTCCCCATACGGCACGTCTGGAACCTGCCGATGTCAGTGGATGTCGCAACTATCAAGGAGTATGCTGGTATCGGAAGCGGTTTGTGGTTCCTGCCGACATGCAGGGTAAGGAGGTCACCGTCCACTTCGAGGCTATCATGGGTAAGCAGTGGGTCTATGTCAACGGCAAACTGGTCAAGGAGCATTTGGGTGGTTATCTGCCTGTCACCATCAACCTCTCCAAAGAGAGTGTCAAGGCTGGTGACACCTGTCTGATAGCCGTCAAGGCTGATAATAGTGATGATAAGTCCTATCCTCCAGGCAAGAAACAGACCCAACTTGATTTCGCCTATCATGGGGGCATGTATCGGGATGTCTGGCTGATCGGGAAGTCGCCTGTCCATATCACAGATGCCATTGAGTGTGGACAGGTAGCCGGTGGTGGCATCTTTGTCCATTATGGGGATATCACGGAGAAGCGTGCTGATATCTTTGTCGATGTGGACATAGAAGGACAGGGTAGTATCACCGTCGTTGCCCACATCAAGGATGCGGAGGGACGGCTCGTCAAGACACTCAAAGAGTCTAAAAAGATAGCAACCTCTTCCGTCTTCCATCTGACATCTTCCCTTCCGTCTCCCCACCTGTGGTCACCAGAGGATCCTTATCTCTATCAAGTGGAGATATTGGTGATGAGTGGTAAGCAGGTGATGGATGGTGGTATGGTCCGTGCAGGTATCCGCAAGGCGGAGTTCCGTGGAAAGGATGGCTTTTGGTTGAATGGTAAACCCTATCACCAGTTGATAGGCGGCAACCGCCATCAGGATTTTGCCTATGTGGGTAATGCACTGCCTAACTCCCAGCAATGGCGTGATGCCAAACGGTTGAAGGATGCAGGCATGACCATTATCCGTGCAGCCCATTATCCTCAGGATCCTTCCTTTATGGATGCCTGTGATGAGTTGGGACTCTTTATCATCGTACCTACTCCTGGATGGCAGTATTGGAACAAAGACCCGCAGTGGGGGGAGATGGTACACCAGAACACCCGTGATATCATCCGTCGTGACCGTAACCACCCTTGTGTGCTGATGTGGGAGCCAATCTTGAACGAGACACGCTATCCCAAGGACTTCGCGCTGAAGGCATTGCAGATTACCCGTGAGGAATATCCCTACGAGGGGCGTCCTGTGGCTGCCGCAGACCTGAACTCGGAAGGAGTGAAAGAGCATTATGACGTGCTGTACGACTGGGCAGACAATATCGGAAAGGGAGCGTTGGATACGGATAAGTGTATCTTTACCCGTGAGTGGGGTGAGTATGTCGATGACTGGTATGCCCATAACGCCATCAACAGGGCGGCACGTGGCTGGGGAGAGCAGGCTCAGGTGACGGCGGCACTCTCCCTTGCCGACACCTATGGGATGATGTATCGTGGACAACGTCAGTTTATCGGAGGTTGCCAGTGGCATCCGTTCGACCATCAGCGTGGCTATCATCCCGACGCCTATCTGGGTGGTATCTATGATGCCTTCCGACAGAAGAAGTATGCCTTCGAGATGTTCCGCTCACAGATCGATGATACCCCGATGGTGTTTGTCGCCCATGAGATGACACAGTTCTCTGATAGTGACGTGGTGGTGTTCAGTAATTGCGACAGTGTGCGTCTGACAGCCTTTAACGGTTGGAAGTCCGCTACGCTTCCTGTAGTGCACCAGCCAGAGGGAACCCCTCACACACCGATTATCTTCAAAGGCTTCTGGAACTTCTGGAAAGCACGTGAGCAGAGTTACACCAATCGTCGTTGGCAGGATGTGAGACTGGTTGCCGAGGGTATCAAGGACGGTCAGGTGGTATGCCGTGAAGAGAAGATGCCGTCTCGTCGTAGCACCAAGATACGTCTGTATGCGGATGAGATGGGAAAACCGTTGGTTGCCGATGGCTCCGACTTCATGGTGGTAGTGGCTGAGATTACTGACGATAACGGCAATGTGCGTCGTCTTGCCCGTGAGCAAGTGGCTTTCTCCGTGGAGGGAGAGGGCGAGATCATCGGCGATGCCGCTATCGGTGCCAATCCCCGTCTGGTAGAGTGGGGCAGTGCACCTTGTCTGATACGCAGTACACATCGTGCAGGTAAGATTCGTATCATCGCCCGTCCTGCCTATGAGGGTGTTCATGCTCCCATTGCTGATACGCTTGAGATAGAGAGTGTTGCTTACGAACTACCCGTATGTGCTGCTGATCACCAACGGAAACAAAAGTCCTCCTCTGTGACACAGAGGAAAGTGGAAGGCGGACAATCCCAGACAACGATATCTGATGAGCAACGTCGCAAGGAATTGGAGGAAGTGGAGAAGCAACAACAGGACTTCGGTATCGAGCAGTAATAGATGAAACAAAAAAGGTGCCGCCTCCTTGCCACGAAGCCCGTACCTCCGAGGGCAGGAGGTGCCACCTTCGAGGGTCGAAGGTACGGGCTCCGAAGGGAGGATGTAGGGGCTTCCTCCGTGAGTAGGCTCCTCACGGAAATTAGGATGCTTCCAACAACTGATTACAACGGCACTTCACATCGAATACATAGGGACTAATAAATACAAAGGATGGCATTTACAATTTCTAAAGTGGATTACTGAGAACTGTCCCCCAGTTTTCTCGTTTAAGGTCGCAAATTGCGACCTTGAAGAAGCGTCGCCCTATTGGATTTATACAGCCCAAAGAAGAGGATTAGGATTCATCTCGGAAAGTTCGTAAAGCCAGCAAACCTACTGATACAACCGATTAGGATACTTCCAACAACTGATTACACCGGCACTTCACATCGAATACAGAGAGGCTAATAAATGCAAAGGTTGGCATCTACAGAACGTAGATGTCATCCTTTTGATTCCTATGATGTGTGAATCATCAGTCATCGACAAAGTCTCTTGCCAAAGCAAGAGTCCCGCTTTTCTCAAAAGGTGCAGGGTTGTAGCCTAACCCTGCTACAAATTTTCCTTGATTATCAATGAGTTATGCAGATTGTAGCAGGGATAGCAGGGTTAATTGCTGTTTGTAGTTTATTAGTTATTTACTTCCTTTCCTACGATTACATTCACGACAAAGCATCTGGCAGTTCTCCACTATAGTTCGTCCGCCTTCACGCCAAGGAGTGATGTGGTCACCCTCCATAAACTCATAGTCGAACTCCTTTCCGCAGAGCACACATCGATGGCTTTGCTGTTCCCATACAGCCAGTTTGATATCCTCCGGGAAGGCACGCAGGTCGAGATAATGCTCATCACCAGTCAGTACATAAGGAATAATACCTGACTGCTTCTGTATCTCGCTGTCGCGCATCAGTTCTGAGATACGCTTTCCCAATGCTACCACATCCAACGTCTCATTATGGTATTTGTCATAGAATAACGCCCAATCCAATCCCTTCATGATCTTCTTGAACTTCTTCATGTCGAAGTTATTCATAGCCCAATTGAGTACCGTTTGGAAGTATTGCCAGAGGTTATTGGCATTCGGGTCGTGCTGATGGGCAGACATATAACTCACTGCCGTCATCCGATGTCCTTGTCTTGTCTCATGGTCTGCCATCCATTCCAGTGCTTTCTTCAAGAAGTCCTGACGGATTGGTGTACCGTTTACCAAGTCTTTGCCTAAGCGATAGGCACCACAGTTTGATTTTGAGAAATGACGTTTGGCATCACTGACGAAAGGACCTGCAAAGATGGCATTGTTTATCTCCTGCTCGTTCAATGGCTTTCCTGCAATGTTGATTGTCTGAAACCATTCCAGTTTCTCTGATGCCTCGCCTTCACAGACATACACGGTCAAAGGATAGTTCAATATCTTCCGCTGTACATCCTCTGGCTGGTTGAAGAAGTTCTTAAACTCATACGAGAACTTACCTGCTACATACTCACAGAGTGAGAGCGTACGCTGCTGTCCGTCCATCACCTCGTAGGGACAATCTGCATCGTCTGAGCGTTTTACCCAGTACATCACGTTCAGCGGATAGCCATGCAGCACTGTAGTTATCACTGCCTGCTGCTCCTTCTCGTTGTAGATAAACTCACGCTGATAAGGTGGGCGGATGTCGAGTTTTCCATTATATCCACGAACGCCTTGTTCATCGTTGTTCACGTAACCCAAGGTTATCTCGCCAACGGTTACTTCTATTTGTTTAATCGTCATCATATAGTTTTAGGATGTCTGTTGCGGATTAAAATTCTGAAATATGCTTTTTTCGGTTTTCCTTTGTAGGTTAAAACGAGTGTTCTCATATTAGCAGTGTAATGCCCTGTACCTCCTGCTTTACGATAACGTTCCATCCATTCTTTGCCAATAGGCTGTATTCCCAAGGATTCAGCGAAGTCGTTTGTTTCTGCACCAATTAATTCAAATTGTTCAGGATTATGTTTGTCTAAGAATGTTATGGGTACTCCCATTATTCCAGGATAGTCACATGGTATATCCATTGTACTGCTTACATCAATAGCATCATAGTTATCATATTTAGGATATTCTTCTGGTGAGTATCTGCAAACCAAATCAAGTTCCTCATTTCGTTTAGGAATTTCAAGATTAGTAAACCAATTGACTCCTGAAACGCGAATCATGTCTTTTTTGTGGTCACCTGCTGTTGCAATGTCTTCATAAGGAGAAAAGAAATGTGCAGCCCCTCCTTTAAATCCATATCCAAGCCATACTTTGTTATCTTTTATAAGAGGGAACACTTCTTTATAGGTAATCGCATTTTGATGACCTATTATTAAAAACTTCTTGTCATACTCCATCAGTTGCCCAATGTACTCACGGAACAAAGAAAACGGTGGGTTAGTCACAACGATATCTGCCTGCTTCAGCAATCCAATGCACTCAGGGTCTCGGAAATCACCAGTCTTTAAAGTTGAGAGTACATTCTTATCGTTCTTCATTAGATATTGAACATCACTGAGGTCTACAGCCCCGTCGCCATTTAAATCCTTCACCTCTGTTATCTCCACCTTATACGCAACCTTCTTCGGCTCGTCCTCAAAGTCGCCGAAGTCAATCATCAGTTCATTGCCCTGCACAGGTGAACCATTATAACAGGTGCAGATGAGTTTCTTCAACTTCAGTTGGTTGAAGCGAAGAGCGAAATACTTGAAGAAGTTACTCTCGTAAGGGTCATCACAATTGCAAAGTACTGTCTTGCCATCGAAATGCTGCCAATAGTGTTGCAACTCACGTTCGATGTCAGTCATTTGAGTGTAAAACTCATCTTTTTTCGCTGTCTTTGCAGCATTCAGATTCTTGTTAGCCATACGCCATGCATTAGTGCGTATTGCTTATCTTCGGAGATGAGGCAATAATAGAGCAAAAAAGACATGGACGTTTCCAATCCACATCTTACGGCTCTACCACAAGCCTCAAATACCAGATAAGTCACGCCCATGCATTACGCACAGACGTTTGCAACTTACTCTTCGGTATTTGGTCTTTTGAATGTGGTAGATTCTAAGATGTTCCGAATAACAGCAAACGCTTGTTATATTTCCACAAAAGTCACATCACCCACTTTCTCTAAAGCATTCGGGCAATGCAGGAGCAAAGATAGCGATTATTTTTGAAACAAAAAAGAAAAAGGGGAAAATAATTATTTCACTATCGCACTCCATCCACCGCATAGGGCGAGATGGATCTGCAGTGTATCCCCTTTCTTGACTGTTTGTGTGGTCTTTAGTTTCCCTAAATCGGCTCAAAACACGTGATATTCATGTGTATTTTTAACTCATAATGAGCCGATAATTGGAAAATATTCACTAACTTTGCACCGATTTAAAGTCTTTAGAGATGGATACATCAAGAGAGATTTTACAGTTTCTGCATTACCATCCGCTGTCTTCGCGTGATGAAATTGCAAAGGGCATAGCCTTCGAAGGAAGTGATGCCACTTTGAAGCGTCTTATTGCGGCAGGTGTTCAGAACGACGATATTGTCGTCGAGGGCAAGGCTCGTGCCACTCGTTACCGTCTTTCTGATCAGGCTCATCTGTTGATGCCGCTCAATCTGGATACATACTTTGCTGTTGATGTGGATAAGCGGCAGGTTCAGGCATCTTTCAACTTTGAACTGATTCGTGAGCAACTTCCAGTCGTCAGGCTTTTCACTGCCGAAGAGAATGCACATCTTCAAGAGTTACAGGCAGAGTTTCGTCAGCATGTGAGTGAGATGAGCGAAAACGAATATCGTAAGGAGATGGAGCGTTTGGGCATTGACCTCAGTTGGAAATCGTCGCAGATAGAAGGCAATACCTATTCTTTGCTGGAAACTGAACGTCTGCTTCGTGAGAGTAAGACGGCCGATGGTAAGACCAAGGAAGAAGCCGTGATGCTGCTCAACCATAAGGATGCCTTGCGTTTCATCCTCGATAATCCTGATTATCTGCGGATCTTGACGGTCAGCCACATTGAGGATATTCATCAGTTGCTTACCAAGGAACTCTCAGTAGATAGAGGTATCCGTCATCGTCGTGTAGGTATCACAGGAACAAATTATCATCCTTTAGATAATGAATTCCAGATACGTGAGGCGATGCACGATACATGCGACTTGATAAACAGCAAGGGCAGCATTTTCGAGAAAGCATTGCTGACGCTTGTGCTGCTGTCGTATATTCAGGCATTCTCTGATGGCAACAAGCGAACAGCCCGCATCACCAGCAATGCCATTCTGATAGCCAATGGTTATTGCCCGTTGAGTTTTCGCTCTGTCGATTCTATCGACTATAAGAAGGCGATGCTCATTTTCTACGAACAGAATAATCTCTATGCTTTCAAACAAATCTTCATCGACCAGTTCGAGTTTGCGGTAAGAGAATATTTTTAAAGAAAACCGTCCCCATCATCCGTTAATTGAAATAGATGTATAGTCCTATCATGACGATAGCCAAGGCTATCCATAGCCCAATGGCAAGTTTTGACTGGCTCTCATGTACGGGAGCCGGTATTTCGTAGACGGTCTTGTCTTTGTCCGTCAGACTGATTACCACCATTGAGGCAACAAGGATGATGAACAACTCGAACGACAACAGCATGAAGTGCGGCCAAGGGAACTGAAGCCATTCGGGCGGCCATAGATAGAGAATACCGACGGTCAGGCAGAAAATGGTGCCAACGGTCAAGGCAAAGTTGGCGGCACGTGTTGTGGTGCGTTTCCAGAAAATACCAAGGACGAAAACTGCCGCCATCGGGGGAGCGATGAAGCCCAGGACACTCTGGAACACATTGAAGAGGTTGAGTCCTTTGATGGCATCAATGGCAATGGTGAGGACGATGGCAAGGGCGGCACCGATAACCGTTACTAATCGTCCTACCATATTAATCTCCCATTGTGGAGCACCAGGTTTGAAGTTCTTGACGTAGACATCCATGGTAAATACAGTGCTTAACGCATTGAGCGCAGAGCCTATCGTGGATACCAGACATGCCGTCAGCACGGCAAATACCAAGCCTACCATTCCCACAGGAAACAGATTCTCCACCATCGTCAGGTATGCCTCGTCAGGATTCTCCAACGTGGGGAAGAGGGCAAAGCAGATAACACCTGGAAGGATATACAGGGCGACATCCAGAATCTTTAGCCATCCCGTGAAGTTAGTGCCCAGTTGTCCCTCCCGTAAATCCTTAGCGGCAAGGACAGGTTGCACCATGCTCTGGTCAGTACACCAGAACCAGATGCCCATCACCGGGTAGCCGAGGATAATAGGCAACCAAGGGAATGCCTCGTCGGTGTTGGGCTTGAACATCACCCAATAGTCGGCAGGAACCTTGGCGACCAAGGCAGAGACACCTCCAACATGGTCAAGACCGACAATCACCAAGATCAGTGATACAACGATGAGCAGGATCATCTGATAGACATTGGTATAGGCGACAGCCTTCAGTCCTCCCAGCATCGTGAAGAAGGCGGAGATGATCAGCAATACCAATGCCGACATCCACATCGGGATATCGAATACCTGTCGGATCAGGATACCGCCGGCAAAGAGTGTCAGGGCAAGCCAGGATATGATGATGGTGGCAATGGTATACCAAGCGAGGATATTCCTCGTAGACTGTCCGAAGCGCAATCCCATGAACTCTGGCAGCGTATGCACCTTGGCTCCTAAGTAACGGGGAGCAAAGACAAAGGCAAGCAGGGCAATGAACACAAAGGCATACCACGCATAGTTGCCAGAGACAATACCTGTCGTGAATCCCGCTGAGGCGGAGGCTATTAGCATGGAGGGACCGACATTCGTTCCCCACATGGAGAAACCGATATGGTGCCAGCGCAGGGAGTGCTCTGCGAGGAACAGGGAACCCTCTTTCTTTCGTTTGGTACTTGCCCATACACCGATGGCAAGTAGAATGATGAAATAGATCGCAAGGATTATCCAGTCAAGAGACTGCATGTAATGTGTATTCATAGTGTGATGCCTTTAAAGTTGTGTGTAATGGTGATATCAGTAGATTGTGAGAGATCCATATCGTCGGTGGAGTCGACATCATGCGGGTACATCTTGATGACAGCGTCGGGACGAACAAAGACGGGCATCTGGTCGAGGGGCACCTCCACCTGATAGTACCAGCGACCGCCCTCCAGACACTCACCTGTCAGGAAGTTGACCCATGGTCCTTCGGGCAGGTAGATATCCCGACGGTTGTCTGCGTTCATCACAGGACATACCAGCAGTTCATTGCCGAAGTAGTACTCATCGTCGATATGCCATACCTGTCGGTCGTGAGGATGATGGAACAGCAATGCCTGAACGAGAGGAAGACCACTCTGGCAGGCAAGTTCAGACTGCTCTACGATATAGGGAAGCAGGCGATAGCGGAGTTTCCACCAACGCTTGACAATCGGGGCAATCTCAGGGTAATGCCATGGCTCCCGCTTACAGGTGCCATGATAGCGCATATGGGAGGTGAACACTCCAAACTGGGTCCAGCGCACATAGACTTGCTCATCAAGGGGGGAGTTCATGAAGTCGGGTGTGGAATGGAATCCAGGTACGTCATGACTCCAGAAAGCGAAGCCAGAGAGTCCTAAGTGGAGTCCACCTTTGAGAGAGCCAGCCATACCAGCCCATGAACTCTCGCTGTCACCACCCCAATGGAGAGGATAACGCTGGCAGCCCGCCCACCCGGCACGTGCCCAGATAATACCGTCGCCAGTTACCTCACGGGTCACCTCATAGGCTGCTTTCTGGTAGAGCAGGGCATAGATGTTATTCAGTCGCTCTGGTGTCGACGCATGGTACTGGTGATCCATGTGGATATTCTCTCCGAAGTCGGTCTTGATGCACTTCACCCCTATGTCCAGTAACGGTTTCAGTAAGGTGTACTTATACCAGTCGGTTGCCTTGGGATATGTGAAGTCAATCGTTCCTGCATAGTCGAGGGCGGAGAAGTTGGAGGCTCCACCTGTTGATGTGTCCTCTTCCTTCGTCGGTTGACTGATGTATTTGTTCTGCTTTGCCTCCTCCAACTGCTCGGCACCTTGGGCGATATAAGGCAGTTGCCAGAGGGACACCTTGAAACCTTGCTCTTTCAGTCTGCTGATGAACGCCTTGGGGGCGGGGAAACGCTCAGGGTTGAACTTCCATTCGCAGAGCCAGTCGGTACGGAACCAGCCTGTATCGAGGTGAATGACATCGCAGGGGTAGTGCTCCTCTCGCAGGTGGTGACAGATATCCTCCACCTCATCGGCGGAGAAATAGGTCATACGACTCATCCAGATACCGAAACTCCAAAGGGGAGGCATGGCAGGAAAGCCCGTCAGCATGCGATATCCTCTCAGAATCTCTTCTGGGTTCTGTCCGCCGATGAGGAATACATCCAGTGTAGCACGGTCGCACATAAACTGCACACTCCTTGCGCTGTGGTCAGCGAGGGATAACTTGCAGTAGTCGGAGGTGTGGTAAAAGACACCATACATACGACTGGACAGGTAGAACGGGATGTTCTTATAGCAGCGACGGTTGTTGACACCCTGTCCGTCTTGGTTCTTCAACTGGAACGTCTGTCCGCTGAGGTCCATCTTACGGAACCGCTCGCCAGTACCCACAAAGTGCTCGTCAGCATCACTTTGGAAGGAGATGGTGGCTCGCTCGGGCTTGGGGGCTGCGACAGTGTCGCAGCATACTGAACAGAAGCCGAGCGGCAGGGCATCATAGCGGGGTGGTGAGAAATGGTCGTCGCTGAGGGCAACAGGCTTAGAGGTGTCGCCATCAGGATAGAAAGTGATAAACGGTGCTGGTTGCGGAGCAGGCAGGAGGTCGCTCCAATGGTCGAGGCGAGGGGCCTCCAGATTGATGGTGGCGAGTTTCTTGTCATTCGCTGCGACAATGTCGCAGCATACGGAACCATGGAGACGGAGGGGCTGGCGCCTCACGACTGGTGCCATCTCTAGCATCTCGTCATGGTCCGTCATCTCGTCATCCGTCATCGTCGTAAACAAGCGGATGATGTTAGGCTCATAGGCACGGATGATAAGGTCATAGGTCTGCTGGGGAGTACCCGTGTCAGGCTCCATGTCCTCTTGATGTCTCTGTTTCTGGTAAGGGATGGTGATGATGATATCCCCGTCACGCTCTACAATCTTCGTAGGCGCATAGGCTTTCCACAGACTCTCGTCCCGCTGTAGGGTCGGGTCGAAGTCCATGAAGTCAAAGAGATGGTAGTTAGTTTGTTTCATTGTTTGAATATAAGGTTAGGACCAAGGTGGTTGTCGCCAATCTCGTCACGACGAATCAGTCGGTCGCCTGTCTGGTTGTTCTCTATCGTAAACCCGTCTGTCCGTGCATCGAGATAGATGCGGAAACCACGGTTGTTGGTAGCGTATGGGGCAGGATGGGGCTGACTGATCTCATTATCCCTGATTCTGGAGTACGGTTGGTTGGACAAGGTGTAGATGCCACCTGCGTCATATAGTTGTCGGGCATAGTCGCTCACCTTATTATTAATAATAAGATTATTCCGCATGCCTGTGTCAAGGGGTGTCCATCCCCAACCGATGCAGATACCGCTATAGTTGACATGACTGACGGTATTTTGGGAAATGACACAGTCACGTACATAGCCGCAACTGATGGCAACGGCTCCCCAATCTTCGTTGGTGGCATCATGGATGCTGTTGGCTGATATGTTAAGCATCTGGCATTGCGAGGCAAGGTCGGTATATGGACGATGAACTTCACGAGGACTTTCTGCGAAAGAACCGACCATGATTGCCGTGCCACCTATGTGCTCAAAGATGTTGTTGATAATAGAACTTTCGCTGACACCATAGAAGTCTATAGCAGTTGCAGCAAGATATTGGAACCTGCAACTGATGATACTGACCTTTTTTGAATTCCTGACGGTGACAGCACTGACAGGACGTTCTATCCACGCTTGGTTCTCCAGTCCTTCGTCCCAGGGTAGTCCTGGGTTCTCCTTTAGTTTATAGGCATCAATAAGAGGGAAACCACCTTGCAGGGTGACGTGTCCTTTGTGTAGGGGACGGTTCCAACAGGTGTTCTCAAAGGTCAGGGTTCCGAAGATAACACAGTCGGCACCATCGACGATGACCAGTTGCTCCACGCCGTCCCGCTGTTCTGTGGTCCTCAAGAGGAAGGAACTATTGCCACGCTCCCCACCGATGACGGGTTGTGGCCAAGGATGCTCGAACTCCAAGCGACTCTCAGGTTCCATGAAAGAGACAATCGTCTGGTCGCCCTGCACCTTCATCTCTTTGACTCGAAGGATGGCAATCGCCCAACGCTGATGCACTACCATTTCCAGATTCTTCGTTTCCAACACCTCTTTAGGGGGCGTAGGAATGGTGATGGTACGATCGACAGTATTGAAATCGATCATGCGTTCCATGCCTTCCTTTGGGAAGAGTTGGGTGTGCTTTTGCATGACATCACCACAGATAACGGCATCCCGCTCACCTTGGATGAGGAGTGGGGAGTCTTCCGTCCCACTATCCTCCGGGCGCAGGAACAAAGGCTCATTCATATAGTAACGTCCAGCCTTCAAAGTGATGATAATACCTCCCTCACATTGTGGGGCATTGGTGCGTCGCCATTCCCGTGCTTTTCGTAAAGCGTCATGCAGACTCTCACCTGGGTTGACGATAATCTCACCTGCATGAGAGACATAGGCGACAAGTAATAGAAGAATACAGGTTAGTGTTCGTTTCATATCTTAAAGACGTGAAGAACCTTGAAATGTCACCACCACAACAACATTAAACATTAAACTTTGGATAGTGACAAAACAACAGTTTTGTCGTCTTTAATGAAAAAAGCGGAACAGATGAAGCGGAATATGAGACAATGGATGGCGGATGTCATCCAACGGAAAGAGGTCATGGCATTGCCTGTGATGACTCACCCAGGTATCGAGATGAATGGCAATACCGTGCGACAGGCAGTCAGTAACGGACGGGTCCATTATGAGGCTGTGCAGACCTTGGTCAATCGTTATCCTACGGTGGCTGCTGCTACTATCATGGATCTGACGACAGAGGCAGAGGCTTTTGGTGCGGAGATTGCTTTCAGCGATATTGCGGTACCTGCCGTAGTAGGACATCCTTTGGCAGATGTGGCTGCTATTGAGCGTCTGGAGGTTCCCTCTCTCTCGGCTGGTCGCATCCCTGCCTATCTGAAGGCAAACCTGCTTGCTGCCCGCCATATCACTGACCGTCCTGTCTTTGCAGGATGTATCGGTCCGTTCTCTCTTGCCGGTCGTCTGTATGACATGTCGGAGTTGATGATGCTTATCTATGAGAACCCTGATGCCGCCCACCAACTGCTTAGCAAGTGTACGATGTTCATCAAGAAATACTGTCAGGCTTTGAAGCAGACAGGAGTAGGGGGTGTCATGATGGCGGAGCCTGCCGCAGGTCTGATGTCGGATAAGGACTGTCAGACGTTCTCCTCTGACTATGTGCGCTATATTGTGAATGAGGTGCAGTCTGACGACTTCCTGATGATTCTCCATAACTGTGGTAATACGGGACATTGTACTCGTGCGATGGTCAGCACGGGTGCGGCGGCATACCACTTCGGCAATAAGTGTCGTATGGAGGAAGTCATCCGTGACGTTCCGCCCACAGCCCTTGCTATGGGTAATATTGATCCTGTGAGTGTTTTCAAGGACGGGATGCCCTCGCAGATGCACCAGACCGTGACAGACTTGTTGGAGAAGATGCGGGATTATCCTAACTTCGTCCTCTCCAGTGGTTGCGATACACCACCGCATACGCCACAGCATAACGTGGATGCCTTCTTTGAGGCACTCAAAGAGTGGAATGAGCAATCATGACGGAGAAAACACTGGACTATGATGCTTTAGGTATAACCCCTGCTAATCTCTATGAGCAGATGGGCTATCACGACGTGGAACCTGATGAGGCGACACGACGGGAGGCATTAGCCATCATGGACGAGGTACGCCCTTGGCTGCGCCCTCAGTTCTGCTATCAAGTCGTGAAAGACCTGCCCGCCTTCGCCATGGGTAAGATTATCCCCCGTCAGTTACGTGGCTCAGAGGCTTATGCCCTCTTTGTCTGTACGAGTGGCACGGCGTATGAGGCATACCAGCAACGGCTGAAGGACGAGGGGGATATGGTACGTGTATTCATTGCCGATGCCCTCGGCTCTGTCATTGCCGAGCATTGCGCCGACCAGATGGAGGTGAGTCTGCAAGAGAGTATCGATAAGTTAGGTTGGCATCATACCAACCGTTTCTCCCCTGGCTATTGTGGCTGGCATGTGTCCCAACAACAACTGCTCTTCCCTTTGTTTGAAGGGCATACCTGTGGAGTCCGCCTGACAGACTCCTCCCTGATGGTACCCATCAAGTCAGTCAGTGGCATTATCGGACTGGGCAAGGATGTCCGCCATCTGGACTATACCTGTGGACTCTGTGATTTCAAACAGTGTTTCAGGCGGAAACTACGCCCGACCCACTGATTGGATTTTACAATTTCCCTAATAACTGCTTGGCGACAGTGACGGCGGAGTTGGCGTTGTCGCTATAACCGTCGGCTCCTATCTCATCAGCGAAGCCTTGGGTGACGGGGGCACCACCTACCATCACTTTCACTTGGTTGCGGATGCCAGCAGTCTCCAAGGCATCGATGACCTCCTTCATATACCCCATCGTCGTGGTGAGTAGGGCACTCATACAAAGGATATCGGGTTGATTCTCCTTGATAGCCTCGATGAAGGTGTCGGCAGAGACATCAATACCGATATTCACCACCTCGAAGCCACAGCCTTCCAGCATGGAGGCAACGAGGTTCTTGCCGATGTCATGCAGGTCGCCTTTCACAGTGCCAATCACCACCTTTCCCAAAGACGTACTTGCCGTACCAGCCATCATCGGTTTCAACAGTTCGAGTGCCGCCTTCATGGCACGTCCAGCCATCAGCAACTGAGGCACGAAAGCCTTGCCGTCCTGGAAACGTCTGCCCACCTCACTCATCGCACGGATCATCTGTCCGTTGATGATGTCTTGTGGAGCGATGTTCTGGGCGATAGCGTCCCTTGTGGCTGCAGCGGCATCATCGCTCTTGCCATCGAGGATCGCCTGATAGAGGCGTTCGGAGGGGGTGTGCTCGGAGGTACGGGGGAACGGGGGAGCGGGAGTGCTAGGCATACTAGGATTACTAGGTGTACTAGGTATACTAGAGAGACTAGGACTCTCCCCAGGACGTAGGGGTGACAGGAATACCCCAGGGACAGGCTCTACCGCCTGTGCCATCAGTCGGATATGGGCATCTGTCGTACCGCAGCATCCTCCGATGATGTTCAGGCAATGGTTTTCCAACAACTGCCATACATTACCCAGCAGACTCTCTGGTGTCTTGGTATACTGTCCTTTGGCATCAGGCATTCCTGCGTTGGGGTAGAGGCTGACCCTCGTTCCGAACTGTGACAGTTGACAGATCAGTGGAGTCATCTGCTGGACATCAGAGAGACAGTTGATGCCGATAGAGTATAGAGAGGTAAGAGGTAGGTTGGAGGTAAGAGATTTGATAAATTCACAGATATCCTGCCCCAGCATATTATGACCATCAGGGGTAGAGACGGAGAAACTGAGCATGATAGGGAGGTCGGGGGCGATGCGTGTTGCCGCCTCGATGGCGATACGGGCATTCTCCACATCGAAGATGGTCTCGATGAGTAGTACATCCACACCTCCTTCGGCAAGTGCTTTGATCTGTTCCTCGTAGGCTGTACGTAGTTCTTCCTTGGACAAGGGGACACCAGAGGTGGCTACAGAGGTCGTACGACTGGTCGGACCAATACTGCCTGCGACATAGCGTGGTTTCTCTGGCATCGAATACCTCTCCGCCATCTCACGGGCTATCTTCACAGCGGCAAGGTTGATGTCCCGGCAATAGTCCTGCATCCCATAGTCACCCATCGAGATGCGCTGTGCATTGAACGTGTTGGTCTCAATGATGTCAGCACCCGCCTCCAAGTATTTGCGGTGAATATCCCGAACAATGAAAGGACAGGTCAGCGATAGTACGTCATTACAGCCTTTCAGGTCGTAGTCATGATGGGCGAAGCGTGACCCACGGAAATCCTCCTCCCGCAGTTGGTATTGCTGAATCATCGTTCCCATCGCACCGTCGAGGACGAGGATGCGGTTGGTAGGGATGGCGGGTCTGTCATTCTTGACAGTCTCAGTGGGGGATTCGATGAGGCGGATAATCTCTTTTACCTCCTCATCCACCTCGTCATGACTTTGGTATTCCTCGATGATGCGCATTGCCTGTTCCACCTCTCGCTCGTTATGGAAGTCCATCTCCAGATGTACGCCATCGCCACCAATATTGTCGAGCAACGGACGTAACTCGTCGAGTGTCACCCAACAAGCCATGATACTCTTGCCGTGGGCAAGGATTTTCTTGTAGAGGTCATACCACTTAGGACTACCTCCCTGTGGCTCACCCACACCAGGAGTCCACTGGATAGCGTTCAACTCCTCGATCTCCAAGAGAGCATCCAGATGATGCATGGCACCCACACCGTCCAGATGGTAGAGGGTATAGTCAATCTTCTGACACTGTTCACGGATAAACGGCTGTACGAAGCGACGATAGTCATCCACACTGATCATCGTAGAGATATCACTCTGTAGTTTCGACATCTTGCCAGGAGCCCATGAGGAGAAATAGCAGAATGCCATCTCGTCACCCTCACGGATGATATCGTAGAGTTCGTCGAACACTTGGAAATAGATATCGTTGATCTGTTGCATCTGGTGCTCCAGAACCTCTGGTTGCATCACGGTGTCAAGCAGAACCTTGTCAGTACCCTTGATGGCGGCAAGCACGTCGAGCCCTTCCATCAAGTCGGGCATGCCCACATAATAATGTCCCTGTGCCTTCTGCTTGCAAGCCTTTAACAGTTCCTTATGCAGCAGGTAGTTGGGATGGTTGGGGTCAAAAACGATATCATCTTTATAGTGAGGGTCAGGATGGATCCAGATCGTATCCTCACCACCCTCAAAGACACCACCAAGGATGGCGGCAAGGGAGCCTGGTCCCAGTTGGGTGTTAGCCACAGGCAGCATGTCAGCCATCAATGACGAGTGTGCCACATACCAGTCGAGGTAGTCGGCACGCCATTGCGGGTCGAACCATTTCTGGTTCAAGTCACGGGGTGCTGGCGGCATGGGGATGTCGGCATGAGGGGTAACTCCCTCTTGGAAGTGTTCCCACATATTCAGAATGATACCCTTGTGGTTCCACCAGTTGATGTATCGTTTCTTTGTCTCCTCGAGATTCGGTTTCCAAGTATTCATTATATCTTCACTTTTTGATTTTCAGTATGTGTTGTCCCTCGCCAACCACGGTCGTCTGTCCGCTATAGGGGAGTCGAATGGTTGCTTTCCTACCTGTGGGAATGTCTGCCTTTAGCACAAAGGTATTGTCTTCAAAATGCCAGTCAACCTTTACGCCTTCCATCTGTCCTCGGCACCAAGTAAGGTCGCCCACAGGATGAGGGGCTATCGTGATATGGTCATCCTCCCGCCAGATGCCTAGGAAATAAGGTATGAGCAGGTTGTTCAGGTGTCCCATCATGAAATGGTTCATGGAGGCACCGTGCTCTGGGTTCCATTGCTCCGTCAGCGTGGTATGTCCGAGTTTGATCTGATAGCCGTAGCCAGGTACGTCGTAGTGGTTCAGCATCTTGTAGAGCAGTTCCTGCTGTCCGTTATGGATGAGGGCGTTAAACAGATAGCGGTTGCCTACGTCACCCGTTGTCAGGCGGTCTCCATGGGCATGGATATCGTTTATCAGTTGTTGTAATACCGCCTCACGGTCACCTTCTGGTACCAGGTTCATCTCAAGGGCAATCGCCTGTGCACACTGACTGCCA
This sequence comes from Prevotella sp., assembly GCA_017449675.1. GTDB lineage: Bacteria > Bacteroidota > Bacteroidia > Bacteroidales > Bacteroidaceae > Prevotella. The sequence goes on from JAFTFG010000005.1 coordinate 34,487, forward strand.
GTGGCATACTGATGGGTGGTAGGGTTGTAGAACTCCTTGATGAATGCTGCCTTGATACTGTCTGCGCGTGCCTCACCCATCAGGTGGTTCCACCAATAGTAATGAGCCGTCGAGACAAGCGGCATGGGAGTGTTCTGTGCAAATCCCGCACGCCCTGGTCCGTAGTCGTACCAGTCGCCCAGTCCCTGACGAAGGATATAGCATGAGTCCTGCGTCGCCAGATAATCCACATAACGCTTCATCTGCGGGCGATAGCGAGTGATGAGTTTATCGTCACCATAGAATGACTGATAGAGGAAGGGCAAGGCGATGAAGGCTCCTCCCCATTCAGGCGACTCTAGGAATGGAGGTGCCCATGAGCCTTCGAAGATCACGTAGTTAGGGGCTATCTCAGGCAAGGCGCCATGGGGGTATTGTACGTCAGCGATGTTCTGCATGGTCTGCTCCATCATCGCACGACAGTCGTAATTGGCAAGGAGTCCCTCGCCGTTCAGCCAGTCTTGTTCCAGCCAACCCAGTTTTTCACGATGGGGACAGTCTGTCCATACTGCCTGCCAATTGGAGCGGATGGCACGGTCTATCAGGCGGTAGGCATCGTTGAAGAGAGGATTGGAACACTCGAAGTCGCCCGTTTTCTGTGCAGAGTTATACACGAAGCATGACTCGATGTTCTTCAACACGTCAAGGTCGCCCTCTACTTGCAGATAGCGATAGCCATAATATGAGAAACGGGGATGCCATCTTTCTGGTTGTTGGTTGTCACCTTTTAATATATAGGTGTAATAATGTGGGCGACCCGTTTGCTTCTGATTCACCAGTCCGTCTTTTGTCAAGGTCTCGCCAGGAGTCAGTCTCAGCCATTGTCCCCGTTGTCCCTTGACGGTAATCTCTGGGAATCCCGCCAGGTTCTGTCCCATGTCGAGTATTAGGACGGAGTCATTCTTAATAGTATCCTTGACAGGATAGCGTTCCATGATTTTGACAGGCTCTGCCATCTGTTGGCGGAGGACACCCTTAGGAGCCTCTTGGATGACGACAGGGTGCCAGTCGGTAGCATCCTCCAAGCGAGCGTCATAGTCCTCACCGCCATAGATGCTGTTAAACGTGACAGGTGATAATGCCCACTGCCATTGTCCGTCACTGACGATATCCTCTGTCTTTCCGTCGAGATACTCAATGCGCATGCGGAACAGGAGGGTGGGAGGACCAAACGAGATCTTCATCTTGGCATAGCGTCGTCCCTGTTCGTTGTAGAAACCATTGCCTAACAGGACTTCTATAGTGGTGAGTGATGAGTGGTGAGTGGTGAGTTGGGGGGTGACGTCGTAGGTGTTATAAAAGATACTCTTGTCATAGTCACTCCATAGTGGTGCAAAGGATGCGTCACCCACCTTCTTACCGTTGATGGTGAGTTCATAGAACCCCAGTCCGACGATAGAGACGGTTGCCTTGAATACTTTCCCTTTGAGGGGAATATCTCTGCGTAGCACGATACTCCGTTGGCTCAGGGTGTCGACATTCTTCCATGCCTCTTTCACCAGAGGCTCTTTCAGTTTGGCACCTGTGTAGTTGCGTCCCTCAGGTAATCGTGCATCCTTCTTCGTGATAGCACCAATCCACTGAGCCTTCTCAGAGACTTCTATATCATCAGAGTAATCAACCCCATCGATGGCATAAGTGATTTTACCATCCTTTATTTCCGCATCGACACAACGTCGTCCAGAGAGATAGAGTCGGAAGCGACAGTTCCACTCACGAGACCATGCCGGGAAGAGGATGGGATTGTGATCAAGGTCTTCCTGTAGCAGCATCTCTTGCAGTCCAATCATACCAGCGCCCCCTCTGTTATGGTCAGGAGCCCAGTCGAAACCAGGATCCCAGAAAGCGGGGAAGCGATAGGGACCATTACCCAACTTCTCCGTATTCAGACGTGTTGCCTCGTCGGTCATACCCAGACATGCCGCCCAGATATTATCCTGTTTCCATCCCTTTGTACTACGCATCTCGATGGCGTGCGGATCTTTGAGATAGGTATTACGGGCAATATCAAGGTGTGGTCGTCCCATACCGTAGATGCGCCAAGGGAATACAGGGTATAGTTGTGGTGTCTCCGTGTTCTGTATCCGTTCCCAACTGACAGCAGGTGCGATACAGGTGTCACCGTCAATCACATGAAGGGGAATGTCGGGAATAGTGGAAATATCCGCACCAACATCGACGAGATAGTCTTTCAGTGCCTGCAAGGCAGCGATGGTACTGGAGGGATTACGTGCTATTTTATAGGTCTCACAGCCCGATCCGGGATAGATAACGAGGTTAGGGTAGTGCTCAACGAAGAAACGCAGGGGCTCAGTGACGAGGACACGGTATTTCTCCAAGGTAGAGTCAGGGTACCATGGCAACATATCGAGGTACATCTTTCCAAACTCCAAGGCGGTGTCCCACTCATATTCCAGCCATTTGTTCTTCTCTACGCCCCAGTCATCACCATCCTTGTGCTTGCCGTATTCGGCAGGATTGGGCAGTCCGAAGTTCTCTATCTGTTCACTGAAGCATGCCCCTCCGTGTCCCCAGTGGTGACGTGACCATGCTATGGCATTAGGCAGCATCCGCAGATAGGTGTCGAGTTGAGGCTTTAGAACCTCGTAATCACCACTTTTAAGCATAGGCCAATAGACCAGACGTTGGTTCTGTGCCGTCATCGTACCGCCACCCCATTTACGATAGTCTGGGGTGAACGTCATCGTAGAGTCGACATAGACGGGGTCAAAGGTAAAGAGACCGCCATTGAATTTCGTGGGCCACTTACCATAAGCGTTACATCCCAGCATATACCGCATCAGTTCGTAGTTGCGGATCATCTGTGTCACCTCCTGCTGTCCGCAGTCAGTCTGTATGTAACTCCGTTGCCAATATTTATGCCACCATGTTTTGCTTCTCTCCTTTGATACCGTTGCACTGACAGACGAAGTAGGTGCTTTACCAGTATATAATTGAATAGAGATAACTCCTTTCTTCATCTTCTTTCGTTGGAAGTTCCAACTGCGATAGTCTGTCGAGGCGTATATGCCCTCCGTAGTCCCTATGTACGAGAACCCGTCAGCCTGCATCTTTCCTCCCATTCTCAAATTGCCGATGGGGTTATAGAGGTCGTCCTTGATGGCATCCAAACGCTCACGGCTGACAGTGAAGTCGAACACCGTCTCTGCTTTATTCTGATGGGTAAAAGTCAAGTGACTTCCTTTTGCGTGGATTTCGTCTGCGAATGTCTTGCAGTCAGCAGGTAATACCCACTTATAGGAACACTGTTGGCACTCTGCCTTCGTCACAGGACGGTCTTTGTATCGCCAACTCTCGTAACTGAGCGTCGCTTGTTTTGTGTGCTGCGATTCTATCGCAGCAAAGGCAACGGGCTCATAGACATCCACCCATATCTGGATATTGACATCCTTTCCCTTGATATAGACGGCACCCTCATCAAGGCATAGCCGTTGCTCAAAGTGGTTATCGTCGAAAGGATTCCCTTCCAGATGCAGTCTCCAGCGTCCAGCCTTCAACAGGGTGTTGTTCTCATCAAACCATCCGCTTTGGGCGATATAGAAAAGCACATCCCCGTTCTCTACCCATACGTTCATGCCGATGTCATGACCTCCGCAGGGCATTGACTCACTGGAGTTCTTGCTGGGAGTTGTCCAGACATAATCCTTTGGGATATAGTCGGAGGCGTTGGTAAGCGTTGAGAACGCTAACAAAAGGGAGAGGAGAATGCCTTTTTTCATATAGATTACCAGTTATCAGTTCGGAAGGAAGAGACGGGGAGACCGTCGTGCATCAAGTCCCCATCCGACCAGTCTTTGAAGGCATAGCGTACGGCGACAGGTTGTTGGACGGCATCACAGGTGATATAGACACGATTACGGGACACCCACACCTTGGTGGCGGGGTGGAACACCTTGTCTGCGCCTGCCACCTCAAAGTTGTTGGAGGTGGTGCCATGCTCGAAATAGACCCATTCCTTGGAGCGGTCGAAGGCTACGACAGCGGTATCGTTCTGGAAGGTCACCTCCTTATAAGACGCGAACTCTGGCAATCCCTTGACATCGTAAGTGTTGGCAAGGGCGAGAAGGGCAAGTCGCTCACCAGCCTGACGCTTCTTGCGGGGGTGGATGCCATATTCCAGACCAGCATCCATCAGCACCGCCATGCGTGCATTGGGAATCATGGTCTCAGCCTTTGCCTGCTGCTCACGCAGATACTGGCTGTCTTTCCAGTCTATCAAGGAATAGTCGTAAGGGGCTATCTGACAGTAATAGAAGGGGAAGTCGCCTTGTCTCCACTCACTACGCCAGCCCTCTACCATCGTTTTCAATAGGGGAGCATAGTAGTCGTAGCGGGGCACGTTATCCTCTCCCTGATACCAGATGGCGCCTTTCATGGTATAACCAATGAGGGGATGCAACTGACCGTTATAGAGAGCGGTAGGACAACGCTGCTCTAACTTCTTGACATCCGCCTCCGTGATCGTTTGTTGTACCTTTGGGAAGGCACGTAACCAGTCTGCCTTCATCCAAGCCTCACAGGCAGAACCGCCCCATGCAGTGACGATAAGTCCTACGGGTACATCCAAGGTGGCTCGTAAGGCACGACCGAAATAGTAGGCTGTTGCCGAGAAGTCACGGACACTGGCACTGTTAGCCTCGCTCCATTGTCCCGTCACGTCATATTCTGGAGTTAGGGATACATGGCGCTTGACAGTGAATAGTCGCAGTTGGGAGTCCTTGCAACGCAACAACTCCTCTGTCGTTCCCTCGACGGGTTGCTGTTTGAATCCTTTCATCTGCATCTCCATATTCGACTGTCCGGAGCAGATCCATACCTCACCGATAAGGATATTATGCAGGGTGAACGACTTGCCGTCATTGAAAGTGATCTCATACGGTCCACCCGCCTTTGGTGTCTGTACCTTCACCTCAAACTGTCCGTTCTGGTCTGCCTTTACCTGATAACTCCTCTGATTCCATGAGGTCGTGATCTTCACGGTCTTACCTTTATCGGCTGTTCCCCAAAGGTTACACTCGGTTTGTTGTTGCAACACCATATTGTCGCTAAAGAATCTCGGAAGTCTTACCTCGGCAAAGGAAGCACTGAGGGATAACAAACACGTGATCAAAAAGAATGTGATGCGTCTCATATTATTGTTCTATTTTTAATTCAGGTTGTGCTAACAGACCGGCAGGCAACAGGTTGTCACCTTTCGTACGGTATTTGGCATTGGTCCAGATACCCTCATAGGGCGCCTTGCCTTGGTCCATACCACGTAAGGCGTTGTGCCAGGTGTTTACCACTTCTATCTCCAAGGTGTTCTTGCCTTTCCTCAAAGCCTTGGTTACCTCCACCTCGTAAGGTGCAGTCCATGCAATACCACAGTCGATGCCGTTTACCCAGACATGGGCGATGTCCCTGATGTCGGGGAATGTCAGCCATGCACGCCCCTTGGGTAGTCTCTTCTGCTTGAAAGTCGTGGTATACAAGGCATGTCCACTGAAATAGCGGATTCGGTCGTCTGTATGCTTACTCCAGTCGAAGAGTTGCTGGTTGTCGAGGGTGATATTACCTTCTTTGAAAGTGATACGATAGGGGGTAGTGATTATTCCCACGCTGGGAATGTTTCTTTCCCACGCTGGGAATGTTTCTTTCCCACGCTGGGAATGTTTCTTTCCCACGTTGGGAATGTTTTTTCCCACGCTGGGAATAAATACGGAGCCATAAGCAGGCATCGTGAAGGTTACTTTCGTCCTACCGTCCTCCTCCGTATAATCGACCTTATTCCATTCATCCGTAATGGGGTTATAGACAGCAGGAATACGTCCTGTACAGCGGAAAGACGCTGTTATCTGGCGCTCCTTGTCCTCTTGGTTAGCGAGGAAATAGATGTCTTGGTCGTCAGTGACTCGATGGGTATAGGCGATTCCTTCCGGCAGGATGATATCAGGCTCCACCCCCTCAAGGGTCTCGGCATGGTACGGTTTGTCGATAATCAGGACACCTTGTTGGCGTAATTGTGCTATTCGCTCTTGTGCCTCTTTGGAGACGATGCAGCCTTCAGGGATGACCAGCACCTTGTAATGGAAAGGTCGTGTCAGCAGTGCGTCTTTATTCATAGAGTCATACTGGTAACCATGCAACGGATTGATCCAGTCTTTCAAATCGATGATTCCTGCGGAATGGCGTACGCCCACAGGACTTTCCTCCATCGGCTGTCCAACATTGGCAAGTCGTTTTTGTTCGGAGGCGACACGCTCTGGACCGAAAAGTCCTGGCAACATTGGCACGAGTCGGTCTGGGGTCAGTGCTCGAGAGGGCATTTCCTCCCCTGTATAGACAGCGATGTCAACGACAGGCTCACCTTTTTGCAGCATGGTCTGGCATCGTGTGACATAATCAACGAATGCCTTTGCCTCTGGAAACCATGTCTGGTCACGCTGGAAAAAGAGTCCAATACCGTCAAGTGTCATACCAGGCTTTTTGTCGAGCCATGGGTTATGGGTGTTGACATGGAAGAACAAACGGTTCATACCCAAGGCGAAATTGCGATCGAGTAGGGGTTTGACCATTGCTGGTGTCTCATCCCACACCCCACGAACCTCGGTAAAACCTTCTGCTTGGATGACGTTCTTGCCATAGACATGTGCGCCACTGATGGCATCGAGCATGTCGTTGGGCTTGTCATGGGTAGGGGAGTTCAGCCAGTATTCGCCCATCGGCAGGTCGACATACTTATAATGCTCCATACCGTCAGAGACCATGGTGGGTGCGACACTCTCAGAGGAGAGTTGTATTCCGTATTCCTTAGCCCGTAATGCAAGGGTTGTGAAGAACACCTCGTTGATCAGTTCGTTGATGGTAATGCGGATATCCCGTAGCACCTGCTCGGCATGGTCCATCGGGATACCGGCATAGACGGGCAGGTAAGGAAGCAGGTCGTAGCCCCTTCGCTGCTGGAACTCATGGGCGAAAGTCTTGGACCAGTTCTGGGAACCACACTCCCAACTGTCGACATGCATATACTTAACGACGTTGGCATGCGGACGTTTCATGAAAAGGTCAAACCATCCGTCAATCTGTTTGTTGACGGCACTGACAGAGAACTTGTCACATTCCAGTCCTTTTCCTCCGCCAGCCGTAGCATTGGTATGTCCTGTGGAGGTATGTCCGAAACGGATGATACGCCAAAGACCTGTAGGAAGGACGGTCTGGGGAGTGACTTTAATGACCTTGGGAAGAGGTGCTGCTGACTGATAGGCTGCGGCTATTCTCCATACAGACCCGTTCTTGGATTCATACTGGTCGATACGTGGTTCTGCGGAGAGACGGAGATCCTTGATCTTCAGAACAGGCGACCATTTGGCGGCGTCAAGGTCCTCACTGCCTGGCTCTGTTCCTTCTGGGGTCCAATAGAAACGGAAATACCTTGCCTTGGTCTCAGGCAAGGAGTAGGTATAGTCTTGGTCTGTGTTCTGCCAGCCCTGACGGGGAGGTGTCAACTGGCGGATGTCATGGAAGGTGAGCCCGTCGTCACTTGCCTGTACGAGCAGACGCTGTGCCTGTACATTATTCCCACTTGGTATGATCTCCACACTTCTGACCGTCTGTGGCTGCTCATAGGATACTTGGATATATCCTGCTTCTTTGGAGCGGAACGTCCCTTTCTCATCCCGTACGATAGTACCGGAAAACTGAGGAGCAGGTAATGGCTGCTCTGCCTGAACGGCGAAAGTGGCGATATCCTCATAATACCCCTCATAGCCAGTAACGGCACGGGGCATCGGTATCGCTGTTCCCTGACGGGTGATGGTGACAAGGGTATCGCTCCATACCACTTTCTGCATCGACTCTGCCGGGGTAATCCAAGGACCGCCAGCCAGTGCGAAGCCGTCGCAGATATGAATACCCATCTCCAAACCAAGGGAATCGGACTGTTGCATGGCATAGTCTATCATTTTCCAGAACGCTGGAGTGAGTTGCTGCGCCCTTCCTTGGTATTCGGGTCTTTCCAGTGTTCCACGAATTGGCATCAGATAACAGCCGCCTAGTCCTACGTCCTTCATTGCCTGCAAGTCGGCATGGATGCCTTGCTCCGAAACGGCACCATACATCCAGTACCAGAATGTCCAAGGCTTGGCGGTGTCTCCTCCTTGCGCAGACAGCGCAAGGCACAGGACAACAGCAGAGAGAATTATCTTTTTCATTCGAACCTTAGGATTGTATTGATGCTACCTTTTCCTTTACTCCAATAAGGCTGTGCGGAAGGACCGTTCAAGTCGGTGGTGTTCACCTTGTTACGCACAGCAGGGATTGCCTTGAGGAAAGCAATGCCCGTCTCGGGAAGGGTATAGAGGAGATGGTCACGACCGTCACGAGGGGTATAGACCCCTACGTAGGTGTCTGGGGCGATGATGCCTAGTTTTCCTTCCGTCGTCTCCACCTGCATCCAAGTGACATCAGCGAAGTAGCCCTTGAATTCCGGGTACTCAAACGACTCACCGGGGATGGGGTCGTTATAGTTGTTCTGCCAATAGCCATACTGTGGGCCCTCTAAACGGTTCTGCCAGACACGGTAAGGTCCTTTGCCTACCCATTGCTTGCTTTTGACGTTGCTCTCTGGATAGTCGAAGGCAATACCCAGGAGGTCTACCACGCCATTGAAGTAATAGTCGGCATGCAAGGCGACTTCGCCATTGCTGTTGAATGACCATGTAACGGTATTCAGGGAACCGTGCTGATAGTGAGCCGTCAACACACCGTCCTTGAAGTCAAAGCCGCAGAAAGCACCTTGGTCGGCGTATTCTGTATAGTCGGTCTTCTTCTGGAAAGCCTCCTTGTCATCGTGGTTATAGAAACCGTCTTGTGAACGGTCAGAGCGCTTGGCGGCTACAAAACGGGGACCGTTATTCAATGTGATGGTCTTTCCACCAACAGAAACATATTTTAGGTGACCGTCTTTCTTCGAGAAAGTATAGGTCTTGCCTGCAGCCTTGACCGACAACTCGTCAATGGTCTCTGTCTGGATGCAGTCAGTACCGGCACCATCACTCACGGCAATCGCATCAGACTTGAAAGCCCATGTATATACTTCCTCGCCTTTCGGATTGGTGGCTGTTATTTGAAGTACGTCACCAGAACCTTTAGGCTTGTCAATCGTGGTAGAGGCAAACGGCTCTACGCTACCTATATTCAGGGTTCCTTGACTGACGGTCTTTACGGTCGACTGACCAAAGGCAGGCATTTTCAGATATTGGTAACTGAATAGACACTCTTTCAGGTTCGTGAAGTTATAGCAATTGCTAATCTCTAACTTCTCATCTCTCATCTTTACCTGTATTGGGCTCCAGATTTCACGGATAGTATAGAAAGAGCCTTCCTTCTCCATATGTGGTCCAACGATACCGTCAGAGCCGAAGTTACCCATACAGTCTACGATGTTATTCATATCGGTACGTACCACCCCCTGGTCCATCAAGTCCCAGAGGAAACCACCGGCACAACGGGGATTCGACATCATCAACTCCCAGTAGTCCTTCAGACCGGCACCATGTCCTCCGTCATACAGACCATGCAGGAACTCGGTAGGCATGAAGATCTCCTTTTGGCGCATATACTCAGCCGTCTCTCCCCATGAGCGGTAATGCTTGGTCTCAAACCCGTTGCGGTTTGCCCAAGGATAGAGAACCACACGTTGCTGGGGGTCGAACTTCCCAAAGAAAGGCTCTAACTCGTAGTTGAAGCCTCCTTCGTTACCATTGCTCCAGAAGATAATGCTGGGGTGGTTGACATCACGGGTCACCATCTCCTCTACCAACTGGGAGCCAATGATGGTCTCATGTGCCCAATGCCAACCAGGTAGTTCACACTCCACATAAAGACCTAGCGAGTCGCAGGCATCCAAGAACTCTGGGTCGGCAGGGTAGTGGGAGAGGCGTACGGCATTCATGTTCATCGACTTGATGAGTTTGACATCCTCGATATTCTTAGTCTTGGAGAGGGTACGACCTGTCTCGGGGCGGAAGGAGTGGCGGTTGGCACCCTTCACGATGACTTTCTTGCCGTTGATAAAGAGACCATCCTCCTTGTCACCAGCATATTGATGCCGATACTCGATGGTACGGAACCCGAACTTCTGGCGTTCGATATGGAGTGTCTTGCCCTGTTGGTCTTTTAAGGTAAAGATAGCCGTATACAGGTTGGGTTGTTCTGCATTCCACGTCTTGATACCCTTGGCACTAAAGTCTACCTTCGTCTGGTCGCTGGTAATCGTGAAGGCAGGACTTTGCGCTACCTTTGTCCCCTTTGCGTCGACAATGTCGACGCATACAGAACTACCAGCAACAGCGCGATTCAAAAAGACATCCGCCATAAACCGCCCATCGCCCTTGGCATCAATGGCAATACGTTGGATATTCTGTGAAGGCTTCGAGATGATAAACACAGGACGCCAGATACCACCGAAATTCCAATAGTCGGCACGGCGTTCTGCGAGATTGACCTGTGGCACTGTGCTCTCTTTCAGCACCTCCACCTCCAGACGGTTCTTCTTTGCTCCGAAGAAGACACGGTCTGATACATCGATAGTATGACGGGTATAGCCTCCTTGATAGGTGCCATTCCCTGCCTTGCGTCCGTTAATCTGTACTTGGATCTCCGTAAAGGCAGCCTCAAAGACGAGCAGGATCTGTCGCCCAGCCCATTCCTGCGGCAGGGTGAACTCGTGTTTATACAAACCTCTCTCGTCGGCAATTCCCTCAGGGGTCGCTTTACCATAGAAACGCATCCCATACTGGTAGGTGCCGAATCCCTGGAGTTCCCAGCAGGAGGGCACGCCTATCTTCGTCCATATACCACTGTTTCGTCCATCGGTGCATTTGAAGTCCCATTGCACCATGTCGTCACATCCTGTTCCACTCAGATACTGCCGATGAGTGTTTACATCAGCAGATTGCGCTTTCATGCCCATTTGACATGCTGCCATGATGAGCATTGCTGTTATATGCTTTTTCATAAGAATCATTATTTATAAATAATGACTCTGTAATATTGCTTTTGTAACCGCCCATCATTACAAAAGCGAGCATTCTTCGTCTTTATAGAAAAGTTAGTAAGAAAAGATTATGATTAAAAGTTATCCCCTAAGCGGTATTATCCCGCCCCTTGTTACTCCACTGAAAGACAATGAGACACTTGATGTGGAGAGTCTTGAGAGATTGATAGAGCACCTGATAGCAGGTGGTGTTCATGGACTTTTTATCCTTGGAACAACTGGTGAGGAACAGAGTCTTAGTTATGGCGTGCGTCAGCAGATGATTCGTGAGTCTGCGCGTATCAACAATGGTCGTCTGCCTCTGTTGGTCTGTGTGACAGATACCAGTATCGTAGAGAGCATTAAACTTGCTAAGGTTGCCGCAGAGTGTGGTGCCGATGGTGTTGTCTCTGCTCCCCCCTATTACTTTGCCACAGGTCAACCGGAACTTGCCCAGTTCTATGAGGAGTTAGTGCCCCAGTTGCCATTGCCAGTGTTCCTGTATAATATGCCCAGTCATGTAAAGGTCAGTTTCGCCCCAGATACCGTTCGTCGTATTGCCCGGAATCCTCAGGTGATTGGATTTAAGGACTCTTCTGCCAATGCGGTTTATTTCCAGTCTGTGATGTATAAAATGAAAGAACGTCCTGATTTTGCCATGCTCGTAGGTCCTGAGGAGATAACAGGTGAGTGTGTGTTGCTGGGTGGCCATGGTGGTATCAACGGTGGCGCCAATATGTTCCCGGAATTATATGTGGCAATGTATGAGGCAGCACGTAATCGTGACATCCAGAGAGTATTGGAGTTGCAGCAGTATATCATGCAGATTTCCACTTCTATTTATACGGTAGGTAAGCATGGCTCCAGTTACCTGAAAGGTCTGAAGTGTGCCCTCTCGCTGTTGGGTATCATCAATGATGACTTCGTAGCCTCTCCCTTCTATAAGTTTGAGGAACCTGAACGGGAGAAGATTCGTCAGGCACTGGCAGCACTACCTATCAAAGACGGCAAACTATGCATCTGATAGATTTTATTATCTTTATCGTCTTTACACTTGGAGTAGTAGTCTTTGGCTGTTCTTTCTTCAAGAAAGGAAGTTCTGCGGATGAGTTCACCTCCGCAGGACATTCTATTCCTGGTTGGGTCGTGGGAATGTCTATCTTTGCGACCTATGTGTCAAGCATCAGTTATATAGGTTATCCGGGAAAGGCTTTCGCCTCTAACTGGAATGCCTTTGTCTTCTCCTTGTCTATTCCCATTGCGAGTTATTTTGCCGCTAAGTACTTCGTACCTTTCTACCGCCATAGTGGCTCGGTGTCTGCCTATACCTTCTTGGAAGAGAAATTCGGGGCGTGGGCACGTCTTTATGCGTCAGCATGCTATCTGCTTACCCAGATAGCCCGTATGGGTAGTATCCTTTATCTGCTTGCCGTCCCGATGTATATTCTGATGGGATGGAATTTGCATATCGTCATCATTGCCACTTCCATCGGTATCATTATCTACTCGATGTTAGGTGGATTAAAGGCGGTTATCTGGGCGGATGCGATACAGGGCATTATTCTGATAGGAGGAGCGGTTGTGTGTCTTGGCATCCTGATGTTCTCCATGCCGGAGGGACCTATGCAGACGTTTGATATTGCCATCAACTCTCCAGAGGGGAATAAGTTCTCACTGGGTGCTTTCACGTCAGACTTGACGACCTCAACGTTTTGGGTCTGTCTCATCTATGGTATCTTCATCAACTTGCAGAACTATGGTATTGACCAAAACTATGTACAGCGGTACCATGCGGCGAAGACAGACAAGGACGCTAAGTTCTCAGCACTCTTTGGCGGTTACCTCTTTATTCCTGTATCGGCTTTGTTCTTCCTGATAGGTTCCGCTTTGTATTCCTATTACGCGGCGGGAGTGGCTCCATTGCCTGCGGAGATAGCGGAGAAACCTGACTATGTGTTTCCATACTTCATTGTCAATGAGTTACCTGTCGGTTTGCGAGGATTGCTGATAGCCTCTATCTTCGCAGCAGGTATGAGTACGGTGTCTACCAGTGTGACCTCTGCAGCCACCATCTTGCTGACGGACTATTTCCGTCCGTTTTTCCTAAAGGCACGTTATGTTACAGACCGTCTTCGTCACCACGACCCCAATGACCATCACAAACATCAGAAGTTAGAACTTGCCATCTTGCGTCTGTCGTCAGTAGGCGTGGGAGTGCTGGGTATCATCGTTGCCATTGCCATGCTGAGTGTGGAGAGTATTATCGACGCATGGTGGACACTGTCAAGTATCTTCTCTGGTGGAATGTTGGGACTATTCCTCTTAGGCTGTATGCCTCGGAAGATCAACAGGACTGCCGCTTTGATAGGATGTATCTGTGGCGTGTTAGTCATCGCATGGATCTCATTGGCTGGCATGTGGAGTCTTCCTGGTATCCATCTACATGAATACCTTGCCATAGTCTTAGGTACATGTACCATCTTCCTAGTGGGCTTCTTGTCCACTTGGCTTTATCAAGTTGGTAGGAAGAAATAACTTAACGGTTTATTCGATAGGCAGGACACGAATCCGTAATGTTTGAGGTGTTGTGGGCACGGTGTATTTCTTAAGTACTCCAGGTCCACAACTACTGTTTCCTAACCCCATCACAGCACAGTCAATGGAGAGATAGACCTTCCCTTGGTTTTGCAGTTCATAGTCATGCGACTTACTGGCAAGATATGGTGCGGAATAGGGGAGTGCGGAGAAGGAGAAGGGGGCATCGACAGCCTCAATGCGTATTCCTTTCCCTTTCTTGGTCTTCAACTCTACAAGCGTACAATCCTCATGGTTGCCTGAGTCTTGCGGACGTGGGTAGTGGACATACTGCTCACTGACGGTCGACTTCCACATGCCGATAGGACATGACTCTTTACGGTCGGGATAGTTGTCCCAAGGACCGCGTCCATACCATGACAGTTGCTCATAGTCACGGGGTAACTCAATAACGATACCGAGACGGGGAAGAGGTGGCAGACCGTCTGGGATTGTAAACGTGAAGGTCAGTTCATTACCTTGTTGCTCCATCGTCATGGGGATGGTCAGCGTGTCGAGACCGCAACGCTTCCAGTCTTTGGCAAGCCAGTTGCCGAAACTCTTGTCATTATCCGTGGGAGCACGGAATACCTGAGGCTTTATAGATGTCAGAAGAGAAGCAGGGAGAGGTTTCGCCTTGATGCTTCGTGGCTTAGGCAGAGATGTCTCAGGAAAAGACGGTGTGCCATTGCCATAGACTGCTTGAACCTCATAGTATTTGGGAGTCAAGGTACGGTCACTCATCACGACACCATTCATACAGAAGGCATGGAGATTGGGCTTGTCACCGAAATCACCACCATAGAGTACTTTCTCTATGATCTTGTCTCCTACTTTCTCCTTCACGATGATACCCTGGTCTACCCAGTCCCAGATAAAGCCACCCAACATTCGCTTGTTGGAGTTGATCTCATCCCAGTATTCCTTGAAATTACCAAGGGCATTACCCATACAGTGGGCATATTCACTGGTCAGCACGGGACGTGGACCTCCATCTGAGCCAATCCATGTACAGTGGTCGCCTTTTCGCAGGGCAATCTCTAGGAGACGTTCCCAACGGGCATTCTCGGCACGTTCTTGGTCTGATCCCTCAGGAATGCCAGGGTTGAGGTATTCCTGCATCACACGGGGATAGAAACGGGAGATGACATCAACGGTGGAGGGGTCAGGATCACCTTGTGCCCCTTCGTAGTGAACAGGGCGGGTGGGGTCGAACTCATGCAGCCATGCTGACATGGCGGCTTGGTTGGGACCATAGCCACTCTCATTGCCTAAACTCCAAAAGATAACGCATGGATGGTTCTTGTCTCGCTCTGCCATACGGACGGCACGGTCTATGAAGGCGTCTGCCCAGTCAGGGGTTGATGCCAGTGTGCCACGTAGTCCATGTGTCTCACAATCTGCCTCGTCCATGACATACATACCCATAGAGTCACATAACTCATACCAGCGGGGACAGTTTGGATAGTGTGAGAGACGGACTGCGTTGATGTTGGCTGCTTTCATCAGTTGCAGGTCTTTCACCATCAAAGCCTCCGTCATGACACGTGCCTTATGAGGGTCATGCTCATGGCGGTTGACACCCCGTATCTTAATCGGTTGTCCGTTGATCAGCAACTGACCGTCTGTAATCTGAATGGTACGGAACCCCACCTGTTGGGTGACTTGCTCGATGGTCTCTCCATCAGCGTTCTGCAACTGCATCAACAAAGTATAGAGGTTAGGATTCTCGACACTCCATAGCCGAGGCTTGTCTACCTTGATGGTCATGCGGTCGAACTTGCGGTGTCCTCGTTGGGGGTACCATTCGTTCATGCGTGCTGCCTTGTGCTGAAGGTCGAGAACCTCCTGTGTTGCGACAGTGTCGCAACACACAGGGACAGTGCCATCCATGAGGGTAGCCACGAGGTGGTAGCCTTCACCAGTCTCACCGTTATATACGCTGAACTGTGGGTTGATTTGCAATACACCGTCCATTGAGGAGCGGATAGCCACATCACGTAGTCTGACATCAGGAGTGTGATATAGAAGGACATCCCGGTGGATACCACCAAAACGCCAGAAATCCTGATCCTCTAAATATGAGCCGTCGCTATATTTGTAGACCTCTATGGCAATCTGATTACTCCCAGTTTGTAGGTATTGGGTGATATTGAACTCAGACGGTTCCATAGACCCCTGTGAGTACCCGACTTTTTTACCGTTTATCCAGACATAAAAAGCACTCATGACTCCCTCAAAGCGTAAGAATGTCTGTCCATTATTCCAATCCTTGGGTAAAGTGAATGTCCTTTTATATTGTCCTGTGGGATTCCGTTCCTCGTAGGTCGTCCATTCCTTTTTAGGCTCCTTCATCACGTAGGGAGGATCTATTTTGAAAGGATAACCGGCAGAGATGTAAATAGGAGTCCCGTAGCCATTAACTTCCCAGTTAGCAGGAACCTCCAAGGATTTCCATGAAGAGGCATCGAAGTCTGTCCGCCAGAAGTCTTTGATACGCTCATCAGGAGTCTTCGTCCAACGAAATCTCCATGTACCATTAAGAGATAACATACGGTCACCCTTTTGTTTGTCAAAAGGAATGAAATAAGCACGTGCAGGCTCACGGTTAATCTGTAACACATGGCTGTCTTCCCAGTCGTGATGATTTTGTGATACAACGGGAAGAGAGAGCAACAGGGAAAGTATTAATAGCAGTTGTTTCATCTTATTCTATAGTGAGATTGTCAAATATCATATGGTCGATGCCGTCCCCTTTGAGTGACACATGATAGTGACCGGCATTAATCTGGGTTCCTGTTGTGATACTAGTCATCTTACGCTTAGTCTTCTTTTGCTGGGTTTGTAAGAAGGATATATCAGCATCTTTGTACACGACTCCTTTTGAATCGGTAATACGAACCCGTAATTGGCGTGTCTTCTCCGGGTTATAGTATTTCCACCTTAACGCATAGACTTTTGCGACTCCAACGTTAAAGTCCCATTCCAGATTGTCTTTTACCTTTCTCCCCTCTACTTCAATAGCGGTTTTTGCTCTTGCTGGCAACAGGGAGTCTGGGGTCTTGACAAGGATGTCGTTGTTGAAATCTGACCATAATGTCTTAGGGGTGGATAGGAGTTCCTGCTTCTGGTTTGTCGTCATAGGCTTGCTATCATCAACAGCAATGGCTATTGCGGAGATCATTGCCTGACCTGCTTTTACCTTGGGGAAATCGATCATAATCTCATTCCCTTGGTTTTCTATCTCTATGACTCTTTTATATGGTTTCCCATAATGCGTTTGTGCCCAGATATCCAAGTCATGAATATAGACTTTCCCATTGACGGCAACATCAAAGACACGGAGCCCTTCCGCATCATGCTGACGATACCATGGCTCTATGAAGTAAAGTTCTATGCGGTATTTGCCTGGAGCGGCAGGGAAATGGAAACTCAACTGATGGCGACCGAAACGGGAGGTCTTGAAGAGAGGTGACGAAATGGAGTCGTTAAAGGTCTGGGATGTCTGATAGGGTGAAAGGTGCAAAGAGTCGCTAAGATACTGTTCTGCCCATGAGTGTGACCACTGAGTATTATCCTGCATCCAGCGATTCCCCATCTGATCTGTATAGGTGTCACCACCACAGTTTAGACGATAGATATACTGATAACCTTTTGTAGGTGATAAAATACGCTCGTCAATAATGCTTACAGCAGGGGCAATAGGTTGTGGGTTATAATGCTGTTGGTACATGTAGAAAGCGTCAGTGGGCTGATCCCAGATAGTAAGGAGTCCCTTATAGTTGAACGGTCCTGCTTTGTCGACACGACGTAGCGCCTCATCAGGTTGACGACGCCCTGGATTGTCATGGCTGACCAATAGCCAATGGAATTGTCCACAGATACTATCCTTAACGCTTTCTGCAAGCAGGATTTTCTTCTTTAGGATCTCACAGAATCGCTCTTCTGTATAGTTCTCACCAGTATGGTTGCCGAGTGTCCGCCATGCGCCATACTCGCCATTGAGTAGTTGCTCAGGCGACTTCATCTCATTACCATAGTTGTCAATATTCCCACCATATGTGCCGCTCCAGTTCTGAACGACGTTCCAGTCTGTCCCTTCACCACCATTGCAAGTAGTAATCAACCGTTCGGTACCACAACGGGGGTCCATCTCACGGATGATAGCACAACATTCCTCGGCGAAATCCTTGGGTAGCGTACTCTCGTTCTGGAGTCCCCATAGAATGATAGAGGGGGAGTTGCGTCTCTCCTTTACCCATTGGCGCAGGTGGCGCTTGAAACTCTCACGGAACTCGGGAGTATCATACCAGATATGCGCAGAGAATTGGGGCCACCAAAGAATGCCTTCTTGGTTGAGTAACTCTTGATAGTGTAGATGATGGGGTTGATGGGCATCACGGAAGGCATTGAAGCCGAGGTCCTTTACCAGTTTAATACGAGCCTCAATCTGCTCATTGGAAAAAGCATGACTCTGTCCGAACTCATGCTCATATTCGCATGTTCCATTGATAAAGACTGGTTGACCGTTAAGGAAGAAACGGTTATCCCCTGTATAATCGGAGTGTCCTGTGGAACGGGGCCAGGAAATAGTATTGAAACCATATGGGGTATCTGTACTTTCTCTTGCCTTGCCTTCTCGCTTTAGGATGGTGTTAACATGATATAGATATGGCTTTTCCTGTGTCCAGCGCTTAGGATTACTGAGGAGTGATGACTGGTGGACAATTCTGGTCTCTCCAGCCTTTAGCGTGATAGTGTCAGTAAGGCGTATGACTTGTTTGCCACTCTTTTCACAGAGTTTGTTGATGAGATCGATAGTGACAGATTCTTTACCGTAGTTCTTTACCTCAGTATCAATAAAAAGTGTGTCACAGGCTAGGTTATGCCAGACATGAACCCCAAAAGGCTCAATGCGTACAGGGTCGGTCACTTCCAAGGTTACAGGACGGAAGATTCCGAAAGGCTGGCTGCCTTCGCTGAAACCCCATTCACTGCTGCATCCACCACATACCCATGGCATGTCAGTGATACCAGCGGGATGAGAGATATTGACACAAAGTGTATTCTCTGTTCCAATCTTGACAGATGGGGTGATGTCAATAGTCTTTGTCGTCCGTCCAATATCGTAGTGCCCGAGGTAATTACCGTTAAGTGTGATGTCTGCGTAAGTCCCAACACCTTCAAAGCGGAGAAAATATTGCTTATCAGGAAGATTGGGGGCTATGAAGGTCTTTGTGAAAACTGCCTTACCGTGGAGGTTGCCATGTTCTTTCTGGAGAGCACCGTAATAGTCATCAAGGTTGATGGGAATGTCACGGGTAAAGGTATTCCCGTTGAAGGTGATCTCCCAGTCATTATTTAATGATTGTACATACCGATGTCCTGTAGGCTCTGGGACAGGGAAGTTTACCTCACTTTTGCCCATATGCTTACTGGTGGCAACGGCAATGCCACGTTGTCCGGCATTGTTCACGGCACAATAATAGTGATACACTACACCATCGTGTTTTACCACGTAACTCTTGTGGGCAAACATCTCATCGTATGGTTTGGAGGGAATGATTAAGTCGTCTCCTGTCCAGTCGGTCCAGTGAACGAGGTCATTGCTGACAGCGAAAGTGTTGAAAGCGTTGTATTCACGAGTAGGGTTGAAGGCAGAGAAATAGAACATCACCCAGATATTGCCCATTCTGACAATCTGTGCGTCGCCTGTGATGGTGCCATCACTGTCATGGGCAAAGACCGGATTACCCTGATAGCGTTTCCATTTTTTCAAGTCCTTGGATAACGCAATGCCAATACGCTCCCCTTTGGGATGTGTATCGTCCTTGCCGCCGGCATTGTAGAACATGACAAAGGGATATTTCTCTTCTCCCCTGATGCGTTGCTTGGAGTCTTTTATCCAATAGATGGTGCTCTTATACTGGGTCATACGCTCCCACCACTGGGCATCCTTGTCGTCATAACTTATCAAGGGCATGTACTGCGTGTCCCATTGGTGAGCCTTCGTGATATCTTGATCCGTTGAGGCGATGCCGATGCTGAGCGGGGCGTTGACAGCCTCATACCCCGTACCAGGACCACCGATGTAAGTCATGTAGTGATGACCCTTATAGGGAAACATCTTGTAGGAGCCATTCCAGTTATAGTCGATGAGTGAGGGGAATCCGCCTCGTTGGTTCTGATCCCATAGGTTGGCTCCGTCGGCAGGGTAGGCAAGGATCCGTCCCAGTGTCTGCCAATGTAACAGATCATCACTCTTCGCAAGCCATGTCTCGTAGCCTCGCCCGTCAGAGCCGTCTTTCCCATTATAGCAGACGTAGGTCATATACCACGTGTCGCCCTCCCGGAACACGGTAGGGCAGTCTATCTTGTGGTAGTTATCCGTCGGTGCCACTACCATTCCGTATTTATAGGGTGTTCGTACCTCTTGGTAAATGCGGCTCATCTCCTTCTGTGTGATGGACTGAGCAGTCACTGCCATAGGCAAAAGGGTTAGCAGGTAAAGGATAATCTTCTTCATCTGTCTGTCGTTTTAGTAGAATTATAGGGCAAAGGTACAAATAAGCGAGTGAAAAACCAAATTTTGGAGCAGCGAAAACATAGAAATACTCATATTTCATTTGTTGAGTCGCGACAAAATTCGATCGAAGGTCAAATTTATTTGAGTTTTTCCAAGCGAGAGTACTTTCGACCGTCGGTTAAAGGTACTCGGAACGCTTGCTTCGATGCCTAGGAGTACTTCATCCCAAGCCTTGGAGTAACTTGTTCCCCCGTACGGAATAACTTGTCCCCCTGTACGGAATAACTTGTTCCCCATAAGGGAACACCCAGGGAGTCGGCACCTCCTGCCCCCGAAGGCGGCACCTCCTAAACCGTTTTTTGAGGTCTTTCAGGTCGATTTTAGGCCTTATCCTACTCATCTGCCACTCATCTGCAACACGTAATCCATTGATTATCAGTAAGTGTTGCAGAATGGCAGATGTTGCAGAGGATAAACATTTCTGGTAGGGGTTCTGCGTCACTTTGGGTGAGGAATAATTATTACAAAGTTTAACTAAATGTCTAATAATCAATACATTAGTTAACTTATAAAAGTTGTAGATGTGCGTAATTTTTCGTATCTTTGTATGTGAACTCAAAGAAGGAAAAGCGCACATCTACTGATTGCAAAGATACTAAGAATTTTTGAATCGCCAAAAGATTCAAAAGAAAAAATAGGATGAAACAGGAACTAGTCCCCTGATTCAGGGGACAGGTTCCTGCTTGTCTACAACAACTTTACTTTTGGAACAACCAATCTACTTCACCAGAAGGACCGTTGAGACCACAGTCTCGTGGTTTGATGTTGCTGGTGGTGAAACCAGCCACCATGAGAATACCCTTGGGTAGATGTAAGGTCTGGCGACCAGCGGGAAGGGTATACTGGTGAATGTTCACCTTCGGCATCTGTACGATGCTGATGGCATTGGTGAGCAGGGGTTCTGCCTGTCCGTACTCATTACCAGTGGCGTCAATTTCCAGTTTGGGAGCCTTCGCCCATTTAGGATCATCGTCTTTGAAGAGACCAACGAGTAGTTTTACAGGTTTGTCACTTTCAAATTCTATAGTGGTACCAACGATGCGTGTCGTGTCACGGTTCAGTACGAGAGCCTGCATCCCTTCTAATTCCGGAGCAACGGAGTCGACAGGTGTGTCAGGACGATTCTCGAAGACGATGGCTCCTTTCTGGAGGGTAATGAGTTGCATGTTCTTCGAGAAGAGTTTTACGTTGGCAGGCTGAGCGGGTAGGATATGCTCGTTTGTCTTGTGCATGGGGTTTTTCAACTTCTCAATATTCTCTTTCAGCGCATCCAGTTCTGCTTGATAGACAACGGAAAGTTCACTCCATGTCTTCATCTTACCATCGTCACCACCGACAGGGATACGTCGCTGCGATGTCTGCATGGAGTTGGCATAGAGGTAGGTGTCATGGGTGGCAAGGCTCAATGCATTCCACCAATTCTGACTTTGCTCCAAACACGGCACGGCGTCTTCCAGATACTTCAACTCATGTGTCCATTTATAGTTTAGAACCCGTTGTGCGGCCTTTACTTTCCAATAGAAGGCAGCAGCAAACATCTGGTAGTACTTCATGTCCTGCCTTACACGCTCGAATTCGTCAGCATGACGGGTTGGCATCGCCGTGATACGGCTAATGGCATTTTCTGCCTTAATACCATGTTGCATACATTGGTCTACAATATCTAATGGTAGTTCGCCCACATGTTGCTCGCCTTTCCATTCTTTCTCCACATACTCAATGAGTTTCTCGCCTTCAGGTCCGCAACTCTCGTAGAAACCGGGGTAGATCGTGTATTTGTAGGGATTTACTAATTCGCCCATCGTCATACCAAGTAATAAGGTCTGGCGATTGCCTTCCGTGATGCCAAAGCGGCGTAACAGTTTAGGAGCAATCTCACCGGCTTCGTCATAGGCAGTTATCAGGGCATCGGCTGCAATAGTGTCGATGCCAAAGTAGTCGGAGAGTTGTCGTTTCCAGTAACTCCGATCTTCCCTTCGCTCACTATTCCATGCATAGCGTCCCCAGACTTTATACCACATCCAGTCACGGTCAATCTGCAAGAGTCGTTCACCATCAGGCAACTTATCCGCAGTAAAGGGCCAATCCCAGTAGGAAGCCTGTGGGTAGAGGTGTAGCCCTTTGGAGTGATGAACACGGTGCATAGCCTGTACTGCTTTCTGCGTAAAGGCTGGCGATGACCATCGCCAAGGTTCGAGATTGGCGAGGATATGCACATTGTCGATATGGATGGGAGCCGCAGCGGCAAGCATACGATGGGTATCTCCCCAAGGACCTCCTGGCTCATAGGTAGTCAGACTCTCACCCGTATACTTGTTCATGGTGTAGATATTCGGGTAGAGCGGGAGGGAGGCTTTCAGTACGGCGGGTCCGTCGGTATCATGGTTACGGAGGATAATCGGAGGAGTATCTGTCCTGCCAGATGCCTTTAATCCGTCCTTGATACCAGGAATCACCGTCTCTGTCATCCATTTGATATCATTGTCAATACCAGACATCGCCTCACCGAGACATATCAGGAATCCGACCTTCGGGTATTTCTCCACGAAAGCGGCGATTGACTTACGGGTATAGTCTGCAATCAGCGGAGTGATAGGGCGGTTACGGTCTTGGGTCTTCAGTCCATAGTGGTCTGCAAAGGGCTTGCTGAGAATAATGTTATAGAACATCTGTATCACCCGGATACCACGACGGTCTGCCTCATCGACGAGGAAACCGAACATCTCTTGGTTTTTCTGCATGGTGGCATCATCCACTTCCGGGGCAAAGGGATAGTCCTTGAGTTTCACCAATGAGGCGAAAGGGTGCCCGTTCCATAGATAGACGGTGTTCATATTATTCTCGGCAAGGAGGTCGAGATATTTCAACCATAATGCCTTGTCATAGAACCATGGGAAGTTCTCTGGGGTATAGGGATACTCATAGACACGGTGACCAGGGAGGTAGACGGTCTTTTGCAGTCCGACACAGGCACCACGTAGTTTCATCTGTGGTACTTCACTGATTGCGGTCAGCCTTTCTAGTTGGGGGTCCTCTCGCAACAGTTCCAATAGTTTGTTGACACCATAGATGGCGCCTGCATTGTCGTTGCCAATTACTCGAACTTTCTTTCCCTTATGTATGAGGGTGAACCCCTCAGCCTCACCTGTACTGGCAATCTCGATAGAGACACTCAGTTTCCCTTCTTGACCTTTTAATAGGGTGGAGGCATAGGTTGTCTGGGGTGTCACATTCTTCACAACGACCTTACCATAGGTAAGTTGAACAGACAACAAACACAGTACACAGATTATTTTCTTTATCATAGACTCATCTTTATTTCTTGCTTTGCGGGAATATTGATATGGTGGTCACCAACGATGAGTGTTCCATGTCCTCCATCACTATATACCGTTACCTCCTTTTGACTCATCGTTATGTGAATCTTACCGAAAGGAGTGGGAACATCACCCTCCATCCATTCCAAATCGCCTAAAGTTGGTTTCACAAAATATTCCTCATAACCTGGTTGGGTTGGCTCTACTCCAAGGAAATAGCGCCCTATCAGATAGATGGGACTAGCACCCCAGGCATGGCATAGGCTCTTGCCGTAGGGACGACCATACATGGCAAGGTGTTGCGTCCCTTTCTCTTCTGGGTTATATTTCTCCCAGAAGGAGGTGGCTCCCTCACGTAACATACCGCCCCAGTAGTCACGCATCTCCTTTAATACGTCCTTGTGGTATCCCATCTTACAGAGTGCCTCCAGTTCATAGAAACGCATATAGGGGGTAGTGATAGGGTCGATAGCGGGATTGAGCATCACGCTCTGCATGATTTCACGACGCTCTTCCTCATATGCCAATCCGTAGAGGATGGCAAACATGTTGGGGAATTTGGTAATCTGCTTGTTTATCTTACCATCCTCGATGGCATGATAATATGCCTTTTGCTCATAACTCCAGAAAGTCTGCTTAATCTTATTACGCAACTCTTCCGACTTTACACGGTAGTCACTCTTGAGCCCCAAGAGTTTGGAGCAGACAGCCATTGTCTCCATCGCTTTCATAAGCAGAATCTGCTCAAAGCACAAGGTGCCGCGCTTGTGCATCGGAAAGTCTACCCAGTCGACGAAGATCCAGTCGTCAGGTTGTCCTTCCGCCATTCCGTCCTCGTTCAGGCGACTTTCGACATAATCCATGAGTGTCACCATACGAGGCCACATCTCACGGACGAAATTGATATCGGCAGTATACTGGTAGTAGTCGAGGATAGACTTGAACCAGTAAAACGTATAGTCCATGATGGTGTTGACATGTGCCGTTACAGGGTCTTTCCCTCGTAACTGGCGGATAGTACGCTTGACGCACTCTGTGTCAAAGCGAAGGTAGTAGTTCATGAGGTACGACTGGATTGCGTCGCCCGACCATGTCCATCGGTCACGCTTGATACCATCCATGAAAAACTCACGGGTGGTGAGGTCCATCGTGTAGGCTCCCACCTCCCAAATCTTGTTCAGCAGGTCGTCAGAGCATTTGAAAGAACCACTATGCGTCAAGTCCTGTGGGGCATACTCATAGTCCATCAGCACTTCGCTGTAGTCAGCCCCTTTTTCTTTCTCGATATAGACATAGCGGAAAGCCTTGGAGTTTGCAATACAGTCCCATGCCGTTTCGCTTTCGAGTCTGTCCAGCGTCTCGCAATGCTCTTTATCCAAAGCCTCCTCACGACTCTCTCCGTAGTAGACGTGGATGGTTCCTCGCAAGTCCTTCACTTTCAAGTAACCGAAGGTCTCGCGACCGAAATCGTAGAGCATGCCGTATGTTGACATGGCATGACAACATACAGGACGGCGCTCCTCGCGCTCTAAATGAAAGCAGGAAGGGGGCGTGTCAAGGCTGTTGAAATGCCAGGAGGCGGCAGGTACGTAGATACCCGAGCCGTGGGCAATGCCATTCTCGTCAATCCAAAGTTTGTCTTCGTAGGTAGCCATCCATGAGGAATCCGTATGGATGGTGTCTCCCTCGATATAGAGTGCCGGAGGGGTTGCCTGGTTCCACACTTTCAAATTTAATCGGTGTTCGCCAGCAGGAATCGTGTAGGTATGGGCGGGAAACTGTAACTTTCCGTCGATAGCAAAATTGAATTGTCCTTCGCAGTCAATATTAATAGTCTCTTCTTTTTCTAAATGGAAGGTTTTGGAGAACTCCACGGTGACATAGTGTGAGTCCTGCTTCCAGAATGGTGGAAACATCGCACCACGTTCCGTACGGCGGTTGTTGAAGATATTACCCAGCCAGACCTCAAAGTCACCGGGGTACCATATCCATGTGGCTTTATTTCTTTCCTGCATTGTCTTTGATTTGCTCATTTACTTGTGGACCGTTATTCTCCCAGATATTACCGGGTCCGTTGGCATTCTTCAGGAACTTCTCCTCAGGAGTCCAGTTGTCACGTATCGTGATATTGGACGACCCCTCATCGGTGTAGAGGTAGAACCAGTGGTTTGGGTCATGTACATAACTTGGCTTGGCAATGTCCCGCACCACATTCTCTGAGATAAGAGTACCTGGCTGGTTGCCGAGGGTATAGATACCAGCACAGTCATATATGTGCTGTGCATAGTTATAAATAAGGTTCGCATGTACCTTGTTGTCTTTCATACAGACAAGGTCACGGTTCCAGCCCCATCCGATGGAGATTCCCGTGTAACTGACATCGTGGATGGTGTTATGCTCGATGTTCATGTCACTGACATAGCCGGCGGCAATAGCGACACACCCCCAGTCCTCATTCGTCACATCATAGAACTCCGATTGCTCGACAGTCTGTCCAGTGCATACCTCACGGAAATCGGTAGGCTGATAGGGACGGTGTGTCTCCAATCCCTCGGGTGAGAAAGAGCCGCAGACGTACCCATTCATGGCAATATCGGTGAAGGTACAGTTTGTCGTCGTGCCACGATGGCATGCAAAAACGTAGTCAAGACCAGAGCCCCCCAAGTGCTCGAAGCGACAATGGTCAAAGTTGATATCCTCTGAGTAGCGCATCTCCACAGCGGCACGAGCACGTCCCAGCCACCCCTGGTTGTCCAGTTTATGGTTATTGGGGCGGTCAATCTGTGGACGTAGTTTGTATGCCTCTTTCAGGTACATACCGGCCTGCAAGGGCACATGTCCTTTCTCAGAGGGTCGCATCCAAGTGGTATGTGAGAACTGGATACCTTTCATCGTGATATGGCGTACTGGATGCTCTGCGGTACCGATGAATTCTACCAGTGTCTCCATCACGGGAACAATCGCCTCATGGACGGTCTCGCCTTGACGTGGCATATAGTAGAGTCGATGCTCACGGATATCATGATACCATTCTCCAGGCTCATCCAGTAACTCCTTGGCATTTGTCAGGTAGAAAGGGGAGGGGTGACCTGTATTGGGAGTCATAGGTGATGGCCAGGGATGCTCGAATTGCAGTTTTGCCTCAGGGTTGTGAAAGCGCACGGCGGCAGAGTCACCTTGTATTATAATACTTTTGATACGTAGGTTGGAGGTGCACCACATCTCATGCAGCACCATCTCCGCATAGGGAGCCTTCAGTATCTTCTCCACCGCTTTCTTAGGTACCCAGAGTATCTGATTCTTCTTGTCGTAGGTACGGATGCGGAACATCTGTTCGAAGTCACTGACATCACGGGCACGAACTGCCTTCTTGCCGTTGACCCATAACTGCCGGAAATCAATGGGACGACCGTTGAAGTCGGGCACGTCGGCAACCATGAATTTTCCCTGTCGTTTCCAATTGGTGATTTTCAAGCCACCGCTGATGATGGCATTTTCTCCCTCAATAGTAAGTCCACTGTCTTCTGGTCTGAGTCGTAAGGGCTCATAGAGGTGATAAGTACCGGCTCCCAAGTGGATGGTGACCTCTGTTGCTTGCCCCAGTCGTCGCATCTCACGTGCCTTGCGGATAGCATCGGTGAGTGATGAGTCAGGGGTGATACGGATTTCTGCTGCATGGGTGCTCATGTAGCAGAAAAACGTGATGATTCCGAGTATTCTTCTCATTACATTAACGCACTAAGTTCAACCACAGGCTCATGTCCTGAACGCCACGGTTATCCCAAGCATAGTAGGGGATGAGGCGTATCCGTACTTTCTGGCTCTCAGGCTTTGATAACTCACGATAGAGCGTCTGGTTGTCCCAAGCCTTGTCGCTGACTACCTGTGCGTCACCCTCAAGTGCTGTGAAGGAGTGGTCGCCAATGGTCATAGGCACCTCTTTCAGTTGGATGTCAGCAGGAAGGGCAATGTCGTTCATGCGATAGCCACCCTGAATGTCCTGTCCCTCTAGGCAATAGACAATAGGTCCTCGCATGACGGCAACCTGGTTCTTCGCCTCCTCAACCAGTGGGTTTGCCTCAACGAGGCGGGGACGCATGTCAAGGTTGAGTTCAATGACATCGCCCTTCTTCCACTTACGGGAGATGCGTAAGTCTGCGGTCTCTCCATTGACCTTAACGGTATACTTGTCACACCAGTTAGGCTTATGCAACTGGATAGTCTGTAGGTTCTTTGCCTTCTTGATGGTGAGGGTTATCTTGCCGTCCCAAGGATAATTGGTTGTCTGCTCTATCTCCAAGTCTTTTGTCTCCAGACGGTTTTGTCCGTAAAGATTAACATAGAGTGTCTGCCCATCGACAGCATAGGCATATTCCTGTGCTTGGCAGAGCGTACGGAGCGTGTTTGGCGGACAACAGAAACAGGTGATATAGTGCTGGCGGTGCTTAGGCCAGCGCATGGTGTAGGGGAACTCTTTGGTGCGTCGCAGCGCCTCGGTATAGAAAAAGTCCTTACCATCGAGTGAGATACCAGAGAGGATACCGTTATATAGTTCGTTCTCGATATTGTCGATATACTTGGCATCACCTGTTGTCTGGTACATACGCCAAGAGAATAGCATCATACCGATCTGCGCACATATCTCATTATGGGCTGCCTCCTGTGGCAACTGGAACTGTCGTCCGTAAGCCTGGTGGATTTGCTGGATGGAGGGCTGGTTGTAGGTGGTGCCGTCAGGTGACACTCCATCGTATAGCGCACCGCACCCTCCCATGATATAGATCTTATGTTGAATAATGTCGTCCCAGATTGCCGAGAGGTTTCTCATCAGTTGTGCCTCTCCCGTCTCCGCATAGAGATCAGCGACACCCGCATAGAGGTAGTTGGCACGGACGGCATGTCCCATCGCCTCATACTGGTCACGGAACTTATGGCGGTCCTGGTTATGGTCCTCGCCGTTGGTCACACTGTCACGGATAGCGATGAGTCCTTTTGCCAGCGTCAAGTATTTCTCATCGCCCGTCTCCCTGTACATCTCCGCAGCCCCCATATAATGGCTGGGACAGATGGCATTACGGGAAAGTTCCGCAGCGTCATTGGTCAGGAAGTTGTAGAGAAAGTCTGCGGCTTTCTTACCACACTCGAAAAGGGTCGTCTTACCAGTGGCACGCTTATGGATAATACCTGCCGTCATCAGGTGTCCGAGGTTATAGGTCTCGAAGTTCAGACGTGAGGCAAAGGCGTGTTTCTGGTCTTTTCCTATCTCGATACCTGCTGCGTTCTCCGTGTTGGCATGAGAGTCGATACCTGCATTGCGCTCACTGATGACTACTGGTGTGTGGATATAGCCATCGGCACGTTGGGCGAGAGCCACCTGTTCGATAAACTTGTCCATCAGTGCGTCCAGTTTCGGGTCTTTGGTGATGGCATATACCGTCGCACATGCCTCCAGCCATTTGTACATATCACCGTCATGGAAGGGAGGACCATGGTGCTTTCCTTTTACCGTCCCAGCGGCAACCTCGAAATTACGGAACCCGTTACTGCCATGCAGTCCCATGTCATCCATCGTCTCATAAGGCGTGTTCCATGTGTCCCACATTGACCAGATACCAGTGGTTGACAGCATGTTGAAGCGGTCAGCCCAGAAGCCGCCAGTCCATTTGACAGCCCCCATGGGGGTATTCCTCATTTTAGCCTGCTGACTCTTACTCATGTCAGTCAGTCCACCTTGCGCCATCGCTGTCGTGGCGCATCCTATCATCATGGTTATTAATAGCCTGATTTTCATAACTCTTACTTCTTACATCTTACTTCTTACATCTTACTTCTTACATCTTACCTCTTACTTCTTTTATAGTTGTCCTCCTCTTGCCTTTACTCGTTCATACCATGCCTCACGCTCCTTGGTCAGGTCGTAGCCACGTTTAGTCAGGTAGTTATTGATACGTCCTTTGTATTTTCCGAATACCTCGTGTTTCTTCTTCGAACTCTCCGCGTCAATGGCGAGTTCACGCGCCTCGATGAGCCATGCAAGAATCTGCTGTTTCTCCACGTCTTTTAGTGTGGGGATCATGTCGCATTGTGCCTCATAGGTAACTTTTACCACGTTGAAGGTCATCACGTCCTTCACCCGCTCAATCTCATGTGGTTTCAGATACATCGACAGGTCGGCAAGGAATCCGTAGTGGGAGCGGTAGAGTTTGGAGTCACATTGTGCCTCTGCGAGTTTCTTGTCGCTCTTCTTCACTGAGTCACGCTCCGCATAGATGTCGTTGAGTTTGAAATAGCGGTTGGCGATGATGTTCTGCACGTTCTGTCCTAAGGGTGTCCATGTGATGCCCAACTCATCAGTAGCCTTCTGTGCGCGACCGATGATGGTTTGTACGTATTGGGCATCGCGACCGTCACTGTCGAGTTTGACATCTGCCTTCGGGTAGGTGTTGAAGACTTCCTTCAGATAGCGCACATTCGCTCCGTAGTTCATCTTCACGTTACGTACCATTTTCACGTCACGGCTTCGCTCCACAAACAGCCAGCCTTTCCATCCCATCTCGTCAAGGGTCTGTTTGATGAGTGGCAGATTGATGGCAGGATCCTTGCTGAGCCATACACTATCAGTGTTCGAGGCATGGATGGCACAGATGTTCTTGGCACCCAGTTTTCTCATGTCCTTGGCGATGTCCCAACCGTTCTCTATGATGGTCTGCCATTTGTAGAAAATCGCAATACCGTCGCTTTTGATCTCTTTGAGAAGTTTCAGGTTGCCTGCGGCATCCAGCGGGGTGTCGATACCTACGGTCTTACCCTGTGCCTTGGCAGCCTCACCGATGGCATGCAGCCGAGAGACGATCTCCTTCCGCTTTGCCTTATCGACTGTCCAACCGTTACCGCATCCTCCCAAGGGCAGGAAGGCGACCTTGACATCACCCATGCGGTTCATGGTCTCAAAACAGTCGTCCATCAAGGCGAGGTAATTGTCACGTTGGGTGAGGTCCTGTCCATAGAAGCCGCTCATGGCGATAGCACCGATACGGATGCCCAGACTGTCGGCGACATGCTTGAAGAAAGCGGCCTCCTTCGGGTCACGCATCTTATTGTCAAACTGTTCGCGTTTGCCCAGTCCGCCCATATCCATTTCAACACCCTCACAGCCTAAGTCCTTGGCTAGTTGGAACTCGCCTAGTTTCTGACGTTTCAGTACCATCCAGTCACATACTCCCACCTGATAGCGTTCCTGTGCCATCAGGGTGTCGAGTAGCGGCATGCTACACGTCAGGATTGAAAGCAGTACAATACGTAGTTTGTTCATATTCGGTTCAAAATAAGTTGCTATTTGATGGCTGTCGATTGGCAGATGGCCATATAGATACGCATCTTCAACTCTTCCTTCTCTTCTGTAGAAAGAGGCTGTAGATGCGATATGTAAGTGAGAAATTGTTTTTTCTTCTTGTGATTACCCTTTTCTGCCATTACGTCCGTTTACTGTAAGACGGAATAATGGCAGTGATGTAACCACAGAAAGGTGCTGTTTTAAACGGCTAATGACATTTCGCTGGCGTATTCACGGAGGCGACTGATACTGCGGTGCATCAAGTTACGTACACTCTGATAGTTGATACCCATGATGCGGCAAATGTCCTCGTATTTCCGTTGTTCGATATAATAGAGGTTGATGATCTCACGCTGACGGGGGGATAACTTTTCGAAATACCGCTCTACATGGTCCGTGAGTTCCTGCTGTCGCTCCATGCGTTCCTGAATGTACTCCTCATTCTCGGCTACAGCCTGCATATTGGCATCGTTGACTTCCTCACCAGTCATCTTCACGTTTCTGCGGAACTCATCGTGGATACGGTTACGGAGGGAGATAAACAGGTAACTGTCCACATTATCGATAGGTCCCAGGTTCTCCCTTCGGGTGTATAGTTTTACGAACACATCCTGTATGCAGTCTTTAAGCATCTCACGGTCGGACGTAAAACGCGACCCGAAAGCGAATAACTGGTCGATATGTTTGTTATAGAGTGTCGAAAAGTCCGTCATCTTAGGTAGATACAATTATCGTAGTTTATTGTTGTAGTTTGTTTTTGCAAAAGTAATCATTATTTTTCTAATTCCACCATAAAGCCGACACTTTTACTTTTTTTTACACTCCTGCGAGCATTATAGTTTACGGAGCCAGTAGAGTGTTCCGCTCTTGGGTGATTCAGGACGGAAGACATCACGTAGCAGTACACTCTTTCGGAGGACAGTAAGTTCGCCGCTGTGGAGGTCGATCGTACAGAGTTGGTAATTACCTGCCGCTACGGGAATGCCGGCCTGGTCGGCCTTGGTGTAAAGGAGGTAGCCACACTGCGGATTTCCCAAGGCGATAGCGTCCTTCGCATCAAGGGCCTTCATCTGACAGACATCCTTCAACAGGGTTTGCTGGAGAGGTTGTGACGACTGGGTGTTGATGGGAATATTGGGGAGGGAACCGCCTGCCATCAGGATGGCCCATCCATAGGTGGGATACTGTTGGGAGAAGAAGGAAACGGCCTTCTCTGGATAGCGGTCACGGTATTCACGGACAGATCGGTAGGCTTCCTCAAACCCCGTCTTTCCCACTTTGATCTTACGCATCCACTGACGGGGTGCCATGTTACGTCCGCCTTCAGGGGCCCATAGTTCTTTCGTGTTATAATGCCAGTAGCGGATATCGATGATGTCTACTATCTTACGCAGTTCAGGGTCAGCAAGGATACTGTCCTGTACGTCCTTGGTACAACTGAGGGCAATGAGCGGATGACAACCAGTCTCTGCCTCCCATTCGGCAACGGTCTCTAGCCAGAAACGGGTGAAATGCAATGGTCCTGTGTATTCAGCACTGATGGAGTGTATCACATTCGGCTGGTCTTTCAGTTGGTCGAGACACATCCGTATATACTGTCTGTGAAGGGGACGCAGTACGGGGTCCTGTTCGTTATAGAACTGTTCGGCCATGAAGACACGCTTGTCGCCGGCAAAGGGAACTGGTTCCGGGAAGTCGGTGCCGTTGATGTTGTTGACAGGTCGCCAGGGGCAGTCTACCCAATGGGCTCCGGCCTCCAGGATGTTATGCTGGAAATAATGCTCGTTGAAGAGCAGGATATTCTTGTTTGCTGCCTGATGGACAAACTCATTCAGGCGACTCCAATACCAACGGTTGGGTTTGGTCAGGTCATAGCGTGACAGACCGTCCCATGCGGTACCTTCTCCAGAGCGTGTGAAGGGTTGTTCATAGAACGGGGCCCACACATCACCATCGGCACGGCGGATGCGCTCATGGTCTGTTCGACGCAGGTCATACCAGAGTCCATAATGGTGGTATAATAAACTATAATGGTTTTCTGATAAATAACTGGTTGTCATGTTGATACGGTCCGTCCATCCGTTACCTTCCCTGCCCGGTACAAAACGGGTGATAGCCGGTTTTGCATCCTTCTCTACGAAATTGTCCTTTACCCTGCCGCTCCACCAAGGGATGGCATATTGGTTACCTGTGATCAGTTTCCCGTCGGCAGTAAGATGTCCATTGATGATGGAGTAGGAGGGAAGTTGGTTTGTCTGTTCCTTGGTGGCCTTTGGTAATCTCGTAGTGACAGGACTGACGGAGGCTAGATAGGGAATACTGTCGAGCCATCTCTCCAAGGTGAGTCTGGGTTGTGTCAATGACTCCAGTGCCATCTCCATGGCCTGCTCCACTGTCGGAGAACTAGAGGCATTGGTAGGACGGGGGAGGATATAGGCGTTGAAAGGCAGTTGCCCTAATCGCTTCTCCAACTGGTCGTAGAACAGACTGCGGGGTGTCACATGGTCGTTACTGCTGGTCCATTCCCCGTTACCTGTCAGGGTTCCCCAGCAACCATGTCCGCTACTGCGGTTGTCACTGTCGGGAGAATAGCACTCGATGGTGGAGGCGGTACACTGCCACAACATCGAGTTGGCGGTGTTCCATCCCGTACCGAACTGAAACTGTTCGAGGTTGGCGAAACGGATGTCGTGGCCATCAATATTGACGATGTCGAAGAGCAAGCCTGCTGCCCATGAGCCGATACTACCACTGAAACCTAAGGATTCCTCGCCCTCACACTGTACGAAGGCGTTAGGTCCTGCGGCGCAGTAGCCTGCGGCGAAGTCGTGGATACCCTGACGGGAGACGCAACGCTGGAAGAGTGTCTGCTGTCCACGGGTCAGGAATACCTGTCGGCGCCAGCCTCCTATCTCGGAGACGGGTTCTTGGGCGATACAGTCCTCTATGGTGATCCTACTGGTCTGTTTCTGTAGGTTGACGGCAGAGCCTGCGAGATGGTGGAACATCACACGGCGTACCCAACTGTCGCGTACATAATTCATATAGATACCGTCCCAACAGTGGTCCTCATCCTTCGTGTTCCATGTGGCATACTCGGAGTCAATCGTCAGGTTCTCCACACCGCATTCCGTGAGATATCCCTTGGGAGCACTGTTGATGACGAAGGCCCCTCCGTATTCTTGGGAGAGGGTGGTGGTGATGGGGGCGTCGAGCGTGATGGTCGTACCGTTGATGGCGGTGATAGTACGGTCCCACGTAATATCAATATCTGTTGCTTTCCATCCTGTGTAGTCGAGACCACCGCCAAAGTCATTCATCTTCAGGGAGGCAATCCATTCCTTGGTACTAGGACGCACAATGGTGATGCGACTGCCTGTCCGCAGTCCCTTTGTCGACTGTAACGTGAGTTGTGTACTGCCTGCCGTCACTTTCTCGTCAGTGATGTTGATGGTATCACCTGTTATCGGTGTGGCCGTTCCTTCGAGATAGATGGCAGCCCCTCGGTCGACACCTGTCTTCAGGATGACCGTTTTCTGCCTGTCAGTACCCCGTAATACGATTCCGGAGGCGGTGATGCGTAGGGCTTTACTGATCTTGAAAACACCTTCGCCCAACAATACACAACCTCGATAGCCGTTCTGGTCGGGCTTCAATGTTGCCATATAATCCAACACTTGTTGGATACGTGCATAGTTATCACCGCTCTCCGCCTGGAGGGAAATCCTCACGGCGACATCAGGAATGGCCTGCTCGGAGGCGTGGTAGCCGCAGGTGGAGTAGTCCATAGGGATATATACTTCCTTCTTTGGCTTGGGTGCGGCAAATAGGTTGGCAACCATATAGCATGCCATCAATAGCATAGCGATACGAGTGGTATATAGTCTTCTCATCTTGATATTGTTTTAGCGATTAGATGACAAAGGTACAAAGAAGCGAGAAGAAAACCAAATTTTATTTTGGTTTTCTCGAGCGAGAGTACTTTCAACGAAGTTAAAGGTACAAAGAAGCGAGAAGAAAACCAAATAATTCAGGAATAAAAAGTGAATCGGGGGATGAATGAGGTCGTTAGCGGGCACTGCTGATATTAGCAGCGACCGCCAACAATATTAGCAGCGCCCGCTGCTAATAACAGCAGCGAGCGCCTAATAACCCATCGGAACGTCACTTCCACCCTGAAAGGTACCTTGTTTACCCCCTTTAGGTGGCATCCTTTCCCCCCATAGTTGGCATCCTTTCCATCAATAGGAAGCATCTCTTACAACCATAAAAGCGGATGCACCGTGTGGATGCATCCGCTTGTATATTAGTATGATAGGGGATTATTCTGCCAAGGGGCGAAAGTACCGTTGGGTACTTTTATGTTAATAGATTTCTACTTTTGTCTCCTTCTAACACCTGCATTTGTTGGATAGCAATCAGGTTGAGTTTTATCAGTCTTTCTCTTTGTGATACTCCGTCGTTGATAAGCACATCATTGATATTTTCCATATTAGACAAACATATCAGTTCGTTAATGGTGGCGTAGTCGCGTATGTTACCTTTCAAGTCAGGGTTGACCTCTCGCCATTGCTTTGCTGTCATTCCAAACATTGCCACATTCAGGACATCTGCTTCCTCTGCGTAGATAATGCTCGCCTGTGCAGGGGTA
Organism: Prevotella sp.; assembly: GCA_017449675.1. Lineage (GTDB taxonomy): Bacteria > Bacteroidota > Bacteroidia > Bacteroidales > Bacteroidaceae > Prevotella. The sequence continues at coordinate 70,022 of JAFTFG010000005.1, forward strand.
ATCTCCTGGGGAATCAGATGACTCTTAATGGCATCCGTGTGAATACGGTAGTTTATTTTGGACAACTCCCTCTTTGCGGACCATCCCAACAATTTCTGCTCCTCTGCTTTTAAGCGCTGGTACTCTTTGACGAGCAATAGTTGGAATTTTGGACTTATCCACATGCCAAAATGGTAGGCAATGTCCCTGTGAGCGTAAGTCCCTCCATACCGACCTGCTTTGGAAAAGATACCAATAGCACCAGTCTTTTCTATCCATGTTTTGACAGACAAAACAAAGTTATTACTGCCTGCCATATTTCTAAAAGTACCGAATTCGGTACAATTAAAGTTGGGATTGTAGAGCATTTCCCACTCGCCAAGATACTCAATTGTACTTTTAAGACTTAGCCAGCGGAAGATAATATGCTCTTGCAATTGGCTTCTAGCCATATCAGTCAAAGAAATATAGTCATCATCATTGTGAGAAATGATGGCTATTTCTGTGTTTTGAACATTTATTTTTGCCATAGTTGATTTTAATATTATGTGTGCAAAGATACAATTAAGTGAGCAAAAAACCAAGAGAATCTTGAGTTTTTCGAGCGGGAGTATCTTAGGGATTTTTCCAAAGATATGAAGATTTTATGAATCTACCAAATAATTACACATAAAAAGCGGACGCACCGTGTGTGATGCATCCGCTTGTTTATTAGTGTGATAGGGGATTACTCCTCTGTGTTAGCCAAGGGGTCGAAAGTGCCATTAAACATCTTGTGGTTTGTTGATGCGAAACATGGCGATTTCCTCTTCGAAGAGGTCAATGACTGTTCGCAATTGTGGATGGGTTCGTGGAACGATGATGGCAATATACTCTGTAGTTGGTTTCCCTTCAGGGGTGAATCCCGGAACGTCTGCAGATCTAATAACGTATTTCATCTGTTGTTCATACCCGTTAAACCATCTAAGGAATAGTCTTGCTCGTTGTGCTTGCTGATTGTTATCAGTACTACACATATAAAGTAAGATGTCAGGATTCTGTCGAAAGAACTCTTCAACAATACAGATGAGAGTCTTGGGAATCTTCCTGTCATTAGGCGAAGATTTGTGACTTTCATTTGTCAAGTTCAACCAATAGGCAGTGTAAAATGGATTTTCCTCATAATCAAAGTCTACAGCGTAGCGGATACCATTCTCCGTTTCAAAGTGCAGTACAGATTTCTCTGCCCAAACCTTGTATGGTGAGTTAACGTTGATACGGTTAGTGTTGAGTGAATTCATTGTCTATTCTCCTTCGATGTCGTAATAATGCTTGGCTTCTGCTTCTTTACGTATCAAGTCTTCCTCAGCCCATTGAGCCTGCATTTTTCTGACCCAAGTCTCCTTACGTTGTTTGGCAGCATGAATCATAGCCACAAACTTCTCATGTCGAGCCCATTGCTCAGGGGTGAATTTTATTGTTGCTTCCATTTCTGTCGCATTTTGATAATTAACTTTCTGCAAAGATACATATTATTCACAAATCTTCCAAATAAATCAATAAAAAGATATTGGTGATGTGCCTTTCCGGCAAAAATGCCTTACATTATCGTTGGAGATGCCTGCAATCGAAGATAAAGATGCCTTGCGTAGGGGTAACAGATTACTGGTGATGGGTATTAGTGCCATCTGTCTTATTTAAAATAAGACAGCGACAGTTTTTTGAGCAGTACTTAGTAGTGCTTTTGCTTGGGACTTTAAAGTCTTTGTATTGCCATTTGTTGTTGAATTCTCTAGAGAATTCATCCGAAAGGAGGCACCTTTCACCCCGTTAGGTACACACAAACGCTTCAATTCTCTAGAAAATTAAGCGACTATCCAGTCTTTGATGACAACCTTATGCCAACCTTGACGACCTTGAAAAGGTTGCAAATGCAGTGGTTATCGGTGTTTTGTCAACCTGACAACCTTTTCTAGAAAAAATCAATACAGTGAAATTTCTTTGGTAAAGAGTTCGAAGAACTCACGCTAATACTATAAAATTTAAATTTGATTATACATAAAAAGCGGATGCACCGTGTGGATGCATCCGCTTGTATATTAGTATGATAGGGGATTACTCCTCTGTGTCAGCCAAGGGGTCGAAGGTACCGTTAGCACCGGATGCCTTGTTGTTCTCCCAACCGATAGTCTGGAGGAGACGCTCGTCATTACGGTTCTGTGCACCTAATGAAAGACCCAGGAAGTAGTACTTAGCGAAGAAGTGGGGCTCTTGTGCCACGTGGTTGACATAGCCGTCACCACCCTTATCCATACGCTTGAGGTACTCAGTATACCATGTCTTGAGAACTTCCTGTTGATCGGTGAGGTCCTTGCGTAAGTCAAGGGCTGCGCAACGAACGACATTACCTCTTAACAGGGGATCGTCTGCATAGGTCTCACCACCTGTTCCGTAAGTAGTAGCATAGTAGTCGCTGACACGGAACTCCATACGCTCACGACGCTGTCCGTTCAAAGGCTTGAAACCTAACCATGTACAAGTATTGCCCGACCAGCCTGTCAGTCTCCATGTAGATGGTGCGCCATCTATCTCATCAACATTAGCACCACCGTCGAAGAGCATCCAGCGACGTGCGTCATCAAAACGCTTACCCTCGTAAGCCAACTCTATCTGACGCTCATAGAGGATAGCACTCATACATGCAGCCTGATCACTTGAGAGACTGGCTTGCAGTCCGTAGTTGTTATCGGCGGTATAGCCGACACGAGCACGGATTTGCTGCAGATAGCCTACAGCCTCACCCATATGGCCTGCCATACATGCTGCCTCAGCAAGGTTGAGCAATACCTCTGCGTAGCGAATCTCCATGTAGGGAGCACCTGAGTAGGTAAACGCACCATTGCTGGCACCGGTATCGTAAGAATACATCGGGGAGTTCACGTCAAGGTCATCCGTACGTTTACGGACATAGATACCACGGACACTGCCTAACAGGTTGTCGGCACCATAGCGTGTACCCTTTTCCGGATCGATCTGCTCATCATTGCTGGCATACCATACATAGTTCCACAGTTCGTAGTTGGCACCATCACTGGGGTTGAGGTTCTGACCACCCTGACTGGCATCACCATTATATGCCCATCGTACACCAGGGAATGCGAAGGTACGATAGAAGCGCGGGTCACGATTCATAAATGGGAATTCGGTCTCGTAAGCATAGCCAGAGGTCTCCAATTTGCTGTAGGTACCTGTTCCTGTAGGAATCTTACCGTCCTTCATGGGGAACATATCAACCAACATGGAAGAAGCATCTTGGCCAGAGCCTGCACGAAGTTGTGTGTTGATGGGACGAATAGCACGCTCCCACTGGTTGTTATAACCCTCGTCTGTAGTTCCGTCAATGGTGTTGTGGAGTGTAACGAATACAGCCTCAGAACTCTTACGCATCGCAAACATATGGGCAAAGGCCGAAGCATTGATGTCGTCGGATTCATTATAGAGCGCATAGCCGCAGGCATTGATACTGTCAAGTTCACGCTTCATCTGTGTATAGGCATCTGTCCAACGGCTCTGGTCGTTTGCACGGTTAAACATAGGACTTGCCCAAAGCAACAGTACACGTCCTCTCAGTGCCAAAGCGGTACCTGTTGTCACACGTCCCCACTCAGACTCCTTCCATCCGCCGTGCATGGTTGCATCTGCCAGATAATGGGCTGACTGATCGAGGTCATCCAGGATGAAGTTGATACACTTGCGGGCAGAAGAGCGCTGTGTGAATGATGCGGCTTCAGTCTCCTGAACATCCTTGATGATGGGTACACCACCATACCATTTGACGAGTTGATAGTAGCACCATGCACGGAAGAAATAGCACTGTCCGAGCATCTCATTCTTCTGGTCTTCAGGAAGAGAGCAGTTGTTGAAACCGTTGATGGCATCATTGATACCACGAATACGTCCCCATACGTTAGACAGGTGTTTCTGCTCATTCTGGAAATAGTCAGGCACCATGACGCTGCTGACAGTAGAGTTAAGTTCTTTATTGGGGTCGTTGAACACACCAAAGCCGGCATACTCCTCACTGGCCTTACATTGATCATCGCTGGCAAGACCTGTACAGTTGTTGGTCCAACTGGCTACTGCACTAGGATTGGGCAGACATTGGCCGTAGAGGGTGTTGACACGTAGTTTTGCACCTTCATAGTCGTCGAAGACCTCTGAAGTCACCTTATCGTAGTTTCTCTTCTCCTGAAGGAACTCATCACTACAGGAGACTGTGAAAGTAGCCATCAGAGCAACTACAAGTAAATATATATTGTACCTTTTCATATTTCTTTTGTTTTGTGATTAGAAACTGACATTCAAACCTACAGTCCATTTGCGCAGTGTTGGATAACTGCCATAACCTGACCAGTTGCTGGCGAAATGGTCGGGATAAGGATTGTAGAAGTTGATTAGATTGGTTCCGGTAACATTGACACGAACTCCCTGAATACCTATGCTCTTAAACCACTTAGCGGGGAATGTGTAGGCCAGTGTAAGACGTGACAGACGGATGGTTGTGCCACTGACACGCCAGAAGTTTGACTGGATGCTATTGACGCTAGCGTAGGCGAGGTTAGGATAATAACCTTCCGTGTTCTTCTGTACGACCAGATTACCGCTGTCGTCATAGACATCTTGATAAGAGTACATGTTATCTACGTTCCAGATAGAAGGCATATTGGTGGCTTCGAGACCATAATAGGGATTCAACGCCTGTGAGGGGATGAATGAGTAGCCGCCCCAACTTGAACGGAACTGTGCTGTCAGGGAGATACCCTTCCACTCTGCGTTTGCGTTGACAGTAAATCCATAAGGATTGTTTCTGCTGGACAGACATACTTGGTCATCATTTCTGTCAACAACACCGTCAGGACCGGCATAAGTACCATCACCGAGTTGTTTTCCGCGTACATCTTTATAAATCAACATACCTGGACGAATCTGGTCAGGACGCATGCCAAGATAGGAGGTGATGTTGTTCTTCTCTACGTACTCATAGATATCTTGGAAGGAACGGAACATACCGATGCACTGCATACCCCATGTACCAATGTCAGAACGCATACCTGCCTGAACAGTTCGATAGATGTAGTCTGTTGCAAAGTCGGCCTTGAGAACCTTATTGTCTGAATAACCAGTGTTCAGGGTTATCTTGTACTTGAAGTCCTTACCGATCTTGTCTCGCCATGTGACAGAGAACTCATGACCCCAAGCATTTACCTCACCAAGGTTGGTATATGCAGAGAGGGCACCTACGGTTCCGGGAACTTCCTGAGAAAGGTTCATGAACATGTCACGGTTCCAAGTGTAGTAGAACTCATAAGAGAAAGCCAGACGGCGGTTTAGTGTGTGCAAATCAAGACCAATGTTTAACTTGTATGACTTATCCCAGTGAAGGTCAGTATTCACGTCTGCATTGTCGTTGTTCAGACGAACTACTTGTGAACGGCCGCCTTCTGAGGTGCCGAATACAGCACCTGGTTTAGCAAACAGGTCATAGGTCTGCATCCACTGCCATGCAGCAGTATTGTCACGACCAGTCAGACCGAATGATGCACGGAGTTTCAGGAAGTCAATCCACTTCAACCATTTGGTCTTTTCAAACCAAGGCTCTTCACTGGCTACCCAACCAGCACTGAAGGAGGGGAAGGTACCCCAATAGTTCTTGGGGGCAAATTTCGTAGAAGCATCCGAGCGAATCAAGAACTCGAACAGGTAACGGTCAGCGTAGGCGTAGTTGATACGGCCGATGTATGACAGTGTTCCTGCTTCATAGCGTGTCCACTGAGGAGCATATTCCTTTGTGCCAGAGGCACCATTACTCTGATGGTTGGTGAAAGAGTAGGGGTAAGCCTCTTGGGCTCTCATCCATTCTGTCTCTGTCTCAGATTTCTCGATGGAGAACAAGGCGCTGACATCATGCTTGCCAAACTTACGCTGATACTGTGCAGTGAAGTTCATCTGGTAGTTGTCAGAGCGTGACATGCTACGCATCAGATAGGACTTAGAACCGTTAGAGTAGGTCTGTCCTTCGAAATTAGCGTCGTAGAGATAATCATCATAATTCTCTCCGGCAACAGCAGTATAGAGGTGGTTACCGCTACCGGTACGATTCACCATCTTATAAATGGTAAAGTCAGAACCGTATTGGTTGTTCTTGTCCGTTGAGATATTCTTCGAATAAGAGAAACGTAACCTCAGACCCTTGAAGATCTTGCTCCAGTCAAAATTGTATTCCAGACTACCGTTGATAGTCATGTCGGAGGTCTTCGTCTCGCTGAAGTCACCATTATTCTGCATCAGGTCGTAATGATAGCGTTGAACATCGTTTACAGAACCGTTGCTGGGACCATAACTGAAGATGGGATAGTCATACACATACTCAGGAATATACGTCGGACGATAGAGCAGGGAACGATAGTCATTCTCTCCACCGGCACTACCGATGCTGATATTAGGTGTGTTCTTACTGCCATAGTTACCGCTGACTGTCAGGTTTGCTTTCAAAGAGTTGCTGATTTTTACGTCAACACCTGCACGGTAGTTCCAACGGTCATAGTCCAACTTACCTAAGTTACCATCCTGCTTGAAGTAACCGATACCGGCAAAATAACTGACATTGTCAGTAGCACCGCTGACATTGATAGAGTGCTGGGTAGTGAAGGCTGTCTTCCAGTATTTGTCCAACAGGTCGTAATTCAGATTCTTCATGGCTTCCAACTCGTCGGCCTGGAAGAGTGAAGTCTTGCGGTTGAAAGAGGATGAATTAACGGTGATGGGGTCTGCTGCTGCTACGGCATTATAAAGACGGCCGTACTCATAGGCGTTCAACATGTCGGGCCTGCCACCAACGGCATTAGCCAGACCGAAGGTTCCGCTATATGAGATACGGGGCTTACCCTGCTTACCCTTTTTGGTGGTAACGAGGATAACACCGTTTGCGGCACGTGAACCATAAACGGCGGCAGATGCGTCCTTCAAGACAGAGATGCTCTCTACTTCATTAGGATCGAGGTTGTTGAATGCTTCCTCACCGGGATTCTTACCGTCATCATTACCAACTTTCACGTCGTTAGGATAGACATAACCGTCGATGACATAAAGAGGAGAGATGGAACGCTGTGTCAAACCGACATCTCCTAACTCTGCGTTGAATTGGGTGTCACGGATACGGACAGTGGGAGTTCCATTCACACGACCGTCACCACCGCTGATAGACAAACCGTTTACTAAACCGTCCAGTGCGGATGACAGGTTGGCACCGGAGAGGTCTTGTACATCGTTCATGTCAACGGTACCGACAGATCCGGTCAGGTGGGCCTTCTTCTGTGTGCCGTAACCTACGACAACCACTTCTTCCAGACTCTGAGAGTCTTCCTTCAACTGTATCTTTCCACCAGGTTTTACCGTTTGAGAAAGATAGCCGATATAACTGATGACAACTTTTGCGTTTTTGGGAACAGAGAGCGTGTAATTACCATCAAAGTCTGTGATGGTTCCAATATTCTTCTGACCGTCTACGACGACAGATGCTCCGATAATGGGTTCTCCCGTCTCATCAACGACAGTACCCGTTACGGTCTGGTTTTGTGCGAGAGCAGGAACAGCGAAGAACGCCATCATACTCAGGCATAAACTGATAATGAATCTCTTTTTCATATTGCGTTTCTTTTTGATTACGTAGTAAGATTATTCAAACCAGAATGGGTCTCCGGTCTTGTGCTCAACCTGTTCTGATCCTGTTGGGGTCAGGTCTCCATTGTCCGGGTTGACAAGTGCAGGATCTGTCTGTAGGGCAGTTCCGCTCAAATCATAGGAAGGTCCTTCTTGACCAGGAGCACCTTCAGCCTCTGGTGCACCGTTGGTCCAATAGGTGTTGTATTGGAATACACACTTACCGTAGGATGTAGCAGCACGTCCACCTAACAGACGACGGGCAACACCACTACCGCCTTTACCGGCATCAACAAAGATGTTGTTCTCGATATCGAAATTGGTATAGACTTGTCCGGCAAATCCGTTGTAGTTGGCAAACCAACCATATCCAACATGGTAGAATGTGGAATTCAACAGATTGACAGACTGTGTCTGAGAGTTCCTGTCATAACCTGCACGGTCTAGACGACCAGAGTTGTTATAACGGATCACATACTGCAAATCACCGGCTCCAGTATTCCAGAACGTAGAGTTCTTGATGGTGACGTCCTTCACGAAACCGCCAGGTGTATAGATGTATGCCAAGTTTGCTTGCTGGGAGGGAACCGTGAAATGTACACGAGAATTGCTGATGAGAAGATTTTCCACACAATATGCCTTATTATTATCATAGAGGAACATACCCTTTACACCCTCAAAGTCACAGTTGGTGATATAGATGGCACCATCCATGATGTTGTAGTATGAACCACCACCAGTCTTTGCCTTAATAGACTCATCAGGTGTTGCACTGAGATAGATAGCGGCAATGTTCTTGGTCTCATCAGGTACTTGTGAGCAATCAAACTTCAAGTTCTGTAGAGTCATAGGAGCAGAGGTGTTGATACTTCCCACAGTATTGGTAGTCGTCTCGTTACCCTCATCATCCGTACCGGTTTCCGTTCCTGTAGTGTAAGTGATGGTAGGACGGTTGTTCTTGTCTGTGGAGCGTAATACTACATAGGAACCTCCAAAGTCAAGAGGACCGGATATGGTATAAGAACCACCGGCTTCCAAGTCATAGCAGATTTCTCCTTCAACATCTTCTGTAGGTATTGGATTTTCCTTGAAATAGGTGTAAAGGTCAGTACCTGTAGAAATAGACTGGAAGGCTTCAAGGAATGAATTGAATTTCACCTGTGTGGCATCCAAAGCGTCAGTATTACCTAACTTGGTGTTGCCTAATGTCTTGATTGCAAAAATATAGTTTCTGTCCTCTTCTCGTTTTACAGAGAATGTCGTGTTGTCAATGATGCTGTCAACCAATACAACTGGTTCCTCATCTGTGACATCGTAAACTTTGCAATCATAGCCTCCTGCTCCATATACCACTTTCCACGAAATCAAAGTGTATGCCTTGTCCGTAGTAGCAGTAATGGTGATGTTATCAGCCGATGGAGACGTTAACTGGGTGTTCGTCACTCCATCACCTGATACAAACGACTCGTCTGCGAATCCGTCGTCAGCACACGATGTCAACAAGAGTCCTGCTGCGCCCAGCATCAGACAGCCTTGCCACGCCCATGTGAAGAGACGTTTTCTGCTTGAATTTTGATTTTTGTTCATACAATTAGGTTTTAAATTATACATGTATAGTTTGTAGTTTCTTAAAAGACGTTACTTTTATTAAAAAGTAATCAATGCTTATCCAAAATGTACTAAGATGCGGAATACCTTGCCTGGATTGGCTGCCCATTGCTCCATCGCCGTGAGGGCTCCCTCTGGAATTACCTCATTACTAATCAGTCGGTCGACAGGACAGGTACCACGCTCCAGATAGTGGATAACGGCGCGGAAATCAGAGGGTTGCGCATTACGTGAGCCACGGATGTCCAACTCCTTCTGAACGAAATACTTGGTCTGGAAAGATACCTCGGTCTTGGCATAGCCAATGCATACCACACGACCCGTGAAGGCTACCTCGTCGACAGCCATCTGATAGGTGGGAATACTGCCTACTGCCTCAATGACTACGTCGGGGCCGAAGCCGGAGGTCATCTCCAACAAACGGGCATGCACGTCCTCAGTCTTGGTATTGACCACATAACTGGCACCCATCTGTTTGGCAAGGGCGAGTTTCTCATCGTCGATATCCGCAGCGATGACAGTAGCACCACGCTGTGCGGCACGTACTACGGCACCCATTCCGACCATACCGCATCCGATGACCATCACGACATCGATGTCTGTCACCTGAGCACGGCTGACTGCATGGAAACCTACACTCATCGGCTCTATCAGAGCACAGGTACGTGGATTTAACAAACCGGCGGGTATCACCTTTTCCCAAGGCAAAGCGAGATACTCGCACATGGCTCCCCAACGTTGTACGCCCAGTGTCTCATTATGCTCACAGGCGTTGACTCTGTCATTGCGGCAAGAAGCACATTTCCCACAGTTGGTATAGGGATTAACGGTGACTACCATACCGGGTTTCAGTCCCTCTGGAACGTTCTTGCCGACCTTGACAATCTCGGCTCCTACCTCATGACCTGGCACTACAGGCATCTTCACCATCGGGTTGCCGCCACGGAAGGTGTTCAGGTCACTGCCGCAAAAGCCTACATACTTCATTTTCAACAGTACATCATCATCGCCCATCTGGGGCTCTGCGATGTCAATCACCTTCATGACAGAAGGCTCGGTAATCTGAATTGCTTTCATATCTTCAATATGATATTAATCTACTATATTTAATTTTTCTGAGCGTAGCGAATTTAATGTTTAATATAGGTAGAACATCCGTTCCATCATCTGCCATTTCTCGTCGCTGGTGGCTCCCTCACGACATTGCTGGAACAGTGCCATATAGTCTTCCCACTCTTGTTGGCGGGGTAGGGTGGCAAGGCGTGCCATTGCCGTGTCCCAGTCGAAGTCCAGTGGGGTCTCGACAATCATAAAGAGCCGATTGCCCAGAATGTATATCTCCATCTCAAGGATACCTACGGAGCGGATACCGTCGAGAATCTCTTTCCATGCTTCCGGCTCACTGTGGCGACGACGATACTCAGCGATCAACTGCGGGTCGTCCTTTAGGTCCATCGTCTGGCAGTAGCGCTTGACGGGTTGCTTGTATTCCTTTATCTGATAGCCGTTTGTCATAGACTTCTTTCTTGATGCATCCGATAGCCGTAGAGGGTCACAATAACAAAGCAGATCAGCGGGAGTACGAATGAGGCATTAGTAGCCGGGAAGGTTCCGAATACCGTTCCCTGATCAATGATCATTGCCTGTAATGGCGGAAGTACAGAACCTCCGAGGATTGCCATGATCAGACCTGCTGCTCCAAACTTCGCATCGTCACCCAGTCCGTCAAGGGCAATACCATAGATGGTGGGGAACATCAGTGACATACAACCGCTGACACCTACCAGGCAATATACGCCCAACCTGTCTTGGAACAGGATGACACCGATAGTGAAGAGCATGGCAAGTACGCCAAAGATCGCTAATAACTTGGCGGGCTTTAGCCACTTCATCAGATAGGTGGCAATAAAACGGGAACAGATGAAGAACAGCATGGCGTAGATATTGAAGCGCTGAGAGAGCACCTCTGCCGACTGTTCGTCCATACCCTCAGCCATGAATACCCGTGTGCCATACTGGATGATGAAGGTCCAGCACATAATCTGGGCACCTACATAGAAGAACTGGGCGATGACTCCCTCGCGATAGTATTTCAGGGAGAAGATACGCTTCAGGGTTGACAGGAAATGAATGTCATGGCTCTGGTCACCGTTCTTCGGCATTTTAGCGAAAAGGATAATCAGGAACATTGCCACGATGACGAGTCCTATAATCAAGTAAGGTGAGATAAGGACGCTCAGGTCGGCATCCTTCATCGCCTCAAACTCCGCATCCCCCAATAGGGCACGGTCGTCACTACTCATCGGGTTGAGTCTCGCCTGAATGAAATTCATGGCGACAAACATACCGATGATGGAGCCACAGGGGTTGAAACACTGTGCCATATTCAGTCTTCTTGTTGCTGTCTCCTCTGGTCCCATCGTGAGGATATAGGGGTTACACGAGGTTTCGAGGAACGACAGTCCACACGTCATGATGAAGTAGGCAATCAGGAAACAGCCGTATACGCCAATGGCTTTTGAGGGGAAGAACAACAATGCGCCAGTGGCATAGAGGCCAAGCCCCATCAATACACCGGCCTTGTAACTGTACTTACGGATAAAGATGGCTGCTGGGAATGCCATGCAGAAATAACCACCGTAAAAAGCAACTTGCACTAAGGTTCCATCAGTCACACTCATGCGGAAGATCTTAGAGAAAGCCTTCACCATCGGATTGGTGATATCGTTGGCAAAGCCCCAGAGTGCGAAACAGAACGTGACGAGAATGAACGGGATAAGGTAACTTACCCCGTCCTTCGTAATCAAAGATTGGTTCTTACTCATACGCGTACCTTATTTATATATAGGGCCGAAGTTGGCACAGGCACGATAGTCGGCTCCCTCCTTGTCCATACCGAAGGCATTCCATGCGGCAGGACGGAAGATGTCCTTGTCGGCTACGTTATGCATACAAACAGGAATACGCAGCATAGCACAGAGGGTAATGAGGTCGGCACCTACATGTCCGTAGCAGATGGCACCGTGGTTGGCACCCCAGTTATTCATGACAGAATAGACATCCTTGAAGGCATCCTTCGTGGGATCGAGACGTGGGGCAAACCACGTGGTGGGCCAAGTGGGATCGGTACGCTTGTCGAGAATATCGTTGGTCTTCTCATCGAGTTCTACCGTCCATCCTTCTGCTAGTTGCAGTACAGGACCCAGACCTGCTACCAGGTTCAGACGTAGCATGGTCATCGGCATACCGCCCTTGGTGAGGAAATGACTGGAATAACCGCCACCACGGAAATAGTCACGGTCGGCAGGCATCCAACTAGTAGCCTTCAGGCAGGCCTCTGTATCCTCGTTGGTCATTTCCCAGAAGGGTTTGATGGTGGGCTTGCCGTCCTTGTCGGACATGGCACCAGTGGCATCGAGAGTTGTAGCACCACTATTGATGAGGTGGATGAATCCTCCGGCAGCACCTCCTTCAGGACGCTTGCCGGCTACACGCTCCACAGCCTCGGGGCTCCAGTAGGTTCGAATGTCAGAGAACATTACGCCACGATTGGTCAGGAGGTGTCCGAAGAGCATCGACATACCGTTCAGGAAGTCGTTCTCTGTAGCGAGGGTATAAGCCTCACGAGGACCGTTCCAGTCGAAGGAGGTACACATCATGGACTCAGGGAAGTCGAAGTTTGGCTTATAGTCTGTCCACTGACGCTGACCCTGTACACCTGCTGCGATGGCGTTATGTCCGATAGCCTCTTCCTTATAACCCATCTCCAATAGTTTTTTACTCCCCTGCATCAGGTCACGGATAATCATCATTGTCTTCACGGTGAACTCCCAGTCGGCATCTTTCTCCTCACGGTTCTTACCCTTGCCCTTGCCGTTAAAGGTGGTCATAGGCACACCAGGGAACAACGGGCGGTCCTCGTTATAATCGTGACCCTCGTTGGGTTTGCAGTATTTCTCTACCCATGCCATTGCCTTCTGGAACTCGTCTTTGTCGTAGATTCCGAAGTCAACACGACGCAGAATCTCTACCAGCGATACATACTCGGTACGCATACCCAAGTACTGCTGCAGGAAATCGGCATTGACGATAGAACCGGCAATACCCATACAAGTATTACCCAGTGAGAGATAACTCTTACCACGCATCGTGGCAACAGCCTGTGCAGCACGGGCAAAACGCAGTATCTTCTCTGCGACATCCTCTGGAATGGTATTGTCAGCAAGGTCCTGTACATCATGACCATAGATACCATAGGCGGGGAGTCCCTTTTGGGCATGAGCGGCAAGCACGGCAGCCAGATATACGGCTCCTGGACGTTCCGTACCGTTGAAGCCCCATACTGCCTTGGGGTAGTAGGGATTCATGTCCATTGTCTCAGAACCGTAGCACCAGCAACTGGTGACGGTAATAGTGGAACCGACACCCTCACGCTCGAATTTCTCAGCACAGGCAGCACTCTCACCTACACGACCGATGGTGGTGTCGGAGATTACACACTCAACCTTCGAACCGTCACCGTTTTTCAGGTTGCTCTCTATTAAGTTCTTCACAGCCTTGGCCAAAGCCATGGTCTTCTCTTCCAGACCTTCGCGGATACCGCCTTGGCGACCGTCGATGGTGGGGCGGATGCCGATTTTAGGATAGTTTGTCATATTCTATAATTTGTTTTAGTTTGTTTGTCTTGATGAATACCTATTCGCTCATATTCTTGATATAGGGTAGGTCGATTAAATCTCTAAAGTGATAGAAGGTACGGGCGTTCTCTCCTAGTATCAGTCGCTTGTCGTCATCCGTTAACTCTTGTGACTTCAACAGGAAGTCATACGACATTCTGTAGGTGATGGCGGTGATGGTACGGGGATAGTCACTGCCCCACATGATCTTGTCCATACCCACCAGTGCTGCCGCCTCACGAATCGTACGGATGGCCGTCGGGTAGGGATAGAACTCACTGTTATAGAGCCACGTGATGCCTCCCATCTCGATAGCGACATGCTCATGACGAGCCAACAGAATCTGTTCACGCCAACTGTTGTTCTCCCAAGGATTGACCTGTGGAGGATTCGCCATACCCATATGTCCGATGGCGATACGGAGACTGGGACATTCTCTAATAACTTCTGTCAGTTCGGCTACTTGCTGGTCTCCGTCGGCAAGGGTGATAGACAGGAACAGATCATACTGTTCCATTAACTTGAACATACGCATCATCTCCGGTGATGTCAGGGAGCGCCCTAACAGACGGTGCCCGGGAATGGCTATTCCCTGGAACTGACCGCTATGCACCAAATTCTCTGCTTGTTCATAAAATCCGTCTTTCAGGTAGTTGCACATGCCGCATACCTGAAAGCGATCGGGATAACGATTGCTCACCTCTGCCAAATAGTCGTTCTGTATACCGTCGATAAACTCCTGTACAACTACTGCAGCAGCAACTTGCGCATAATCCATATTCGAAAGGAAAACCTCTGCAGAGTTGACACCATCCGTCATAAAGGGTGGAATCATCTGCACTTCTTCACCTAAGAACATGCTGCGACCGTTTTTCATGGAACGAATTGCCTTTCCGTCCCATGTCGTGTCTTGCTTCAGCCACAAGTGGCTATGTGCGTCGATAATTTTCATTTTCCTAATGACAGATATGCTATGAGTTCTTCCATCTGACACGCATCTGGTTACCAATGATGGCTTGTACCTCTTTCACCAGTTGCTCGTCAACAGGCTCATTGACATAAGCGATATTCTTCAGTACGTTCTGGGGATTGGCACTGCTGAACAGTGTTGTGGCAATACGTGGATTCAGACTTGTGGAATACTGTACGGCAAGTTTCTCAATGGGGTAGCCTTTTTCTTGGCAGTAGGTAGCCGCTTTCTTGCATGCTTCCTTTAATGACTCAGGAGCAGGATGCCAGTCAGGAGCCCCTCGCTGTGAGAGAAGACCCATTGAGAAGGGGGAAGCATTGATAACTCCTACGTTGTTTTGCTCAAAGAAGTCTAGATAGTCAAGCAGCATCTCGTCATTCAGGCTATAATGACAGAAGCATAATACGCTCTCCACCGTTCCCGGTTCTGTGTGTTCTATTACCCAGCGCAGATTCTCGGGTTGCAAGTCGGTGATACCTACATGGCCTACGACTCCTTTTTTTCGGAGTTCTACCAATGCCGGTAGCGTCTCGTCAACAATCTTCTGTAATCCTCCCTCCATATCTCCCTGAAACTCCACATCGTGTACGTTGATAAGGTCAATATGGTCGATATTCAGACGCTCCATACTCTCATAGACACTCTCAGTGGCACGTTTTGCGGAATAGTCCCAGATATTCTTTCCGTCCTTACCGTAACGTCCAACTTTGGTGGAGAGGTAATATTTGTCTCGTGGAATGTCTTTCAAGGCTTTGCCTAAGATGGTTTCTGCCTTCAGATGTCCATAATAGGGTGACACGTCAATAAAATTGATACCGTGCTCGATGGCTGTGAATACAGCCTGAATACCTTCGGCTTCCTTGATGCTATGGAATACGCCTCCCAGTGATGAGGCACCAAAGCCTAGGTTAGAGACCTGCATCCCAGTCTTTCCAATCTCATTGTATACCATATTCGTTTTAGTAGTTCTTTAGTAGTATTATTGCTTTCAAGCGACAAAGATACACATTATTTTTAAATAATGTATGTTTTGTCTTTCTTTTTTTATCCTCCAAAATATGCTTCCAGTTCTTGGGCGGCACTGGCATCCTGATTGGGAAGGTCACGGATGACAACACCATGTTCCAATAATGCAATGCGGGAAGAGATGTCAATGGTATGCTGCAGATTATGACTGGAGATCAGTAATGTGGCTCCTGTCTCATGAGCATAATCGGTAAGTACGTGCTTTAGGATGAGTTGGCTCGACGGATCCAAGAAATTGAAAGGTTCGTCGAGAATGACGATTTGTGGTCGACGGAAAAGAGCAGAGATGATTCCTACCTTCTGTTTGTTACCAGCAGAAAGATTGCGGATGAGTTTCTTTTGTCCGAAGATTTCTCCTGCGGCAAACTGCTTAAAGTCTGTCAACCGTTTTTCTACTTCTTGTTGGGTGATGCCGCTAATCTTACCCAAGAAGGCGAAATACTCCTCCGGTGTTAGGAAGTCGATTAGAAACCCTTCATCGATATAGGCACCAACCTGTTGTTTCCAGGCTTCGCTATCAGCCGGATTGATGTTGTTGATACTGATCAATCCCTCGTCAGCCTTGAGAAGGTCGAGAATCAGTCGGAAGAGTGTTGTCTTGCCGGCTCCGTTGTTTCCTACTAATCCCAGGATATCCCCGTCGTTAATAACAAACGAGGGGATATCACAGGCACATGTCTCACCAAATTGTTTTTTAAGATTCTCTATTCTAATCATAACTGTTATAGTTCCTATAGTGACAATAGTTCCTATAGAGGCTATACAAGGCCTCTACCATGACAATGCTTAAACTTCTTACCGGAACCACATGGACAAGGATCATTACGTCCGGGAAGTTTGTCCTTGATAATCGGGGTACGTGGCTGTTGGGCACGAGTGTCATGAGCGGCGGCGGCTGCCTGATTCGGGTCTGTCATCTGCTCGGAGTTCAATTGTTGCTTGCTCTCTGTATATTGGTTACGTTGAGTGCGTTGCTCCGGGGCTGCTTCACGGACATCTCCTTGTTGCATCTCTGGAATGGCTCCTCGCATCAGGATAGAGACAATACGGTTGTTCATCTCGTTAATCATGGTGTCCCAAACCTTGGCACTCTCTAGTTTGAAGATGAGCAACGGATCTTTTTGCTCGTATGAGGCGTTCTGTACAGAGTGACGTAACTCATCAAGTTCACGCAGGTTCTCCTTCCATGACTCATCAATGATATGCAACAGCATCTGCTTCTCAAACTCTTTAACGACCGACTTGCTGTCTGTCTCATAGGCTTCCTTGAGGTTACAGGCGATATTATAGATCTTCCGGCCATCTGTTAGAGGTACCATGATGCGCTCATACATTTGTCCCTGGTTCTCATAGACCTGTTTGATGACAGGCTGAGCAACCTCACGGATACGCTCAGTTTTACGGCTGAAGGTTTCCATCACCTGTTGGAATGCATTCTCCTCCAGTTGTTCACGCTGTTCGTTGATCAACTGTTCACTGGTAAATGGTACTTCCATAGCAAAGAGACGGAGAAATTCTTCCTTACATCCGGTATAGTCATTGTTCTCGATGATGTTGACTACACGATCCCACAGCATGTTGGAAATATCCATACCGATACGCTCACCCATCAGGGCATGACGCCGTTTCTCGTAAATGACAGTACGTTGTTTATTCATCACATCATCGTATTCCAACAGACGCTTACGGATACCGAAGTTGTTTTCCTCTACCTTCTTTTGGGCACGCTCGATCTGCCGGCTGATCATGGGGCTCTCTATCATCTCACCTTCCTTGAAACCGAGACGGTCCATGACAGATGCGATACGCTCAGAACCGAACAGACGCATGAGTTTATCTTCCAGAGATACGAAGAAAAGAGAACTACCAGGGTCACCTTGACGACCGGCACGACCGCGTAACTGGCGGTCGACACGCCGGCTCTCGTGACGCTCTGTGCCAATGATGGCCAAACCGCCGGCTTCCTTAACTTCGGGGGACAGTTTGATATCGGTACCACGACCTGCCATGTTGGTGGCAATGGTAACGGCACCCAAGAGACGGCGTTCTTCCTTGATATTATGAACGTCAATGTCGCTATATTTTTTGTCATTGGCTACCAGTTCCTCTGCGTGTCTTACAGCAGACTGCTTGTCACAAAAAGCACGTCCGTCGGGGGCGATATAGGCATCACCCATCGTGCTTTGTCCGGCCAAGGCCACAATATCGGCCTCTTTCTGATGCAATTTGGCATTAAGCACCTGATGAGGTATCTTGCGCATGGAGAGCATTTTGGCAAGCATCTCCGAGATCTCTACAGAGGTGGTACCGACGAGGGTCGGTCGTCCGTTGGCACGCATGGTGACGATCTCATCAATGACGGCACGGTATTTCTCTCGAGCCGTCTTATATACTCGGTCATCCATATCATCACGGATAACGGGACGGTTGGTGGGAATTTCTACCACATCGAGTTTGTAGATATCCCAGAACTCACCAGCCTCAGTAGAGGCAGTACCTGTCATACCAGCCAGTTTGTGATACATACGGAAGTAGTTCTGGAGGGTGATGGTGGCAAATGTCTGTGTGGCGGCTTCTACCTTCACATGCTCTTTTGCTTCGACAGCCTGGTGCAGACCGTCAGACCAGCGGCGTCCTTCCATGATACGTCCGGTCTGTTCATCGACAATCTTCACCTCACCATCAATAACGACATATTCATCATCCTTGTTGAACATGGTATATGCCTTCAACAACTGCTGCAGGGTGTGTACCCGCTCACTCTGAATGGCATAATGGTTGAGCAGTTCGTCTTTCTTGTTCAACCGCTCCTCGTCAGAGAGTCCTGCCTCTGCCTCTAATGCGGACAGTTGGGCAGCGATATCTGGTAAAACAAAGAGTTCTGCGTCATTTACCTGATTGGCTAACCATGCCGTACCCTTGTCAGTGAGGTCACAGGAGTTCAATTTCTCATCCACAACAAAATAGAGTGGTTCTACTGCTTCCGGCATACGACGGTTATTGTTCTCCATATAGGTGTTCTCCGTGTTCTGCATGCCCGACTTAATACCTTCCTCGGAAAGGAACTTGATCAGCGGTTTATTCTTAGGCAGTGACTTGTGGGAGCGGAAGAGTGCCAAGAAACCTTCTTCCTCCAACTTCTTGTCCCCTTTCGCACGTCCGTCGGCAATCTTCTGTTTGGCTTCGGCCAGATACTGTGTGGCCAATTGTCTTTGTACACCAACAAGTTTTTCAACCAATGGCTGGTATTCCTCAAACATCTGATCGTCGCCTTTGGGAACAGGCCCCGAGATAATCAATGGAGTACGGGCATCATCAATCAATACGGAGTCGACCTCATCAACAATCGCATAGTTATGTGCACGTTGTACCAAGTCCTGGGGCGAGATGGCCATGTTGTCACGAAGATAGTCAAAGCCGAACTCATTGTTGGTACCAAAGGTAATATCACACTGATAAGCCTTACGACGGGCTTCTGAGTTTGGTTGATGTTTGTCGATACAATCAACGCTTAGTCCGTGGAACATATAAAGAGGTCCCATCCACTCTGAGTCACGCTTGGCAAGGTAATCATTCACGGTAACGACATGGACACCGTTACCCGTCAGTGCATTGAGGAATACGGGGAGGGTCGCTACAAGGGTTTTACCTTCACCCGTGGCCATCTCGGCTATTTTTCCTTGGTGTAGAACGACACCGCCAAACAACTGTACGTCATAATGTACCATCTCCCATTTCAGGTCATTGCCACCTGCTGTCCAGTGGTTGTGGTATATGGCCTTGTCACCATCAATCGTAATGAAGTCTTTCTTAGGGTCACCGGCCAACTGTCGGTCGAAGTCATTGGCTGTTACAATTGTTTCTTCATTCTCTGCGAAACGACGAGCAGTCTCTTTGACGATGCAGAATACTTCGGGCATCACCTTGTTAAGAGCATCCTCATAGATATCCAATGCCTCTTTCTCCAACTTGTCTATCTGTGCGAAGATTTCAGCACGTTCATCAATAGGCGTCTCTTCAATAGTACTTTTCAGGCGTTCTATCTCGTCTTTCTGTGCTTTTGCGGCGCTTTGTACTTGTTGCTGAATGTCTTTGGAACGTTGACGCAACTGGTCATTGTCGAGTTTTTGTATTTCAGGGTAGGCGGCTTTCACTTTCTCCACCAACGGCTGAATCAGTTTCATGTCGCGGGTTGACTTGTTGCCAAACAACGAGGTCAAAATCTTGGTTAAATTCATATCTTATTCTTTAATTTTTACCTTATTAATATTAAACGAGTGCAAAGGTACGAATTAATTTTCGTACTTTTGCTTGACTTTTTACTTTTTTACCTTATTTACTTAAAAAAAGTGGTTCTGCCATGCAACCGTTTGGTGCACGGATACGTATTGTCCTGGCAATGGCCGGTGCAATACGGTCGATGGTAACAGGGGTTTGTATGCGCTCAGCCTTGGTGTCTGCTCCATAAATGATAATAGGAAAAGGTATGTAGCCGGAACGGGATGTGGATTTTTCCTGTGTCTCTTCATTGACCAGTTTCCAACCGGGGGCTATGTCAATCAAAAGATCACCGCTTTTCTCTATGTTAAAGCCATTGCGAACTTTTTCAAGTAAAGGGTTGCTGCCAGCCTGTAACTGGCTGGGTGTATATACGTTACGGATTCCTGTGATTTGTAGTAAAAACTCTTGGGAGCGACTGGATATCTCACTGAGATTGATGTTCTTTTGTCGTAGGAGTTGATGGTTGAAATAGAGTTGATTCTGATGGCAGAACTCCACGTATCTGGCTGTTCCGAAAATGGCCCCCAGATACATATTCAACAGATTGGCTGTACGGTTGATATAGAAGGTACCAGTAGGTATACGAAAACGCTCTTGGGCACTTTCTTCCTCTTCTTCTCTGCATGTGGTTCCTGTTATGACAAATAATACTCGCTGGTGTGGAATGCGGTGCTCTATACCATTTAGTAATCGGGTGATTTGGCGGTCTAAGGCTACATACGACTCCATCTGAAGTCCAGCCTCGTAGGTGAGGTTTAACAGGTCGGCCTTGTCATCGTTACCGATACCGGCTTGTTCAATACATTTCAAGGCCGCATCAGTGATATTCTGATTGACATCGCTGGTGGGTTGGAAGAGCCGGGTGAATCCGTTAAGCCATTGGTTGAGAGGACGATAATATGTTGTCGTTACCCATTTCCCGTCGGTAATCCATGCGGCACCGTCAGCGGCATGGCCGGCTGACAGGATGGCAGCGTCAGGGGTCGGCGCGAAGGCAAAGGCCTTAGCAACCCCGTTTGTTGCCATTTTTAACTCGTCACTGAGTGTTGAGGTGAGCAGGAACTGTGGTGAGAAACCTAATTTCTGGTCTCTTACACAGTTCTGCGGCCGTAGGGTTTGTTTGTCCAGCCATTCACTGGAGGTGATGCCATGATAATAGGGGACAGTACCTGTATGCAGTGATGCAATGGCTGAGGCACGATCGACTGGTGTGAAAGGACAGGCTCCGTTCGTAAAGACCGTTCCTTCAGTCATCAGCCGTTTCAGTCCGTCACTCCCATAGAGGGGTGAGAACGTCTCCAGATAATCCGTCCGTAATTGGTCAATGGTAATACAGACAACAAGTCTAGGTGCTGGCGCAATGGTCTGTGTGTGGACTTCTGTGTAGAATCCCAACATGGACAGGAGCGTAATATATAAATACCTATTTCTCATTGTGTCTGATATGAAGGATACACTGTAAAAGCAAACATAGTGCCAAATTCCAGATGCCTTCGGCATAGGACTGGAAAAGACCGCCAATGAAAAACAGTATGCACAGTACAGTTGTGATATACCAGTATCGCGTATTCTTTCCTTTGATTGCTTGCCACAGGAAGAACCAAGGCAGTGGGTTGAGGAGGATGATTTGAATGTTTATACTCACAGTAGGGTGCTGGGAGAAAAGCATTAGGAAGAGAACAATGCCAATAGTGCCTGTAATCACCATGAGCAGAGCGTCCCACAGGACAAAGATATGGCGTTTTTTCCACTCGATGAGGAAAAGAATAAGGCCGATGGTGGAAAGGATAAGACCGCATTGTAACGGAGTCAATGGGAAACCTTCCTGACGAATCTGGATACCAGCAGGAACGGCTGTCCGGCGTTCTTTGACCAATGGGCGGTATTGCCCGTTATCGTAGATCTGTGCATGATCGAAGTCGTACATCAGATTGTTGGGAAGGAATTCCTGTTCTTGCCTGTCTGTGGGCATATCGGCCTTGATTCCCAATAGCAGGTCGTTGCCAAAAGCAGCCCAAGGGTTGTTTTGGGTCATCTCATGCACCATGTCTCGAAAACTGGGAGCATAGTCTTCTCTGGTATCATAGGAAATCTTCCCTGACACGCATTGCTCGATGATGTCTCTGGCTTTTGTCGTACAGTTGTTGTAGAAATAGTTGTAACGGTAGATGCGGTTTCCCGGACGCAGATTCTCGTTGAGGGCATCGTAGATGGCTTGTTTCTCTCCTGCCGTCAGGTTCAGTACCTGCTCTGTGACCATGCTACCAAAATATTGGTACTCACGTTTGAAAAGAGAGTAGGGGAAGCCTCCTAGTTCATAGTCGGTCAATCCAAAGACAAAACGGGCCACGAAATGCGGAGCGTTGAAATTGAATACCCCCCAGTTGAAGGCAATATCACCGCCATCCTCATGCAGGTCATGCCAGCGAAGGGCTGTATGACCATAGAGACTATACACCTCGTCATGGGGTTGGCAGGTTAGCAGGCTTACTTGCACAGAGTCGAGGTATTCGGCTTTGAACACTTTGTGTGCCTTGGCTTCCGCACCGGTCATAACGGCTGCGTAAAGCACAAAAATAGTCCTAAAAATGATTTTTAAATGTTTCACGATGCAAAATTAACCTATATTTTCCACTTAACGTTCGATTATTTCGTTTTTTTTCAATAATTTTGCAGGCTGAATCTGAATGATAAAGAAAAAAAGAATGAAGAAATTCCTTTTAAGTGGCCTTCTACTGGGTATCGGCACTTTGTCGATGGTAGCCCAGAGCGGTACGAAATCACCATATAGTCAGTATGGGTTAGGTATCTTGTCTGATCAGTCACAGACCTTTAATCGTGGTATGAGTGGCTTGTTTCAGGGTTTCCGTAGCGGTAATCAGGTAAACATGCAGAACCCGGCCTCTTATTCGGCAGTTGACTCGTTGAGTATGATTTTTGATGTAGGCGTATCCGGACAGATTACTAATTTCAAGGAGGGTGGGGCAAAGGTTAATGCCAAGACAGCCAATATTGAGTATGCCACAGCCTTGTTCCGTGTATTCCCTAAGTTTGGTGTCAGTATCGGTCTGGTGCCTTACACCAATGTAGGCTACGCATATTATACTTCGGAAAAAATTGGAACATCTACGACAACCGCCACGACTACGTTCTCTGGTGAGGGAGGTCTTCGTCAGGCATATCTGGGTCTCGGCTATGAGTTGTTCAAAGGTTTCTCCTTAGGTGCCAATATCTCTTACCTTTGGGGTAGTTTCGAACGCTCTATCGTGGTGTCCAGCAATGACTCATATGTGAAAACCCTTACAAAAACCTATGGTGCTGATGTCAGCAGTTATAAGTTGGATTTCGGTGTACAGTATAAACAGCAAGTATCAGAAAAAGATCATCTGACGGTGGGTGCAACTTTCGGGTTAGGACATAAGTTGGGGGCAGATCCTTATATGCAGGTGACGAACGTGGATACACAGACAGGAACACTGACTGCAAAGGGAGACACGATTTCTAACGGTTTGTCTATTCCGATGTCGTTGGGTGCGGGTGTTGCCTATACTCATAACAGGACTCTGACTTTTGGTGTTGACTACCTGTTACAGCGCTGGGGTTCAGAATCCTTCCCTGTGGTGGACGAGACCACCAATCAGTATCAGTTGTCGAACAATTACTACAAAGATCGACATAAGGTGACGGTAGGCCTTGACTGGGTCCCCTCGCTCATGAGCCGTCGCTTCCTGAATCGTGTGCATTATCGTTTGGGAGCATCCTATGCTACACCTTATTATAAAATAAACGGACAGGATGGTCCCAAAGAAATGACGGTGAGTGCAGGTTTTGGTATTCCTTTGGTCAATTCTTGGAATAACCGATCCGTTCTGAATGTCAGTCTTCAGTGGGTCAACCAGTCTGCCAAAAACCTGATAACGGAGAATTCTTTCCGTGTCACGATAGGCTTGACCTTCAACGAACGCTGGTTTGCTAAATGGAAAGTCGACTGATTCGCTTTTGGCTTTTGGCTTTTGGCTTTTGGCTTCTGGTCATCTCGTGTGAGCAACCGAGGGAACATATTGCTTCGGCTATCCATGAACGCGATTCGGTGTCAATGATGACTACCTACGGGGTTAATACGTTGATATCCGATTCCGGTGTTATCAAATACCGTATTGTAACAGAGCGATGGGATGTCAATACCATCAAGCAACCTACGCGTTGGACGTTTGAGCGAGGTATCTTTCTGGAGCAGTTTGATAAGAATTTTCATATTGAAGGTTATATCTATGCGGATACTGCTTGGTATTATGACCAGTTGAAACTCTGGGAACTTCGTGGTAGGGTACGTATCCGTAATGTGAATGGTTTGGTATTCCGCAGTGAAGAACTTTTCTGGGATGGTATTAAACACGAATTCTATTCTTATAAATTCTCCCGAGTCGTCACTCCTGAGCGTGAATTGGAGGGAACCTATTTCCGTAGTGATGAGCATATGCGCCATTATCAGGTGACCAATAGTGTGGGCTCGTTCCAGTCGTCTGACATGGAACCGGAACCAGAGGAGCCGGCTAAGGATCAGAAGAATAACAAGGATGCTGCAGATACGGCCAAGCAGGAGAAACCTGTACGTCCGGCTGCTGTCAGACATAAAGCAACAACCAAATGACCACAACCATGACCAGTCTTATCATAGGTCTTATTATTACGATGATCTTCTCGGCCTTCTTCTCAGGCATGGAGATTGCCTTTGTGTCGAGTAACCGCTTGCGGGCGGAGATGGATCGTGAGAAAAACGGACTGCCTCAGCGTGCCATTGCCTTTTTTTATCAGCATCCCAATAACTTTGTCAGTACGATGCTCGTAGGAAATAACATCGCACTGGTCGTCTATGGTATCCTCTTTGCCCGTATCTTTGACACTTGGCTGTTTGATGGTCTGAGTGATGGCTTCCGTGTGACAGCAGATACCTTGTTGTCCACACTCGTTGTCCTGTTCACGGGTGAGTTTCTTCCAAAGACCATCTTTAAGGCGAGTCCTAATGCCATGTTGACTTTCTTTGCCCTGCCTGCGTGGATCTGTTATGTGGTGCTTTATCCGATTTCCCGCTTTGCCACGTTGGTATCTAGAGGACTGTTGCGACTGTTTGGTGTCAGGATTCCTAAAGAAGAGCAGGATAAAGGCTTCTCGAAAGTCGATCTAGACTACTTGGTGCAGTCGAGTATTGACAATGCGAAGAGTGAGGACGAGATAGAGGATGAAGTCAAAATCTTCCATAATGCCTTGGACTTCTCGGAAACCAAGGTGCGAGACTGTATGGTGCCTCGTACGGAGATTGAGGCTGTGGATATAGAGGACTGTACGATGGAACAACTGCAGAACCGTTTTATCGAGAGTGGTCACTCCAAAATCGTGGTTTATCGTGATGATATAGACCATATCATCGGTTATATCCATTCTTCTGACCTGTTCCGTCTCCATACAGAAAACTCCCAACTCTTAACTCTTAAAGCCCAACTGGTAAGGGAGATGCCTTATGTGCCGGAGACGATGGCAGCCAGTAAACTGATGCATACTTTCTTGCAACAGAAGAAATCTTTGGCAGTGGTGATTGATGAGTTTGGAGGTACCAGTGGCTTGGTGTCTCTTGAAGATATAGTTGAGGAGATTTTCGGTGATATAGAGGACGAGCATGATAATACGAACTATGTTGCCAGGGAGATTGGCGAGGGGGAGTATATGCTCTCTGCACGACTGGAGATAGAGAAAGTCAACGAACTGTTTGATATCAATCTTCCAGAGAGCGATGATTATATGACAGTGGGAGGGCTTATCCTGCATGAATATCAAAGTTTCCCCAAACTTAATGAAATCGTCAAGATAGGCCGTTTTGAGTTTAAGATTATCAAGAATACAATGACAAAAATCGAATTAGTACGGTTAAAAGTAACGGAATGAGGTGATTTTTTTCGTTTTATCTTTCGCCGTTTAATATTATTTTTGTAATTTTGCAGGCTGAATTGAAAAAGAAGAAATAAAACTAAAATAATAAAGCTAAAATGGCAGCAATTGGAAAAATCAGAAGCTGGGGTCCCGTTCTCGCAACAGTGATCGGTCTCGCCCTGTTTGCATTCATTGCCGAGGAAATGTTCCGCTCTTGTGAGGCTACAAGCAACGAGAAGCGTCAGCAGGTCGGTGAGGTGTTAGGTAAGAAAATCTCCGTTCAGGAGTTTCAGTCAATGGTCGACGAATACCAGTCAGTCATAAAGATGACGCAGGGTCGCGATAACCTCTCTGAGGAAGAACTGAATCAGGTGAAAGATCAGGTCTGGCAGCAGTATGTCCACAACACCATCATGGAAACAGAGGCTTCTAAGTTGGGGCTTACCGTGACGGATGAGGAGTTGCAGAATATCTTGAAGGCCGGTACGAATCCGATGCTGATGCAGACACCGTTTGTCAATCAGCAGACCGGTCGTTTTGATGTTACTCAACTCACCAAGTTCCTGGATGACTATAAGAAGATGCAAGACCAGCCTCAGCAGGCTCAGGTCGCTGAACAGTATAAGCAGATTTACGATTACTGGAAGTTTATTGAGAAGCAACTTCGCCAGAATACACTGGGTATGAAGTACCAGACACTGCTCTCACAATGTCTGATTTCGAACCCAGTATCTGCCAAGATGGCCTTCGATGCTCAGAATCAGGAGAGCGATATACAGTTGGCTACTCTTCCTTACTCAGCCATCAAGGATGCTGATGTTGAGGTGAGTGAGTCTGACCTGAAAACTAAGTACAATGAGCAGAAGGAGATGTTCAAGCAGTATGCTGAGAGCCGTGATATCAAGTACGTGGATTTCCAGGTCGTTCCTTCTCAGGCCGATCGTGCCGCTTTGATGAAGACCATTAATGAGGCTCGCCAGAAGTTGGAGAGTGGTGCTGCTCCCGCAGAGATTGTCCGTAAGGCTCAGTCACAGATCCCTTATACAGGTATCGCTGCGACCCGTCGTGCTTTCGCCGCAGACATTGCCACAAAGTTGGATTCAATGCAGGTAGGACAGGTGAGTGCTCCTTTTGAGACCGCCTACGACAATACGGTGAATGTAATCAAACTGATCGGTAAGGAACAGGCTCCTGACTCTATTGAGTATCGTCAGATTCAGGTGGGTGGTGCTACCGTTGAGGCTGCCCGTAAGACTGCTGATAGCGTCTACACGGCTTTGAAGGGTGGTGCTGATTTCGATGCGTTGGCTAAGAAGTATGGTCAGACTGGTGAGAAGCAGTGGTTGACCTCATCTATGTATGAGAATGCTCCTTCTATCGATGCCGACTCCAAGGCTTATCTCACAACTATCACGACACTGGCTCCTAACGAACTGAAGAATCTTGAGTTCTCACAGGGTAATATTGTAGTCCAGGTGCTTACTCGTAAGGCAATGGTTACGAAGTATGACGCTGCTGTCATCAAGCATACCATTGACTTCTCTAAGGATACTTATTCTACGGCTTATAACAAGTTCAGTCAGTATGTCAGCGAGAATAAGACATTGGAGGATCTGGAAAAGAACGCCCAGAAGTTCGGCTTCAAGGTGCAGGAGCGTAAAGACCTCTTTAACTCAGAGCATAACGTGGCCGGTTTGCGTTCTACTCGTGACGCTATGAAGTGGGTCTTCGATGCGAAGGCCGGTGAGGTGTCTCCTTTGTATGAGTGTGGTAACAACGACCACCTGATGGTGATTGCCTTGACGAAGGTGCATCCTGTTGGCTATCGTGAACTCTCCGCAGTGGAGGATCAGTTGAAGCAGGAGGTAATCCGCGACAAGAAGTTTGTAAAGGCTACGGAGTTGTTGAAGGGTGTCAATAGTCTGGATGCTGCTAAGCAGAAAGGTGCCGTGATAGACAGCGTTCGTCAGATTACATTCTCTGCACCTGTCTTTGTACAGGCTACAGGAACTAGCGAACCAGCCTTGAGTGGTGCAGTAGCCGCTGCTAAAGCCGGTCAGTTCAGTGCTGTTCCTGTCAAGGGTAATGGCGGTGCTTTCCTGTTCAAGGTTCTTGCCAAGAAACAGCGTGAGAATACGAAGTTCGATGCGAAGCAGCAGCAGGCTCAGTTGCAGCAACAGGCCCTTCAGGCAGCAGGCCGGTTCATGAACGAACTCTATCTGAAGGCTAATGTAGTAGACAACCGTTACCTGTTCTTCTAAGAAATTCGTACACATAAGAAAATCCCGATAATTCTTGGCAATTATCGGGATTTTTCGTACCTTTGCATTCGATTTTCGAAAATACATTTCATTGCAATGAACATATCTTATAAATGGTTGAAGGAGTATGTTGATTTCGACCTCACCCCTCAGCAGGTGTGTGATGCCTTGACATCAACTGGTTTGGAAGTTGACGCACTCGAGGAAGTACAGAGTATTAAAGGTGGACTGAAAGGTCTGTATGTGGGTAAGGTGCTGACCTGTGAGGCACATCCTAACTCGGACCATCTGCATGTGACGACGGTCGACCTGGGTAAGGGTGAGCCGTCACAGATTGTATGCGGTGCTCCGAATGTGGCCGCCGGTCAGAAAGTAATCGTAGCCGACCTGGGTTGTGTGCTGTATGACGGCGATCAGGAGTTTGTTATCAAGAAGTCGAAACTGCGTGGTGTAGAGTCGAACGGTATGATCTGTGCTGAGGACGAGATTGGTGTGGGAACCTCTCATGAAGGCATCATCGTACTGCCGGAGGATGCACCTGTCGGTCAGCCTGCCGCTGAGTATTATCATTTGGAGAGCGACTGGCTTATTGAGGTGGATATCACGGCCAATCGTGCTGATGCCCTGAGTCATTGGGGTGTGGCTCGCGACTTGTATGCCTGGTTGAGACAGAACGGTTATCAGACCGCTACCCACAAACCCTCTATCGCAGACTTCAAGGTGGACAACCACGATCTGCTCGTTGAGGTGACGATAGAGAATACGGAAGCCTGTAAGCGTTATGCCTGTGTAAGCATCACCAATTGTGATGTGAAGGAGAGTCCAGAGTGGTTGAAGAACAAACTGACGACCATTGGATTGCGTCCTATTAATAATATTGTAGACATCACCAACTATGTGATGATGGCACTCGGTCAACCTCTGCACTGTTTTGACGCAGACATGGTGAAGGGACATCATATCGTGGTGAAGACGATGCCGGAGGGGACTCCCTTCCAGACACTTGACGGTGTAGAGCACAAACTCTCTGACCGTGACCTCGCCATCTGCAATGCCGAGGATCCGATGTGTATCGCCGGTGTCTTTGGCGGAAAGGGTAGTGGCACCTATGAGACTACGAAGAACGTGGTGTTGGAGAGTGCCTATTTTCATCCCACCTGGATTCGTAAGTCTGCCCGTCGTCATGGACTCAGCACCGATGCCTCCTTCCGTTTTGAGCGTGGTGTCGACCCCAATGGTACTATTGAGGCCCTGAAATATGCCGCTATCCTGTGTCAGCAACTGGCTGGCGGTAAGGTGTCGATGGACATATGCGATGTCTATCCCGAGAAGATCGAGGATCCTGTCGTAGAGTTGAAATACGACTATGTTCACGGTTTGATAGGTAAGGAAATCGGTGTTGATACGATCAAGACGATCTGCCAGACCTTGGAGATGGAAGTTTTGCAGGAAGATTCAGAGGGGTTGACCCTCAAGGTGCCTGCCTATCGTGTGGACGTACAGCGTCCTTGTGATGTGGTGGAGGATATCCTGCGTATCTACGGATATAATAATGTAGAGATTCCTACCCAGTTGAAGAGTTCACTCGTTATCAAGGGTGAGGAAGACCAGAAGCATAAACTCGCTAACCTCGTCAGTGAGCAGTTGGTGGGCGAGGGCTTTAACGAGATTCTGAATAACTCGTTGAGTAAGTCGTCGTACTACGACGACACACAAGATAAGAGTCTCGTACATATCATGAACCCTCTCAGCAGCGATCTGAATGTGATGCGCCAGACGCTGCTCTATGGTGGACTGGAGAGTATTGAGCATAATGCGAAGCGTAAGAATGGCAATTGCCGCTTCTTCGAGTTCGGAAATGTCTATTTCTTCTCACCAGAGAAACAGAACGACGAGAATCCCATGCAGGCCTATAAGGAGGAATACCACCTTGGCTTGTGGTTGACAGGTAAGCGTGTGGAAGGCTCATGGGCTCATGCCAATGAGGACTCTTCCTTTGCCGAACTGAGTGCTTACGTGGAGAACATTCTTGCCCGTATTGGTGTACAGCCCGGTATGCTGGTACGTAAGAAGTCGCAGAACTCAATCTTCTCTGCAGGTGTCGCCATCGAGAACCGTGGTGGTAAACTCCTGATGGAGATGGGTGTGCTTACCAAGAAACTGCAGAAGCAGTTTGATATTGAGACTGCTGTCTTCTATTGTGAGATGAACTGGACGGCACTGATGAAACTCATCCGTAACCAGAAGGTGCTCTTCACGGAGATTGCCAAGTATCCTGCTGTAAGCCGTGATCTCGCCCTGCTCATCGATCAGAGCGTGGAGTTCGCTCAGATTGAGGAGATAGCCCGTCAGACGGAGAAGAAATTATTGAAGAAGGTGGAACTCTTTGATGTCTATGAGGGTAAGAACCTGCCGGCCGGTAAGAAGAGTTATGCCGTGAACTTCATTCTGCAAGATGCGGAGAAAACGATGGGTGACAAGCAGATTGAGGCCATCATGAACAAACTTATCGCCAATCTCAAGCAGAAACTGGGTGCCGAACTCCGCTAATTATCGTAATCTCGAAATATCATTATATTGTAATATTGAAATATCGCAAAAAATTAAATAACAATGGGAAGAGCATTTGAATATCGCAAAGCAGCGAAATTGAAGAGATGGGGCCATATGGCCAAGACGTTTACGAAGATCGGTAAGCAGATAGCCATTGCCGTGAAGGCTGGTGGTCCTGATCCTGATATGAATCCCGCATTGCGTGCCATCATCGCCAATGCGAAGCGTGAGAACATGCCGAAGGATAATATCGAGCGTGCCATCAAGAATGCGATGGGTAAGGACCAGAGCGATTATAAGGAGGTGACCTATGAGGGATATGGACCTCATGGCGTAGCCATCTTTGTAGATACTCTGACAGACAATACCACTCGTACGGTGGGTGATGTCCGTTCCGTATTCAACAAGTTCAATGGTAACTTAGGAACGCAAGGTAGTTTGTCGTTCCTTTTCGACCACAAAGCCGTATTCACCTTCAAGAAGACGGACGGACTGGATATGGACGAGTTGATCCTCGACCTGATTGACTATGGCGTGGAAGACGAGTATGATGAGGACGAGGAGGAGAACAGTATCACAATCTATGGTGATCCCCAGTCGTTTGGTGCTATCCAGAAACACCTGGAGGAGAATGGCTTCGAGGTGACTGGTGCAGAGTTTACCCGTATCCCCAATGACTTGAAGGATGTGACACCAGAAGAGCGTGAGACCATTGATAAGATGGTGGAGAAGTTGGAAGACTTTGATGATGTTCAGACGGTATACACAAATATGAAACCGGAGTTATAAAATAAGCGGGCCTGGCCCGCTTATTTTGTTTATCGATAGTCCTTTTCTTGGAAAGTCGCCTCGTAGATTTTCTGTCCTTTGTTCTTGGTCGAGTAATAGATATATCTGAAGTTATAGCCCGCATCCTTATAGGGTTTCATGGCTGTGGCATTTTTCAGGTATTGTAACATCTGTCCCTTAGGATCATTACGGCGGACAACAGCGGTATCATCCGCAGCACCGCTGAGGGTATAGGAATAGGTTAGGGTGTGGGAAGGGACATCAAAACTCATACTGTCTATGGTCACGTTGGGGGCGATGGGAGCCGGACAGTGTTTCTCAGAATATTCTTTTGCCTCACGGGCACACCGTTCCTCCAGTGTCTCCTGACAAGAGCAAACAAGTAGGAGTGCTATAATTAATAATGTAGGTTTCATAGGATGTTTAACCTTATACGTTCATAATTTCTGCAAAATTACTAAAATAAAATTGGAAAGATAGACAGGTATGTCGTTTTTTTTTCGTAATTTTGCAAAAGATTGTACATATACCAACTTATGGAGCATATCAGAAACTTCTGTATTATCGCACACATTGACCATGGTAAGTCAACGCTGGCTGACCGTATGCTTGAGTTTACAAAGACGATTCAGGTGACGGAGGGGCAGATGTTGGACGATATGGATCTTGAGAAAGAACGTGGCATCACCATCAAGAGTCATGCCATCCAGATGGAGTATGTGTACAAAGGTGAGAAATATGTGCTGAACCTCATCGACACTCCGGGACACGTGGACTTCTCTTATGAGGTGAGCCGTTCCATCGCTGCCTGTGAGGGGGCCTTATTGGTGGTAGATGCCACTCAGGGTGTACAGGCACAGACCATCTCTAATCTCTATCTTGCTATTGACCACGATTTGGAGATTATCCCGGTCATCAACAAGATTGATATGCCCAGTGCCATGCCTGATGAGGTGGAGGATGAGATCGTAGACCTTATCGGTTGTGATCCAGAGGATATCATCCGTGCCAGTGGTAAGACGGGAGAGGGTATCGAGCAGATTCTGGATGCGGTGGTCGAGCGGATTCCTCATCCTGTGGGTGATGAGAATGCTCCTTTGCAGGCCCTTATCTTCGACTCGGTATTCAATTCCTTCCGTGGCATCATCGCATACTTTAAGATTGTGAATGGTACGATTCATAAGGGTGAGAAGGTGAAGTTCTTCAATACGGGGATGGAATATGATGCTGACGAGGTGGGTGTCCTGAAGATGGATATGATTCCCCGTCAGGAGTTGCGTACAGGTGATGTGGGCTATATCATCAGTGGTATCAAAGACTCGAAGGAGGTGAAGGTGGGCGATACCATCACGACGGTGGCTAACCCCTGCGACAAGGCTATCGAGGGTTTCCAAGAGGTAAAGCCGATGGTGTTTGCGGGTGTTTATCCCATCGATCCTACTGATTACGAGAACCTGCGGGCATCGCTGGAGAAACTACAACTTAATGATGCCTCGCTGACATTCACACCAGAGACCTCTGTAGCCCTTGGCTTCGGTTTCCGTTGCGGTTTTCTCGGCTTACTCCACATGGAGATCGTTCAGGAACGTCTCGACCGTGAGTTCGACATGGATGTGATAACCACAGTGCCTAATGTGACCTATATGTGTTACGACAAACAGGGTGGGGTAAAGGAGGTGCATAATCCCTCGGGATTACCGGATCCTACACTGATAGACCATATAGAGGAACCGTATATCAAGGCCAGTATTATCACGGCAGCCGACTTTATTGGTTCGATTATGACGCTTTGCTTGGATAAGCGCGGTGAACTGATTGACCAGCAGTATGTCAGTGGTGGTCGTGTCGAACTGCGTTTTATGTTGCCATTAGGTGAGATAGTGATAGATTTCTATGATAAACTTAAGTCTATCTCCAAGGGGTATGCGTCGTTCGACTACCATGTCGACTGCTTCCGTCCCTCCAAACTGGCTAAGTTGGATATTCTGCTCAACGGCGAGTCGGTAGATGCCCTCTCGACATTGACCCACCAGGATAATGCGGTAACCTTCGGACGGCGGATGTGTGAGAAACTGAAAGAACTGATTCCACGTCAACAGTTTGACATCGCTATCCAGGCTGCCATCGGTGCGAAGATTATTGCCCGTGAGACGGTGAAACAGGTACGTAAGGACGTGACTGCAAAATGCTATGGCGGTGACGTGAGTCGTAAGCGTAAACTTCTGGAAAAACAGAAACGCGGTAAGAAGCGTATGAAACAGATTGGTAATGTCGAAGTGCCGCAGAAAGCCTTTCTCGCTGTATTGAAATTAGATTAGAAACAAAGAAAAACTGAAAATCCATACGAACATGACAACACTTGGACTGACACCACGAGATGTGGCAAGGGAATTAGCAAGACGCTACAGTACGATGACTCATGATGAACTTGATGTACTGGAAGGTATCCTTGTACCGATGAAATTCCAGAAGGGGGAACTCATCATTAAGGAGGGTGAGATATGTAGGAATATCTATTGGGTCGTCAAGGGCTTGGTGCGCCAGTTCTATTATAAGAACGGCAAGGAACTCACTGAGTATATGGCTACAGAGAATACGATCTGTATGTGTATTGAGAGTCTTTTCAAGGAGGAACCCACGCATCAGCAGATTATCGCACTGGAACCCACGATTATTTATGCGCTGCCTAAGGCTTCATTGGAGCAGGAGGCCATGAAGAATGTCAACATACAGATGTTGTATCGTAAGATATTGGAGGAGTCACTGATCTTCTCACAGATTCATGCGGATATGCTCCGCTTTGAGTCAGCCCAAGACCGTTATGCTAAACTGGTGAAGCGCAGTCCACAGTTGGTGCTCCGCGCTCCACTGGTCTATATCGCCAGTTACCTGCAAATGACACCTGAGACGTTAAGTCGTGTCCGCACTTCTGCTCTACTGGAAGATAAAGATTAAAGGAATTATCCAGATAAATAAACAGGGCTTGCATAACATTAGTGCAAGCCCTATTCTTATATAAATAAAAAAAGATTCTTTTTTTAAGTATATTCATGAAAAAATGAGTAACTTTGCAGCGCTAACTCACGCCGTGCTGACTTCGTAAGATGTCGGAGCGGCTACAGGGAGGGAGCACTACATTATGGAATGCGTCGCTGACGCTTTGTTTTTGGCGATTCGAAACTACCACACTCGAAAAGCAAGTCAGGAACATAGCAGAGGTAGGTGCTACGGGTAGGTATATACTGTTCCCGTTGGTGTGCCGATGGCTAACCATGCCATCATGCACACCTTTGGGGGCATATTATATATACCAACGGCGTGGGTATCACTCTGTTCGTTTACTTGCTTGGCTGTGGTAGGCCTCGAATCGCGAACGAGCAGAAGCCAGATACCCCGCTTTTCTTTTGTAGTCATGATAAAATTAAACTATCCCATTTCTGAGTATCTGATGGGCATTTTGGGGGAGATATGAAACATTTAAAATTTTGTTGGCTGTTCACTATCTGTTTTATCTTAACAAACTGTACCAGTTTGGATGACGTAAATAAACGCTTGAATACTCTAGAAGAAGAGGTAACAGATTTGAAATCAGCGATGCAGGCATTACAAACTGCCTATGATGATGGAAAGATTGTCAAAAGTGTAACACCCTTATCTTCTGCTCAAGGAGGTTGGTTGATCACATTTTCTGATGATACTAATATAAAGTTAGAGAATGGTAAAGATGGTGTTGATGGCAAAGATGGTATTTCTCCCCAAGTTAGAATTAATTCAGAAACCTTCCATTGGGAAATTTCTACCGATGGTGGAGTTACATGGAAAGATTTGGATATTGTAGCACAAAGGAAAGATGGTATAAGTCCTTTGGTGCAGATTAACGCTTCTACATATAGATGGGAAGTCTCTTCCGATGGAGGTCAGACATGGATAGATACAGGAGTTGTGGCTATTGGTAAAGATGGTGATGCTTTTTTCAAGAGTGTTGTCATAAAAAATGGGTTTGTAACTTTCGAATTAGTCGATGGAACTACTTTTATGTTTAAAATGGATTCAGATGTTATCATTCCCAAACTTCTTAGTATGGAGTTCTTGGCTTCTGTCAATCCAGATGATATGATAGAGAACGTAACTTGCACTATTATCGGTGATAGTGTGGTAGACTGTTGGGTACATCATATTATGAATAGTAAACAATTGATACCACATTTTTCTTTTGAAGGAGAATCGGTTTCGATTGATGGCGAAGATGTCACAAGTGATGTTACTAGAATAGATTTTAAAAAGCCTGTAGTCCTTACTGTTAAATCGTCAGAGCAAACTAAAGAATACAAAATTTATGTTCATGCATTTACGGGCTTACCCGTTTTGTGGATTGAAACAGAAGGAAGAGCCGGTATTGTATCTAAAGATGCGTATGTGAACGCTCATTTTAAATTGGTTGAGGATGTCTTAACAAAATCAGCTGGAGAGGTAACAGAGGTTGATGGGCAAATAAAAGGTAGAGGCAATTCTACATGGTCAATGCCCAAAAAGCCTTACAGATTGAAATTTGGTAGTAAGGTAAGCTTTCTAAGTGAACCAAAAGATAAGTCATGGGTACTATTAGCCAACTATGCAGACAAAACATCATTGCGAAATGCTACGGCTTTTTATATGGGTAGTATTAGCAATTTAGAATACACGCCACACTTCCAGCATGTAGATGTTATGTTGAATGGTCAATATAATGGAACATATCAATTAGGCGATCATCTAAAAATTTCAAAAGATAGAGTTAATGTTGGGGATGATGGATTCTTGATGGAAATAGATGCGAGGGCATCAGGAGAGTCTGATTCTAGGTACTTTACCACGCCCCATCTCCCACAACCTGTAAATATTAAAGATCCTGATGTTGAATATGATGATGAGAATTTCAACTATGCAAAAGATTTTGTAACTGCTGCGGATGCTGCTCTTTTTTCTGATGATTTCACAAATGCAAAAAATGGATGGCAAAAATATATGGATATAGAGTCATTTGTAGATTGGTACCTAATAAACGAAATAGGCAAAAATAATGATGCATGTTTCTTTAGTAGCTGTTATATGAATCTAAAACGAGGTGAGAAATTGAAGATGGGTCCATTATGGGATTTTGATATAGCATTTGGCAATGTTAATTATAACAATAATTATGAAGTAACAGGATTCTTGATTAAGGGTGTAGCATGGTACTCTCGTTTATTCCAGGATCCAGTATTTGTTGCGAAGGTTAAAGAAAGGTTTGATTATTTTTATACTCATCAGTCAGATATTATGAACTTTATTAATGAAAGAGCTAGCTATTTAAAATACTCTGTTATTGAGAATAACAACAAATGGGGTACATTCTATAACTATACTTGGCCGAACTATGATATTTGGGGTTCCTATAATAATGAAGTCCAATCAATGAAAATATGGATAAGGAACCGAATGGAATGGTTAAAAACAGAATTTGATAAAATGTAGTAATCTGCATTATGAAGCTAAATATCAATGGCTTGATACACAAATAAGTGGCATGCAAGCAATTATACCGCTCTGCTTTATATTTCTCCGCTAAGTTTCTGCTGATAATCAGGCACTTACATTACTTAGCGGAGAATTGATGTTTCCAACCTATTAAAAACAAATAAGCCACTGATGTTCAGCGGCTTATTGTAGTCGATAGGGGAATCGAACCTTCTAAAATAAAAGCAAGAAAAGGAAAGTTAATACACTCAATATCAGTTATTTATAAAAACAATATATTTTCCTTTGTTTTCACAAAATGCCTATTTTTGCTATTGGGGTGTTAAAATTAACACCTAATTAACACCCCAAATCAAATAATTGTTGTACCTTTGCACCCGAAAAGGAAAACAAAAGAAAATAGATATGTCAGAAACCAGAGGGAAAAACAGGAATCTTATAGAGGCAGGCAATCCTCGGTTACTAAAGAAAGAGGTAAAGGGCGGTACAGAATACAGCCTTTATCTCGAATACCAGTTGGGCTACAACAGGGATAATGGCACTTCCATTCGTAAGAAAGAATCTTTGTCGTTACATCTGATTGCCAATCCAAGAACTCCAGTAGAACGTCAGCAGAACAAGGAAACTCTAGCTCTTGCCAAGAAGATTCAGTTTGAGAGGTCGCAAGAACTGCTTGAAGATAAGGAAGGCTATCGGCTAAAGAAGAAAGAAGCCGTTAACCTCTTAGACTATTTCGAACAATTCGCACAGACAGCCAATGTTGCTGACAGGTTGGTGCTGGTTGGTGCATTGAACAACTTCAAGGACTTCTTGGGAAAGAAATATCCTCAATATGCCAATTGGATTGAAGCCAAGAATCTGACTAAGGAGATGATGCAGAAGTTTGTAGAATACTTAGTTGACAACCACAAAGGATAAGGTGCCGAGACCTACTATAAACGCTTTAAGCGGATGATCAACTACGCTGTTGAGCAGGAGGTAATACCCAAAAGTCCTTGTAAGGGTATCACCACACCCAAGTTGGATGATATTCTTGCAAAGGATATTCTTAGTGGCCAAGAACTGAAAAAGTTGTTTGCCACTCACTATCCTGGTGAAAATCCGGAAATAAGAAGGGCTTTTGCTATGACTTGCCTTTCAGGAATCAGGCGTTGCGACATCGTTAACCTTACCTATAGCGAGGTTGACTATGCTAACAAGGTCTTGAAGTTCCGCCAGAGCAAGACACAGAAGCATAGCAGTAGTAGCGGTGTAACGATTCCCCTCAACGAAACCTTATTAAATATAATAGGTGTAAAGGCTCCTGATGCCAAGGATGATTATATCTTCCATATCCCATCTGACACCATGTGCCTGAAAGCCTTGCGCCATTGGACGAAGAAGGCTGGTATTGACAAGCACATCACCTGGCATTGCGGGCGTCATAGTTTCGGTACTCAGTTGCTGACCAACGGAGCAAACATCAAGGTTGTCAGCAGTCTGTTGGGACACAGCAGCCTGAGATTTACGGAGATTTATGTACGTGCAGTCGATGAAGAAAAGAAGAAAGCAATCGACAGTCTGCCAAGTATTGACATCATCTGAACAATTCTTTTTCCCTTAAGGTCAAAATCAACCTAAAGGGAAAAGAAGAGTTTAGTTTGCATTGCGGATATATAAGCAACGGGACGTACTAAACACAAATTTTTTATCTAATTCTTGGCAAAAGTTAAATAGATGAAGCAGACAACTACTTTACCCATTTTGCTATTAGTTCCTCGTCAGTTCTTGTATCATTCACAAAATGATCTACAACTTTCCATATATCACCGTTTACCAAATCTCCACTATAGTCCGCAACCCATTTCTGATGGCAGCGTTCACATATAGCTTTCGATGGTTGTAAGGGATGATTGTAGAGTAGAAGATGACCTTTCTTTTCACAGATGTCACTTGGTTTGGCATCGTCTGGATAGCCTTTCCAAAGAGGCTCGTTTTCCCAATTTTGTGGGAAACCCATAGCAGAAGTGTCAACTGAAGGATATCTTGTAAGAAGCATATTGAGTCGTTCTCTAAATGCATCACCACGTTCCATCGCATCAAGCCAGTAAACAATGTAGCATAGAGTTGCATAAAGTTTGTTGGCATCAACCTGATGGTTGTTTATCCATAAACCTCTTAGTCTGGCATTGAGTTGAGGTGTTGCATTGAGAAATCTGTTCCATATTCTGGCATGATGGGCGCAATGGTTACGTAATGCAGCAAGACTACGCATCCAACTTTCCAATACCTCGTGTTGCGGCAAGTTGAACTCGCGGGCAATCACTTTCTTAACTTTCTTGTCGGCAAAGTTGTAATAGAGTTTTGAGAGGGTGCCAAGCGAAGCCAATTCAAGAGTTTTCCATGCAGGAGGGAACTCAGGTTTATCGTAGTTGCGGAAATGTTCTTTTATAAAGTCCTCTTTAGAGCGTGTAACTTCACGATCGAGTGAGTTGAGGTTCTCAAGGAAACGGTGCTCGCTGTCATGAAGATCCATCTGCATAAACCAGAATGCCCCATGTTGCATTGAGAAATGCTGAATTATTTTTGAACGTAGGGCAACCTCAATCCGCTGAATAGCAGAAAAGAGCAACTGTCTCAGTTCGTTGTCAAACTCGTAAAGTGCCACAGCATTCTCAAATGTGGATCCAGGTTTGAACTGATGAGTCTTTTTATCTGCTTCCATTGGA
>JAFTFG010000006.1 GCA_017449675.1 Prevotella sp.
TCATATACGCAAATGAGGTGCTTGCAGAGACCATGCGAGCCGGAAATCACAAAAATTGCGGCATAGAGACAACTGCGAACACAGAACTACTATAAAAAGATAAAAAAAGAGGATGTGCCTATTTTGACACACCCTCATTCTTTCGTTCATAAGATGCCTTTAGTTACTTCAACAGGTCTGCGATGAACTGTTCCAACTGCTCACCACGTAGCCTTATAGTTCTGCGTCAGAGCACTGGAAGGTAGTACCTTTCGAGATGTCACCAGTCTCCAGTCCCAACTTAAACCACTTCATACGTTGCTTGCTGGTGCCGTGGTTGAACGACTCCGGAACGGCATAGCCGCGAGCCTTCTTCTGGAGATAGTCATCACCGATGACCTGTGCACACTGGATAGCCTCCTCAATATCGCCATCCTCCAGAGAGCCGAAACGCTTATTGTCATGATGCGCCCAGACACCAGCATAGAAATCAGCCAATAGTTCAAGACGCACACTGAGT
Organism: Prevotella sp.; assembly: GCA_017449675.1. GTDB lineage: Bacteria > Bacteroidota > Bacteroidia > Bacteroidales > Bacteroidaceae > Prevotella. Next base: position 500 of record JAFTFG010000006.1, read on the forward strand.
TTATTAGCCTCTGTCTCAGAAAGTTGTGACATTTGCTGATGTACCTTCTGTAACGTACCTGTAAGATACTCCACATGGTGGCCCACCTCGTGGGCTATCACATAGGCATAGGCAAAATCACCGTCAGCACCCAGTGACTTTTTCATCGTGGTAAAGAACGACAGGTCGATATACAACTTCTGATCACCGGAACAGTAGAAGGGTCCCATAGCAGCGGAGCCCTGTCCGCAAGCGGTCTGTACCCCACCCGTATAAAGCACCATCTTAGGTACCTGATACTGAGCCCCGTTCTGACGAAATATCTCCGTCCACACATCCTCCGTACCAGCCAGAATCTGAGTAGAGAACTTAGCCAACGCCTGTTCTTCCTCCGTAAACTCACGCTGTCCCTCCGTTGTCTCGGTATTAGCACCCAGACCACCGTTCTGCACTTCCGTCATCACGGCACTCAACGGGTCGCCACCTGTCAACCAAGCCATGAGAGCCACTAAGATAATACCGCCGATACCCATACCAGCCTTTGCTCCGCCACTCATACCACGGCGGTCTTCCACATTCGAACTTTCGCGTCTTCCGTCTAATCTCATAATCTTATTTCGTTTTTAGTTTTATTCTTTCGCTACAAAGGTAAACATTTTTATCCGAAAATAACGGAATAAACATAACTTTTTTCAACGTTGACCACCGTCTCTATCTGTTCCTGTCCCGTCAGAACAGTCTTCAAATTATTGCGGATACCCTCCCCTGAGAGTTTCAGTACCGCTTCTTTCATGGTCCACAGACGAATAAACTCCATGGCAGGACTGGTCGACTGCGTAATCCTGACAACCTCATCATCATTCATCGTATAATGAACCAGACTCTCCTTAAATTCACGGATACTCTCTACATCAACTCCCACCGGGCGGTCACTCACGACACAGACGACGGCCTCACGACAATGACTTAAATTAAAATGTATCTCAGAATGTCCTTTGATAAAGGGCTTACCATACGTTCCATATTCAAAGATCGGTTTCTCAGTGATACCATATTCCTTACGAAGCCCCTCGCACAGCAACAGATAAGCGGCAGCACAGGTTTTACGTCCCTGTTCATGCTTAAACTTCAAGGCTTGTTCCCTTCGCTGATCAGAGAGGAGGGGTAAAGCGGCAGCGAAGTCGAAGCCTGCGATATCGTCATTCAGGTATAACATCGGTTTCCAATCCTAAGGGTGTCTGTGACTTCGGAATACGACGGTTAGGATTCTCCTTGGCACCCAGGTCTATCAGTTCACGTCCTTTCTGCACCACACTCTGGCGTCCCTCGTCAAGTTTATTCTTAGAGAAATCAAAAGCCTTACGGGCCTGTTCCAATTGTTCTCCTACCTTATTATATCGTTGGATAAAATCACCCAAGCGATCCAACAGTTGTTCTGCGACCCCAAATACTTTCTCCTGATTCTCCGCCTGTTGGTTCTGCACCCAGGCGATATGAATCATATGAAGGATGCCTAACAGGTTCTGTTCACCTGTTATAAAGACCTTTCGTTCAAAGGCTTCACGCCATAAGGTAGGATCATTAGCCAATGCCAACTGCAGAGAACTCTCGAAAGGAACGAACATAATCACAAAGTCGACGGCTTCACGAGGTGCCTTGATGTATCTGGAATAGTCTTTGCGAGCCAGTTCCGTGACATGCGAACGGATAGACTTGATATGGTCTTGCAAGGCACGCTCCTTCTCCTCTGGATCCTCAGCATTCACATAACGCTGATAGGCCACCAGCGACACCTTTGAATCGATAACGGCATCCTGTCCCTGCGGATAGTGTAAGATGACATCAGGCTGCATCTCCTTACCAGTATCATCGTTTTTTAACGGTCTTCCCTGTTCATCCCGCAGGCGGGCCTGCACCTCATAGTGAATACCTTCTGTCAGTCCCTGCGACGCTAGGAGATCACCCAGGATAATCTCTCCCATGTTACCACTGATCTTATTATCACGGCGTAAGACATTGGTAAGACTCTCCGCTTTCTCTCCTATCTCACGATTCGACTCCATCATCATACGGAGTTGTTCTTTCAAAGACGCACTCTGTTCTGTATGATCCTTCGTATTCTCGCTGATAGCCTTGCGCATCTCACTGATGGCCTCTTTCAAAGGTTGGGTAATGGTACCCATATTCTCCTTATTCTCTTCCTTCAGACGCTGGGCTTGTGCATCCATCAACTGCTGCGCCATGACTCGCAACTGTTCCTTGGTGGTTTTCAGTTGTTCATCAAACTGTTCACGTGCAGCCTTCAGTTGTTCCGTCGACTGTTCTCGCTGTGCCCGCAATTGGTCGGCAGCCTGTTCACGCTGACTACGCATCTGCTCGGCAAAGCGCTCCTCGCTCTGTCGCTGTTCCTCCAACCGCTGTTGCCCCAACAATGTCATCTCCGTCTCCTTCTTGGCAAGTTCCACATGGAGTCTCCCCAATCTGGGATTCAGCAACAAGTAGGTCACTACAGCCCCAACAGCAACACCTATTATAATATATAATGCTATCATCGTTTGCAAAGATACTAATAATTCTCCATTTTCAATTCTCATTCCTCAATTATTTCCGTCTGCGTCTTTTGCCAATTAACCAGATAAAGGCACTCCGTAGCACGGGTAAAGGCAGTATAAAGCCAGTGAATATAGTCAGGCGTAAGCATGTCATCCGTCATGTAGCCTTGGTCGAGATAGACATGTGCCCACTGGCCGCCCTGCGCCTTATGACAGGTAGCGGCATAGGCGAACTTCACCTGCAAGGCATTATAGTACCTGTCCTCCTTGAGTTTCTTCAGGCGGTCCTGTTTCAAGGGGATATCAGCATAGTCATCCATGACGGCTTGGTAGAGTTGTTCCTGTTGCTCTCGTGTCAGGGAGGGTGCCTCTGAGGTCAGCGTGTCGAGCAATACCATCGCAGACAACTCATAGTCATTATAGTCGGGGAAAGTCATTGTCACCTCCGCAAAACGGAAACCATATAGTTCATGGATATTACGTACCCTGTGCACCACAGCATGGTCGCCATTAGCGATGAATTCAAAAGGCTGTTGGCTATTAGCCATTGGCTGTTGGCTTTTGGCTATCCAATAGTAGTTGTTCTTCACGATCATGAGTTGGTCGCCTGTGGTCAACTCGTCCTCCCGTCCCAGCACCATATTACGGATTCCCTGGTTATAGATATTTGCCCGTTTGTTACTTCGGGTGATGACCATCGTATCGTCAAGTCCCACTCTTGAATAACTGCTGGCAAGGGACTCTATCAACTCGTCACCTGGTACCATTCTTATATCATCGAAACCAGTGAAGCGAATCTGGGGAAGGACGACACCTCCCTCTCTGATTCTCGTCGCATTATACAGGATACCAGACTCCTGACTCTGTCTAAGTACTTCATAAAGGTCACACTCATGCACATGAAGTCCGTAGCCTCTTAAGACCTCCGACATCAGTGCCGGACTCCATTCCTCGCCGACTGGGGGCAACTGCGCCTGATCGCCGATAAGCAGCATCCGACAGTTTCGACCGTTATATACAAACTGTATCAGATCGTCGAGTAACTGCCCTTGGGCGAAGGGTGTATCACCATAGTTGGTAGCATTGGCTATCATCGAAGCCTCATCTATAATAAACAAGGTGTCCTGTGCCGAGTTGAAGTTTAGGTCGAAAGTACCTTCCAACGATTTCTGACGATAGATACGGCGGTGGATGGTATAGGCAGGATGCTCCGCATAAAGAGAGAATACCTTGGCGGCACGCCCCGTAGGGGCGAGAAGTACTATTTTCTGTTTGAGTGACACCAATGCCTTGACGATGGCAGCGGCAAGAGTGGTCTTTCCCGTACCTGCCGATCCTCTCAGCACCATCACTGCATGCTCATGACGGTCCGTCATAAACAAGGAGAACACGTCGATAGCATGCTCCTGTTCTGGTGTTGGCATATGTACCAATGCCGAGCGAATACGGTATTTTAACTCGTCAATAATCATATTGGCGACAAAATTACGAAATAATTTGGTTTTCTCTTCACTTATTTGTAATTTTGTCGACGATATGAAGATTTCCAATCGCATAACCAATGTGATACTCGCTATTGTAGCAGGAGTACTTGCCCTGCTCTGCATAGGAAGCATCATCCATCATTAATAACTGACAGAAATGCAGGAAAAGTACAATATCACGAATAGTCAACGACTGATTATCAGAAGCAGTCGCAATCATCTTGCTTTCGCCACGGTGGCCCCGGAAAGAGATAGCGAGATCTATTACGAGCCATATATCTTAGATAGCGGCATCTCTATGGCTGCTAATATGCGTGAGGCTTTCCGCACCAGAACAATATTACAAGAGACATATGCTCATGTACTGGTGATGGTAGACACTCCTGTTCTGATGATCCCCTTGGAGATATTCCATGAGGAAGAAGAACGGACATTGTATCTGCATTCCTTCCATGACTATGAGAAAGACGAGATAGCGCATACCGTATTACCAGACTTAAACTGTGTGGCTGTATTTGGCATCAACCGTGATTTCAAGTTGGTGATAGACGACCATTTTGAGCAAGTCACATTCATTGCTGCCATAGCACCTGTATGGCGATATCTCCATCAACGCAGTTATACGGGTATTCGGGAAAAACTCTATGCTTATTTCCACGAACGCCATATGGAGGTTATCGCATACGGCCAGAACCATTTCAAGTTCTGCAACACCTTTGACGTTCAGGATCCGCATGACGCTCTATACTATTTGCTATATATCTGGAAACAAATCGGTTTACAGGCTGAGCGTGACGAAATCCATCTGGTGGGTGACATCCCTGACAGTGACTGGCTCACGGAAGAATTGAAGAAGTATATCAAACGAGTCTATGTCATCAATCCCTCTGGGGATTTCAACCGTTCTATCGTCACACAGATCGAAGGTATGCCATACGACCTCATGACCCTATTCGTGAAAGGACGATGAGAATTATTACAGGAAAATACAAAGGAAGACATTTTGAGATACCTCGTACCTTCAAGGCACGTCCGACGACAGATTTTGCCAAAGAGAATATCTTCAATGTTCTCAATGGATATATAGACTTGGAGGATTCAACAGCCCTTGATCTCTTCTCCGGTACAGGAAGTATTACCCTTGAACTCCTGTCACGAGGATGCAGTCAGGTCATCAGTGTGGAATTGGACCGTGACCACCACCGTTTTATTCAAGACTGTTTGAAGAAACTCAACACACAGGCATGTATCCCCATCCGTGGTGACGTGTTCCGTTTCCTCAAGTCATGCAAGCAGCAATACGACATCGTCTTCGCCGACCCTCCTTATGCCTTAAAGGAACTACCTACCATCCCCGACCTTATCTTCGAGAAAGACCTGTTGAAACCCGATGGTATCTTTGTCTTCGAACACGGCAAAGACCATGACTTCTCCCAGCATCCCCATTTCGTGGAGCATCGTTCGTATGGCAGCGTCAATTTCTCACTGTTCCGATAGTCCCTCAGAATAGTGGGGAAAGCAGACGAGTAAAACTCTCCCACAACCGTTTGATAAACGTCGGACTGACACGCTTCGGCAGATCAGCAAGCGGTACTGCATTCTCCTGATCTTTCAGGAAGATGTTCTTCAGACGTAATGCTGTTCCTTCATCGTAGATAAAAGCATTTGCCTCAAAATTATTCTCGAAGGAGCGGAAGTCGACATTGGTAGAGCCACAGGTGGTCAGTGAGTCATCACATACCATCATCTTGGAATGCAGGAAACCCGTTTGATAGAGATACACTTTCACACCTGCCTCTGAAGCCTCACGAAGATAAGAGCGGGAGGCCCATTCCACAAAACGAGCATCAGAGCGAAGAGGACAAAGGATACGTACATCGACTCCTGCCACCGCTGCTGTCTTCAAGGCAAAGAGTACAGGTTCGTTGGGCAGGAAATAAGGTGTCTCGATATAGATATAACGACGTGCTGACAAAATAGCACGGACATAGCCCTGCATTATCTCAGGATAGAGATTGGTAGGTGCACTGGTAACCACTTGTACCAAGCAGTTGTTGGCTGTTAGCGACGGAGGATAGTAGACACGGTCGGTAATCAGAGTGCGGTCCACAAAATACCAGTCGATAAGGAAGGCACGCTGAAGACCATATACCGCACCGCCTGTCATACGCAACATCGTATCCCGCCATGCCTGATCCTTGGTACCTTTCACATAGCGCAATGCGATATTCACACCTCCAATATATCCTATGATCCCATCTATGACAACCAACTTACGGTGATTGCGGTAGTTGACCTTACTCGTGAATGACGGGAAACGCACAGGCAGATAGGCAGCCACTTCTATTCCCTCTTCTCGCATCTTCTCGAAGAAGTCATGGTCCACCTTCCAACAGCCTACGTCATCGTATATCAAACGAATATGTACCCCTTGATGGGCCTTGTCAATCAAAACATCGGCCACTAGACGACCTAATGCGTCATTCTCAAAGATATACATATCAATATGGATATGATGCTTCGCCTTTGAGATATCCCTCAACAGTTCAGGGAAGAACGTATAGCCGTCTGTCATGATATCCACCTGATTATCTTTAAAAGGCAAGGAGAATGACTGGTTGACAAAGAGGTCGACCAGTTGTTTATGACGCTCAGGCACACGCAGGTTCTGCTGTTCTACAAAACTCAGCATGAAACGCTTCGTCAATTGGTCTACAGACCGTTGGCTCACCAATCGCTCCTTTCGATGATTGACACCGAAAAAGAGATAAAACACCAGTCCTATCACAGGCACAAAGATAATCACCAATGCCCACGCCATCGTCTTGGCTGGCTGCCGGTTATCCATCACCACATGTATGACAGCCATAGCAATGACTATCCACATGACGGTAACACCTATGATATATAATATTGACTGCATCTATCGTCCTAATTTCAGACTTAACTGCTGATAAATCACATTCAGTCTTTCGAACTCTTCCTTGAACTCCTGGCTCTTATAAATCTCCGGATTTGTCTTGAGTTCGTTCATGAGTTCCTTCTTCCGCTCATTCACAATGACATAGCGGAAGTCGAGAATCAAATGCTCCACTTGCTGGCGGATGCCCTGTTCCGTCTGTTTCATCTCGAAGCCACGTCCCAGTTGGTAGTTATCCACTGCAAGACGAGTGGCGAGTTGGCTCACCTCAATATCAGGATGCTGGGTGAAATAGGTCTCTGCCTTGAAACCATCCTCCATAGAATGCTCCACCGCCTCATGCAGGATACGGTTATAGAGGTCGTTGCTGAAGGAGAGACCGTCGCCACTGAAGTCGAAGTCAATATACTGGGCGACATTCATATTGATAAAACCGCCATCCTCGGTCTCCAGTCCCCTCATAATCACCATGTCGCCATGACGGATAATCAGTTGGATGAGCATACGCTCCACCTCTAAGGTCTGCTCTTGAGGAGTATGCAGTCCTATCGGCTCCGGCACCGTCTTCTGCTCCTGCTGTCGCTCCTCACGCTCTGCCTCCTTACGCTGTTCCTCCTTGTCGCCAGCGATATACTTATTCGTCTGGGAAATCAAGGTCCGCTCGTCTACCTCCAATCGGCGGGAACAGTCGGAGATATAGGCTGAGCGCACGATCGAATCAGGTATCACACTCACAGAGCGTACGATGCTGTTTATCGCCTCGGCTCGTTTGATAGGGTCTTTCACCCCTTTCAACAACAGGTCGGTCTTAAACTGGATGAAGTCGGTCTGGTGGTCCTCGATATATTGTCGGAACTCTGTTGCTGTATGCTTGCGGGAGAAAGAGTCGGGGTCATCACCGTCAGGCAACAGCAGCACCTTCACGTTCATTCCCTCTTGCAGCAGCATGTCAGTACCTCGCATGGCGGCATGGATACCAGCCTCATCGCCATCGTAGAGCAATACGATATTCTGAGTAAAACGGCGCAGCAGACGGATCTGGTAGACAGAGAGTGCCGTACCTGAGTTTGCCACCACGTTCTCCAGTCCACACTGATGCATCGCTATCACATCGGTATAGCCCTCCACCATATAGACACAGTCCTCTTTGACAATGGCTTTCTTTGCCTGGAAGATACCATATAACTCTCGTTCCTTATGATAAATCTCTGAGTCGGGTGAGTTGACGTATTTCTGCTGCACGCCCTTTGTGGCGGCATCGAGTTTTCTGCCACCAAAGGCGACCACCTTACCACTGACATTCAACCAAGGGAAGATGGCACGACCCGCAAAACGGTCGTAGATGCCACGCTCGTTCTCTATACATAATCCGGTCTTGACGAGGAACTCATCCTTGTAGCCCTTACGATGCGCCTCATTCACTAAAGCGTCACGCTTGGTGAGGGCGAAGCCCAACTGAAACTTCTTGATGATATCGTCACGGATTCCACGACTGCGGAAATACTGTTTACCAATAGCCTGTCCGTCGACATCCTGATTCAGGATCTCATGAAAATACTGACATGCCCACTCATTGACGATAAACATTGACTCTCGGTCACTCTGCTCTTTCTTCTCCTCGTCAGAGAGTTCACGCTCCTCAATCTCGATGTTGTATTTCTTCGCCAACCAGCGCAGGGCCTCCGGATAGGTGATCTGCTCGTGCTTCATCAGGAAATTGACAGCATTGCCTCCCTCACCGCAGGCAAAGCAATGGCATATCTGCTTAGAGGGTGACACCATGAACGACGGGGTCTTGTCATCATGGAAAGGACACAAGCCCTTATAGTTCACCCCCGCCTTACGGAGATTAACGAACTCGCCCACCACATCCACGATGTTGACGGCATCCATGATCTTATCAATCGTCGCCCTGTCAATCATGACTGCAAAGATACACAAAATATCTGAATCCTCTATAATCTGATTGCACAAAATATTCAATTTGTGCACATCTAGACTGTTTTTGTGCATTTTATTTTGCCGTGTGCGCAAAAAACAGTACCTTTGCAGTGCTTTTTTGAAAAAAGCACTGCGAAGACAGGCTTCGCCTCAGCAAAGAGCACGCTCTCTGCATTCGGCTTGCACTGTCATTGCACCCGATTTTGAAATTTCAATATTATACATTATTAATAATATGGCTTTAAAGATTGTTGTGCTGGCGAAGCAAGTGCCAGACACCCGTAATGTGGGTAAGGATGCCATGACAGCCGAAGGCACCGTCAACCGTGCTGCCCTACCCGCTATCTTCAATCCAGAAGATTTGAACGCCTTGGAGCAGGCTCTTCGTCTGAAAGAGCAGAACCCAGGCTCTACAGTAGGAATCCTCACGATGGGTCCTCCACGTGCAGGTGAGATTATCCGTCAGGGACTTTATCGTGGTGCCGATACGGGTTGGTTGCTGACCGACCGCCTGTTTGCTGGTGCCGATACCCTCGCTACCTCGTATGCCCTTGCCACCGCTATCAAGAAGATCGGTGACGTGGACATCGTCATTGGTGGTCGTCAGGCTATCGATGGTGATACCGCTCAGGTAGGTCCTCAGGTTGCCCAGAAACTGGGTCTCAACCAGGTGACTTACGCAGAGGAGGTAATCAGTGTGAAGGATGGCAAGGCTACCATCAAGCGTGTGATTGACGGTGGTGTGGAGACCGTAGAGGCTCCCCTGCCTGTTGTCATCACCGTTAATGGAAGTGCTGCTCCCTGTCGTCCCCAGAACGCCAAGTTGGTAATGAAGTACAAGCGTGCCACCTGCCCGATGGAAAGACCTGCCGAAGGCACGTCTTACGACGGCCTGTACGACGAGCGTCCTTACCTGACGTTGAACCAGTGGAGCGTTGCCGATGTCGACGGTGATGCCAACCAGTGCGGTCTCGCAGGCTCTCCCACGAAGGTAAAGGCAGTGAAGAACATCGTGTTCCAGGCTAAGGAGTCGAAAACTTTGACGGCTTCTGATGCTGATGTCGAGGGAATGATCAAAGAATTGTTGGAAGAGAAAATCATTGGTTAAGATATGGCTAATAATGTATTTGTTTATGTTGAGATAGAAGGTACACAGGTACAGGAAGTATCTCAGGAGTTGCTGACCAAGGGTCGCAAACTCGCCAATGAACTGAAAGTGGAACTCCATGCTGTTGTTGCTGGTACTGGCATCAAGGGCAAGGTGGAGGATCAGATTCTGCCTTATGGTGTCGACAAACTGTTTGTCTTCGACGGTGAGGGACTGTTCCCCTACACCTCGGCTCCCCACACGGACATCCTCGTCAACCTCTTCAAGGAGGAGCAGCCACAGATCTGTCTGATGGGTGCTACCGTGATCGGTCGTGACCTCGGTCCCCGTGTCAGTTCTTCATTGACCAGCGGTTTGACTGCCGACTGCACGGAGTTGGAGATTGGCTCTTACGAGGACAAGAAGAATAATAAGGTATATGAGAACCTGCTCTACCAGATTCGTCCTGCCTTCGGTGGTAACATCGTGGCAACGATCGTGAACCCCGACCACCGTCCACAGATGGCTACTGTTCGTAGTGGTGTGATGCAGAAAGCCATTTATGACGGCAAGGCTAAGAACGAGGTGGTTTATCCTGAGGTATCGAAGTATGTCTCTCCCGAGGCATTCGTCGTGAAAGTCCTCGACCACCACGTGGAGGCTGCCAAGCACAACCTGAAGGGTGCGCCCATCGTGGTTGCTGGTGGTTACGGTGTAGGCTCTAAGGAAGGCTTCGACCAGTTGTTCCAACTCGCCAAGGTATTACATGGTGAGGTGGGTGGTAGCCGTGCCGCTGTGGATGCAGGTTGGATTGACCACGACCGCCAGATTGGTCAGACGGGTGTCACCGTTCATCCGAAGGTGTATATTGCCTGCGGTATCTCTGGACAGATTCAGCACATCGCTGGTATGCAGGACTCTGGTATCATCATCAGTGTCAACTCTGACCCCGATGCTCCTATCAACCGCATCGCCGACTACGTGATCGTCGGTACCGTGGAGGAAGTCGTTCCCAAACTCATTAAGTACTATAAGCAAAATTCGAAATAATTATGGCAAACTATTATAGTGATCATCCTGAGATCGGGTTCTACTTGAACCATCCCCTGATGGCTCGTATCGTCGAGTTGAAAGAAAAGGGTTTCGCTGATGCGAAAGAATATGACTATGCTCCCGTTGACCTGGGCGATGCCATCGAGAACTACAAGCAGATTCTCGACATCACAGGCGACGTTGCCGCTAATATCATCGAGCCGAATGCTGAGGACGTAGACCTCGAGGGTCCACACTTGGAGAACGGCCGTATGATCTATGCTAGCAAGACCTACGAGAACCTTGATGCCACCCGCAAGGCTGGTCTCTGGGGTGTCTCCATGCCCCGTCGTTACGGCGGTCTGAACCTGCCCAACACCGTATTCTCCATGCTGAGTGAGATGATCTCGGCTGCAGATGCTGGTTTCCAGAACATCTGGTCGTTGCAGTCGTGTATCGACACGCTCTATGAGTTCGGTAGCGAGGAGCAGCGTCAGAAATACATCCCTCGTGTCTGCGCTGGTGAGGGTATGAGTATGGACCTCACGGAGCCTGATGCAGGTTCTGACTTGCAGCGTGTGATGCTGAAGGCTACCTTCGACGAGAAGGAGAACTGCTGGCGTCTGAACGGTGTGAAGCGTTTCATCACTAACGGTGACTCTGACATCCACCTTGTACTGGCTCGCTCTGAGGAGGGCACCAAGGACGGACGTGGTCTGTCGATGTTCATCTACGACAAGCGTCAGGGGGGCGTTGATGTTCGTCACATCGAGCATAAACTGGGTATCCACGGCTCACCTACCTGTGAGTTGACTTACAAGAACGCCAAGGCAGAACTCTGCGGAAGCACTCGTCTGGGTCTGATCAAGTACGTGATGGCACTGATGAACGGTGCCCGTCTGGGTATCGCCGCACAGAGTGTCGGTGTGGAGCAGGAGGCTTACAACGAGGGACTTGCCTACGCCAAGGAGCGTCAGCAGTTTGGTGAGAAGATCATCAACTTCCCCGCTGTCTATGACATGCTCTCTCGTATGAAGGCTAAACTCGACGCAGGTCGCAGCCTGCTCTACGAGACAGCCGCCTATGTGGATGTCTATAAGTGTTTGGAGGATATCGAGCGTGACCGTAAGTTGGAGCCCGAGGAGAAGCAGGAGTTGAAGAAGTACCAGCGTCTTGCCGATGCCTTCACCCCACTTGCTAAGGGTATGAACTCAGAGTACGCCAACCAGAACGCCTACGATGCCATCTCTATCCACGGTGGCTCAGGCTTCATCATGGAGTACAAGAGCCAGCGTCTGTTCCGTGATGCCCGTATCTTCTCTATCTACGAGGGTACCACCCAGTTGCAGGTTGTCGCTGCCATCCGCTACATCTCTAACGGCACGATGCTGCAGAACATCAAGGACATGATTGCCGCTCTGCCAGAGAATGCCGACGCAGCCCTGAAGGCTCGTGTGGAGAAGTTGCTCCCCATCTACGAGGACGCACTGAACTACGCCAAGGAACTGGACAACCAGGATGCCTTCGACTTCCTCGCCCGTCGTCTCTACGACATGACCGCAGAGTTGGTGATGAGCCTGCTCATCATCCGTGATGCCGCCAAGGCTCCTGAACTCTTCGCCAAATCGGCTCAGGTCTATGTCCGCATGACTGAGGAGGATGTCTATGGCAAGTCCGCCTACATCAAGAACTTCAAGGTTGAGGACTTAGCCAACTTCAAGGCTGCGGAGCCTGAGACAGAGGCTTAATACAAACGAACTCAATAAAAAAGGGGACCCAAGCATTTCGCTTAGGTCTCCTTTGTTTGATACCTATTTTTACATCGTTTTGCTATCACTCAAAGAGGAAAAGATTATCTGATGATACATTCTAATCTTCATCAAATAGTAACTCCAAACTATCTTGACCATTAAGGAGTTGTAAGAGTTCCATGTCTATAAGACTTAAATGGATATTAGTATTGTATAGTTTTTGTTTATCAAGTGCAGAAAGTGTTTTGTATACTTCTAAAGCAGAATTGATATTGTGGTGGGCCTTCATTAATTGACCCATAAATATCTTAGAATGATTTGACTGTTTCATTTTTTCTCGCGAAAATAGATAAATGGAACGATAAAAATAATTTTCTTTGCTTTTTTTATTCTTTTCGCGCATTCTTTAATGGATTGTATTTGAATTCTTGTAGATTTTCATTATATTTGTAAGCAAAATGACATTTACTATGCAATTTGATGACTTTATTTCTGATTTTTATCATTATATGATTAGTGAAGGTAACTTGACTCCTAAAACCAGTCATGATTATATTTCACGCTTGAAGTTCTTGACAAATGATTATGATATCAATGAAAATTTAACTAAAGAGATAATAAGGGAGATTTTAAACTCTGAGGAGACATTAAGAAAAACCCGTTCTGTATATGTATCCCGCAAAGCAATCAGCGATTTCAGTGCAGGCTTAAATAAATTTTTAGCATTTATCAAATCTGATTATCACAAAAGAATTGAAGATAGTATTATTAAAGAGATAACTCAAATTGAAAATTCCAACTCATTAAAAGATACAGAAAAGAAAGCAATTGTCCTTTCAAGAATAGGACAAGGATATTTCCGCAAAGAGTTAATTAATTATTGGGGATGTTGTTCTGTATCCAGTTTCCCTTCTACATGGATGCTAGTAGCATCTCATATAAAGCCATGGCGTAATTCTAATAATGAAGAAAGACTGGATGTATATAATGGTTTACTACTGTTACCAAATTTAGACAAACTTTTCGACAAAGGATATATGTCTTTTGATGCTAGTGGTCATGTTATTTATTCAAAACTCCTTAGTAAGGAGGATAAGAGAATTCTGCATTTACCAGACGATTTGAAATTAAGAACAATAAGCCCTAATCATCTTCCATATTTAAAATACCATAATGACTATTGCTTGTTATAAATGAGATTTTTCCACCAATATTTTTTACCCTCTGCAACATCTGCCATTCTGCAACACTATTTGATAATCAGGCGGTTACGTGTTGCAGATGTGTTGCAGATGAGTAAGATAGGGGCATAAATGAGGTCGAAAGGGCTTAAAAAACGGATAAAAAACGATGAAAACGAGTAAAAAATAGTGCTTTCGTCGTCAGACTCTGATTTATGCCGTGATGACTCCAGATATCGGAATGAATCGTGCTGGGTATAGGTAAGTTTGAAAGGAATGGCACTTTAAGGTAGTTACCAGATACTGGAACAAAGTGTTCCCCCGTATGGAACAACTTGTTCCCCCGTACGGACTAAAATGTTCCCCCGTGGGGAACAACCCGGAAGATGGCACCTGCGGGCTGAGGAGGCGGCACTTCTCCCCTCGTAGGCTTAGAACGATTGATGGCTGACCATTCATTGTCAGAACGCATCCTCGATATGATCAATCTCTGGTTCTGTGCCTGGTGTACCGATGACGCAGACGATATCAAAACGGATGTCGTGGTTGATACGACGGTATTTCACATAATGATTCGCAGCCTGTTGTAGGTTGCGAATCTTTTGGTAGCCTACGGCTTCGACTGGGTCGGTAAACAGACGGTTGCTACGGGTCTTCACCTCAACAAAGACCACCGTGTCACCATCAAGGGCGATGATGTCCAAGTCACGGTGACCGCTCTTCCAGTCACGCTCTATGATCTGGTAGCCCTTACGCTGCAGATAGTCCGCAGCGATATCCTCACCCCATCTGCCGATGTCGTTATGCTCCGCCATGAGACACTAAAGATTAAACGTTAAACATTAAATATTAAACGTTAAATACGCTAGGTTCAGAAAAACGTTTCATCCAGTACCTGTTCTACGACCTTCGGGAAATACGTCATCTCCAACTGATGCTCTTTCTCGGCGATGTCGTCGGCGGTATCCTCAGGGGAGAGGGCAACCTTATACTGGGCGATGATCTCACCAGAGTCACAGACGGGAGTCACCCAGTGGACAGTCATACCTGTCTCTATCTCACCAGCCTCCTTCACTGCCTCATGGACATGGTGTCCCCACATACCCTTACCACCATACTTCGGCAACAGTGCCGGATGGATATTGATGATACGACGGGGGAAGGCGTCGATGAGGAAGTTAGGAACGAGGGGCAGGAAGCCAGCCAGCACGATAAACCGGATGTCATACTGGCGGAGCAACGGCAACATCACAGCCTCATCATTCAACTGAGGCTTTGGAGTCACTGCCGTAGGCACTCCCAACCGCTCCGCACGAGTAAGGGCAAAGGCATCGGGCTTGTTGCTGACAACCAACGCACAACGGTATCGCTCCGAGGTGGCAAAATACTTAATCAAGTTCTCACAGTTCGTGCCGCTTCCCGACACAAAGATAGCAATATTAATCTTCTCCATATAATCTGTCTAGTTCTTTTAGTAGTATTTCTATCAACCGAGGCACCCCATAGTTGTCGATATCGCCTTCCGGTATCCATTGATAGTCGGCTGGCAACAAAGGCTTCTCTTGGGGTTCCCACAACCAGAAGTCAGCATAGATGATGCGATGTGTCAGTACATGCTTGACATGCTGTCGCAGCAAGATGGCATCAGCAGGAGGCATGTCTGTCAGCCACGGCTCATACAATCCCTGCCAGATATCCCCTGCGGGACGACGATGGATGGCGGTCTGCCCCTGATACCTTATATATACATAGGTAAGGTGCCGCTCTTTGATTTTCAACGTCTTCTGCTTGACAGGCAATTCCTCCACCCTGCCCTCTCGAAAAGCAACACAGGTCTCCTGTAATGGACAGGATGGGCAGGATGGGCTTGTTGGGCAGCACTGGATGGCACCAAAGTCCATCATCGCCTGGTTGAAGGCAGAGGCTTTCCTCTCTGGCAACAGACTCTGTGCCAATGCCGTGAACTCTTTCTTACCCTCAGTGGTATTGATGGGTGTGGTGATACCATAATGACGCGCCAGTACCCGATAGACATTGCCGTCGACCACTGCGGCGGGGAGGTCGAAGGCGATAGAGCCGATGGCGGCAGCCGTATAGTCGCCCACCCCTTTCAGGCTCCTGATACCCTCCAGCGTCTGTGGGAATCCTCCCATCGCCACGATCTGCTTGGCGGCATGATGCAGGTTACGGGCACGACTGTAGTAGCCCAGTCCCTGCCATTCACGCAAGACCTCATCCTCTGAGGCGGCGGCAAGGTCCTCCACCGTATGCCACCGCTCCATGAAACGCTCCCAGTAAGGACGTCCCTGCTCAATGCGTGTCTGTTGCAGGATGATTTCCGACAACCAGATGGCATAGGGGTCACGTGTCTCACGCCATGGCAGCGCACGACCGTTCTCCTCAAACCATTGCAATATCGTGGTGGCAAAACTCATTTTCTATTCTGCAGTTATTACTGCTCTGGGAACTGCTGATAGATACGGAGTCCGAAAACAGGTGCCTCCGCATAGGCATGCTCCATAATCTCTGAGATGGCATGCTCATAGGGGATGGCAGCCTGTTCCTTCAACCAGAAGACAAACTCCACAGGAAGACCTGTGGGGGTGGCATCGAGTTGATGGACGAGGATAGGCTTATCGGCTAACACCTTCCCATGTTGCCCCAACCACTGCTCCATGTGCTCACGATAACGTGTCAAGTTGGGAACACCCTCCTCATCAATCGCCAGTGAGCGGAAGTCGATGATTACTTTCCTGATTGCCCTGCGTCCCGCATTCTCAGCCATTCCTTTCCAGTTCTGGAACGAGCCGTCGACCAAGGTCTGAGGGGTGACGGTAATGATGGTATTATCAAAGTTCCGCACCTTGACAGTAGTTAGTGTGATTTCCTCCACCATGCCATCAGCACCAGCAGAGGGTACTGTAATGCGATCGCCTACTCGTACCATATCATTAGAGGTGAGGCGGATACCAGCCACCAGTCCTTTGATAGTATCCTGAAAGGCAAGCATGAGGATGGCAGAGGCAGCACCCAATCCCGCAAGCAATGTAGAAGGGTCTTTATTGACGATAATGGCAATCACGATAATGGTTGCCACGAAATACATGATGATTTTCAACACACCACAAAGTGTGTAGAGATACTGTTGTTTTGCTGTACGCCGCTTCCCGTCAAGGAGTTTCAGCGAGTCAATCATCACAAGGGCGGTACGTACACTCATGACGGTGATATAGATTGCTGTCAGACGTGCCAGTACCTCATGGGCAGTAGGATACTCGAAGAACACGGAGGGTAGTACCAGCCATACGACGATGGCAGGTACGATCTGGCATGCTGAGCGCAGCACCTTGTCGTTGAAGACGACATCATCCCATTTTGCCGCCGTCTTACGTGTCAACTTATTGACCCATGGGATCAGCAACTTAAACAGCCATCCTACAAACCACGCCAACAGAATGGTGATCATCACCAATACGACATGGCGCACGATAGGGATATAGTCCACTCCCAGTCCCATCGTCGCGAGCAACTGCTCAACATATATCTTGATCGTATTCATCATCTTATGGAGCACATAGCGCATTACATACCTTATTCTGGAAATTGCGTCCAGGGTCAGACTTCATAATGCCTTGGTTAATTATCGAGAAACATAGTTGATGGCCGTTTGCCGACATGCAATAGCCGGCAAGAGCCGATACACCCGTCACCGTACCTGTCTTCGCCTTCACATTCTCCTCGGCAAAGGTTCCCTTCATACGGGTCTTCAATGTTCCGTCACGTCCTGCGATGGGCAGTGAGGGCAACAGGTGGTTGTAGATATTGGTGTTGCGATAGGCATAGCGCAACAGGCGCATCTCCAGTTCCGGGGTAACATAATTATACAGGGAGAGACCGCTGCCGTCAGCGATACGGTAGGGATTCTTCCCATTACCCACCTTCTGAATCAGTTGTTTGATGACATTGGCGGCATCCTTCGCCTTGGCGGGACGACGACCGCTCATGGCACCAAGTTGGTAGAACATCGCCTCGGCATAGAAGTTATCACTAACCTTCATCATGCGTTGCAGTATCTGGTCCATGGTATGGTAACGACTGCACAGGATCGTGGCATCGCTGGGTACAGTCCCTTCTGAGAGGCGGATATCCAAGAACACGCCCTTCTCCCGCAAGGCTGCGGCAAAACGCTCCAAGAAGTCAATATCACGCCCTATCGAGAGGGGTGACAACTTGGGGTTGTCATCATCCCAACACCAACCCTCGCCCAACAGATCAGCATCCTTCATCGAACGGTCAGCGACCATTCGCCCTCGGATGGTATCTACTCCCATCCGCAGGATACTCTCCACAAAGCCATTCAGGTCATCTTTACTAAAAGCAGGGTCGAAGCCTCCCACACAATACAGGTCACCCCGCAATGTACTGTCGCAGACCTCTCCTGTGTAATAGAGTTGGGTACGAAACTGATGCCCACTGCCCAGACGGTCAAGAGCCGTGATGGCAGTGACGAGTTTCATCGTAGAGGCAGGGCGCATCGCCTGTCGCTCGTTCACCTTATATAATATGGAGTCCGCTGTCAGGTCATAAACCACCATGCCTACAATAGAGGTCTCCAATAACTTATCCTGCATCAGGGAGTCAAGCCGATACTGCACATTCTGCGGCCAAGGCAAGGCGACTTCCAAAGTGTCAGCACACAAGGTATCTGGTTCTTCCGTCTGCGCCATGACACCTATGGAAGCAAGCATTAATAGAAGTAAAATTCTAAGTCTAATCATAATTTACGTGCAAAGATAGCAAAAAGTTTAGAGTTCATAGTTCATAGTTCATAATTATTTTGTATTTTTGCATCATAATTTACTACTACTATGGTTTACAAATACGATTTCTTGATTATCGGTGCCGGTGTGGCAGGTATGAGTTACGCCTTGAAAGTGGCACGTGCCAACAAGGGTAAGGTGTGTATGATCTGCAAGACATCACTCGATGAGGCGAATACCTCATTCGCCCAAGGAGGTGTCGCTTCCGTCACGAATATGAAGGTGGACACTTTCGACAAACATATCGCTGACACCATTATCGCCGGTGACTATATCAACGACCGCAAGGCAGTGGAGCAGGTGGTACGTAATGCACCCGAGCAGATTGAGGAACTCGTCAAATGGGGGGTGAACTTCGATAAGAACGAGGAAGGCAACTTTGACCTGCATCGTGAGGGCGGTCACTCTGAGTTCCGCATCCTGCACCATGCCGATGACACAGGTGCCGAGATACAGCGTGGACTGATGGAGGCTGTTCGCAACAACCCCAATATCGATGTCAAGGAGAACCATTTCGCCGTGGAGATCATCACCCAGCACCACTTGGGTGTTCGTGTCACCCGTCGCTCCCCACATATCCAGTGTTATGGAGCCTATGTGCTGAACCCCCAGAAACCTAAGGTAGACACCTATCTTGCCAAAGTCACCGTGATGTGTACGGGTGGCTGCGGTGCCGTCTATCTCACCACGTCAAATCCTGTCATCGCCACTGGTGACGGTATCGCTATGGTCTATCGTGCGAAGGGTACGGTAGCGGATATGGAGTTCGTACAGTTCCACCCCACCGTCCTGCATAACCCCAACGAGACGCATCCTGCCTATCTCATTACAGAGGCGATGCGTGGCTATGGCGGTATCCTGAAACTGCCCAATGGCGAGACCTTCATGGAGAAATACGACGAGCGCCTGTCGTTGGCTCCTCGTGACATCGTGGCTCGTGCTATCGATAAGGAGATGAAGATTCATGGTCTCGACCATGTATGTCTCGACGTGACACACAAGCCTGCCGAGGAGACACGTCATCATTTCCCCAATATCTACCAGAAATGTCTGTCGATGGGTATTGACATCACCACCGACTATATCCCTGTCCGTCCTGCTGCCCATTATATGTGTGGGGGTATCAAGGTCGACCTCAACGGACAGTCGAGCATCGAACGGCTCTATGCCCTTGGCGAGTGCTCCTGCACAGGTCTGCATGGTGGCAACCGCCTTGCCTCCAACTCGCTCATCGAGGCTGTAGTCTATGCCGATGCCGCCGCCAAGCACTCGTTGCAGCATATCGACGAGTATGACTATAACCTGGAGGTGCCCGAATGGAATGACGAGGGTACGATGACCAACGAGGAGAAGGTGCTGATTACCCAGAGTGTCAAGGAGGTGGCTCAGATTATGTCCAACTATGTGGGCATCGTCCGCAGTGACCTGCGTCTGCATCGTGCCTGGGACCGTCTCGACATGCTCTATGAGGAGACGGAGCGTCTCTTCAAGCGTGTGAAGGCTAGTCGTGACATCTGCGAACTCCGTAACATGATCAACGTCGGCTACCTCATCACCCGTTGGGCATTGGAGCGCAAGGAGTGCCGTGGTCTCCACTTCACCACCGACTATCCCCTCCATGCCTACGATAAGAAGTAAAAATCCTTTCGAAGAAATTGGATAAGAAGACACAAGATATTGCCTATTTCGTATCCTTCTGCATTGAGCAGTACAAGAATGCGAAGCATCTGACAGGAGCAGAAGCCATGCACCAGTTAGACAGATATGGTGTGCTTGACTATCTAAGTAAACATTATGAGATCTTACATACCCAGAACTATCAATGGATCTTGGAGGATATAGATGAGTTTATTAGATTAAGAAAGGAGGAACAAACATGAAACTATATCATGGCAGTCTTGAAAAGATTGATAAGCCGGAGATAAGGGTTCCAAATAGAACACTTGACTATGGACATGGATTCTACACTACCACATCCTATCAACAAGCCGAGAACTGGGTACGTCGTAAAATGAAAGAACATTCAGCCAGTAATGGGTTTGTCAATGTATTTGAATTTGATAAAGAAGTATTGAATACTTTGAACAGTCTCATTTTCAATGCACCAACTGAGGAATGGCTTGATTTCGTTATGCAGAACCGTACGCAAAAAGACTTTGTCCACAATTATGACATCGTTTTTGGTCCTGTGGCTAATGATAGGGTATATGCAGCCTTTGCCCTATTTGAAGGAGGACTGCTAAACAAGCAGAACCTTATTGCAGAGTTAAGAACCTATAAACTCGTTGACCAATATCTGTTTCATACAGAGGAGGCTTTGCGAACCCTGTCATTTATTGAAGCAAAGGAGGTTACAAAATGAGTCTAGACATTAATCAAAGCAATCTATATCTGCTCCTTCCCTCTAAAGTCGCATGGCTCACTGACATGCTAACAGAAGATAAAAGCATCAGTATAGTTGATGCCCTGAAAGAGATTTATTCGTCAGAGACGTATCAGCAATTGGAAGATGAAGACTCCAAAACATGGCACCTTGGTCCTGTGGCTCTTTACCAGATGTTAAGTAACTCTGAAACATTTTGACAAAAGGGCTCTGAGGTTTCGCGCGAAAACCATCAAGGTCTGATCGGGTCTCAAATACGCAAATCTCAGAAGGTTATCGTAATTCATTGATAATGAATATGTTTTGCGTTTTAACGGCTTTTTGAACCCCAAAAAAGCCCCTAAAAGGGTGCAAAATAGCAGCCAACTCGCGATTTTTTGCAGTCTTCTGACGGAAGAAGATAGGCTCTTCGTGACCAGGAGGTGCCTCCTCACGACCGTGAAGAGCCTACTATCGTCCCTCGAAGGTACGTCCTTCCCCATTTATAGCCCCAAAATACCCCGTTTTTTGCCTCCTCAAATTCTAGAAGCACTAAAAATCCATACACGTTTTTTGATAAGTTTTCTTGACACTGAAAAAATATATTGGTTTTTATTTTGTAATACCACCGCTTTTGACTATCTTTGCTTAAGCGAAGATAAGATGCATCTCGGCATAAAAAATAATTGAAATTATTTTGTTCTGCACTCGATTTTCATTATCTTTGCAGAAAATATACAGAACCTAAAACAGAATAATCTATGCTATACATCGCACTGCCTGATCATAAGGTAAGACGACTCTCGTTCTACTTGGCGATGGAAGAATACGTGGCAAAGCACGTAGAGGCTGACGACTGCTTCTTTATGTGGCAGGTGGAGCCCAGCGTCATCTTCGGACGCAACCAACTGATAGAGAATGAAGTCAACCTTGACTTCTGCAGGAAACACCATATCCAAACCTACCGACGGAAGAGCGGAGGCGGGTGTGTGTATGCCGATATGAATAATGTGATGTTCTCCTATATCACCGCAGAGGAGCAAGTGGGATTCACCTTCAACCGCTACATCAACATGGTCGTGCTGATGCTCCAGCGACTGGGTGTCGATGCCTCGCCCTCAGGACGCAACGACGTGATGATCGGTAACAAAAAGGTGTCCGGCAATGCCTTCTACAAGATTCCGGGGCATAGCATCGTACACGGCACCATGCTCTACGATACCGACCTGTTGAACATGGCAGGAGCCATCACCCCACCTGACTCGAAACTGATCTCGAAGGGTATCAAGAGCATCCACCAACGGGTGGACTTTCTCAAGAACTACCTGACAATCAGTCTTCCTGAGTTCAAGGACTTCGTACACCAACAACTCTGCGACGAGGACTTCACGCTCAGCGAGAAGGATATCAAGCAGATTGAGGAGATAGAACAGGAGTATCTCTCGGATGAGTTCATCTACGGCAAGAACCCCCACTACACCCTCGTCAAAAAACGCCGTATCGAGGGAGTGGGTGACTTCGAGGCTCGTATTGAACTGAAGAACAATATCATCAAGAAAGTGAACCTGATGGGTGATTACTTCCTGATCGGCGACCTCGACCAAGGACTGCTCAACAAGTTGAAGGATGTGCCTCTGGATGCTGGTGCCCTCAACCGCATCCTGCCTGACCGTATCGACGACATCATCATGAACCTGATGAAAACCGACTTCGTCGACCTCCTCACCACCTAACAAACCTACAAAACCTAACAAACCCTATTTATATGGAAAACAAAAAGACCTGTCTTTATGACAAGCACGTCGCCCTAGGGGCACTCATCTCTCCCTTCGGCGGCTTCGACATGCCTATCCAATACACGAATATCGTAGATGAGCACCAGGCTGTACGCCAGCACTGTGGTGTCTTCGATGTCAGTCACATGGGGGAGGTCCTCGTCACTGGCAACGATGCGGAGCGTTATGTCAACCATATCTTCACCAATGATGTCAGGGGCATTCCCGCAGGCAAGATTCTCTATGGTATGATGTGCTATGAGGATGGCGGTGTGGTCGACGACCTATTAGTATATAAGGTTACTGACGACCGTTTCTTCCTCGTCATCAACGCCTCGAACATCGACAAGGACTGGGAGTGGATACAGCAACAGGCGAAGAACTTCGATATCACCTTGGAACATCAGAGCGACCTCTATGGCGAACTTGCCATACAGGGTCCTAAGGCTGAGCAGGTGATGGAGCAGACACTGGGCATTCCCTGCCAGGAACTTGCCTTCTATACTTTTAAGTGCATCGATGACATCATCGTGTCGAGAACGGGCTATACAGGAGAGGACGGTTTCGAGATCTATGCCAAGCCCGCACAAATCAACACCTATTGGGACCGACTCATCGCCGCTGGTGTCAAGCCCTGTGGACTGGGGTGCCGTGACACCCTGCGCTTCGAGGTGGGACTGCCTCTCTATGGTGACGAACTCTCCGCCGACATCACCCCGATCATGGCAGGCTTAGGTATCTTCGTCAAACTCGACAAGGAGGAGTTCATCGGCAAGGAGGCACTCGCCCGACAGAAAGCAGAGGGTGCCCCCAAGAAACTCGTGGGCATCGAACTGCACGACAAGGCGATTCCCCGTCATGGCTATGCCGTGCTGAAAGACGGACAGCAGATCGGTGAGGTGACCACAGGCTATCACACCATCTCCACCGACAAGAGCGTCTGCATGGCACTCGTCGACAGTTCCTATGCCGCCTTGGGTACAGAGGTGGAGATCCAAATCCGTAAGAAGACATTCCCTGGCACCGTATGTAAGAAGCGTTTCTACGACAAACACTACAAGAAATAAACCTATCAAACCCTATTAATAACCCTAAAAACCATTCATATTATGGCAAAAGTAATTGAAGGACTCTATTACAGCGAGTCACACGAATACGTAAGAGTAGAAGGCGACTTTGGTTTCATCGGCATCACCGACTACGCCCAGAATGCCTTAGGTAATGTTGTTTACGTAGACATCCCTGAGGTGGACGACGAGGTAATGGCAGGTGAGGAGTTCGGTGCCGTGGAGAGTGTCAAGGCAGCAAGCGACCTGATCTCTCCTGTCAGCGGTACTGTCGTGGAGGTCAACGAGGCATTGGACGACCAGCCCGAACTCGTCAACCAGGATGCCTTCGCCAACTGGATCATCAAAGTGGAGATGAGCGACAAGGCGGAACTCGACAACCTGATGGATGCCAAGGCTTACGCCGCTTTCTGTGAGAAATAATTTCTTTCGATATCTCGATATATCGGGATATCGAGATAACCACATAACGATATTGCGACATGTTTAAATATTTCCCGCATACAGAAAAGGACTTACAGGCGATGATGGAGAAAGTCGGGATCACGAGTCTCGACGACCTCTATGCCGAAGTGCCTGAAGACATCCGTTTTCGTGGTGACTACCAGTTGCCCGAGCAGATGAGTGAGGTGGAGGTGCGCCAGTTGTTCGACAAACTCGGTAAGCAGAATGAAGAACTGACGTGCTTTGGAGGTGCTGGTGTCTACGACCACTATACCCCTGCCGCCATTCCCGCACTGCTCAGCCGTTCGGAGTTCCTAACCTCCTACACCCCCTATCAGGCAGAGATCTCACAGGGTACGCTCCACTATATCTTCGAATACCAGTCGATGATGGCGGAACTGACAGGCATGGATATCTCCAATGCCTCGATGTACGATGGAGCCACAGCAGCCGCCGAGGCTGTGATGATGGCTGTTGCCGCTGGTAAGAAGCAAAACACAGTACTCATCAGTGAGACCATTGACCCAAAGGTGTTGAAGGTGATAGAGACCTATGCCCACTTCCATGGTATCAAGATAGAGATGATTCAGCAGAAGGACGGTGTCACCAACCTACCCCACCTACTATCCCTATTATCCCTACACCAAGGGAATGTTGCCGGCGTGTTGGTACAACAACCCAATTACTACGGCATCATTGAGGACTATAGCGGCTATGCCGATGCCATCCATGAGCAGAAGGGACTCTTCATCATGAGCAGTATTGCCGCCGACCTCGCCGTGCTGAGGACCCCAGGCGAATGGGGTGCCGACATCGCGGTTGGTGACGGACAGTCTTTGGGTATCCCGATGCAGTTCGGGGGGCCGTATGTAGGTTATATGTGCTGTATGGAGAAACTCATCCGCAAAATGCCGGGACGTATCGTTGGCATGACACAGGACAACCGAGGGCAACGTGCCTTTGTATTGACCCTACAGGCTCGTGAGCAGCATATCCGTCGTCAGAAGGCGACCTCGAATATCTGCTCGAACCAGAGTCTGATGGCGCTCTGGGTGACCGTCTATCTATCACTAATGGGTAAGGAGGGACTGCGTGAGGCCGCACAGTTGTCGTATGCCGGAGCCCATTATCTCTGTGAGAAACTGTTAGCGACGGAAGCATTCACACTTGTCTACGACCGTCCCTTCTTCAACGAGTTCGTGGTGCGCTATAAGAACGAAAGCGAGACCGTTGACGAATTAATAGAAAGGATGACGGAGCAAGGCTATTTCGCTGGTGTGAAGATTGCCGACGACCAGTTGATGATTGCCGTCACTGAGAAGAGAAGCAAAGAGGAAATTGACAACTTCATCAAAGAATTAAGACCATGAATAATCGATTATACGGAAACTTGATCTTCGAACTATCGGAAACTGGACGCAAGGGGTACTCCTTGCCTAAGAACCGTTTCGGTGACTATGAGATACCTGCTGATATACAACGTAAGGAGGCAGCCCAATTACCAGCATGCGACGAGATGACGGTAGTGCGCCACTATACTAATCTGTCGGCGAATAACTTCGGAGTAGACAATGGTTTCTATCCGTTAGGCTCCTGCACGATGAAGTATAACCCAAAGATCAACGAGGAGATAGCGGCACTCCCTCCGTTTGCCAATCTGCATCCCTTACAGCCCCAAGAGACGACAAAGGGCGCACAGGCGGTATGTACCTTATTAAAAAAGGCACTCTGTGAACTGACGGGGCTTGCTGACTTCACCCTCAAGCCCTTTGCCGGGGCTCATGGTGAACTGACGGGGCTCATGGTCATTCGTGGTTACCACGAGAGCCGTGGCGACAGCAAGCGCACCAAGGTCATAGTCCCTGACTCCGCCCATGGCACCAATCCTGCCTCAGCAGCAGTATGCGGACTGGATATCCTGGAGGTGAAGTCGACAGCGGAGGGGCTAGTCGACTTAGTAGACCTAGAACGCCTAGTATCCCTAGAGAGCGAAAATATCGCCGCTATGATGATGACCAACCCCAACACCCTGGGACTCTTTGAGCGGGACATCCCCAAGATAGCCAAACTCATCCATGACTGCGGCGGACTGATGTACTACGATGGTGCCAACCTCAACCCGATGCTGGGAGCCTGTCGCCCTGGCGACATGGGCTTTGACGTGATGCACATCAACCTGCATAAGACGTTCTCCACTCCTCATGGTGGTGGTGGTCCCGGCAGTGGTCCTGTCGGTGTCCGCAAAGGACTGGAGCCTTTCCTGCCCTATGTCAGTCCATATACCGGAGGTAACTTCGCTGTCGTGATGCGTGCCTATTCCTATATCCTAACATTAGGTAGGGAGAATATCAAACAGGTGGGACCGCTCGCCACGCTGAATGCCAACTATATCAAGGAGTGTCTGAAGGATGTCTATGAACTCCCTATTGACGGACTCTGCAAGCATGAGTTTGTGTTCGACGGACTGAAAGACAAGTCGACGGGTGTCACCACCATGGATGTGGCGAAACGCCTGTTGGACTATGGCTATCACGCACCCACCATCTACTTCCCCCTGCTCTTCCATGAGAGTCTTATGATTGAGCCGACAGAGAACGAGTCGAAAGACACGATTGACGGTTTTATCGCCGTGATGCGAAAGATTGCGAAAGAGGCGAAGACGGATCCGGAACTGGTGAAGAGCGCCCCCCATCACACACCCATCGGACGGGTGGATGATGTGCTTGCCGCAAAACATCCGATTGTGACTTATAAGCAAATGATCAATGACAACAACTGACCTTATCATCATCGGCGCGGGACCTGGTGGTTACCGCGCCGCTGAATATGCGGCGAAGAACGGACTACAAGTCGTCATCGTCGAACAGGACGAGGTAGGAGGAACCTGTCTGAACAGGGGCTGTATCCCTACCAAGACATATGTCCATGCCGCCACCTTCCAAGAGGCTTTCGAGCGACAACAGCAGGTAGTAGCGCAACTGCGCAGTGGTGTGGAGCAGATTCTCAGTGCCCCAGGTATCACCCTCGTCCGTGGCACTGCCGCCTTCATCGATGCCCATACCGTCCGTGTATGCAGCGACCAAGTCGCTGCACAGGAGTACACTGCCCCCCATGTCATCATCGCCACAGGAAGCAGTGCGAAACTGTTGCCGATAGAAGGGATTGACGAACCTCGTGTGATGACCTCTACAGAACTCCTCCAACTGTCTGTCCTGCCGCAGCGTCTCTGTATCATCGGCGCAGGTGTCATCGGCATGGAGTTCGCCAGTGTCTTCAACCGTTTCGGTTCTGAGGTGACGGTCATTGAGTATCTCAAGGAATGCTTACCTATGCTTGACAATGACATTGCCAAGCGGTTGCGCAAGTATCTCGAGAAACGGGGCATCAAGTTCCAGATGAAGACTGCCGTACAGTCGCTGAAGGATATTGACGCTGATGCTATCCTGATGGCAACAGGTCGCAAACCGAATGTCAGTGAGAACTTCCAAAAGGCTGGCTTTGAGTATGACGAGCGTAAAGGCATTACCGTTGACAACAACTTCGAGACGACAGTCAAGGGCATCTACGCCATTGGCGACGTGAATGGCAGACAGATGCTTGCCCATGCCGCAGAGATGCAGGCGATACGTGCCGTCAACCATATCATGGGGAAGACGGACGGTATCCGTTTCGACATCATGCCTGCCGCCATCTTCACGGAGCCGGAGGCTGCGTGTGTGGGACCCTCAGAGGACCAGTTGAAAGAACAGGGTATCGAGTATGTCTGTAAGAAGGCTTTCTGGCGTGCCAACGGAAAAGCCCTCGCCATGAATGAGAGCGAGGGCCTGTTGAAACTATTCTCTGACCAACAAGGACATATCATCGGCTGTCATGCCTATGGTGCCCATGCCGCCGATATCATTCAGGAAGTCAGTGTACTGATGTGCCGCGACACCACTGTCAGCCAGTTGCATGACATGGTACATATCCACCCGACGCTGGGTGAGATCCTGCTGTCTGCTACCGACTAATCAGTTTTTTCCTTTTCATTCTTCAACAGTTTGACATTCGACAGTCTCAGTTTGGCAGTCGACTCGTCAATCTGCTGGGGAGTCTTATCATATAAGATCGTACAGTCGCTGATATCAATATCGTGAACACAATCGAGTCCGAGGATGCCTGCGGCTTTGATACCCGTTCTGGTTCCACGACACACGACATTGGAGATATGGATATCCTGGAAGTTAGGAGCCCATCGCTTCTGTTCCTCCGTAAAGGTCGGTATGGCTTTGTCATCAGCACCTGCAGGACGATCGACATAGTCACACTGGAAGACGATAGCCTCATCCTTGATATCCGCCATCACGACATCAGAGATATACAACTGCTCCGTCTTACCACCACGCCCGATACCACTCTTGAAACGCAAGCCCGTATCCGTACCACTGAAACGACAGTTACGTACTACGATACGACGCATACCTGCCGCCGTCTCACTACCCAGTACGAAAGCGCCATGGGCATGGTATACCGTATTGTCCTGAATCAGGATATCCTCACAGCCACTGATGGAATTAGCCCTAGGCTTACCACTCTTCATACAGAGCCCGTCATCTCCAGCATCCACTGTCGCATTGACGATCAGTCCGACATTCACATCACTGAAATCGATAGCGTCACCATTCTGCGCATTCCAAGGACAACGCACCGTGATGCCATCTACTATCACATTCTTACAATAACAGGGATGCACATGGAACTTAGGAGCATTCTGGAAAGTCACACCCTCGAAGAGCACATTCTCACAATCCGTAAAACGTACCAAGTCATTACGCATCTTCTCCTGCTTCTCCGGAGTATCCTTGATATCTGGGTAACCCGACTTCAACTCCCAAGGATACCACAACGTACCATTTTGACGCTCTACGCCTCCCATGCTCTTGAAGAGGTTCCATTCCACATCACTCACCTTACCGCGCTTGACAGGACGCCATTGAGCACCGTTACCGTCGATGATACCACTGCCAGTAATGGCGATATTCTTCCGCTTAGAAGCCTTGATACAGGGTTCCACCCTACTCGACTTCCCCTCTTTGTCCACATACAACGACTTATCGGGGGAGAAATAGATAATAGCATTCTTGTCGAGATACAGTTCGATATTGTCTTTAAGGACAATAGGACCAGTGAGCCACACCCCTG
This sequence comes from Prevotella sp., assembly GCA_017449675.1. Lineage (GTDB taxonomy): Bacteria > Bacteroidota > Bacteroidia > Bacteroidales > Bacteroidaceae > Prevotella. The sequence continues at coordinate 30,076 of JAFTFG010000006.1, forward strand.
CGGGAACAGTCAGTCGACCGCCCCCCTGCTTGGAGAGCATACTGATACCCTTGCGGAAAGCCTCCGTGTTGAGTGTCACACCATCACCCACACCTCCCACGGCATTAATACTCAGCCCACGGTTGGGAATCACGGGACGACTCACCTGAGTCATCTCCACTGGCAGGTTCTGATAATACTTCGAATAGTCTTGCGCCTCCATGGAGACGGGCAGCAACAGGCATGCTGCAATCACGTTCAGTAGTTTGCTCATAGTAATCATTGTTTAGGTAATTTTCTTCGCACAGTCAGCACAGATACCCTTCACCACATACTCAGTCTCCTCAGGAATAAAACCTTGGGGCAACGGTACAGAGGGTATGCGTACATGGGGCAGACAATAAGTACGATGACAATGTCCACAGGTCAGATGCACATGCCCCTCGCAATGGCGAGTGTCATCCAGATGACAGACACAGTATTTCTGGGACCCCGTCCCGTCATCGATATGATGCAACAGATGCGCATCTGTCAATAAAGTAAGGATACGGAACAGGGTCGAGCGGTCGACAGTAGGCAGACTGTCCTCCAGGTCTCCCAAACTGAAAGCATCACTGAAGTGATGCCGTATCTTGCGCCATACCATCAGCCGCACCGCCGTCACACGGATGCCTGCATTATCGAGCACTTGCTCATCAGAAATATCCAGATGCATGTCTTCGTCTAATTTGACCACAAAGGTAGTATAATCCAAACAAAAATGCAAATTTATTTGCTTTTTTGCTCACTTAATCGTACCTTTGCACCCATAATTTCGAAATTAGAGAGTTTTATGGCACAAGAAGATGTATTTAAGAAAATTGTGAGCCACTGTAAGGAATACGGCTTTGTATTCCCCTCCAGTGACATCTACGATGGATTAGGAGCCGTTTATGACTATGGCCAAAACGGTGTGGAGTTAAAAAATAATATCAAGGAATACTGGTGGAAGTCGATGGTACTGCTGCATGAGAACATCGTGGGTATCGACAGCGCTATCTTCATGCACCCTACCATATGGAAAGCCTCTGGACACGTGGATGCTTTCAATGATCCCCTCATTGATAATCGTGATTCCAAGAAACGCTATCGTGCCGATGTGCTCATCGAGGACCAGATAGCCAAATATGACGAGAAGATTCAGAAAGAGGTAGAGAAGGCCCGTAAGCGTTTTGGTGACTCTTTCGACGAGGCCAAGTACCTGGAGACCAGTGAGCGTGTGAAGGAGGCCAAGGAGAAGCGTGATGCCCTCCATGCCCGTTATGCCGCTGCCATGCAGGGACCCGATCTGGACGAGTTGAAGCAGATCATCCTCGACGAGGAGATCGTTTGTCCTATTAGTGGTACCCGTAACTGGACTGATGTGCGTCAGTTTAATCTGATGTTCTCTACAGAGATGGGAGCCAGTGCTGATGCCTCCATGAAGATATACCTGCGTCCTGAAACCGCTCAGGGTATCTTTGTCAACTACCTGAACGTACAGAAAACCGGTCGTATGAAGATTCCTTTCGGTATCGCCCAGATCGGTAAGGCCTTCCGTAACGAAATCGTGGCCCGTCAGTTCATCTTCCGTATGCGTGAGTTCGAGCAGATGGAGATGCAGTTCTTCGTTGCACCAGGCACAGAACTGGAGTGGTTCCCCAAGTGGAAAGAGACGCGTATGGCCTGGCACCAGGCACTGGGCTTTGGTGCTGAAAACTACCGTTTCCACGACCATGACAAACTCGCTCACTATGCGAATGCCGCTACGGATATCGAGTTCAAAATGCCATTCGGTTTCAAGGAGGTGGAGGGTATCCACTCTCGTACCAACTTCGACCTCTCGCAGCATGAGAAATTCTCTGGCAAGAGTATTAAATACTTCGATCCACAGACCAATGAGAGTTATACGCCGTTTGTCATTGAGACCTCAATTGGTGTCGACCGTATGTTCCTTTCTATCATGTGCCACTCCTACTGTGAGGAGAAACTGGAGAATGGTGAGACACGTGTAGTATTGAAGTTGCCCGCAGCCCTGGCTCCTGTGAAACTGGCCGTCATGCCGCTAGTCAAGAAAGACGGACTGCCCGAGAAGGCTCGTGAGATTATCAACAACCTGAAGTTCCACTTCAACTGCCAGTATGACGAGAAAGACTCTATCGGTAAGCGCTATCGTCGTCAGGATGCTATCGGTACACCCTACTGCGTCACTGTTGACCACGACTCCCTAAACGACGGTAAGGTGACCCTCCGGTTCCGTGACACGATGGAACAAGAGCGTGTCAACATCTCCGACCTCGCCGCTATTATCGAGGATAAGGTTAGTATCTCCAGTCTGCTTAAGAAACTACAATAATGAAGATCAAGTTTTTCCTACTTGCAGGACTTTCCGCCCTTCTCCTCACCGCATGCAGTGAGGAGTCGGATACGGTGGAGGAATATGCTGACTGGCAGAACAAGAACGAGCAATACTTCGAGTCGGCCTATCAGTTACATGCCTATGACCTTGCCTTGATGAAGTATTCACTGAGCGATGCGTCGACCGCCGAGCATACGGACTATATTCTGGTAAACGTTATCCACGAGGGAGACTATGACGCAAAGACTCCTTACCTCACCGATACCGTACAGGTGCATTATGTCGGACATCTGATTCCTTCTGCTACCTATACGACAGGCTATCAGTTTGATGCCAGTTATCAGGAACCTTTCGACTACGATACGGCACGTCCTACGAAACTTGCAGTCAATGGTCTTATCCCCGGTTTCACCACTGCCCTGTTGAAGATGCATCGCGGTGACCACTGGATGATAACCATCCCCTATCAACTGGGCTATGGCACCTCCACATCGTCAAGCGGTGCGGTACCTGCCTATAGCACACTGCTCTTTGAGATACGTCTGGAAGACTTCTGGAGCAAGAAGCAAGGGGACCGCGAGTAAGTGATGATGACAATCCCTCATAAGCAGAAAACTTACGACAATGAAGTACGCTGACTATATCAAGCAGATAGAGATAGACTCGCTGTGGGGAGGGAGGAAACACATCGTATGGGACCTCGACCCCAAGGTAAATGTATTGAGCGGCATTAACGGTGTGGGTAAGTCGACCATCCTGAATAAGGTGGTGAGGAGTATCAACAGCAATGGCGATATCCAGAACCACCTGCTCAAAGGTGTGCATATCACCACCGAGCCTGCCGATGCCACCCATGTGCGTTTCGACATCATCCGCTCACTGGACAGTAATATCTCCCAGACCCTAACGGAGGGAGAGGGCGTGATGCGTGAGACCCTGTCGGCCTTGGCTGGTATGGGAGGCGGTTCACTGCTTGATCTGCAACTGTATAACCTGCAACGAAAATACCTCGACTATCAGGTGAATATCGGCAACCGCATCATCGCCGAGTTGCAACAAGGTCATGCGGATGCCGCCCAGCATCTGTCGGAACCCAAGAAGCGTTTCCAGGATATCGTCGACGAGTTGTTTGAGGAGACCGGTAAGAAGATCGTACGTACAGAGAATGAGATCCGTTTCTCCCAAATCGGTGAGACCCTCCTACCCTATAAACTCTCCAGTGGAGAGAAGCAGATGCTGGCCATCTTGCTCACCGTACTGGTGGAGGACCAACAGCCCTGCGTACTCCTGATGGACGAGCCGGAGGTATCGCTGCATATTGAATGGCAGAAACGACTGATAGAACTGATCCTCGAACTCAACCCCAACGTACAGATCATCCTGACCACCCACTCTCCCGCTGTGATTATGAGCGGTTGGATGGACAAGGTGACAGAGGTGAGTGATATAACAATATAGGGCTGATACTATAGAACTATAGATAGAACAGGTCATGAATCGCCTGAAGGATAATCTCAACAGCCGCTACTTCGAGGCTGCCAATCAGATGACATCTAAGAAGGCTAAACGGCGCATCGTAGCCTATGTGGAGAGTTACGATGACATCTACTTTTGGCGTACGGTCTTGAGTCGTTTTGAGGACGACAAGCGTTTCTTCGAGGTGATGCTGCCTTCCCATCAGAAACTAGAACGGGGTAAGAAGTCTGTGCTCATGAACTTCATCGAAGACAAGGTGGGTGAGGATATGATTGCCTGTGTGGATGCCGACTACGACTATCTGATGCAGGGAGCCACCCCCCAGTCGAAGAAGGTGGTGGAGAGTCCTTATGTATTTCACACCTACGCCTATGCCATTGAGAACTTGCAGTGCTATGCCCCCTCCCTGCATGATGTCTGTGTTGCTGTGACACTGAATGACCATCGCATCTTTGACTTCAACGACTATATCACCCAATACAGTGAGGCCATCTTCCCTCTGTTTGTCTGGTCAGTATGGGCCTATCGCACAGGTAATCACAATAAGTTCTCTTTGTCGGATATGGCAAGGGTGATAGATCCGGGAGGGTTCAATGTCTTTGACCCACAGCCGTCTATCAACCACCTCCGCCAGAAGGTCAACCGTAAGGTGAGACAGTTGCAGACGGAGTTTCCTGATAATAAGGAGCCGTATCTGAAAGTCAAGGAGGAAGTTAAGATACTGGGTGTCACCCCACAGACCACCTACCTCTACATCCAGGGGCATTCCCTGTTTGACAATGTTATCGTACCTATCATGAATAAGGTATGCAACCGTTTGCGGATGGAACGACAGGACGAGATAACCCGTACGGCACGCCACCATACACAGCGGAGAAACGAAATGTCCTGCTACGAACACTCGCTACAGGACATCCGTCAGATGCTCAAAAAGAGCAATGGCTATATGCAGTCTCTTCCTTTCCAGCGGGTACAGGAAGATATTGACCGTTATCTGAATCCAGAATCACAGAGCACTCACGACAACACGTAAGTCTCCAAGAACTTCATCGTTCCCTCCGTGCGTACCTCTTTAATAGTAGCAGGCAAGAGAAGGGTCTCACCCGCACGGAAGTCTACCGTCTCCCCGTCAATAGTCAAAGAGCCCTCCCCTTTCAGTCCGATCAATATCACAAACGAGTCGAGTTCCGAATAATCGATATCCATCGGCTCCGTCAGGTCATAGACGGCCGTATTGAAATAAGGGCACTCCACCAATAACTGACTCTCGTTCTGCTTGGGCAGGTAAGACGTGCGATAGTCGTCCAGAACAGTATAGTTGATACTCTCAGAAGCCTCCTGCGTATGCAACTGGCGGTAGTTACCATCCTTATCCTTACGTTTGAAATCATAGATACGATACGTCACATCACTGGTCTGTTGGATCTCTGCCAGAAAACAGCCTGCGCCAATGGCATGGATACGTCCTGCGGGGATGAAGAAGCAGTCACCCTCTTTCACAGTATACTGAGCCAGAGCGTCACAAATCGTATCATCAGCCACCATCTGCTTATACTGCTCGGGAGTGATTTGCATCTTCAGTCCATTATACAGTTTAGCATCAGAAGCACTATCCATCACGAACCACATCTCCGTCTTACCACGTGACTTGCCCTGACGGTGCGCAATCTCATCCGTAGGGTGTACCTGTATACTCAGGTCCTGTCGTGCGTCGATGAATTTGATGAGCAAGGGAAACTCCTCACCAAAACGTTTGTAGTTAGCCTCCCCCACCAGACGACCTTTCAGGTCACGTACCAGTTGATTAAGGCTACGCCCGTCGCCTACGGCAATGGTCTCATTATCCTTGACACCGGATATTTCCCAACTCTCTCCCACATTCTCCATCCGGGCATCCAGTTGTTTGAAGGGGATAATCTTATCGCCTCCCCATAGCGTTTGTTTCAACAGCGGTTCAAATTTGAAGTAGTTCATATCTCATGATTTTTTAATTGTCTTTCCAGAATCCCCTTGTAAACAAGACCAGCACACTCATAATCTCCAGACGACCTACCAGCATCAAGAAGGAGCACGTCCACTTAATCAGGTCAGGCAACTGACTCCATGACATCTCTGGCCCTATCTGGGTACCCAGTGTCGGTCCCACATTACTGATACAACTCAAAGCGATCGTAATGGCATTGGTATTGTCGATGCCCGCCACAATCATAATGGTGGCGGAGAGTAGTACCATGAGTGTAAATATGGCAAAGAAAGCCAACAGGGAGTTCAGTTTCTGCTGGGGTACTGGTTGCCCGTTGATTTTCACGGGGAGCACCGCATTGGGATGCAACAACTTATGGAACTCATTACGCAGCACCTTCATCACCATCACCCCACGGATACACTTAAAGCCACCTGTGGTAGATCCTGAACATGCTCCCAGGAACATCAGGAAGCCTAGGATGACCCAAGTGATATGCGGCCATAATGCCGCATCATCATTGAAAAGTCCTGTTGTCGTGATAAAAGACACGACTTGGAACAGGGCCGAGCGGAAGGCCCGCTCCAGTCCATAGCCGTTATGTGACATCAACAGATACATGATCCATATCGTGGATACCACAACGACGAAGATATACAGTTTGAATTCCGAACTCTTGAAAAGGTTGCCAACCTTAAAGCGGAACAAAGCCAGATAGAGCATCGTAAAGTTGATACCTGCCAGGAACTGGAATAAGATGGCGACATACTCAATGGTAGGAGAATGGAAGAATTCCGCCGAGTCGTTATGCGGTGCAAAACCACCCGTTGCCGTTGTCGTCATAGCATAGTTGATACTGTCGAAGACATTCATGCCGGCCACATAGAAAGAGATGACACAGCCAACGGTCAAAGCCGAATACACCGACCATATCCACTTCGCTGTGGTAGACAGACGGGGATGCATCTTCGAACGGATAGGCCCCGTAGCCTCGGCAGCAAAGACCTTCACACTGCCACTGCCTACCATAGACGGGAGGATGGCGATAGTGAAGAAGACGATTCCCAAGGCTCCTATCCACTGCGTCTGTGTACGCCAGAACAGGATGGCATGCGGCATCCACTCCACATCATCGATAACCGTGGCTCCCGTTGTGGTAAAGCCGGACATTGTCTCAAAGAAAGCATCCGTGATACTGTTGATATATCCTCCGATAAGGAAAGGCATCATACCGAAAAGACTGAAGATCGTCCATGTCAAGGTCACCAACAGATAGGCATCACGGCGACTCAGGTTATTCGTGGCATTCCGTCCCATGAATTTCAAGACAAAGCCGCAACTGAAGGTAAGGATGGTAGACAACAGAAAAGCCATCATGTCGTCCTCCATATAGTAAAAGGAGATTCCCGTACAACAGGTAAGCAATGTTCCCAATAACAGGAGCAGCGAACCAATGATCTTATATATCAGTGGGAAGTTTACCATAAGGTGCCAGACTTGAAATACTTCTCTACCTTCTTCAGGTTCTGCTCATGACAGAAGACCATCACAGAGTCACCTGCCATAATCTGCGTATTACCATTGACCAGAATACCCTCGTCATGACGCACCAGTCCACCAATAGTCACACCAAAAGGCAGGCCCAGGTCCTTCACGGGTTTCTTCGTCACCTTGGAGCCCTCTGCCGCCACAAATTCCGCAACATCAGAGTCCACCATCATCAGCGAGCGTACATTGCTCACATCAGCATCCAGCATCATCTGGTAGATATGACTGGCTGCCACTGTCTTCTTATTGATGATCGTACCGATATCCAGACTCTCTGCCATCTCCACATAGTCCAGGTTCTCGACCATAGCCACCGTCTTACGTACACCCAGTCGCTTGGCCGTCAGACAAGCCAGAATATTCGTCTCAGCATTCCCCGTCAAAGCGACAAAAGCCTGGGTATTCTCTATATTCTCTTCCTGGAGCAGACCCAAGTCACGGGCATCGCCATGAATAATCATCGTATCCGTATCACTGAGCAGTTCATTCAACTGTTCACAGCGCCGCTCACTCTTCTCGATGATTTTCAGGTTCATATAGTCAGGAAGAGTCAGTCCCACACGGACAGCCGTCTTGCCACCACCCATGATAATGACGTTCTTGACATCCGCATAATGTTCCTTTCCTGATATTTTCCGGATATAAGGGATATACTCACTCGTCGTCATGAAATAGGCAAGGTCATTGACGCACAACTGATCATTACCACTGGGTATCAATGTTTCTCCTCCCCGTTTGATGGCAACAATATGGTAGGGATCATCAGGTCCGCAGAGGTCTTTCAAGGGCTGATTCAGTATCTCACAGGTCTCCCGCAACTTAATACCCAGCATCACCAAGGCACCATCATGCACGTCCCAGCGTTGTCTGACCCATGACATCTTCAAACCGTTTGTAATATCAATAGCCGCCAACACCTCCGGGTAGATCAGAGAGTTGACACCGATCTCCTCGAAGAAAGGTTTCAGGTGAGGGGTCAGATATTCATAGTTATCAATGCGTGCCACCGTTTTCTTGGCTCCTAACGCATGAGCGATACTACAAGCATTCATATTCTTACTCTCGTCAGGAGTCACCCCCACAAAGAGATCGGCAGATTCCGTACCGGCGTCTTTCAAGGTTCTGATACTCGTCGGAGAACCTTGTATCGTCATGATATCATAACGACTGTCGAGACCTGCCAGTCGGGAAGCATCGGGATCTATCAAGACACAGTCCTGATGATCGCGAGAAAGGAGTTTCGACAGGTGAGTTCCTACGGCACCTGCACCGGCAATCACTATCTTCATGAGACAATCGCTTTTCTAATACTTTCCGCATCCAGTCCTACGATATGCTGGAGTTCGTCCACCGTACCATGTTCCACAAACCGGTCGTCAGGCATTCCTAGGCGGGTGATACGAGGAGCATAGCCATGATCATTCATCCATTCCAGGACAGCAGAACCCAGCCCGCCATTCTTAACACCATTCTCCACAGTGATGATATGCTTGAATTTCTTGGCGACCTCTTCGAGGATATCCTCATCGATTGGTTTTAGGAACCGCATGTCATAATGGGCTGCGGTAGTCCCCTCAATGGCTTTGGTTACATTGTTACCTATCGGACCGATTGATAAGACAGCGACACCCTCTCCGTCACGCATCTTCCTACCAGTTCCCACCTTGATTTCCTCGAATGGACAGCGCCAGTCCACCAATACCCCGCCACCTCGCGGATAACGGATTACAAAAGGTCCTTTATCAGGCAGTTGAGCAGTATACATCAGACGACGCAACTCATGCTCATCCATCGGCGAGGCAATCGTCAAATGAGGAACGGGGCGTAGTGCCACCATATCAAAAGCACCATGATGAGTAGGTCCGTCCTCTCCCACAATACCGGCACGGTCGAAACAGAATACCACATGCAGGTTCAATAGAGCGACATCATGGATGATATTGTCAAAGGCACGTTGGGAGAATGCACTATAGATATTACAGAATGGTATCAGTCCATCTTTCGCCATACCTCCAGAGAATGTAACGGCATGTCCCTCGGCAATACCCACGTCAAAGGTACGCTCAGGCATCTCCTTCATCATGATATTCATCGAGCAACCAGACGGCATGGCCGGTGTCACACCCACAATCTTGGGATTCTGTTGGGCCAGTTCCAAGAGTGTATGCCCAAAGACATCCTGATATTTCTGTGGTTTATTAGGATCCTTGTCAACCAGTCGTTCACCGGTCTCAGGATCAAACTTACCCGGAGCATGCCAAGTGGTCACATCCTTCTCTGCCGGTGCGTAGCCATGTCCCTTCTTGGTATGGAGATGCAACAACTTAGGACCTTTCATATCCTTGATTTGGTTGAGAATTCGTACCAGTTCCTTGATGTCATGTCCGTCAAAAGGACCAAAGTAGCGGATATCCATCCCGTCAAAGATATTCTGTTGATGAGCAATGGCGCTCTTAATGGCATTCGACAGACGCTGTATACCTTTTTTCCGGTCATCATTCATCAACCCCTTGCTGTGCAGCCACTGTGTCGTCTTGAACTTGATGGCATTGTACGTCTTGTTCGTGTTCAGTCCCAACAGGTATTGCTTCATACCCCCTACCGAACGGTCTATCGACATGTTATTGTCGTTAAGTACGATCAGCATGTCATTAGGAGACGATGACACATTATTCAGACCTTCAAAGGCCAGTCCACCACTAAGTGCGCCATCACCGATGACAGCAACGATACGACGTTCCTGATTACCTGTCTTCTTGGCGGCTACTGCCATTCCCAATGCCGCAGAGATAGAGTTGCTGGCATGTCCGCAGGCAAACGTATCATAGTCACTCTCATAAGGAGAGGGAAACGGTCGGATACCACCCAGTTTACGGTTGGTACAGAACTGTTCCCTACGTCCTGTCAGTATCTTATGACCATAAGCCTGATGACCCACATCCCATACGATACGGTCTTCCGGCGTATCATAGACATAATGCAGGGCAACAGTCAGTTCCACAACACCAAGACTGGATGCCAGATGTCCTGGATTGACGGACAGTTCCTTCACGATATCCTCGCGAAGTTCTTGGCAAAGTTCAGGAAGTTGGTCGACAGACAACTTACGTAAGTCGTCGGGATATTTGATGTGATTGAGTAATTCCACCTTATTATTGTCAATTTGGGTACAAAGTTAATAATAAGTGGGTAAAGAACAAAGAAAAAAACATGAATTTTTATCGAGTCAGACTGAATTTCAGTGACAAGCCGAAGTCATGGGTGGTTGTAGGATAACTGCTGGATGACAACAACGGGGTATTTGTCTGTCTGTCGTAATAAGCGCTGAGAGTCAACAGTCTCGACAGGGTATAGTCGGCCATAAAGGATATCTTCAAGGCGGTATTGCCACTGCTGGCAGCACTGGTCTGTGTGGCTATATCGCGGGTGATGGCAGCCTGATTGCGCAACGAGAAGTCAAGGCGCAAGTTCAGGTCATGATTCACGCCCGTCTTAGGAGCCGTATTGGTAGAAGTCTTTCCTTTGTTGTCATCCGCATTCTTCTTGTTCTTACTACTACGCTGTGCTTTCTTGACCTTACGGTTGCCATTACTGCCGAAGAGGTTGAAGTCACTGATCTTATACGACAGTCCTACCACCCAGTCGTTCGAACGACTCTCATTGATCTGAACACTGGTCATCGAGAGGTTCAGTACACGTGTCGTACGATACTCTACCTTGGCCGTAAGATTATTATGGAACGTCACATCGATACCCAGCAAGGGAGAGAACGACTCATTCAGACTTACCGTAGGTACATTATAGCCCAACAAGGAGGTATTACCTAGATTGGTGGAGTAACTGCCTACAGCATAGATACTCTTATACGAATGATTGAGGGTAACACTCTTGAACACATCACGGAACCAAGGAAGTTTCGAAAGTCCCGTATAACGGATCGTCCAGTTGGGCAATAACTTCGTCAGGGCAGGGAAGAAACTCAGTCCGCCACCACTACTGGTATAGGCCGACAGGAAGGCAGGTATCATCACACTGGCACTATAGGGATCCACCGTTGTCCCATAGGTTGCCTCTGCCTGTTGTTGGAAAGCCGTCAACAGACTGCAGAACCTGTCGAAAGAGGCCGAACGGAAACCGTTGTTAGCATCCCCGATACTCTCCAAGGATGATTTCAGCGAGATCGTGGTCATCGTAAAGGTACCGCTCTGGGTGGTAGGCATCCCCTCATACATATACTGGATAGAACGTGCCTTCGTCTCCGTACGACTGGCATTCAGGTCTATTTTCAGATCACGGACTGGTTCCAACGTTGCTCTGATCTGGAGATCGTTCGTCATATTCGTCGTGGCAGGTGTCGCCACACTTTCGTTCTCCAACAGCCATCCGTTGTCATGGGCTTTCTGTAGATAACTGTCGTCTGTCAGACCAAAGGCGAAGCCCAGACCAGGTGCCATCACACTACCCGTTCGTTGTCCGAAAGCATCTCCGATATTCGGAAGGAATCCAGGAATAGACATCGCATACTGATTACGGTAAGACACGCCGATAGAACGTACCATCATCAGCAGACGGGCTGCCGACTGAGCGGGCTTATACCACCATTGTTTCTCTGAGGGAGGCTTGGGGGCTATACTCAACATCAACTGGATGGTGTCACGGTTGTTGATGCGGATACGATTGTCATCCAGCACCTTGTATTTCAAGGAGTATTTCTTACCGTCTTTCGTACGGGCCGTCACACTGAGTTTCTTCGACTTCTTCCCATGATTGACGATAATCGATGAGTCGGCCAACAGGGTCACCTCCTTCTGCCAGGCATTCTGGTTCTTAGGCAGGATCTTTGACTCCTTCTGGTCCTGTTTACTATCCTTGCCATTCTTAGTCAACTTACTGTTCTTCGAATTCTTGTTATTCTTGGTCGACTTGGTGGTACTGGCTGCTTTACGGAACCGCTCGTTGGTCTTTTTGAGGAAAGGTATGTGGTTATAGAGCGTCTCCATATTGAAATTACCATTGATATTCAACTGTCTGTTATTGGCAATGGTATTACCCAAGGTCGTTCCATTCTCCAGATCAGTACCACGTATCCAGTTATACGTCGCATTATATGTCGCTTCACTGGTCACCCAGTCGAAAATAGGAATCTTGTTCAGCGGCAACTGGAGGGAGGCCGTAAACGACTGTTGGTAGTCCAACGGTGTTCCGAAATGGCGGATACTATACCATACCGAGTCTTTCCATGCCTCATAACGGTCCGGATACAAGTCTTTGTTGATAGGCCGCTCATCATATGGTTCCTCGATCTCCGCATGGGTAGCCGACTGAAAGTTCAAGTGAAGGTTCTTGGTGAGGTCCCAACGGATAGAAAACTCACGATTCCACAAGAACTGAGAACTGAAGGTAACAGGTAATTTCTCACCTCCCAGATCCTCCATGTCACGCTCCTGTAACTCATAATAACTCCTCATCATCTCCGTGTTGAAGGTAATATTCTGTGGCAACCAGTTAAGACCAAACTGTTTGGGATATTGTGCCCACTTCGACTTACTCTTCATCTTCTTGAAAGGTTCCCATGACTTATACACCGGACTGTAGTTATAATTCAGGGAGCCACGCCACTGGTCCTCCTTCTCATAGACCGTCGTCTCACCACTGGTATGACGGTGAGAATGGCTGTATGAGAACGAGAAGTTTGCAGGGTCGTAAGGCATCGGATGCCTTTTGGTCTTAATACCGACTCGTACATTCGACAAGGAGAAATTAGTACTGGTAGTCTTAGTAACCACGATACTCTCAATAGAGTCACGCTCGTGTTTGTCCAAGGCACCATCCAGTGCGTCATCAAGTTCCATATCCGTATCCAACGGATTATACTTCGGTCGTTTCTCTTCTTTAGTCACCGAGTAGTAAAGGGGTGCACTCACCTTCGCTTTGTCCGGGAAGAACTTACCCAGTTCCACATTGGCCGTGATGGAATACGTCTTATAGTCATCGGTAGACCGTTGCAGGACACCCTCTTCCAATCCCCCAAAACCGGCAGTCATCACCTTACCAGTCATATTAAACGTTCCCACGTCAGACAGTTGAACATTCAAAGCACCGCTGGCAGCCCATCCGCCCTTACTACTGAAATCCATCAGGCGCAACTCGTTGACCCATACCTCACCGGATTTCGTTCCACTGGAGATATTACGGACACCTATCATCATCGTCTTGACCTCTCCCAACGAGGGATTACCCATAATACTGACGGTATTATCAGGATGGGCTGGATCCGATATGGAATACAACTGGTTGAAGGAAGCACCACCAACAGCCCGCGACTTATTACGCTCTTTCTTCACTGAGGTGAACAGTGAGAGGTCCATATCGAGCATGTTATCCTCCGGCCATACTGCCCGGCAGTCTTCTACATTGTATTTATTATAGTCATTACGATCCGGGGTCAGCGATAGCGGTATCTCGTATTCGTAATAGTTGTTCTTGTAGTCATTACCCAGACGGATAAACACAGCCAGGTCTCCATTCCTGAGATCAGCATCACCAATCAGATGATTCGCATGAGTGAACATCTGTAGGTGTTTATAGCGGCGCAGGTCCAAATGGGTGTTCTTATAGACAGCCTTCGACTCACCAGGTGACAGTGTACGGACCACCATATCCATCGACTGCTCGTTCTCCTCCACCAGTTGTGGCTGTGAGGGGTCTGTAGCCCTACTGATGCCTGGTGGCAACACATAGTTGACCGGTTGCTTGTCATTATTCTCCTCGATATTCACCGCACTCACCTCCAGTGTTCCGCTTTCTGCTCCATTGGATAACTGCTGCTGATAGACACGCCACTCCCCACGAACCAGATCGAGCGATCCGAAACGTAACACGATAGGACGCTTGAATTGCGTGAGGAACATACGCATGAAACGGATACTGGTGAAGTCATTAATATTTCCCACCCGATCGTCATACTGGTCGACAGGGATACGGAACTGATACCATTTCACTGTCTCACGATTACCGTTTCTCAAAGCCACACTCGCTTCACGGATGTCTGTGATATGGTTATAACCCAATTGCATATCCTCCGGACGGATGCTAATCCTATACTGATAGTAGCGCTCATACTCATTCAACGTATAGTCTTGGTTGATATCCTCCACATCCGGGAACGTTTTGTAACTGGTATCAAAACCCTCCGTCTGCTGGTCGCTATCAGGAGAGTTACCCTGTGGCATATTGATACGTTTATAACGGTCGAGAATAGAGGCTTTCCGTTCATCCAGGTCTGAGCCACGGAAATAGTGGTAGTTATCATTGGCCGGGTCTGCATTCCATGCTGCCCGCACACTATCATTCACCACCACATTATTCAGGAAGTTAGCATAAGCCGGTTGTGCCCGCTCCTCCTCATCATTCAGTCCGTTTAAGCCCACATCCTGTTTGGCACGTGCCCCCGAAGAGGTGGCAAAGGCATAAGTCTGGGTCGGTTGGATAGGCACCTTACCCCACGCTGTTCTGGAGAAGGAACCGGTACCGTCGACAGGCATACCGCTCTCGTAGAATTTCTTACCATCGCGCAAGATATCCTCACTGACCTCACCAAGGTCTATATAAAGGTCTCCACCATATTCCGAGGCATTTCCCTGTTGCGAGGTATAGATGAAGGGATCCAGCAACCAGAACTCGATATACTCCACGTTCGCTGTCTCGAAATCGTTGGTATCCAGTTTACGCATCATACCACCCCACCGCTGTTGCGGATTATTCAGCAGACCGTTGATATCCACGTCTGTCGTGAGGTTATAAGCACCACGCTCCTGAGGATAATACGAAAGGTTCAGGATAGGGAGGGTCGCCGTTGCACCGCTATATGTACTCTGTTGACGGTTAGGATATAATTCACTGACATAGACCGCTCTCACATAGTGATTCGACAACTGCTCCAGATCACTCTTGATATGACTAGGTGTCAGGGAGGAAGAACGATAGGTAAAGAGTGGGTCGATATTATACCAGGACAACAGAGCACGGTTGAAACCGCTCGTCACGGAGTCTTTGTCATTATACTCCGGGAACATATTGGGCATACTGGGCACACTTGACATCACCCAGGACTTCGGTTCACTGACATCTATTGCATTCTTCGCATTCTCAAAATCATCTATGTAGGAGGCATTATCCTGTGTACCACCAGCCTGACCCGCTATCAACTGGGCGAACTCTCCCGTAAAGGTTATCTGGGAGGGTTGTGTACAATGCAAGAACGGTAATTTGTTGAGCATATTGGTGAGCCACTGGCTCTCATGTTTCCAGTTGATATTCACACCCCACAGGGTATTACGCAGTGGCTCTGCCCCCATCGTCACCTTCGAGGTCAGTGTCTGTTCCGAGAGATGCTGTATCGTACCTCCTATTTGCAGGTCTTTGGAGAAGTCATACTCCCAGTTCAGTCCTAACATCGTCTTTCGCTGCATACCATAGTCGGTATTACTCTCCAACGACACACTCACATTCGTTCCTGCATCGATGATAC
Source organism: Prevotella sp. (assembly GCA_017449675.1). Lineage (GTDB taxonomy): Bacteria > Bacteroidota > Bacteroidia > Bacteroidales > Bacteroidaceae > Prevotella. The sequence goes on from JAFTFG010000006.1 coordinate 45,949, forward strand.
TCTGATTCAGGATCGTCACCTCACCGGCCGAATAGTCAACACTATAGTCAGCACCTTCTGTGAGGATGACTCCACCAGCCGTGACAACCACCGATCCCTGTGGTACGTTATAGGCACCCAGTGAGATGACATTTGCCGATGTTCCCTTAAACTGTCCCACCAACAGATATTTGTTTTTATCCGTCATCTGTCGGGCGGCCGTACGGGTCGTGTCATATAGTTCTTCGAAAGCATATCTGTCGACCTTATCCGCTGCCACGTGATTATTCTCCAAGAACTTACGAAGGGTCTTACCAAAAGGTTCCACTGTGGGGAAGAATACACGGCCTTCACTGACGGTATAGCCCTGTACATAATCGAAATAGCCGTTGGAATGAGCCTTGTTGTTATTATCCAGACGGTCACACCCCAATCCACGCAACAAGGTGATATCCTTCACCTCAGGAATATAGGTCAGGTACACACCAGCAGTATCACTCTGAAACTTGATATCGAGACGGAACTTGGTCTTCTCTACATTAGAGGCGAGATAATAGACGTTCTTCATCATCAACGGCCAGTTTTTCTGCTGGGGGTTGTTGCTGGTATTCTTCAGCGACTTGACGAAAAGGGCCTCACTGACATTCGTACGGTCACTGGCAAACTCACCCACCTGGTAGGTCTGACCACCATAGGTAAACTCATAGGCTACCGCCAGGACCTGATCGGTCTGCAAACTCGTCTTAAGGGAGATATATCCCAGATGTTGGTTGACAGTATACTCCGAACTATTCAGCAGACGGGCAGAGGAGAGTTTCTCATAGTCCACACTACCCGCAAAATCATTGATATTATCAAGGACCGTAGTGGTCTGGTCTATCAGACGGGCATCCGCATAGGCGGTCACCATCTGATTATACTCGTCATTGGCCTGATTGCCTGGCACCACAGAGGGACCGCTTCCTGTTCCCCACCGAGAGGAAGTACTCTCGCCCAAGTCTGTGAATGCCACTATATTGCGGGTATTAGCCGTCGTTCCAGTTTTATTGGTAACCCAAACCTCCACGCGAGTAATCTGTATTCCCGTCATGAGGTTGGGTAACTTCTGCATGGCATCATCATAATGCTCTCTGAAATACTTAGCGAGAAAGAAGTGGCGGTTCTCCTCATAGTCGGCTACATTCAACTCAAAGGGAGTGAGTTGCACGCCACCATTGGAAGAGACATTAGTCGTCGTGGATTTCTTCTGGGAGAAGACCGTCTGCAGTTTCAGTTTACCAAACTGCATATCCGTACGGACACCAAACAGACTGGAGGCACCTTTTACCAGTGAGTTATTAGTGGGGAAGGTCACATTACCCGCCTCTATCAGTTTGATGATCTCATCCTCCTTACCTTCATAACGCAGTTTGATATTCTTGGTATCGAAATCGAAGGTCGCATCCGTGTTGTAGTTGAGGTTCATATTCACCTTATCGCCCACCTTACCCGTCACATTCAGATTGATCTTCTCATCAAAGTCAATAGCCTTGGTCTTCCTATTACGCTCTGGTAATGACGGGTTATCAATACTCCTGAAGTTAGCACCCAGTTTCAACTCGGCCGTACCTTGTGTCTTGATACGCACACCACCAGGTCCGAAGATTTTCTCCGCAGGACCCAAGTCAAAGTGCATGTCCGCAAAATCGAACTTATCCTTACCCTTGGCAGCGAAATTAGCAGCATTCTTCTGACGGAAGAACTGACGGAGTTCTCGTTGACGGCTCCACTCCTGGTATTCCTCTGGTGTCATCAAGATGGGCGCATTCAGATAAGAACTGCCGATTTTGGAACCAATCAGGTAGACACCCGTAGAGTCGTCATACTCCGCCTGTTGCTTGATATTCTCAGGCATCCGAAGGTCGACGACACTACTGTCGAGATCGCTAACCAGTATCGGGGTGGTTCTCTTGATTTTCCAACGGGGATGAAGCAGCGAGTCCGGGATATCCTCGTCCTCCACCAATACGGGTTGCTCCTTAGGCGCAGTTTCCTTTTTCTGTTTCTGCGTCTTATCATCTTGAGGAGACATCGCAAAAGTACCGATGCTCAACAAGAATGCGGCAATATAGGCAACCCGTTTGCTCAAGCCCTATTTAATCTGTTTGAGAGCGAGTTTCACCACCTGCTCCACCGGAGCATCCGGATGTTCCTGGAGGATGGCCACCACCACCTTCTGAGTGGGAGCCGGAGAGAAGCCCAGCATCGTGAGTGCGGAGACAGCCTCATCCTTAACAGCATTATTAACAGGAGCCGCCATCGTACCACCGGCCGGTATCTCATCCGTGATACCCAGTGCGACGATCTTGTCCCGTAAGTCAACGATGATGCGCTGGGCTGTCATCTTACCAATACCTTTGATACCTTTGACCACCCGCTCGTTCCCTGTCGAGATGGCGGCACAGAGTTCCTGTACGCTCATCGACGAGAGCATCATCCGGGCTGTATTAGGTCCTACACCACTGACAGAGATCAGCAGTTCAAACATCTCACGCTCCTTCTTGTTTACAAAACCGTAAAGCACATAGGCATCCTCACGGATCGACTCATACACATAGAGTTTTACCTCTTTCTTGCCCTGAATGGCACTGTAGGTATTCAATGAGATATTCAATCCATATCCCAAGCCAGCGACTTCAACGGTTGCCAAAGCGGGGGTCAGTTCTGTCAACTCCCCCTTCACATATTCAATCATACGTACGTTGTGTATTAATACAATCTAATAAACGCAAGGAATCAATGTTTTATTGTATGAGGCCCCAAAATAGAGCCCTTCGGTAGCAAAAGGTTACATTTTTAGAAAAAATTATTGCTTTTCGTAATGTATTTCACATAAAAAGTGTAATTTTGCAACCGGAATCGTACCTTTAGTACGCTTTGCTTGCAAAGAATTAGACACAAAGACAACTAAATTAAAAGAAGTAAGAACATGAAGAAGATTCGAGCCGCCGTCGTAGGATACGGCAATATCGGCAAGTTTACCATTGAGGCCTTAGAGGCTTCTGCCGATTTCGAGATTGCTGGCGTAGTACGTAGAAACGGGGCTGCCGACAAGCCCGCTGAGTTGGCTCCCTATGAGGTTGTGAAGGATATCAAGGAACTGAAGGATGTAGATGTGGCTATCCTTGCCACCCCTACCCGTTCCTGTGAGGAATATGCCAAACAGATCCTACCGCTGGGTATCAATACAGTAGACTCTTTCGACATCCACACCAATATCCGTGGCTACCGGGAGCGTCTGATGGAACTGAACAAGCAAACCAATACCGTCAGTATCATTGCTGCGGGATGGGATCCCGGCTCAGACTCTATCGTACGTACCTTGATGCAGAGTTTGGCCCCCAAAGGACTGAGTTATACCAATTTCGGACCCGGTATGTCTATGGGACACTCTGTCTGTGTCCGTTCCAAAGCCGGTGTGAAGAATGCCTTGTCAATGACTATTCCTTTGGGCGAGGGTATCCATCGCCGCATGGTATATGTCGAACTGGAAGATGGATATACCTTGGAGCAAGTCACCAAAGACATCAAGGCCGATCCTTATTTCGCCAACGACGAGACCCATGTTTTCGCAGTAGAGTCTGTTGATGCCGTCAAAGATATGGGACATGGTGTCAACTTGGTCCGCAAGGGTGTCAGCGGAAAGACCCAGAACCAACGTCTGGAGTTCAACATGAGCATCAACAACCCTGCCCTCACGGCTCAGGTACTGGTCAATGTCGCCCGTGCCTCTATGCGTCAGCAGCCCGGTTGCTATACGATGATTGAGATTCCCGTCATCGATATGTTACCCGGAGAACGTGCCGACCTCATCGAACATCTGGTATAGTCCTGCTTTTCATCATACAAAAGTGCACCTCCTTGTCACGAAGGTATGGCCTTCGTCGCAAGGAGGTGCTGCCTTCGAAGGGAGGATGTCGGGGTGTGTTACTTAATCCTGGTAATACACTTTCTTCACACGGTTACTGACACTCGTCAATACCTCGTAGGGGATGGTATTGAGAACATCGGAGAGAACAGTGACGGGCAGGTGTTCACCAAATACCTCTACCATATCCCCCTCATGGCAATCGATATCCGTCACGTCGATCATCGCCACATCCATACAGATATTCCCCACATACGGTGCTTTCTGACCATTGACCAGACAATAGCAGGCACCCCGTCCCAGATGACGGTTCAAACCATCGGCATAACCAATCGGTATGGCCGCAATCACACTATCACGTTTCAGTATACCCTTACGGCTATAGCCCACGGTCTCCTCCTTGGGAACATGGCGCAGTTGCAGGATAGTCGTCTTCAACGTACTGACAGTATGTAAGATACGGTTATCACGAGGATCCACGCCATAAAGTCCCAGACCTAAGCGACACATATCCATCTGTCGTTCCGGGAAATGCTCAATAGCCGCTGAGTTATCCATATGGCGAAGAATCTTATGCGAGAAGGCCGCTTGTAGTTTCTGGCTACCCTCGTCGAACTTACGGAACTGCTCCGCTGAGAAATGGTCGAAATCATCACTGTCAGAGCCCACAAAATGCGAGAAGACAGAACGAGGGATGATGGCATGCTGCCGTTTCAAACGAGCAATCACCTCATCGATATCCTTCTCAGGATCAAAGCCCAGTCGATGCATACCCGTATCCAGTTTGATATGCACAGGCCATCCTGTGATACCCTCCTTCTCTGCCGCATGAATCAGTGCATCCATCAGACGGAAGGAGTAGACCTCCGGTTCCAGGTCATAGTCGAACATCGTCTTGAAAGCAGTCATCTCCGGATTCATAATCATGATATTCTGGGTGATACCGTTACGACGGAGCGTCACTCCCTCGTCGGCCACAGCCACAGCGAGATAGTCGACCCGATGGTCCTGTAGTGTCTTGGCCACCTCGACAGCCCCTGCGCCATAGGCATCAGCCTTCACCATACACACCAGTTTCGTCTCCGGCTTCAGGAATGAACGATAGTAGTTCAGATTATCCACCACCGCATTCAGGTTGACCTCCAGAATCGTCTCATGCACCTTCTGCTCCAACAACTCGGTAAGATGGTCGAAGCCAAAGATGCGAGCCCCCTTTAAAAGAATCACCTCATCATGCAGGCTACGAAACAGGTCACTCTCTACAAACTGCTCCACGCCGGGGTAGAACGCCTTGTCGGCAATAGCGATCACCTCTGCATGGCGCTGGATGGACGTGCCGATACCTATCAGGCGGGCGATACCCCGTTTCACACACAGGTCACTCACCTCCTTATAGAGTGCATTCTTCTCCATACCCGTCTGTTGAATATCACTTAGTATCAGTGTACGACGACGACCCTTATGGTCAGGGCGACGGTTCATGAAATCCAGGGCAATATCCAACGAGTTGATATCCGAATTATACGAGTCGTTAATGAGGGTACAGCCATGCTGCCCCTCCTTTACCTCCAGGCGCATGGCCACCGGCTCCAACTGACTCATCCGAACATCCAGGTCAGCAGGGGTGACACCCAGATAGAGAGCCACTGCCGCACAAGCAAAGGAGCACGCTATAGAGGCCTCATCGATGAAAGGGAGATGATATTCGCCACGTATCCCTTGATAGGTATAGGATATCCTTGAGGTACTATTGTCACTATCAACCCTACTGATAAACAGCGGGGCCGACTGGTTGTCACGGCTCCACCCGATTTTCTCACCTTTATATCCTGAGCGACGGATACAACGGCTGATCACATCGTCATCACTGTCATAGGCCACCACCTTCGCCCCATGGAAGAGCAACATTTTCTCCATGCATTTCTCCTCCATCGAACGGAAATTCTTCTGATGCGCCGCACCCAAAGAAGTGAGCACACCGATAGTCGGTTGGATGATATCATGCAATGACTGCATCTCATCCGGTTGACTGATACCCGCCTCGAATAAGGCCACCTCCGTCTGTTCATTCAACAGCCATACAGACAACGGCACACCGATCTGTGAGTTATAACTGCGAGGAGAACGTGTCACTGTCATCTGAGGCTCCAGAATCTGGTAGAGCCACTCCTTCACCATCGTCTTACCGTTAGAACCAGTAATACCTACCACTGGAATGTCAAACTCATCACGATGGCGCTCTGCCAATCGCTGTAGTGCCGACAGCGTAGAAGGCACCACGAGGAAGTTAGCATCGGTATATTGACCATTGTCCATGGACCATTGATGATTCTCCACCACGAAGTTCCTCACCCCACGGCGATAAAGGTCATCAATATACTTGTGCCCGTCATTACGCTGTGAATGCAAGGCAAAAAACAACGTCTCCTCAGGAAAACAAAGTGAACGACTGTCTGTCAACAGCCATCCTATCTTCGCATCAGCATGTCCGATGCGGCGTGCTCCAATGAGCGTGGTGATTTTCTCTATGGTGTAAATCATAAGTCAAAGGTTGGATATTTCTTTTTTAACTCGTTTATTTTATTCATGGTCTTATCCATAAAATCCTTGTAATCTTCCGAATAAGGATGGAACGGACGGTGGTCGAGTGCCTGACGGATAGGATGCCATTCTGTCAGAAACTGATGGGTAGCCTTACTGAAATATGTCTCTAACAGCCGTTCCCAGATATAGTCAACCGTCTGTTCCGAGGGATGAAGCATATCAGCGGCATAGAAACGATAGTCGCGCAACTCATCATTCACAATCTCATAGGCAGGAAAATAAAAGAGGTCTGAGAACTGAGGCAGGAGTTGGGCGATGGCTATAAGTAAAGTGGCTTTCGACAATTGACTGCCGTGATAGCCATATTTCCGATAACGGATAGGACTGACGGTCAGAACCACCTTCACTTCAGGGTTACCCTCCCTCAGGAGTTCGACGGTCTGACGCAGATAATCTACACACTCCCCGACAGTCAGTTCCTCCTCCTGAAAGAGATGCGATGGTCTCTTCTCACAGTTATCCACTATCTCCCCTGTTTCTCTCAGTCGGTAGACATGATTAGTGCCCAGTGTGAGGAATACCACCCGAGGCACCACCTCGACCCGTTGAATGGTATGCAGGATAGAGGCTGGGTTATACATCACCCCGAAGGGGTTGACAACAGCCTTGAACTTCTCTTCCTTGAAGCGATGCCCGATACGATCTGCAAAACAGGATCCTACCAGCAGGACAGACTCCAAAGGTTCTATTTGGAAAGTCGGTTTTTCTATGTCTACTATCGTTCTAAACTCCATCACATCATCCTTCTTACGTCATACATCTGATCTCATTAACTCCTACTGATCTGCAGGCCTTTCTTACTCAGTGTCATATCCACGAAACGAGCATTCGGGTTCTGCTCACTCTGTTGGATAATCTGTTTGATACGTGCTGCCGCCTCTGGGTCTTTGGCCACCATATACAGATAGCCGCCGCCGCCCGCACCAGGTAATTTATAACCCAGACACAAATCATCTATCAAGTCGGTGATCCGACGCACTGCCTCCGGATTAGTACCGCTATCGATAAGTTGGTTCTGCTGCCATGTCTTACGGATTAGTCGGCCCATCTCCGTGAAGTCATTCCGCTGGATGGCCTCATAGAGGTCCAGCGAATGCGCCTTCATGGCCCGCAGCATCAACAGTTGGTCATACTGGTTGAGGAACATACGGCGTACTATCTCCGCCAGAATCTTCTTTGCTGTTCGTGTCACGCCTGTATAATACAACAGGTGACATGACTGATACTCCGGTTGTGTAAAGAGATCATCAGGCAACCAGCGTACCACAGGATTCTGTTCGAAGCCACGGGTTGTCTCTAATAGTTTCACACCGCCCAGTACACCTCCAAACTGATCCTGCCAGCCACCACCTGTTGTCAGCAACTGTTCCAGTACCAAAGTACGACGTCCTATCTCATTCTTATCCCAGGCCAGAGAACAGAAATCACTGACAGCCCCCAATACCGTAGCCGCCAAAATACTACTCGTACCCAGTCCACTACCTGCAGGAATAGCCGACAACAACGTCAACTCGATACCACAGCCAAAGGTCTCCAACTGAGCCGTCAGCGACGGATAGGTTTCCGCAGAAAAGGCAGGAAGAAAACCAGCCAGTGCCAGGGCAGCCTTCGGAATACTGAACGGTGAGCCTACATGCATGAAGTCACTCAGTTGCTCATAGGTCTCCACCCGTTCCGAAGCCCCCAGATCGATACTACGTAATACGATATGATAGTCCTTACTGGGTTTCACATATACCTGTAAAGGCGGTTGTCCATTCAGTTCGATGGCGATATTCACCACACTGCCACCCTCCATCAGACAGTAGGGCGGTGTGTCCGTCCATCCGCCAGCAAGATCGATACGTACAGGAGAGCGTCCCCATACGATCTGATCCTGATAGACCGACATACGGGGTGTCTGTTTCTGTGCCAGTACCTCCTCCGTCAGTCCGTTGCGTAACAGGGAGAAGGCATGATCATGATCGTTACGGAACATCGCATCATGAATGCGTGTCATCAACGGGGCATCCTCTGGAAGGGCAGGCGGCAGGTCCACCTTCATCTCTCTGAACTCACGGGCGGCATCATCTAAGTCAAGTTGGTAGAACACACTATGCTGCCAGTTACGACTCATCATGCTCCAGTTCGCCTTACGGAAAGTTTTCCGCTGAGCGAACAACCTACGCAGGTTGACGCGCTCCGCCACCTCATTACTGTTCACTGCCTCATCGATATGATAACGGCGTATCTCATAATCTGTCTCCCCTACCGGTACGACATCAATACACTCACCCGGCTCCAGCCGCATCTCCCAGTCGTTCTCAGGAACACCCGTCACCACATTGTCACAGGTCAGTTGCCAACGAGGACCGATATAACTGTTCTCTATCCATATATTGCTATTGTCTGGTAGGAACTGATAGCGAGTGATCGCATTCTGCGTAAAGATCGAAGGATGCGGTTTACGGTCATGATGCATAATCTCCCGCTGGTCGTTGACGATATTTTGGATGGCCAGTGTCGAGGAGATCATCTCCCGTGACGTACCGAAATGGTAGAACTCACCACCAGGTAACGGGACGACAGCCACACTCAACTCACGCAGTTCCGGGTCGTCGATAGTCGGATGCGTACCCAACGTACAGCCGAACTCACTATACAGGTCGTATTCCTTCAGTTGCCCCTGATCGTCATGACTCCGCTTCATCAATAGTTGAACGGCACGATCACTTAACAGCCATATACCGATATCCGTGAGATAGAAATGATCTTTCAGCAGTTCCGAGAGACGTTCCATACTTGGTTTCTGGAGCATCATCTTCAGAGTATTCGGTGTACGACGGTCGCTCACGAATACCCCGTGATCTTTGGCGATGGAGGCATCGAGCCATAATCCGTAACATACCACATCCGCATCAGGAACAGAACCGATACGCTCTGCGGCACGGATATACACATCCCCGCTGACAATCATGGTACGCAACCGTTGGGGAGCCGCCTCCATCATCCGTTCATACAACGGCAGTTGTAGGTCCAACAAGGTTTGGGAGAGACGCTGTCCCCGTTCCCATCGGAACACAGGGATGGGTGCCAGTATCTTACCGCTGACAGCATAGGAAGGCAGTCTACGGCTCTGTCCTCCGGCATGCAGGATGATACTACGTTCATTACCTAACCAATCGGCAGCCTGCTGCAGGAGCCAGGTGGTCCCCCCGCCTGAGCCCAATCGGTGGCCCACAGGGTCACACGTACAGAAAAACTCCTCTTTACTCAGTCCTGTGATGTCATGAAAGCAATCCACCAAGTTAGGTGGCACGGATAACAGTTTCTTCATAGTACTTCGGGTTGTGTCCTTATATCTTTCTATGGGTTCGGTAAGCCTGTACCGCCAAAACGATGAGCAGGAGCAAAAGGAATGCCAAGGCCACATAAGCGATGGTCTCTGTGGTAGTGATACTCTTCGGGAAGAAACTCAGCACGATCTCATGCTTGCCTGGCTTGACCTGCAAGGCACGTAACACATAGTCGACGCGCCCGAGTTCTTGTTCCTGACCATCTACCGTGGCCGTCCATCCGGGATAGTATATCTCAGAGAAAACGATGATTCCTCCCTTGCCAGACTCCACCTCATAGGTCAGTTGGTTGGGATCATAACTCTTGATACGTACCACACTCAGCGTATCCTGGGCGATGCTCTCACCCAGTTGTCCCTTGAACTTGACATCAGCCACCGCCTCATGGCGCAGATTGATGCTGGCAATCATATCCAGTTCCTGATTGGCATTCTCCACATAACTGATCTTATCGACCAGCCAAGCATTACCATAGGTATACGGATTCTCCACAGGAACGGTTTGTCCACCCTGCAAGGGCAGGATGAAATATTTCGTATTCAGCATATTCAGGACAGGGCATACGGAGTCACCCTTCACCTGAGTCATATCCCCCTGAGCCTCTGCAATAGCACTATATACTTGATTCATCTCCTTCGAGATATACGCATCTATCAGTTCCTGATAACGACGCAACTTAGCGGCATGATAACCTCCGATGCTCTTCACATAAAAACTTGTCTCGTTCTCGTTGAACGTGTTAGTAGCCAAGTTCAGCACCCGATAATCGAGAGACTTATCCTGTAGGATATGATCAATGGCTGTCGACTTCTGAACGGGTTCCTCACGAACAGTCTTCGACACGAACATCTCGTCGTTGAGGTAACGCTTGTTGACCTGCCACATATCAAAAAGACAAAGCACCGTGAGAAGTCCCACAAGCCATTCCGTACGAAGTTTCTTGTATTTGTAGAGTAACAAACAGGCCGTTCCGATGACGATGATCCAGAACGAACGCCAACAGTCGGCCGTGAATACAGCCACACGCATCTCCGTCAGGTTCTGTACCAACGGAGCCAACTGTTCCGCAGGTATCTGTCTCATGGCCTGCATCTCACTGACACTGATATAATCGGGGAAGAACACCTTAGGCATCAGGGCAAAGAGCAGGGCCAGTCCGCCCGTCAGTCCGAAGGCTATCCACACATATTTCATCTTCTTCGTCAACAACTCCGGATCATCAATGATTTTCTTCAGGGCCAGCATCGCCAACAAGGGAATAGTAAACTCAGCGATGACGAGGATGGAAGCCACCGTACGGAACTTCGCATACATCGGGATATAGTCGAGGAAGAAATCAGTAAACGGCATGAAGTTACGTCCCCATGACAGGAGAATCGAGAGGATTGTCACTGCCAGCAGGGCCCATTTCAGGGGACCCTTCACGATAAACAGTCCCAGGACGAAAAGCATCAGGACAAAAGCACCCACATACACAGGACCTGCCGTCATCGGCTGGTTACCCCAATACTGTCCCAACTGCTCATAAATACCCAGATAGTCATTATCGGCATGTGCCATCGCTGTCTTGTTGAGAACCATCGGCACTGAGGCTCCACCCTTAGTATTCGGTACCAGTAATGTCCAGGTCTCGTCTATACCATAACTCCATTGCGTGATATAGTCACGGTCCAGTCCACTGGAAGTCTGGTTAGCGGCATTTTCCTTCACCAGTTCACTCTTACCACGCATCGACTCCTTGCCATACTCCCAAGTATGGTAGAGGTTTGACATATTGATACAGATACCGATGGCCGCACCGGCAATACAGACACCCGTCGCCTTCAGCAGATGCTGCCAAGCCTTCTGACGGGCACCTTCGATGATAAAGGCGATGACCATTGCCAGGATGACAAACAGGTAGTAATAGGTCATCTGAACATGGTTGGCAAGGACCTCCAAGGCACAGAACAACGCTGTTACTATCAAGCCCCATGCATACTTACCCCGATAGGCCAGTACCACACCCGCTATCATCGGGGGCAGGTAGGCCAAGGCAATTACCTTCCAGATATGTCCTGCAGCGATAATTATAAAGAAGTAACTGCTGAAGGCCCATACCACTGCACCCAACGTGGCGAGATACCAACGGAAATCGAAGGCACGCAACAAGATATAGAAGCCCAACAGGTAGGCAAAGACATACCATACGTTCTCAGGTAGCCACAGATGGTATACCTTCTCCACCTTCGCCAACGTGTCGGTACTCTTATACGACGGGGCTGTCTGATAGGTAGGCATACCGCCGAACACAGCATTGGTCCAACGGGTACGTTCTCCTGTCCGCTGATAATATTCTGATGCCTCCTGTCCTGCCCCCCTACCGGCGGAAGAATCATGACGATAGAGGATACGTCCCTCTATGTCGGCAGGGAAGAAATAGGCGAATGATATCACGGCAAATAATACGACCACCAGGATATCCGGCAGACATTGTTTCAGACTTTTCATGTTCATCATATTTAATTTCTGACTGCAAAGATAGTAAATAATTCCTAATTCCTAATTCCTAATTTCTTTGTAACTTTGCCGCCAAAATCGTTCAAGAACATGAAAATAGGAATCATTGTAGCAATGGACAAAGAGTTGAGACAGTTACAACAACTCTTCAATGATGGTAGTGTACGCGTAGAGAAATGCGGTATTGGAAAAGTAAATGCAGCCCTGGGTGCCCAGCGCATGATCAACGAGTTCCATCCTGATGTCATCATCTCAAGCGGATGCGCAGGAGGTAATGGGGACGACATCAACGTACAGGATGTCGTGGTGAGTACGGAACTGACCTACCATGATGTCTATTGCGGTGCAGCCATCGACAACACGACACAGTACGGACAAGTACAGGGACTGCCCGCCCACTACCAAGCCGATCCTCTTCTGTTGCAGAAGGCTCTGCAGTTAAGCATGAGGAATACAGAATTATGTATCCATGCCGGTCTCATCGTGACTGGTGACTGGTTTGTCGATTCCAAGGAGAAGATGCGCAGCATCATCAACCTCTTCCCTGATGCCAAGGCTGTCGATATGGAGTCATGCGCCATTGCCCAGACCTGCTTTATCAATAAGGTTCCGTTTATCTCCTTCCGTGTCATCAGTGACATTCCCCTTCGTGACACCAATGCCTCACAGTATCATAACTTCTGGGACACGGTGGCAGAGCACTCTTTCCAAGTGACCAAGCATTTCGTGGATTCATTATCTGATTAACCATAAAAAAGAAAGAAATATGAAGAAATTTTTGATAGGTGCCATTGCACTGATTGCCATCATCGCCATGGTCAAGACCATTCCCGACAAGAAGGCTCATAAGAAAGCGATGATGGAGGCTGTCAAGGCCTATGTGGATGAAGAGGCCAGCCAACGCGGACTGGGTGATAATGTATTGACGGATCTGGGAAAGGGTATCGTCAATAAAACCATAGAGGTTGCCCTGAACTCCAAACTGGAGGTGGACAACTACCTGCTGTTCAACACCACCCATGTGGAACTGGAGGATGAGACTAAGACACTGTCCTTGGGTATCTTAGGACATGTATTCACCTTCGATAAGGAGATGTTACGTGATGCCTTGGAGGCCTCAGCCAAGGAGAAGGCTGATGCAAAGAGTGAACGCAAGGCAGCCAAGGAGGCTGCCAAGGAAGCCCGTAAACTGGAGAAACAACTCAAGAAGGAGCAGAAGAAACGGGAGAAGGAAGCCCGTAAAGAACAAAAGCGCCGTGAAAAGGAGGCTCGTAAACTGGAGAAGCAACGCCAGAAAGAAGCCAAACGGGTGGCAAAAGAGAAAGGACAGGAATAGATCTCGCAAGAATTAAGATTTATCCATACGGATGCATTTCCACATCGTAGATATCATCCGCCAGTTTCGGCACTTTCTTCATCAGTACCTCCAACAACTCCTCTCCCCGAAGACGTGCCAGGATATCCTGTGTGGAACCGAATCCCACCGCACTCTCTGCCCCATAGGGATTGGGGTGATTGACAACTGCCAAATCCAGGAAACGCTCATCCTCACAACCTTTCGATGAAACATTCGACACCTTCAAAATCACATGCGACACCCCCATCTTCATCTCAGTGACATCCTCCCGTTCATACACGACAGGGAAAGCCCCCTTCTCTGGCACCTTCTCTTCCACTTGCTTAAGCAGACCACTGATCATTTTCTTCAATAATGCTTCCAGATTATTCATAACTACCTCCTTGTTTAATTTGCAAAAGTACTAAATTTTTCTTTAATCACATAATCACAATAAAATCATCTGTCTCCTCAATCAATCTGTGTAATCCCCAGACTATTCACATTGATCTTCCCACTTTGTGCATGGCAAACCCCTGTGAGTAAAGCCATGACCATCATCATTACCGTTTTCATAACGCTTTACCCTTGTACTATTTTACCGCTACTGTATCTATCTCCAAATAATCCGAATCAACCTTCACAGAGTCAGGAATATATTCATCTGGATCATTTACATAACCACTTAATATCTGTAATCGCCTCATTTCCATAGAATCTATTTGAATCCCATTACGATCATAATAGTTGATGAGCCAACGTGCTGGACGTTTCCCTAAGCAACCCCGCCTATCTGCTTTCAGATAATACTTCTCAGCAAGGGGTTCATCTATCATGTCAATACCTTCGTACCCAGAATACATATCAGCAAGCAACCTATTTGCCATTGGTATCCGCTCCGACAAGGCACTAAGTTTTGCTAACACTCCACTTCTGCCATTCTGTTTGCCAAGGGAGGACACGGCACAAAGCACTAACTCTCCCAACGAACTCCCTTTTTCCGCACCAATTTCTATCGCTTTCCTACCTTCAAGAGTATCGCCACGCTGGATCTGCACAACACCTTTTAAAACATACCCGTTTTCAGACCCTTGGGAAATCAATGCGTCAGCAATACTATCTGCGCTCGAAAAATGACGGGTTCCAAGTCTATCAAATGAATCATAGATCAACTTCATACGATCCATCTGCGGCAATGCCTTCATAAAGGACAGACTTCCATGTTTCTCCCCATATTGCTCAGCCATCATCAACATCGTGACAGAATTCATAAAATCTGGCTTCACCCCTACCCCATCATGGTACATCTTCGCTAATTTGAGGCACGCTTTCCCATCTCCCCATCGAGCCTGCTCCAAGAGGGAAACAAACTGATCATTCACTACGGTCTCACTTTTCTGAACATCAGGGATACCTTCACACAACTCCTGTTCTGCACAACTTGCCAGAAAGAAGACAACTAAAGTATAAAATAAGTTATTCATACTCTTCACCTTTAAGTTCTAAATTAAATTATATACATTTTGTTTGCATCACAATACTATATTATATATACAAACTCAATATTTAGAATAGCACCTAACAATCTATATATTTATTAATAGCCATCTTCTGAATATCAAATTTAATGTTCGATCCATCTAACAACACCAATACTTACCTCATAAAGCAAATACAATGGAATTGTAACTAATATCAACGTCATCAAGTCTGGTGGAGTAATAATTGCGGCTACAAGCATAATGGCAACAAGTGAATGTTTGCGATAATCAGCAAGCTGATTAGAAGTAATAAAGCCCATTTTACCAAGAAAGAATGCAATTACAGGAAGTTGGAAAACTAATCCCATGACCAATGTCAGCGACACGAATGTAGAAACATACGAATCAAGCGTAATGTTGCTTACCACCTTCGCTGATACGCTATAAGTTCCGAGGAAACGAAAGGAGATAGGGAACAGCACGAAATAAGACATTAGTACACCAAGCAAGAACAGAACATAGATAATGCCAGCCACCTGTACCGAATACTTCCGCTCATTCTCATAGAGGGCGGGCGAAATAAAATGGAATAGTTCATATAATATATAAGGTGAAGCCCCTAGCAGTCCCAGATAGACCGCTGTAGTGATGTGAGTCATAAACTGACTCGACAAGTCGGTTGCAATCAGATTCACATGATACTCTTCAAAGTGGAAGTCAATGCCTACCGCTTGCATTACTGTTTCCAGCCACCGATACGTGCAAAAGTCCCATTCACTCGGAGCCATAAGAATACTCCAAGTGAAGTCTTTAAAGCAGAACACGGCAACCGCAATGAGCCCTGCTACGCCGAGAATGCGAAACAACATCTGGCGGAACACCTCAAGGTGTCCGCCAAATGTCAGCAGATTGCCGTCTTCCTCAGCTATTTCATTTTGAAGTTGCGGCTGTTGTTTCTGTATCGTTTCTTTCTGCTTCTGGTTCTGCTCTGGTTCTGCCTTCTGCATCTTTTTCTTCTTCGCCTTCTTCTTCAATATCTTCTTCAAGTGGTTCTTTCATACCTTTCTTGAAGCTTTGTACGCCCTGCCCTAAACCTTTCATCATTTCGGGTAATTTCTTCCCTCCAAATAAAAGTAAAGCAATTCCACCGATTAGCAAAAGTTCGGTGGTTCCAATGAATAACAATTGAGTAGCCATAATCCTATTCTGAAACTAAAAATATTTCTTTCGAATCAAAGTTTATCTCCCAGTGACCACCGACAGAAGATTCCCACTGGTATTTTTCTGCCATTTTATCCCACCAATCTTGGAATTTTGTACTTGTTTCGCCTAAATCTTTTACTAACTTTTCATACAGTTCTGCATTGTCTGTAGAGAGTATCTTTGCAAGTTCATTTAACCCGTTGCGACGTTCGAAGAGCGTCTGAATCTCATTACGTTCTTCAGGAGTCACATGTCCTACAAGTTTCTTTGTTGCCATTATTTCCTGTATTCTGTATAGTTTAATAATATTCCATTTGCATGTCGTTCTACTCTTACCGTATTGGTATCAGAACTTATAAGCACTACGACCGTATTCATCCAATTAAAAAACACGCCACCCATTATTAACTCCCATATAATTAAATTGCCGATTAATTGGACATAGAGGCATAACTTAGCCTGCGAGGGTATTTGATGCTGAACCAAACAAATTTACGGTTGTTCGTCCATAAAAAGTCCATCCAAAATGCTATAGTTACTGCTAATCCCATATCATTTAAATTCATTTTGTTTCCTTGGGCATCATAACACGCATAGAATAATTGTACACCTCTACATCCTGTGCATGTGTAGAAAGGAAAACTACTAACAAAAAAGCAATTACGGTATTTTTTTCATGATTACACTTCTTACCATTCTTTTCTTACGTCAAACGGATCCAAATAGTCTATTTCAGGAATATTCATTTCTTGCAAGAATTGACCTTCTTCCCTAATAGATGCCAATAGTCTTCGAGCTGCATTGCGCTCAGTATGCGCAACAATGCATTGTTCGTGACTTGGGGTATTTACTTCTAAAGTGGTCTTGCGATTAAGCCAGATACATCGGCGGCAATGATAGGAGTCGCAGTGCCGACAAAGTGGAGCATGATCTAATCTCAATAGTTGTTGATTTTTGATGTTCAATCCACTTGCAAGGTCACCAACACTATCCGCTGGATTACTATAATAGAAGGCCTGACACAGATAGAATTTTCCATTAGGAGCAATAGTGATGTTTTCTACTCCAGCATTACAATGGTTGGGTGCATCAATCATCATGCGGTCTGTTAACATGTTGAACTGCGGAGTACGCCCTTTCAAGTATTCTTCTTTAACAACAACAGCCAATTTGTCAAGCAACACATTGTATTGTTCCAAACAACCGTCAGTCATTGTTTCCAAATCTGTAATAACGACATTAAGGCGCTGAACAACTCTCAATAGATCTGAAATCAACCCAAAGCTTTCAAATAATTGACTCTTTGTGACCCGAAGAATCATCACGTCTTGCGGCATGCCCCCCTTTTTAATATCTTCAATAACGTACACGTCTGCTTCGCCACATCCAATAGGTTTGATGTCATGGTGGTCAATGCTGTCGATTACGTCGATATATTCTTGCGGCAACTCGTAATCAGGATAAACAAACTGTATCATCAAATTCTCCTTCATGGCATAGAAGATACCAGCCTTCAGGTCATCTATGTTGATTAAACGACGCTCGTTGTAGGGGTTGTCGCAATGACAGTAGTTTACAGAAGTGTCATCCAATAATATTATCAAATATTGCATCATAATTTAGCAGTTTATAGGGTTAGACTTTGGCCTATTGGCCTCAAACTCTTCTCGAATTCCTTTTAATTCTAATTTGCGATAGAGCTTATTCCAATAATAGTTGTTAGCTCTTACTCGTGCTTTATGCATCAAGCAGATGGCCGTTGCTCTTTCGTAGATTGTGTCAGTTGCTGCGGCATCATAGTTTTCACCCTGGCACCATGCACAACCACTCGCCACCTCACAGTCTAAACATTTTTGAGGACTTTGTGTCGTTCGGTCTAAGATTAAGAATGGCCTCAGAAGATTTGCATTAATGCCATCATGAATATTGCCAATTATAATGGGGCTCTTTTCGCGCAACGAGTACTTTGCAAACCTTGTACAAGGATAAAAATTCCCTGCTGCATCAACACTCAGCATTCGACCAGCACCACACCAGTTCTGATTGTTGAAGTTGGGGTCTAAAGGTTTTCCTAAATGTTCCCAGTCATAGAAGGAACAATTATACTCCAGATAGTAGTCGTTTTCAATTATCCAATCAGCCAGTTCAATTAATTGTTGTTCAAAAAGGACATCATCGCCATCATTCCAGACATCCTCGAAAACACAATTTATGTTTACCTCTTTGATCCCCAATTCATATAGATGCATAACGCTTTCTTTGATGTATGGAATATCGGCAGAACTGATGGTTACTTTCGTACTTGTCTGTGGAAATTGTGACAGCCATAATGGAATGTTCTTTACCACATCTTGGTACGACCCTCTACCATCTTTATATATTCTGTTGATATTGTGTTTCCTTTCAGTTCCGTCAATTGTTATAACGATATTGAGGTGATCGTGGTTCTTTTCCACATACTTCTGTACAGCCTTGCTATTATAGTTAATACCATTCGTAGTAAGATTGAACCTATAGGCATCAAACCAATGGTGGTTCATTTCATACATTTTGAGCTTTATATAATCACTAATTCTGTCTATCAACTCAACCTCAATAAGTGGTTCACCACCTATAAAATCCCAAATGACGGACTCTTCCTCAAACATTTGCTCATTGTCTAATATATAGTCAACGGCTTTCTTTGCTATCTCGAAAGACATTCGCTCTTGGTTGTTTTTCCCTACGAGATAACAATACTTACAGGCAAGCTGGCAGTCCTTGGTGACTATGAATGTCACAGACTTAGAGACACCCTCTTTCCATGGTTTTGTACCTCCACTTTTTAATTCATTATCAGTCATAATTCTGTGATTTATGATTATATAATCTCCAATAATAATTATAGGCCCGAACTTCAGCCTTGTGCATTTTACAAATGGCTTTTGAATGTTGATATATAGTATTTGTTTCAGCAGAATCATAATCTTCGGCCAAACAGAACCTACAATCACCACAAATGTTGCATTCGTTGCATTCTTTTGAGTTATGAGTCCGTACGTCAAAGCAAGCAAAAGCTCGCATCTTGTTTTTGTCTATTCCATTGAAGACGTCACCGATAATTAGTGGTGACTTTGTCCTTAATGAATATGATGCAAATCTATGACACGGATACAAATTACCAAGAGAATCAATGGCAATAACTTTGTTTCCGCACGAAATATCCACATTATCAGAAATAGGCATCCCTTTTTCTTCATGGAAGCACGAAAGATGGCTGTCAAGAGATTCTTTGCTCACCAAATAATCGGCAAGCGATATCAGTTGATTTTCATATATGATGTCATCTCCATCTTTCCAGACATCTTCATTAACGATGCGAACATCAATATTCTTTATTCCAAGTTCAAGAAGATGTAAGATGCTTTCTTTAACAAAAGGCAAATCATCATGCGAAATAGTCATTCTGGATTCGCTTTCAGGATATTGTCTAATCCATAGCCTTACATTGTCTATTATTGAATCGTATGTTCCCTTTCCTGAAACGAAAACCCTATTTGTGTCATTTTTCCGTTTGGTTCCATCTAACGAAATAGAAATGGATATATGCTCATTGTATTTTATTAGGAATGCTTGTACCGCTTCTTTGTTATACAGTAAACCATTAGTAGTAATACGTATAGTATAATTCGTACTCCATCGGTGGCCACTTTCTTCTGCTCTTTTTACAAAGTATCCGCATATTTCTTCAATGCGTTCTATTTCTATAAGCGGTTCTCCTCCAATAAAGTCCAAAATGACAGAATCTTCATCAAATTCTGGATTAGCCAGAATGAAATCAACAGCAGACCTCCCAATTATTGAAGGCATCACCTCGTATGAGTTTTTTTCAACTAAATAGCAATACCTGCAACGAAATTGGCATTCCTTCGTTACAATGAAAATAATAGTCCTTACTTGACCGTCTCCCATATTCAGAATGATTAGATGGCAATGGCAGTATTTCACGCCATTGCCACCAAAAACAGGATTAATAGCTTCTGCCACTGCAAGTACCGCTACAACCACGGCACCCCTGGCAAAGACCGCTACATGTGCCGCTACAGCCACGACAACCCTCACAGAGACCACTACACGTTCCCGTACAGCTTCTGCAACCCGAGCAAAGACCACTGCAACTTCCATTGCAACCTGTGGCAGCGACTTCGGCAGCCTGAAGCACAGCAGGAGAACTTGCCAGTGCAATAGCACCAATCATTGGCAGTGCGCTCTTAGCTGCTCTTTTGAAGAATTCCCTTCGCGACTGGAGTTCCTCGTTGTTCTTATTCTTCTTCATAACGTTAGAAGTTTAAAGATGCTTATAAACTCCCAAATTCAGCGTTAATATTCTGTTTCAGGTCTGGAAATAAAAAAAGACGTGGGAGTTTGTTTCTCCGCGCCTATCCCTATAGTCAGGCTCTCGCATTGCCCCATCGTAAGGATAAGCAACGCAAGCCAGCCCACGTCGAGTGATATTATATAGTTCGGCATAGACGCTAACCATCAAGATATAATGATAGCAACGAACTGCCGGGATATAATACACCCACGCAAACGCTTCGTTGCATTACCGCTGTACGATGATTCAAATTTGCGAGATTTGACTATACAGACAGGTAACGTTCGAAAACGTCCTTTCCCTTTGGCTGTCCTCACAAACGGTGTCCTCAGCCTCTGGATTCCATCGATGTTGTCTTGACCCACCCTGTCCTCGAAAGGACTGGCTTTAGTCGGCTACAAAGATACAAAAAAGAAAACAAAAATCCAAATTTATTTGATTTTTTTGAATGAAGACGTTTTTTAGATATTGATCGTTTTAATGGGATTTCTGTTCCTATTCAGGAAGTTGTATCTCTGGAATAATCAAACTACCATTATTCGTCACTTGCCGTGCCTCATAGAACATACAATAATAAATTGGCATATAAACAATACCTTTCTCCTCAAAAACATGACGTTCATTAGAAAAGACTACGGCATGGTGAATATTATAATCTGGTGTCCTCAGGAATATCTGTTTATCGGCTGAAATATACGAATAAATCTAGATTTCTGCAAGGAAATCGGGACTTTTTCCGAGTTTTCACATACCAAAATCGGGACTTTTTCCGAATAATTATAAGTTTATCGTAAAACGATCAAGAACTTTTTCAGACTACCAATATACTTTTCGTAAAGAAACTACTCCCCTTCTCCCGTATTCCCCAGAAACAGCGATGTTCAGGGCATTTCGGGACGGGAGTAGTTAGTGTAACTAGTCCCGTACTAGTCCCTTTTTGCTGTCTCATCCCTTTTAGTGTAAAAAAGAGAGGTGGGGAGTCTGGTGGATTCGAGAAAAAGTTGTATCTTTGTAGTCGATGTATCAACTATGATATTATCAACAAAATAACAAACCATTTATTCATAACTATTAATGAGCACAAAAAATCTAACAATCAAAGCCGATTATCGGAATGCACCCAAAGGGTATCAACTATGCTTTATGGAAACATGTCCTATGAAGGACGAGTGTCTGAGGTTTCTTGCTGGGCAGGAAGTGCCAGAGGAACGGGACTGGGGACCTGCTGTCTATCCAAACATGAAGGTGACAGAAAAGGGATGCCGACTGTTTGCCACTGGTCAGCCCATCAAGATGGCATGGGGATTCGGCAAACTATTCGAGGAGGTGAAGAGCAAGCATGAAAGGGGATTGCGTACTGCTATGCGACAATACCTCAACGGTACCAGCAATTACTATCGTTACAACAATGGCGAACGGATGCTGAACGAGGAACAACAGGAGTGGATTATCCAACTCTTTCAACGCACAGGCTATACGGAGAATCTGGTCTTCGAACATTATGCCTATGTATATGATTTCTCCACTTTCTAACGAAGAGAGAAGGATTTTCATTATTTTTATACTCCATTAACATTATTCCCAAGAGCCTTCCGGATATCTGGGAATCCCATTCCGGATACTTCGTAGAGGTACTCCGAACACCTCGTACGGGGTATCCGGAATGTCGGAATACTAAATTCCTGATAGCCGGAAGGGTTGTACCTCCTAATAGGTATTGCAAAAGGGATTATCTTTTTGTATCTTCGCAGTCGAAAACCTCTGGGAAATACCCTGAGAACACATTTATTAACTAAATTGATTTATAAACTATGTTTAAAAATTCCAATTCACAAAGCGAAACCTTTGCGGCTTTGCAGGAGAAAACTCTGAATACAGAGTTGTTCCTCCAAGACAATTACCTGTTCCGTCGCAACATGCTGAATGGGAAGGTAGAGTTTGCAACGCTTCCTGCTGAGGTACCCATCTATCGAACGCTGACACAGGAAGCACAAAACAGTATCATCATCCGTGCTAAACGGGAAGGTGTCTGTGAGAAAGGGAGTCCGAAGACAGAGATTATGGAACTGGTTCATTCTGAGGAGGTTCCAAAATACAATCCGATACAGGACTTCTTGGAGCACCTACCCCAATGGGACGGACAGAACCATGTAGCAGAACTCTTCGGAAGGATTCCCGGTATCTCGACAGAGCAGCATGGCTTCCTTGCCACTTGGATCCGCTCGACGGTCGCCCACTGGTTGCAGATGGACACCATCCACGGCAACGAGTGTGTCCCTACTCTGATCGGTGCACAAGGCTGTGGCAAGACGACCTTCGTGACGAGGTTGCTGCCTCCCCATCTGAGGGAGTATTTTCTCGACCACCTGAACCTCTCGAACAAGTTCGACAAGGAGATGGCACTGACCAACAACCTGCTGGTGAACCTCGACGAGTTGGAGGCGATCCGTCCCAGTCAGCATGCCCATCTGAAACAGACCCTGTCCAAGTCGAAAGTTAATGGTCGTCCCATCTTCGGCTGCAGTCAAGAAGACCGTCCGAGGTTCGCCTCTTTCGTCGCCACAACGAACAACCCACACCCCCTGACGGATGCCACGGGCAGCAGACGATACATCTGTCTGGCAATTCCCAAAGGGCAGTTCATCGATAACGAGGGGGAGATTGACTATGGGCAACTCTATGCACAGGTGCTTCATGAGATCAGGGAGTTGAAGGTGCCCTATTGGTTCAATAACGCAGAGGTGGCGCGTATCCAGGAACTCAACCTCAACTTCAGGGAACAGAAAGACATTACCGAGATTATCAGGGTATGCTTCAGAAAGCCCAAGGAGGGAGAGCGGGCCAAGACCATCAACAGCATAGAAATGCTGAAAGTCATCCAACAAGAATACCCCTTCGTCAAGATTAACAGAAGCAGCAGGATTCAACTCGGATTCGCCATGAGGGACTTGGGTTATGAGCGTGTGGAGCATAGTCATGTCGCCTATTACAAAGCGATACCACGGAAAAGTGCATAAAAAAGACTAGTACGGGAGTAGTTGCAACAACTACTCCCGTCTTGAAAGCCCCTGCACATCGCCGTTTCAAGCAAAAACGGGAGAAGGGGAGATGTTTTCTGATATTCTATTGTTTGTTTGCTTTTTTCCGCTGGTCGTGGTCAAGGATAATCTTACGCATGCGCATCGACTTGGGAGTGACCTCTACCAACTCGTCTTCCTTAATATACTCCAGACATTCCTCAAGTGACATAACGGTCTTGGGGATGATACGTGCCTTCTCATCCGTACCTGAGGCACGGACATTGGTGAGTTGCTTGGCCTTTGCCACGTTGACTACGAGGTCGTTGTCATGGACATGCTCACCAACCACCTGACCCATATACACCTCCTCACCTGGGTCGATGAAGAACTTACCTCTATCTTGCAGTTTATCGATGGAATATGCGAAAGCCGTACCGACCTCCAAGGCAATCATCGAACCGTTGACACGACGCTCGATGTCCCCCTTATAGGGCTGGTACTCCTTGAAGCGGTGAGCCATGATCGCCTCACCCTGAGAAGCCGTCAGCACATTGGTGCGCAGTCCGATGATGCCACGTGACGGGATATCAAACTCGATATTGGTACGGTCACCCTGACTCTCCATCGATGTCATCTCACCCTTACGGCGTGTCACCATATCAATCATTTTAGAGGCGAACTCCTCAGGAACGTTGATAGTCAGTTCCTCGATCGGTTCACACTTCTGACCATCTATCTCCTTATAGATCACCTGTGGCTGGCCTACCTGTAACTCATAGCCCTCACGACGCATCGTCTCGATGAGGACGGAGAGGTGTAACACACCACGACCACTGACTACCCAACGGTCGGTGGCATCCTCGAAGGGCTCCACCCGCAGGGCGAGGTTCTTCTCCAGTTCCTTCTCCAGACGGTCGTTGATATGACGGCTGGTGACAAACTTACCCTCCTTGCCGAAGAAGGGGGAGTCGTTGATGGTGAAGAGCATCGACATGGTAGGCTCATCGATGGCAATAGGAGGCAGCGGTTCCGGGTTCTCAATATCACAGATGGTATCACCGATCTCGAATTTCTCCAGTCCGATGACAGCACAGATATCCCCACAGTCGACCTGTTCCGTGCGACCATGTCCCATGCCGTCAAAGGTATGCAGTTCCTTGATCTTGGTTTTCTCCATAGACCCGTCACGATGGGCGATGGTCACCTGTTGTCCGTCTTTCAGACTGCCACGATGCACACGACCCACGGCGATACGTCCCGTATAACTCGAATAGTCGAGTGAGGTGATGAGCATCTGGGGCGTACCCTCTATCTGCTGAGGAGCAGGAATCACCTCCACGATCTTGTCCAACAGATAGGTGATATCATTGGTGGGCTTGTTATAGTCCTCACCCATCCAGCCGTTCTTCGCTGAGCCATAGACCACAGGGAAGTCCAACTGGTCTTCCGTAGCGTCGAGGGAGAACATCAAGTCGAAGACCATCTCATAGACCTCCTCAGGACGACAGTTAGGTTTGTCGACTTTATTCACGACCACGATGGGTTTCAGTCCAATCTGTAATGCTTTCTGCAACACGAAACGGGTCTGCGGCATCGGGCCCTCAAAAGCATCGACCAGCAAGAGACAGCCGTCCGCCATGTTCAGCACACGCTCCACCTCGCCACCGAAGTCAGAGTGTCCCGGAGTATCGATAATATTAATCTTCGTTCCTTTCCAGTTGATACTTACATTCTTCGAAAGAATCGTGATGCCCCGCTCACGCTCCAAGTCGTTAGCGTCCAACACCTGGCTACTCAGGTTCTGTCCCTCACGGAACAGGTTTCCCGCCAGCATCATCTTGTCCACGAGTGTCGTCTTTCCGTGGTCTACATGTGCGATAATCGCAATATTTCTAATATCCTGCATAACATTTTACGTAAAATCGGGTGCAAAATTACTACTTTTTTCTGAGAAAAGTTTGTTATTTGAAGAAAATGTAGTAATTTTGCACCCGCATTTGACGATGTACCCCGCATATGATGATGGCGGAAGACATCCGAAAGATGTATTATATTAACAATTTAAATCATCAAAATTATGTATTTAGATCAAGCAAAAAAGAAAGAGATCTTTGAGAAGCATGGCAAGAGCGCAACAGACACAGGATCTGCAGAGAGCCAGATTGCTCTGTTCACCTTCCGTATCAGTCACCTGACAGAGCACCTGAAGCAGAACCACAAGGACTTCGGTACCGCTCGTTCACTGACTAAGTTGGTAGGTCGCCGTCGTAAACTCCTGAAGTATCTCTACAACAAGGACATCAATCGCTACCGTGCCATCATTAAAGATCTCGGTCTGCGTAAATAAGATGCAAAGACAAAAAGAAATCCCGTTCCAATTGGAGCGGGATTCTTTTTTATCTTACTGGATGATGATATTCACATTTTTCTTTGTCACATTCTTATAATTGGAGAATACCGCATCCTTCTTGGCAATAATCTGAACATTCTCCAGACTGATGCCATCGATAGGCATCTCAGGCAGTCCGTTGAACTCCATGGCACGACCGGCCCCGTTGCAGATAATATCCTGGATATTGATATTACGGAAGATAGGAGTCGTCTCATCCACAGGAACCTTAGTGGTATTGTCTGGATTATCACCATCAGCAAGCATCTCTGCCACCGACTTTCCCCCATAGTACATATTAAAGGTAATGGCATCTGTCTTGATATCCGTCATAGAGATACCCTTGATGAAAATATTCTCCACGATACCGCCACGGCCACGTGTTGACTTGAAACGCAAACCGACATCCGTACCCAGGAACTGACAGTTCTCCACAAGGATATTCTTCACGCCACCACTCATCTCGGAGCCTACTACGAAGCCACCATGTCCGGCGAATACCGTACAGCCGTCGACCACCACATTCTCGCAGGGAACACCACGACGACGGCCATCGGCATCCTTACCACTCTTGATACAGATACCATCATCACCCGCATCAAACTTAGAGTTGACTATCAGGGCATTCTTACATGACTCCAAGTCAAGGGCATCACCATTCTGAGCATAGAAAGGATTACGCGCGAGTACATTATCCAAAATGATATTCTCACACATCAGCGGATGGATATTCCATGCAGGAGAGTTCTGAAAGATGACACCCTGCAACAATACATTCTTACACTTCACCAGCGAGATCATGACAGGACGCAGGAAACGCTTGATGGCATTCCACTCCTCCTCTGTCTGTGCGTTGGGCACGTTCATATTGGCATTCTTCTCCGCATCGGCATAACCCTGAGAAGGCACCCAGTAGTCTTTACGCACTGCCACACCACCTGGGCGAGCCAACACTTCTTTCCACTGTCCCTCCGTCATCTTACCTTTCTTGACAGGACGCCAATACTGACCATTACCATCAATCACGCCACGACCTGTGATGGCTATATTCTCGGCCCCATTAGCACTCAGTGGTGACTGACAGCGACGAGTGTCCAGCCCTTCAAACGAGGTGTTAAGGATAGGATAGAGCGACTCATCAGCCGCAAACATGATAACGGCACCCACCTGAAGATGGAGGTTGATATTCGACTTGAGGACGATAGGTCCGGTATACCATACACCGGCAGGAACAACCAGTTTTCCGCCACCCTGACTACTAAGGGCATCAATAGCCTTGGCAAACGCCTCGGTATTCAAGGTAACGCCGTCACCCACAGCACCGAAGTCCTTGAGGCTGACCTGACGGTCAGGAAACTGAGGGGCTTTAACCTCAGGCATCTGGAACGGCAGATTCTGGGTATAGCGCTTGTACGGATTCTCGCAATGTGCACACGGCTTACCATTGTCACAAGCATGTTTCTGGGCTGAGGCAGTCAATGTAACGCCTAACAGCAGAAGAGAGATTAGTTTTTTCATAACAGTTTGTTTTAAGAATTAGTAATTTCATTCAGGGGTATCATCACAAAGTCACGTTGTCGCATCAACGGATGAGGTATTTTCAAGTCAGGCTCGTCAACCGTCAGGTCATCATAGAGCAGGATATCAATGTCGATAGGACGATCGTGATATCTGACTATCGGCTCTTGGCTATTGGCTATTAGCGAGGTTTTCTTCTTGCGCCCCATCTCCTTCTCTATCCGCTGTGTGATCCTCAGCACCTCCCGTGGTGTCTTTTCCGTCTCACATAGGATAACGGCATTGAGGAACCTGTTATCAGACTCAAAGCCCCAGGGTTCCGTCTCAATCATGGACGACTGTCGGACGACCTTCCCGATCCGCTCTTGGATGAGGGATACCGCCTGACGGATGTTCTCCTCCCTATCGCCCAAATTAGAGCCCAGTCCTAGATAGACGCAATGCTTCACGCTGTTCTCAATATTCAATCGTCGAGTATCAGCATCGCATCCCCATAGCAGCCGAACTTATATCCTTCCTTCACGGCCTCCTCATAGGCCTTGAAGATCAAGTCATAGCCGCCGAAGGCTGCTGTTGCCATCATCATCGTAGACTCAGGATGATAGAAATTGGTAATCATCGAGTCAGCCAAGCCGAAATCATAGGGTGGGAAGATAAACTTATTAGTCCATCCATCAAACTCTTTCAACTGTCCATCCGTGCTTACAGCCGTCTCTGTAGCCCTCAGTGTACTGACACCCACAGCACAGATATGATGACCACCCTGTTTGGCATCGTTCACCACCTGACATGCTTCCGCACTGACAATCATCTGCTCTGAACTCATCTTATGCTTAGTCAGGTCCTCCACCTCTATCGGGTCGAAGCATCCCAGTCCACAATGTACGGTGATATACGAGAAATTAACACCCCGTATCTCCAGCCGCTTCATCAGTTCCCGACTGAAATGCAGTCCGGAGGCAGGGGCTGTGACAGCACCCTCATGACGGGCATAAATCGTCTGGAAATTCTCCATATCATCAGCCGTTGCCTCCCGATTATCCACAATGTATCGGGGTAGCGGAGATGAGCCTAAGGCGAAGAGTTCACGCTTGAACTCATCATGAGGACAGTCATAGAGGAAACGCAGCGTACGTCCGCGACTGGTCGTATTGTCTATCACCTCAGCCACCATGGGTCCATCCTCATCGAAGAACAATTTATTACCAATACGGATTTTACGGGCTGGCTCTACCAGCACATCCCATAAGCGTAACTCCTCATTGAGTTCTCGCAACAGGAACACCTCTATCTTGGCATCGGTCTTCTCTTTCGTTCCAAAAAGACGGGCCGGGAACACCTTGGTGTCATTCAAGACAAAGGCATCTCCCTCACCGAAGTAATTCACCACGTCACGGAACAGAAGAGGCTGATCAGTATCTTTGCCTTTCTCATTTTTCTGGAACATGTCGATGGTCTGACTCTTACGATGAATCACCATCAGACGGCATTCATCACGTCGATAGATCTTCTCGACCGTTCCATCCTCGTTCTCAAAGACTTTGTGAGGCGGTTCTAATGCCACGAGTGCCTCCGGCAGTTTGAATTTGAATTGTGATAGTTTCATATATTTATTTTTGCGATATTTCAATCTCCTGTTGGTCGAGCCATGCAGAGAAGTCGTCCATCTCAACACAGTCGGCAAGCGTCACATCCCCTACCCTCGTACGACAGAGTGCCGTCAGATAGGCACCGCTGCCCAAGGCTTCTCCGATATCACGTGCCAGGGATCGGATATAGGTCCCTTTTCCGCAGATCACCCGGATAGTCATTTGCATGATGTCAGGACGAAAGTCGGTCAACTCAATCTTGTCAATCCGCACAGTCTTGGCACTCAGTACGACCTCATTCCCCTTACGCATCAGGTTATAGGCCCGTTTTCCACCTATCTTCACAGCAGAATACTGAGGGGGCACCTGTTGGATATCTCCCACAAACTGCATGAGCGTCTGCTCCACCAGTTCCTTGGTGATATGTTCTGTAGGATAGGTCTCATCCACCTCATGCTCCATATCGTAACTGGGTGTGGTGGCTCCCAACTGGAGTGTTGCCGTATACTCTTTCGTATCGTATTGCAACCGCTCTATCTCCTTTGTCTTCTTTCCAGTACAGAGTATCAACACCCCTGTCGCCAGCGGATCCAACGTTCCGGCATGACCTATCTTCACCCGTTTCACCCCAATCTTCTTGGAGATACGAGTGCGTACAAAAGCCAAAGCACCGAACGAGGTCATGCGATAGGGCTTGTTGATGTAGATAATCTCTCCCTGCGTGAAGTTCATCAGTCAACCATTGCGAGTGAATGTCCCGTAAGCAACAAAATGATAATAATGCTGCCCACCACGATACGATAAATGCCAAAAGCCTTAAATCCGTATTTCGTCAAGTAATTGACGAACCACCTCATTGCCAGCAAAGACACAACAAAGGCGATGACACAGCCGAGTATCAGCATGGTAATGTTATGACCTGTAGCCCACGCTGTGCCTTCCTTCATCAGGTCGAGCAGGTCAAGCAGCGTGGCACCAGCCATCGTAGGTACAGCCAGAAAGAATGAGAACTTCGCAGCACGTCTGCGAGTAAGTCCTTGCGTCATACCGCCTACGATGGTCGCCATAGAACGCGAAACACCAGGGATGACAGAGATACACTGGTAGAGACCTATCATGAAAGCCCTGCGCTCATCGACCTTACGATCCTCACTGCCCTTATTAAACAACTTGTCGCAATAAAGCATGAAGATGCCACCAATCACCAACATGACTGCCACTACCTCCACGCTGTCAAGCAGCCAGTCAAGCAGTCCAGACTTTTTCGCTAGCAATCCTATCACCACAGCGGGAATCACTCCCACGATAAGTAACCAGTAGAAATAGAACTTATGCTTCAAGCGCTGCCAGAACGAACTGCCCTCCGGAGCAGGTGTGTGGTCGTATTGGAAGAAACGGTTCCAGTAAAGGCATACCACCGACAAGATGGCTCCAAACTGGATGATAAAGGTGAAGGCATGCACGAAGGGATCACCTTGAGGTACACCCAACAGATTCTGAGCGATAATCATGTGACCCGTCGATGACACTGGCAAGAACTCTGTCAGTCCCTCTACGATAGCAATAATGATAGTCTGTATCCAATCCATCTCTTATCCTCCTTTATTTTTCCAACTGCGTATCTTTATCCTTCGGTTTACGCATCACCGCATAAATCATAGACACAAAACCAATCAGGCAGACTACTGGAGCCACCTTGATACGACGGGCACTGAATATGTCCGGATTATAGGCACTCTCCGTAGAACCAGATCCACTCATCAGGATAAATCCCAGTACTACAATTGCCATTCCTACCACCAGTAGGATATAGTTGATACGGTCAAACGCTAAATTCTTTCTATCCATATTTCTTTTTTGATATTACGATATTACGAGATAACGATATACGAGATAACGAGGGTTATATTTTATAAAGTTCTCCTGCCGTCATCTTCAGGAACTTATTGACGGCAAGCCAGGCACACAGAGACGTAATCAGCAGTCCGAACAGGAAGACAGAACCTGCCGTGATTGCCAGTTCCTCCCATTGCACGATTGTCAGAATACCCGGTTGCGTGAGATAAAGACCATAGAAGCATGCTCCTAATACCAGATTGGCCAGGATTGCTGCGATAAATCCCACCGTAACAGCATTACGGATGAAAGGACGGCGGATGAAACTCCAAGAAGCCCCCACCAGTTTCATGGTATGGATGATAAAGCGACGGGCATAGACACTCAGCCGCACGGTATTACTGATCAGTGAGAAGGACACACAGGTCAACAAGACGGCAAGAACCAACAGGATAATACTAATACGGCTTAGGTTGAAGTTCACTTGATCCACCAAGTCCTCCATATAGGCAACATCACTGACACGGGCATCCTTTCGAATCTCCTTGACAATCCACTTCAGGGAGTCACGGTTGGCATAGTCAGATTTCAACTGTATCTCCAGTGTCGCAGAGAAGGGGTTGAAGCCTAAGAACTCCGAGGGATCGCTGCCCAGTTCCTTCGTCTGTTCCTTCTGTGCCTGCTCCTTACTGATATAGTCGATATTGCGGGAATAGGGACGGTGATACAAGTCACGGCACAAACGATGCGCCTGATTCACAGTCACATAATCCTTCAACATCACGGTGACGGTCAGGTTCTCTTTCATGTGGTTCGACAAGTTACGAGCCAACAGGACAGAAAACACCACCATTCCCAATAAAATCAATACCATGGTAGTACTGATACATAGTGTAACAACCTGCATTCCACGACGGCTGCGGGTTCTTTTTCTTTTGTTTCCCATTTCCTTTTTAGACGTAATACACCTAATTTAGGTGCAAAATTACAACAAATCGGTTTAAATGCAAAACAATTTTCGTTTTATTTACTAATTAATTTAATTCCCTTTTATCATAGCACCCCATTCCCCATGAATCCCAATAAAAGCATGAGTAGTGCCCCTATCAGATAGATAAGGGCACTACTCCAACTCTGCTTCCCCTCGTTGTCAGAGGAATCGGTAAAGGGATTATCATAACTCATACCAACAGGTATTAACTGATACCACCACTCAAATAGTTTCTGGTCAACTCATGCTTAGGATGATTGAAAATCTCATTGGCATCGCCCTGCTCAATAACTTCACCAAGATACATGAAGATAACATGATCGGCAATGCGCTGCGCCTGTCGCAGGGTATGGGTAACCATCACGATGGAGTAGTCCTGCTTCAGTTTGACAAAGAGATCCTCAACAGTCTTGCTCGAAATAGGGTCAAGGGCACTGGTGGACTCATCGGCAAGCAGATAACTGGGCTCAACGGCAAGTGAGCGTGCCAGACAGAGGCGCTGCTGCTGTCCGCCTGAGAGTTTGTTGGCAGGAGAATGCAGACGGTCTTTCACCTCATTCCACAATCCCACAGACTCCAGATAGTGTTGCACAACCAGATCGAGTTTGCGTTTTCCGCGCACCCCATGGATTCGACAGCCATAGGCGATATTGTCGTAGATGCTCATGGGTAACGGACAAGGGCGTTGTGGCACTAGACCGATATTGCGACGCAGTTCCGTCATCTGACTGGGTCCTGCTGCTATGATATCCTGCTTGCCAAGGTTTACCTCACCGTCTATCTTTACTCCCTCTATCGAGTCTACAAGGCGGTTGAAAGTGCGTAGCAGCGTAGTCTTTCCACAGCCAGACGGACCAATAATACACGTAATCTTATTCTGTGGAATCTCCACATTGACATCCTTCAAGATATGGGCTTTGCCAATGTGGATATTCAGATTATGTGTAGCCAAATGGGTATCCTCCAAACGAGGAAACTTACGGTCGACGATGAATGGCACATGTACCGTCCAAGGGACACGCTGGCTGATGCTACTGCCAAGCACTTGTGGTAAACTGATTGAAAAACTCATATTCTTAACTATTGTTTTATGTTGGTTTCTGTGGGTGCAAAGTTACGGTGATTATTCTACCTATGCAATACCCTTTGAATAGTAAATTACATACCCTATGTTTGGTATTATATCTTGTTTCGTGAGAAACGGTTCATGATGAAACGCCCGCTCAACGAGAGGGCAAGCACAATAGCCGTCAGCACTACGGCTGCTGCGTATGCACGATCCTGCACCTCCAACTGGGGGGCACTTAACTGGAAGAACACACTCAACGGCAGCGAGGCTGTCTGCTGTGTCAGACTGGTCGGAATGGAGTCGCTGAATCCTGCGGTGAACATAACACCTGCTGCATCACCAATAGCACGCCCGATACTCAGCAGTGTCGCCGTGGCTATAGCAGGGGCTATCTGACGCACCACGACACCGATGGTCTCTAAGCGGGTAGAGCCAAGGCTATAGCCTGCCTCCAACAAGTCCTGCGGGATGGTCTTCGCCACCTCGTCCATTGAACGGATGAAGATGGGGATGATCAACAGTGTAACCACGAGAATACCCCCTAACAGTGAGGTGCGCAGACCGAAGAATATCATGATGGTAAAGCCGAAGGCGCCATAGACTATGCTTGGTATGCCAAATAATACGTCATAGGCAAGTCGGGCAACGGCACCAAACTTGTCGTGTGGTTTGAGATAGACATTGAGATAAAATACTACGGGAATAGAGACCGCCAATCCCAGAATGGTGGCACCGCCCACGATGTAGAGCGAGCCGACAATAGCATTGAGGAAGCCTCCCTCCTTACCTATATAAAAGCCACCACCTGGCAGCGACGAAACCATCTCCCACGACAGTACAGGCAGCCCACGACGGAACACCGACCAGATGACGCTGACCACAAAGAACAACACCAGCGCAATGGAGGCATACATCAATACCTTCCATATTTTTTCTATGACAACAGCCTTTTTCATTTGTTTTGCATTTTACGTAAGACAAGTCGCGAGAACAGGTTAAATACCAACACGACAAAAAACAGGATAAACGCCGCAAACATCAATGCGCTCTCATAAAGCGGCAACGACAGCATCTCGCCGTAGTTGTTGGCTATCAGAGCGGGAATGGGATAGCAAGCATCCAGTAATGAGCCTGGGACTATGGCAAGATTGCCGCAGACCATGATGACAGCGATGGTCTCACCCAGTGTGCGACTGGCAGCCAAGACAATGGCGGCGATGACACCTGGTGCCGTCTTGCGCAGAATCACATCCTTGGTAGTCTGCCAGCGTGTGGCACCCAGTGACCACGCTGCTTCACGGTAATCACGTCCAACGTTGCTAAAAATCTCTATGAACAGGCTGACAAGCAGTGGGATGACGGTCACACCAAGTACAATACCCGTAGCCAATACCGTATAGCCACTGCTATTCCTGTGCAATGAGGGAGCCACTACATCCGCCACCCAAGGTACGATAACCAACATACCCCACACACCATATATGACTGATGGCAGACCTGCCAGAATGTCCAGCAAAGGAAACACATAGCGCTTCACCGACGTATGGGCATACTCTGTCAAGTAAATACCCATAAGCAACGAGATAGGGATGGCGATACCTAATGCCAGCACTGAGACGTAAAGTGTACCCATTAGGAAAGGGAAGAAGCCGAATTTGTTATTCATCGGACGCCACTCTCCCTCGGTCAGCAAGTCCCACAGAGAGTGTTCCTGCAAGATAGGCATTGACTTCAGATAGAGTCCCACTGCCATCGCCACGACCAACAGCAGGCTGCTGACAGTCAAAATTGCCATCAGATGCTCTGCTATACGGTCTTTTAACAAACGATTATTCTTTGCCATAAACGCAATTTTTCTGAATTTAGGAAACGAAATCCAGCAATTAATTTCCTTTTAATTTCTTCAGTCCTGCATCCAGTTTGTCCTGTGGAATCTCTATATATCCCTGACCTTCATTCTCTTTCTGTCCATCAGTCAAAATATACTCAAGAAATGCCACTACCACGGGATCTGTCGGCACCCCATTCGACACGAAATACAAATCACGTGCGGGAGGTGAGGGATAGCGACCATCGGAAATAGCCTTTATTACCCCCTCCTTGGTATCATAAAAGTCCTCCTCTGGATCAATCTGTCCGTTACCGTTTACATCAATAGGAGCCACAGCGATTCCAGGATTAGGCTTACCTGTCTTGGTGTCATAGGCATATCCTATGTTATTCAGTCCCAATCCATTCAAGTCCTTCTGGATAGCGGCAGCCAGACCAGGGTCACCATACACAGCAGTTCCTTTCAGGTCTTCCTGCTTCTTCCCTAGATACAAAGCCCAGGTTTCCGCCGCACCACAAGCATCGCTACGAGTATAGACAACAATGGGAGTAGCGTCACTGGTACCTGCCACTTGTCCCCATGTTTTCTTCTCACCTTTAATCCACAGCGCTACCAAATCATCGCGAGTAATACCATGCTTTTTCAAATCATTGTAAACAGGATTGCTGGAATTGATGGTAGGCACTACGGCATCCTTTGCCACCGCAAAGCCTACAGCACCTCGCTCTTCCTCAGCAGCACTCAGGTCACGGCTTACCATACCGAAATCCACCACACCAGCGATAGCATCGGTCACTCCTTTACCTGCACCACCTGCCGACACATCAATCTTCACGTCGGGATGCAATTTCTGAAACTCGTTTGCCCACTGCACGGCAAGAGGATAGAGCGCAAAGGCTCCTGACAGGGAGATTTCGCCGTGGAGCGTTCCGTCGGCATCAACTCGTGATTCTTTCTTACCGCCACAAGCAGTAAGCGACAAAGCAAGCACAACAGCACTTAATGTCGCAATTGTAAAATGTTTCTTGTTCATATTCGTGTTGGTTTTAGAATTGTAAAATGAATTGGGTCTCAAACTGATTAACATCTTTTGCCACCTTATTATTAGTATATGTATAAGCCGCCTGAATGCGCAGTTTCTTGATGGGAATGACATTCACACCCACTTGATAGTTCCACTGCTGCTCGTCTTGGTCCCGGTCGGTCTTGAAATAGTCTACACTCACTACAGGCTGTACATTTTTCGATACCCAGTAGGCTGCCGTGGCATATGCACCATCACTTTTCTGACCAGCCGTGTTTCCGTTGAGGTACTCACCACGCAGGGTCAACCTGTCGTCTTTATACTCCACACCTGCCGAAGTACGGATGCGCACATGTTCATCGCCCTTGGCACCGTATGCTCCCTGATAATGTCCTACGCTGAAAGCCAATTCCTTTAGGGGTCTTAACCATATCAGACCAGCAAAATCCTTTTTGTCATTGTCGTCCTTAATATTGATGCCATTACCATTGAACACGCCGACACGATAACTTACCACCTTATCAAATAAATCTCCATAGAATGTCACGCCCACGTCACGTCCATTGGCTTTCAGTCCACTAAGATCGTTATAACCGTTCAGCCGAGCCACTGCTGCGGGATTCTCGATGGTCAGCCATGTGGCAGGACCGTAGAGTGTCTCTTGCGAATACTGCACCTTATATTCACCTATCTGTATGTTAAACGCTGGTGTTATCTTCCATCTCAGGAAGGCATCAATCACCTTGACCGTCGTCTCATACTCCGCCTGAAACTTATAATCCAGTTTATCACTCAGTGAACCGTCAGCGGCAAGTCGAATACGACGAATATCAAACCCATGCGTGTCGTCCTCCTTGTCACTCCACGCATAGCGCACATTAACCATACCCGAAATTTTTGGTGCCTTAAACTCTTGAGCAACTGCTGGGAGCAGTGCTACCATGGTTAGAACGCCCACAAGCGCAATCCTGATTTCTCCCAAATTTCTCATACCTATTATTGTCTTTATTCAGTTGTTGTGTATCTGGGTGCAAAGTTATACACAAAACCCCACCCATGCAATACCATGAGCGGGGTAATTTGATTCCCGAAATCTTGTGATAAAAGGTGGCTAACCTTTGGTATAACCACCATCTGCGGTCAGTGTCGCTGATGTAGTCCACATTCACGGTGGTCAGGTGACTCCCACCACCAGCGACCAGCACGGACATCCTCGCCAGGCTGGACGGCACGGGTGCAAGGTTCACAGCCGATACTGGGATAATTCTTGTCGTGCAGTTTGTTATAGGGCACATGATGCTGGCGGATATAGTCCCATACCTGCTGCTCGGTCCATGAGATAAGAGGGTTCACCTTAATAAGTTGGTGCATCTCGTCCCATTCCACGACTTGCATATCCTGTCGAGTGACGCTCTGCTCACGACGCAGACCACAAATCCAGACATCGAGTCCCTGAAAGGCACGGTTGAGTGGTTCTATCTTACGAATCTGACAGCAGCGATGGCGACTCTCTATACTATTGTAAAAGAGATTGATGCCCTCTTCGCACACCATGCGCTGCACCTCTCGATAGTCAGGGAAGAACACCTCAATCTGTATACCATAGGTCAGGTTGGTCTTATCGATAAGTTGATAGGTCTCAGGGAAGAGACGACCTGTATCGAGGGTAAAAATACGGGCTTTCTTATCATGGCGGACAATGATGTCTGTCAAGGTCTGATCCTCGATGGAGAGGGAAGAGGAAAGGGCGATGCGCCCTGAGTATGCCTGGAGGAAATAGCCGACAACCTCCTGAGCGGACGCGTCGCGGAATCGTTCGTTCAAATCACGTATGAGTTGTGTTCGTTCCATATTGCTTCTGTTTTAATCATACCAGCACCTACGGTCTCGTTGGTGTCTGGGTCAATGAATATAATGCTGCCCGTGATGCGGTTCAGACGATAGTCGTCGAAAGTGAGGGGTTGAGCCGTATGGACGCTGATCTCTGCGATGTCGTTCATCTTCAGTTGTGACACGCCAGGCTCCTTCTCTAAAGTATTGATGTTACGGCGGAAATTGATAGTCCGAACGATGGCGAGAGTCTCGCTGGTTGTCTGTCGTACAATATACTTCGAACGGGGCAACAGTGGCTGTTCGTTGAACCAGCAGACATCAAGGCGAATATCTTGTTCCTGATGGGGCTGAGGCTCATCAATCTTTACAAGAAGGTTACCACGTGAGATGTCTATGTCATCGGCAAGTTGCAAAGTGACACTCTGGGGCGGTGTCGCCTCAGTGAGTTCCTCGGCTGCCTGTGTGATGTGGGTCACAACAGACTCCATCCCACTGGGCAAGACCTTCACACGGTCACCAATACGGATGATGCCACTGGCAACACGACCAGCGTACCCTCGGAAGTCGGGGAAGCGACTACTGATAGGGCGGATGACGTATTGCACAGGGAAACGAAAAGCACGCAGAATATCGGTCTCGACATTCGACGCCGATTTGCTGACTGGTACGGTTTCCAAGAATTCTAACAACGGAACGCCCGTATACCAAGGCGTTTGTTCTGAGCGGTTTACTACGTTATCACCGTTCTTTGCCGAGATAGGTATGAAAGTGACGTTTTGGATATGAAGCGTCTGAGCCATCCGCTGATAATCAGCAACAATCTTGTTGAATACTTCTTCAGAGAAATCCACAAGATCCATCTTGTTCACCGCAACGACAATATGGGGAATGCCAAGTAGCGACGATATATAGGAGTGGCGTACGGTCTGCTCCAGTACACCATGACGCGCATCAACCAATATAATGCTCAAGTCGGCTGTCGAAGCACCCGTCACCATGTTACGTGTGTACTGTATGTGTCCTGGTGTGTCAGCAATGATAAACTTTCGCTTGGGGGTGGCAAAATAACGATAAGCCACATCGATAGTGATACCTTGTTCGCGCTCAGCCCGTAGGCCATCGGTCAGCAATGCAAGATTCACCTCCTCGTTGCCACGTGATTTCGAAGCGGTCTCCACCGCCTCCAACTGGTCTTCAAATATCGACTTAGAGTCGTACAGCAGTCGTCCGATGAGTGTCGACTTGCCGTCATCTACGCTGCCCGCCGTCGAAAAGCGCAGCAACTGCATATCTAAATAACCTCTTTCTGTTGCCATAACTATGAAATATGAATTAAAAATACCCTGCTTTCTTACGGTCTTCCATTGATGTCTCACTGCGTTTGTCATCGGCACGCCCACCACGTTCTGTGACACGGGTAGCGGCAATTTCCTCAATAATGTCCTCTAAGGAATGGGCTGTAGAGAGTGTCAGCCCTGTACAGGTGATGTCGCCGATGGTACGGCAACGTACTTGCTTGGTGACCACTTGCTCCGTAGGCTTCAACTTAATACAAGGCTCGGCAGCCAGCCACTGACCGTCACGTTCGAACACCTGACGTTCGTGGGTAAAATAGAGACTGGGCATTTCTATCTGCTCATGCAAGATATACTGCCATACATCCATCTCCGTCCAATTGGAGATTGGGAATACACGAAAATGCTCTCCCATCGCCTTACGTCCGTTGAATATATTCCAGAGTTCAGGACGCTGATTCTTGGGATTCCACTGTCCAAACTCATCCCGATGACTGAAGAAGCGTTCCTTAGCACGCGCTTTCTCCTCATCGCGACGAGCGCCTCCAATAGCCGCATCGAAATGGTATTTCTCAATAGTGTCAAGCAGTGTCGTTGTCTGGAGTTTATTGCGAGAGGCGTAATAGCCGGTTTCCTCCTTTACTCGTCCAGTATCAATACTTTCCTGTACGGAACCAACAATCAACTCGGCACCGAGTTTATTGACCAATGCATCACGGTAGTCAAGCGTCTCCTGGAAGTTGTGCCCTGTATCAATATGCAACAGGGGGAAGGGAATCTTTGCAGGATAGAATGCCTTGTAGGCAAGGTGGACAATGACTATCGAGTCCTTGCCACCAGAAAAGAGAATGACGGGGCATTCAAACTGCGCGGCCACCTCACGGAGTACATATATGCTCTCCGATTCTAATTCTTTCAAATGGGTGATGTTGCTCATTTATTCTAAACTTTCTTTAATTGATTTCAATACATAGTCCAGAATATCATCTGTATGACATTCGGAAATGAAGTTACCCTCAAATTGGGAAGGTGAGACATAGATACCATGTTCCAGCATACGGCGGAAGTAGTGGGCAAAACGCTCTTTATCGCTACGAAGAGCATCAGTGAAATTGCACACAGGAGCATCATTGAAGAACAGGGTAAACATCGATCCACAATGACTCAACTGAATCCCCTTACCTTGGATAATGCCTTGTAGTTCTGTGATGAACCGATTGCTACGCTTTTCCAGTTTCTCATAAAAACCTGAGAAGGCCAGTTGATGAAGTGTCTCCAAACCTGCCGCCATCGCCACAGGATTTCCACTGAGAGTTCCTGCCTGATAGACAGGACCATCAGGAGCCAATTGTGCCATGATGTCTGCACGTCCTCCAAAGGCAGCAGCAGGGAACCCACCGCCCACAATCTTACCGACAGTAGTCATATCTGGACTAATGCCAAAGCGCTCTTGGGCTCCTCCAAGAGCCAGACGGAAGCCTGTAATCACCTCGTCGAAGATGAGTATAGCACCGTATTGGGTAGTCAGTTGGCGTGTGGCACGCAGGAATTCAAGTGACGGAACCACTACGCCCATATTACACGCCACAGGCTCCAGAATGACAGCAGCCACATGGTCACCATGCTCACGGAAATACTGCTCCAAAACGTCTACATTATTATAAGGAAGGCATACCGTATGTTTCGTGAAGTCATCCGGAACACCCGCACTGGAGGCTGTACTGATATTAGCCACTCCAGATCCCGCACTTACCAGCAGATGGTCGGCATGACCATGATAGTTGCCTTCGAACTTTACCAATGTGTCACGTCCCGTAAAGCCCCGAGCCACACGGATGGCTGACATCGTAGCCTCGGTTCCACTGTTGACAAAACGCAGTCGCTCCATTGATGGAAAAGCCTCACGCACACGTTCTGCCAGCAAGGTCTCGACTTCAGTAGGTATGCCATAACTACTGCCACGTTGAACAGCCTCTATAGCCCGTCGACTGACGGCTGGATTATTGTGTCCTAAGATGAAAACGCCCCACGACATACAGAAGTCTATGAACGTGTTGCCATCAATGTCTGTCACATAGGCACGATTAGCACGCTCAATAAAAAGGGGTGTAGTGCCCACACTGCGTAAAGCCCGGACTGGACTGTTGACTCCGCCAGGGATGACTTGTTGTGCCCGTTCGAAGGCTGCTGCAGATAATATTCTCTGTTTCATGCCCATCGCTGTTGATATTCTTTGGCATAATACGTGATGA
Organism: Prevotella sp.; assembly: GCA_017449675.1. GTDB lineage: Bacteria > Bacteroidota > Bacteroidia > Bacteroidales > Bacteroidaceae > Prevotella. The sequence continues at coordinate 87,297 of JAFTFG010000006.1, forward strand.
TATATTGCGCTCCTGCCCGCTTGATGGCTATCAGGCTCTCATAGACCACACGTTGCTCGTCTAAATACCCCGCCTGGGCGGCAGCCTTCAACATGGAGTATTCACCGCTGACTTGATAGGCCACCATAGGGACCTGTGGGAAACGCCCCACAGCACGCGCTATCACGTCAAGATAGGGAAGCGCAGGCTTCACCATCGTCCAGTCGGCACCTTCCTCCAGATCAGCAGCGATCTCCTCCAATCCCTGATCGTGAGTACGATAGTCCATCTGATAGGTCTTGCGATCACCAAACGACGGAGCCGAGTCAGCGGCGTCACGGAATGGTCCATAAAAGGCTGAAGCATACTTTGCCGAATAAGCGAGAATCCTCGTTTGCCCACGCAGACCACCTTCACGCAGTCTCTTGTCCAATGCCTCTATCTGTCCATCCATCATAGCCGAGGGTGCTACAAAGTCGGCACCTGCCTTGGCATGTACATATGCCATCTCTGCAAGTAGCGGAAGGGTGGTATCGTTATCCACATCGATAATCTTCTGAATGACACCACCCTCCACAGCAGGCTCTGTCCGTGTGACCAACAGACCGCAATGCCCATGACTCGTATACTCGCACAGACATACATCAGTGATGACAATCACATCTGGTACAGCCTGCTTAATCGCCTTCACGGCACGGCATATAAGGGCATCCTCGGTATAGGCAGCCGAGCCACGATCGTCTTTCACGTCATCTTCCACCACACCAAAGAGCAACACCTTGTCAATGCCCAGTTTCTTAATCTCCTGCACATCCTGAACAAGCGTGTCTATACTATAACGATTAATACCAGGCATCGTAGGTATTGGCTCTACGATGCCCTCTCCCTCTACCACAAAATACGGGTAGATGAAATCCTGAGCGTTAACGGCTACATCGGCATACTTATCCCGTGTGACCTGGTCCTTTCTGAATGTTCTGAATCTTTTCATTTTGTCGGCTTGCTATTTTTTTAGATATTGATTGAGTCGTTCTTGTGTGGTTCTACCCCGCGTCACCAGAATCTTGTCCTGCGGCAAACTACCATACACATACACAAAATTGTCAACGGTGCTGGGTGAGGTGAATACGATACGGTCTACCCTACTCAGGTCTATTCGTCTCACATCGGAGGGCATCCTATTTCTATAAGCGGTGACGGTAGTCACGTCGAAACCCAACTGCCGCAACCCGTCGGGTATGATAGATAGGGCGATGTCGGAACGGGGGATAAGTACTCGTCCACGTGGTTGTCGGCTGAACCAGTCGATGACCCCGTAACTATCATCACGCTCCACCTGTGTAACCTTGCGGACACCAGTCTCTTGCAAAGCCTGCGTGGTAGTAGGTCCTATGGACACAACACGCATATCACCTTCAGAAAGTCCATACTGGTAGAAGAATCTTACCGCATAACGGCTGGTAAAAAGCACATAAGCGTAGTCACCTATATTGAATACCGCATTTTTGAGATCGGTATCATCCTCCACTGGCACAATCTCTATGAGTGGTGTGTGAATGTAGTCGGCGTTAGGGGTCTGTAGCCCAGTATATAATGTATTCATACTATGCTCCCTTTCTTAAAGATGGCTTTCAGGTCATCACGTCCCTTACGGGCGGTTACGGCAAGCCTTCCCTGCATAGGATGAGTCCTAAAAGGGAGTATTTCCGTAATCTCCTCTGTCATACCCAGTCGTTTTAGCGCACAGGTAGCCACGATGGCGGCATCTACCATACCACTGCGCACTTGTCTCACACGGTCTTCTATACAGCCTCGTATTCCCACTACCCTCAAGTCAGGTCGTAAAGCAAGCAACTCTTTTCTGCGTAAGGGTGAACTGGTACCCACACTGCTGCCTGCTGGCAGGTCAAACAATCGGATATGGTCACGGCTCACCAAAGCGTCAGTCTTGTCGAAAGCCTCATAGAGGGCGATGATCTCCAATTCGGGATGCATTTGCTCAGGCAGGTCTTTAGCAGAATGGATGGCAACATCCCCATCGTCGGTCAGCAGGGCTGTGTCCAACTCACGAGTAAACATATCATCAGGAGCCTCACCGTTGAGCAATGAGATACCTAAATGTCTGTCGCCAAATGACTCTATCATATTGATACTATACTTCACATCAGGCAAACGGTTCATCACCTCTTCCACCTGAATTCTCGACAACTGGCTACTACGGGCTACAACTCTCAATCCTCCGACGGTGTGCGCTCTTCGCCGCTCCATGATGTCGTGCAACTCGGCTATCTCTTCTTCTATCAACGACTCCGCACGTAGCACCTCGTCTTGTCGGATAGAGATATTGTCTTTCACCTTCTGCTCCACGTCATGCACGTTGTAGAGTGTTACTCCCTCCAATTCCGCCACTGCCGGGTCAATGTCACGAGGAAAGGCGAGGTCAATGGCAAACAAACGACGACAGGGTAAAAGATCCTCTTTTTTTATAATAAGATGGGGTGCCGAGGTAGCAGAGATCAGGATATCTGTCTGCGACAAAAAATGTTGTTTGTCTGCAAGTCGGAACACCTCAATCCCAAAAGGCTCTGCCATACGGCGTGCCCTCTCCTCTGTGCGGTTTGCGAGGAACACTAACTTGGCTCCTTTGTTCTGGAGAAATTTGATAATATCCTCCGTCAGTGTGTTTACGCCGATAATGACGATGCGGGCTTGCCGTAGGTCGATGGCTTGCTGTTCAATGATCTCAATGGCGGCAAGCGAGTGGCTCACGGCTCCATGCGAGATTTCCGTTTCGTTGCGCACACGTTTTCCTATATGCAGAGCGCACTCAAATAATTTATGCAGACCTGCGGGCAGTTTCTGTTGCATTCGAGCCATAAGGTAGGCTTCTTTTACCTGCCCCTGTACGGCACGTTCACCCACGATTGCCGATTCCAGACCACAAGTCACACGGAATAAATGGCGAGCCACATCGTCAGGTATATCTCCATCGCCATAGTATAACTCTATACGGTTACAAGTCTGCAAGAACACCGAGGGTCCTCTCTCTTCTCGACGGAATTGTCTGAAGCAGTCCTCTCGGTCATTGAGCGACGTATTATAGTGGTTAATCGACTTATACTGTATCATGTCTGATTTTAGTTTGCAAAATTACTTAGTTTGTCTGTCTCCCGCAATACCTATATTATGTCATATTCACATACCTACCATTGGGTATATTTCACCCAATTCACAAGATATTTGATATTTTCCAAGGGTGTATTCGCCAATACACCATGTCCTAAGTTCACTATCCAATGCGGGTGATTGTGGAAAAATTGCCGATAGGACTCCATCCGCTTGGCTATTTCGTCTTGAGGCGAAAAGAGTAAATGCGGATCAAGGTTGCCCTGTATGCCCACATCAGGATGCACCATCTGACGTGCCTCCAGCAACGAGGTCTGCCAGTCTATGCTCACGAAGTCGCACACATCAGGTGTAATGAGCCTCAAGCCGCTACCCAATCCTTTGGGAAAGAATATAAACGGGATACCCATTGACCGTACGGCATCAGCAATACGAACCACAGCGGGCAGGAACAACTCTGCGTAAATCTCCGAAGGCAACAGGCCTGCATGGCTTTCGAAAAGTTGGAAGGCATCGATACCGTGTTCTATCTGCTGACAGGCATAGTCGATAGATATCTCCGTCACAGCAGCAATTAGCCGTTCTGTCTCTTCACGATTCTCGTAGAAGAATTTCTTGGCAGCGGGAAAAGTTTGTTTAGTGCTGATGCCTTGTAGCATATAGCACATCGTAGTGAGCGGAGCGCCACAGAAACCGATAAGCGGCACATGACTCTGATCCACCACACGGTCAATAACCTCATAGACATACTTCAGTCGCTCGGGACGTATGTCAAGTCTGTCGACAGGGCATTTCAAGCCATGCAACGGATGGGGGAAACGAGGACCGCACTCCGTCCACTCTATTTCCATGCCCATGGCGACAGGTATAGTGAGGATATCACTGAATAAGATGGCGGCATCCACACCCAAATCTTCCACGGGCATCAGTGTCACCTCTGCGGCTAATTCGGGCGTGTTCATAATCTCCGTAAACGAGTGTTGCTGCCGCAATAACTGATAGCGGGGAAGCACTCTGCCTGCCTGACGCATCAGCCATATAGGCGGGCGTTTGCCTGGGTGTCCCATGAGGGTATTGAGGAATTCGAAGTTGGTGGGCAATGTCGTAGTACTCTTATTCAGATTGGTTTTGAGAATAATTTCTGGGTGTTCTGCATCAGAGGGTCAATGGCTGCCGCCACATTCCTTACGAAGGGTTGTCCTTCTTTCGTCATCGCCACCATATTCCCCCGCAGGGTAATCAGACCGTCGTCAGCCATCTCCTTCAGTCGAGGATTGTTAATCTGGTCATCAGGCAATTCCATGTGATAGTTACACATCAACTGCTCTATCACTTGCCGAATTTGCTGCTCTTCGGTAGTCAGACTATAGCCCTTACTTACAGGCAAATGTCCACGATTTACTGTAGCAATATAGGTATCGATGTCTTTAGTATTCTGAGCATAGGCTGTCTCCAACTGACTAATCCCTGTTGCACCAAAGGCATACACCTGCCCCGTGGTGCGACGAGTGCAGTAGCCTTGAAAATTACGATGCAACTGTCCGTTGCACATCGCCTGATACAACTCGTCATCAGGCAGTACGAAATGGTCCATACCGATGCGCACATAACCTGCTTCTATCAGCCGTTGCTCCGCTTTCAGAAACATACGGGCTTTCTCCTCATTAGTAGGCAATCCGGCTTTCTCAAGGACCAACTGCTGGCGTTTCAACCAAGGTACATGAGCATAACTAAACGTCACCAACCTATCAGGGTGCAAACTGATAGCATAATCAATAGTTCGGCAAAAACTGTCGGTTGTCTGACCTGGTAGCCCATACAAGAAATCGAGGTTGATGCGTGCGCCACCGTCACGCAGTACACTGAAAATATCAGGTAATGCCTCTTGTGACGGGCGACGGTTTACGATACGAAGTACATCGGTGTCAAAATCCTGTACACCAATACTGAACCTTGTGAAACCAGCCTCCAGCAACTGTTTCCAAGAGGTAAGTGAGAGATAGCCAGGATGACACTCTATGGCTATCTCCGGTCGCTCAATAGTATCAAGCACACTAAGCAAATGCTGATTCAGTAGCCTGATGGCATCTGGGGCTATGGCTGTAGGACTACCACCGCCATAATGTATCTGTGATACCTGACGATCGCTGACGATGAGCGGCAGCAGCAAGTCTATCTCCTGATGCAGGGCCTTGAGATACTGGCTGACGACCTCTGGACTACGCATGGCATAAGAGTTACAGGCGCAGTAATGGCACAGATGGTGACAGAAAGGCAGATGCAAGTAGAACGACACATGCCGGTCGGTGCAATTGTTTGACTGGCTGACAGCCTTCATGTAGTCCTCTTCCGAGAACGCCCGGAAATAGTTTGCCGGCGGATAACTGGTATAACGAGGTACAGGTATATTGTACTTCTCGGTAACTGACTGTTGCAAATTATGAATATCTGGTTTAGTTTCTGGTTGCAAAATTACCGCATCCAAGACAATCTGGCAATCCCTATTTATGTGGATTTTCATGATGACGGTATGCCGCTACATCACCCACCAGTATGATAACGGGAGTAGGATAGGTTTCATTGCCCAGTTGACCAATGGTGGTATCAAACACCTGCTCACTGGGCAGTGATACATTGTGTACGGCAAGCACAGGGGTATCTTCTCGCCAACCTTGAGCAATCAGCCGTTGCCGAATCTCAGACAATCTGGCTCCTCCCATATAGTAGACCAAAGTATCAGTGTCAGGCACGATCGGATTACTTGAGTGACCATTGACAATGGCAACACTCTGAGATACACCACGTAGCGTGAGTGAGACCTTCGTGCTGGCAGCCAAGGCGGTGGCGGTGGTAACACCAGGTATCACATCGACAGGGATATTATGCTGCTCCAGATAACGAATCTCCTCACCACCATGAGCGAATATCATAGGGTCACCACCCTTCAACCTCACTACACGCTTTCTTTGCTCAGCGGCATCAAGCAGCAGACCGTTGATTTCGTCCTGTTCGGTATGATGACGACCACTACGTTTGCCCACATAGACTTTCTCGGCTGCAAGACTATTGAGATAATCGAGGTTCGTCAGATCATCGTAGAAAATAATATCGGCTTGACGCAAGGCTCGCTCTCCCCGAATGGTTAGCAAGTCGGGGGCACCAGGGCCAAAGCCCACCAATGTCACTGTTCCTGGCTGCAAATGCAGGTTACTCAATGGAGAGCGTTCCATTTTCTATCTGATTCTTTATACGGTCACGCACTCGGATGCTACGTCTCACGTCCTTGGCATCGGAAGCGACTGCAATAGTCAGTCCACCTTCACGGAAGATGGCTGGTGAGGTAAAGTCACATTCGGCAGGTGAGTCACAAACACTGGTCAAGACACCACGCTGCCGCGCCAAAGAATGGATATGATGATTTAGCGTATGGTCGCCTGTGCAGACAAACAACAATGTCACACCATCCAAATCAGTTTCAGAAAAGTCACGTTCTTCCCAACGAAACGGAAGAGCCTTAATGCCATCGCTCACTTGTGGAGCAATGACTGTGACCGCAGAAGTGAAGCGACTGAGTATCGTTGCTTTATGAGTAGCCACTCGACCTCCACCGACTATCAGGATTCGTGCATCACTGATGCGTATGTTGACAGGTAAGAAGTCCATCTATTTTTTCCTGATGAGTACCTTCCAATAATTGTCGACTTTCTCTGTAGAGATCACCTCATGTCCTTCTTGACGTACACTGCCTGGCACATTCTGAATGGGCTGACCGTCATCAAGCAGAATCTCTAATAACTGACCACTCTGCATGGATGACAATTCTATCTTCGTCTTCACGAAATTCATTGGGCATGCAACTCCACGAAAATCCTTCTTTACATTGGCACCGTCACTCGTACTTTCCGTGATTTGTTGATTCTCCTTCTTTTGCTCCACAGGAGTTACGACCTTGAACTGCAAAGAATCATCCATTGAAGCATAGAGTTCATTGATTTTATCGACTAATGCCTCTATCTGCTTTTGGTCTGATAGCAACGCCTCTCCATGACGGGCTTTCTCTACAACAGCCTTAAAGTTTGCAGAGACGATGCCTGCATCAATAAATAATTCTTCAAAATTACTGTACACCTCGTCGTCTGTCCGAGGATCAGCGCCACGAGTGACGAGCAACATACGGGAAGCAGAGAACACGATGTCGCGTAACAATTTTTCCTCATCGGCACCTGGCTGAGTCAATGCGGTCTGCTTTTCCTTGATGGTAGCCTGATCTAATTCAATAATGTCAAACAAACCTGCCGAACATTCTGCCTGCCCATGGCTGGTCAATGAGAAGACTTCATCAGCACCCCAGTCGAAGTAGTAGTTCTTATCCTCATCGAATGAAGGAACGTCTTTGTACTTGGAAATCGCATTCTTGACGACCTCAGCACCCTCTGTGCGTACAAAAGCGTCGTAACTCTCATACAGGTCTTTCACCTTGAGATAATATCCTAAATAGTCTACAACGAACTGCGGGATATCCTTAGCAGCCAGATAGCCCAATGCCTCAGCCAACTCTGTCTTACCATTCACACGTGCCCATACGGTATAGGCAGGATATGGATGATCATCTACACGACCAATACGTCCACTGAAGCCTAAGTCCGACCATGCATTCTGAGCGCACGAGTTGGAACAACCATTGATATTGATTTTCAAATCAGGCAACTGGTCGAGATCCAGCCCACTCTTCTCCAATTGACGACGAATACCCTTTACCAGTCCTTTTGGCAAGCAGATACCCAAGCGACAGGTATCGGCACCCGTACAAGAGGTTAGATTATTGAGTATAACAGGGACATCCAATGACAGCCCTAGTCCATGAAAGAACTGATAGACATTAGGCAGATACTCCTCAGGAATATTGCGCAACTGCATGCTCTGGCGTGGTGTGAAGCGGATAATATCATTGCCGAATCCTTCCAGGAAGTCTGCAATCTTAAGAAAAATGTCAGGCGACGTATTACCATGCAAGAATGGGATAACAGTGTAAAAGCCATTCCCCACGCTCTGCTTTTGTGCATAGCGACGTTTCCATGTCCTAAAAGCCTCGCTCTCATCCACAACAGGAACAAATGATGGTGTCTTGTACTCAAATGGAAGAACAGCAGGTTCAAAATCCAACGTTTTATCACTAATCAACTTGTCGTATTCCTCAAGATAAAGCCTCCGTGTCTCTTCTTCACCATTCTTATAGAATATGTACCGTATACGTGCCTTGTGGCGGTTCTTTCTATTACCATTCAAGTTGAAGAAGTTCTTTGCAGCCTTAGCCGCACGGAACAGGTCTTTCTCTGGCAGAAAATTGAACACTAACCATCCCTTGTGTGGATGGCTTGCCACCGAACCGCCTAAAAGCACTCGGAAACCACGCTGACCGTCCTTGATCACGGGAATCAACCCCAAGTCTGCAACCAACGAGAAATTAGCGTCCTCCTCATTGATATCGAAGGCTATCTTCAGTTTGCGAGGCATAGACCACGAATCCTTCTCGGCTATCAGGCGAGTTGTCAATCCGATTGCATAGGGATAAGGGTCGAACGTCTGACGGCTATTGATACCACCCTGCTCATTTACCAACATATTACGCACGGTGTTTCCACCTCCGCCCTGCGTTGCCAGTCCCTCCTCTTTCAACGCAAGAAGTGCCTCAGTGGCACGGTCGATGCTCACATCATGGATCTGTACCTCTTGCCGAGTGGTAATATGAATATGCGAGCAGTTCACTTGCCTGCCCACCTCAGCCACACGCCGCAACTGTCGTGGTGTAATAAGTCCACCCGTACAGCGGATACGCAACATATAGTGTCCGTCCTGCCTCTGTTCGTAGATACCCATTGGTACACGGTTCGACTTCAACTGCGCACCGCTGATTTCTCCTTTTCTAAACTGCTCTATGAGCCGTTGATTGTACTGAATGTCTGATGCCAGACTCTCTGGAATAATGTACATAAGTCCTAGTGTTGGTTTACGGTTGCAAAGGTAGATTTTTTTCCTTTTATCCACAATCCCACGCAAAGAGTATTTCAGATACCAAACAAATGCGATTCCACGTACCTAATGTTTAGTACGCACACGGACACTTTAATAATTGATATGGTATTCTTACCATCGAAATAGTCGCATCTCTAATACGGGATTTCACATTTAACGCCTAAAAGCGAACGACTTTCAGATTATTTTCATAATTTTGCAGGCAAAACAATGAATCTGGCATGAGTACAGTTATTTATCCATCCCCTATATTCGGTCCAGTGCATAGTCGCAGACTGGGCATCTCATTAGGTATCAACCTCTTACCTGCCGACGGCAAGGTATGCTCGTTCGACTGCATCTATTGTGAGTGCGGCTTTAACGAGGACCACCGTCCTTCCCTCCCCCTGCCTACCCGACAGGAAGTGGCACAAGCCCTGGAGAAGAAACTACAGGAGATGAAGGACGAGGGGCAACTGCCCGATGTGCTGACCTTTGCTGGTAATGGAGAGCCCACCTGTCACCCCCACTTCGCGGAGATTATCGACGACACCATCAGCCTGCGTGACCAATACTGTCCGAAGGCAAAGGTGTGCGTGCTGAGCAACTCCACCATGATACATCGCAAGCAAGTACATGATGCGTTGATGAAGGTAGATGACAATATCCTGAAACTCGACACCGTTGACCCCTCCTATATCAAGAAGGTCGACCACCCCAACGGCACTTATGATGTCAACCAGATCATCGAGCGTATGAAAGCGTTCTATGGACATATCATCATCCAGACAATGTTCATGCGTGGCAACTGCAATGGGGAGAGTGTCGACAATACCAGTGAGGAGTATGTGGCACCTTGGCTGGAAGTGGTGAGGCAGATCAAGCCCCAACAGGTGATGGTCTATACCATCGACCGTGAGACACCAGCCCAAGGACTGGAAAAAGCAAGTCGCGAACAACTGGATGTTATTCGCGACCGTGTGATAGCAGCAGGGATTCCCTGCTCCGCCAGTTACTAATCTAATCCTTATATCTTCGTGATAATACCTATCTGCGAGGCACGGATAAACTCGATGATGTGACGGATGAAAGGACCGTCAGGCACCTGCTCCTCTATCTGGTTGACAGCGTCGAACGTAGAGGTCTTACCATGGAACAGCAGACGATAGGCATTGGCAATATGCTTCAAGGTCTTCTCGTCAACACCATGCTGACGAGCCACCTGCATATTCACACCACCATATTCCACATGCTTGGTACAGATGATGAAAGGCGGCACGTCCTTGGAGAACGTCGTGCCAGCCTGTATCATAGAGCCACGTCCCACACGGGTCTTGGCATTCTCAATCACACTGGATGAATAGATCACACCATCCTCTATCTCACAATCACCGGCTATCTTCGTACCATAGCCGAAGACGCAACGGTTGCCCACCTTCGTGTCATGTGAGATATGGGCACCCTCCATCAGTACGTTGTCATTACCGATAACGGTCTGACCGCCCTTATGGGTGGCACGGTTGATGACGACATTCTCTCGGAAGATATTGTTGTCACCCACGATACATTCCGTCTTCTCCCCACGGAACTCAAAGTCCTGTGGCAGCGCACCTATCACGGTACCCTGGTGCACCTTATTGTTCTTACCCATGCGGGTACCATTACAGATACTGACGAAGGGGAAGATGATACATCCGTCACCTATCTCCACATCACCCTCGATATAGACGAAGGGGAATATCTTACAGTTATCGCCGATTTTCGCTCTGGGATCGACCTCGGCCTTGGGACTTATTTCACTTGCCATAATATTATATTTTGATTTCACTTCCCACCTCCGCCAAGTGCGGTATAGAGACTAACAACATTCTGCATCTTATAGAAATCATCGGTAACCTTAGTGAGACGGGCATTCAGCAACTGTGTCTCTGCTGTGAGTACCTCCAGATAGGAAGAGCCGCTACTCTTATAGAGTGCTTTCGTATCCTCCACATTCTTCGTCAGCACCTCAATACGCTGGGCTTCCAACTTACTATTAGCATCATAACTGTTATAGTTGACGAGGGCATTGCTGACCTCATTACCTGCAGAGAGAATCGCGTTCTGCCAGTTATTGAAAGCCTGTTCATACTGCAACTTCGATACTTTCAGGTTGGCTATCAAGGCCCCCCGTGCGAAGATCGGCTGTGTCAAACTACCAAAGAGTGAGAGCAACCACTTACCCGGATTAAACGTACCGTTACTATTCGTAAAGGCACCCTGAACACCGATGGTGATGTTCGGATAGAACTGTGAGCGAGCCGTCTGTACGTCATGGAAGCATGCAGCCAGATTCATCTCAGCATTATGCACATCTGGACGGTTCTTAAGGAGAGCGACACCCACCCCTACGGCAAACTCAGAGGGCAGCGACTGCTCCTCCAGTGTGGAACGTGGAATCTGCTGACCAGCCTGTCCTATCAGTAATGACAGGGCATTCTCCGTAGCACGGATCTGACGTTTGAAGTCATTCATCTGTGTCTGCGTCGACAAATAGGCAGCCTCCGCACTCTGTACACTGGTAGAACGCATGCGTCCCAGTTGATACTGCAACTGCATCATCTCCCAGGTCTCCTTAGACATCTGACTCATCGCCGTCACAATCTCCAACTGACGGTCTAGCATCAATAAGGTGTAATAACTGTTGGCTATACCGCTGATGACCTGGGCACGTACTGCCATCTGATAGTCCTTATATCCCAGTAACTTCATCTGTGTAGAGCGTTTCTGGGAGAGGATATTACCAAATAGGTCTATAGTCCAACTGGCCGAGATCGGCAGTGTGTAGGCCTTCGTCGTCACCGACGGGTCTGTATAGATTGTCGAGATACTTCCCATACCACTGGACGTACCAAACTGAATAGCGGGAAGGAAGGCCAGTTTGGCGGCCTTCAGCATCGCCTCATACATCTGGACGGTCAGTGCGGCATTCTGCAAGTTGGCATTCTTCGCCAGACCCTGTTCGATGAGTTTCACCAACTGAGGGTCTGTAAACACACTACGCCAGGGCAGGTTGCCAAACGAGGCGGTGTCTTGGACAGCCAGTGTGTCAACATCGCTGACAGCATCACGAATCAGTCCTTTCGTATCCACATTATCAGGACGCTCGTATTTATTATATAAGCCGCAACTGCTCATCAGCAGCGAGACGGCTGCGCATATCATTAGTTTCTTCATAATCTTACTCCTCTAATTTATAGTCAACAGGACGATGGGCATACTGTGCAATCTCAGTGGCAACGTCAGGATTCTCATCCTCACCCTCGAACTTCATCGGACTGATCTTCTCCTGTAAGGACTGGAAGATCACAAACAAGGCGGGAACCACCAATACCTGACACAGTGTACCGATCAACATACCACCGACGGCAGCGGCACCCAGTGTCTGGTTACCATTCTTACCTACACCCGATGCGAACATCATAGGCAACAGACCGATTACCATAGCCAGGGAGGTCATCAAGATAGGACGCAGACGGGCTGCGGCACCCAATACTGCCGACCAAGAGATGGCCATACCCGTCTGGCGACGCTCCAAGGCGAACTGCACAATCAGAATGGCATTCTTCGCCAACAGACCAATCAACATGATCAAGGATATCTGCATGTAGATATCGTTGGAGTGTCCGAACATCATCGTGAACAGGAAGCAGCCAGCAAGTCCGAACGGTACGGAGAGTACCACGGCAAGCGGCAGGATGTACGACTCATACTGTGCCGACAGGATGAGATAGATGAAGATGAAGCACAGCACGAAGATCAGTGCCGTGGTATTCGATGCCTTTGCCTCCTCACGGGTCAGACCGGAATACTCATAGGTATAACCCTGAGGCAGCATATCGGCAGCCACTTCCTGAGCAGCCTTGATAGCCTCACCTGTAGAATAACCGTCTGCCACCGTTGCCGTCACATTGATAGATGTAAACAGGTTGAAACGGTTGATGTTCGACGGACCATAAACACGCTCCATCCGACAGAACTCCTGAACAGGTGACATACCAGCCGGAGTACGTACATAAATACTATTCAGCGACTCTGGAGTCATGCGGGTCTCTGGAGAGCCTTGTATCATGACACGGTATAGTTTTCCGTAAGCATTAAAGTTAGAGGCATAAAGTCCACCATAGTAACCTTGCAAGGTAGTAAGCACCGTAGAAGGTGAGATACCAGACTGTTTACACTTTGCCACATCCACATACAACATGTACTGCGGATAGTTCGGGTTGTAGGAAGTCTGTGCCGTCTGAAACTCTGGACGCTTGTTCAACTCGGCGAGGTAATCCTTGACAACACCAAAGAACTTGTCGAGAGAGCCACCCGTACGGTCTTGCATCACGATAGACACACCCGAGTTAGCCGAAAAGCCTGGAATCATTGGAGGAGCGAAGGCAAGAATCTGCGCATCCTTGATATGGGCGGTCTTCAAATAGATTTGTGCCAGCACACCCGTCGACTCGTATGGGTTCAAGAAGAAACGATAGATACCGTCGCCCTGCCACAATCCACTGAGTTTCCAGAAGAATCCCTTCTGTCGCTCTGAGAACGGTTTCAGTTTGATGATGAAGGTAGCCTGATCGGAACCAGAACCTGCAATAAAGTTGTAGCCCTGAATCTGTTCACGGCTTTGAATAGCAGGGTCGGCACCTAGAATACTATCCACCTGACTGATGACATGCTTAGTACGTTCCACTGAGGTGGCTGGCGGCATGGAAATAGTACAGAAGATGGTACCTGTATCCTCATCAGGAACCAGACCTGTCTTAGTAGTAGCCATCGTAGCCACCAATGCCCCAATACCTATCAAGACAGCCACAACGACGGCAACTGGCTTACGTACCAATTTTTCCACCGCATTCTTATACTTTTCTGTCGTCGCATTGAAAGCCGTATTGAACGAGGTGTGGAAGCGATCTATCATCGACATCTTCTCATGTCCCTTCTTGTCATGGGGCTTCAGGAAAATGGCACACAAGGCAGGAGACAGTGTCAAGGCGTTCAATGCAGAAATGAAGATGCTGACAGCCATCGTCACACCGAACTCACGATAGAACGTACCACTCGTACCTCCGATGAAGGACACAGGGATAAACACAGATGCCATCACCAGCGTAATGGAGATAATAGCACCAGAAATCTCGTTCATGGCATCGATACTTGCCGTTAATGCCGACTTATAGCCTTGATCCAACTTCGCGTGTACCGCCTCTACGACCACAATGGCATCATCCACCACAATAGCGATGGCAAGCAACAAGGCGGACAAGGTCAGCAAGTTGATGGAGAAGCCGAACACTGACAGGAAGAAGAATGTACCAATCAGAGACACTGGCACGGCAATCAACGGGATCAGTGTCGAACGCCAGTCCTGCAGGAAGATATAAATTACGATGAACACGAGGATCAGCGTGAACACCAAGGTGAACACCACCTCCTCGATAGACGCATAGAGGAACTCCGTGACATCGTAGTTAATCTTGTATTTCATACCCGGTGGGAACAGTTTTGCCTGCTCTTCCAGTTCTTTCTTCACGTTCTTGGCAATCTCATTGGCGTTAGAACCTGCAATCTGTTGCACCATACCCATCACCGATGGGATGTTGTTATTCTTCATTGACACAGAATACTGCTGACCGCCCAACTCAATTCTTGCCACGTCCTTCAGTTTCAATGTCTGACCATTGGCATCACTACTGATGATGATATTACCAAACTCCTCTGCAGTCTTCAGACGACCTGTATAGCGCATGGCATACTCATACTGCACGTCCGACTGCTCTCCAAAGGTACCAGGAGCAGCCTCAATGTTCTGCTCAGCCAACACACCACTAATATCCGATGGCATCAAGTTGTACTGCTTCATGACATCAGGCTTCAGCCAGATACGCATGGAGTAAGTCTTCAGACCAGGACTCTGTACGTCGCCCACGCCTTGAATACGCTTGATTGCCGGAATGATATTGATATTATTGTAGTTCGTCAGGAACTCATCGTCATAGCGACCATCAGAGGTCAAAGTAAACATCAGCACCTGTGAGGTCTGACGCTTCGTCACGGTCACACCGATACGTGTTACCTCAGCAGGTAACAGTGCCTGTGCCTGAGAAACTCGGTTCTGCACATTGACGGCACACATATCAGGATTCATACCCTGACGGAACAATACGGAAAGTTGGGCAGAACCAGCACCAGATGTAGAAGAGATATAGTCCATACCCTCCACACCGTTGATGCTCTCCTCCAGTGGTGTGACGACGGAGTTCTTCACCGTCTCAGCGTCAGCACCAGGGTAACTTGTCCACACCGCAACGGTTGGCGGTGCGATATCGGGATACTGCTCAATAGGCAGTGACACCAGTCCGATAAAACCCAGCAGGACAATGAGGATTGAAATCACCGTCGACAGCACTGGGCGTTTGATAAATGTTGTAAAAGTCATTGTTTTTAAATACTTAACTTCTTTAACTTCTTAACTTCCATTCACTTCTTCATCGCTCCTACGATGTCACCGGCAGTCATCGCCTTTGCCTGCTCATCAATCTTCTGCTGGTAGCGTTCTGGAGTGATGGGGACAATCTCCATACCATCATTGAGTTTGGTAATACCATTGGTCACGTATTTGTCACCTGCCTTCAAGCCATCCGTCACGATGAAATTATTGCCATCGTCCTGCGGGTCTACCTCAATCTCCGTATACTTTACCTTGTTATCCTTGCCTACGATATAAACAAATTTTTTGTTCTGCACCTCAGAGACACAAGCCTGTGGGATGATGATAGCGGAAGAGGCTACACGGGGAATGATAATTGTACCAGCGCCACCACTCTTCAACAGTTTCTCGGGATTGGTGAACACAGCAATCACCTGTACCGTACCTGTAGCCTGATCGATGACTCCACTCATCTTCGTCACCTTACCCTCATGGGCATAGATGCTACCGTCAGCGAGTTTCAGTTTTACTGGAGGCAGGGTATTCAGTCCCTCACCATCACGTGACATGCTCATCGCGTCTTTCTCCGTCACTGAGAAATACACCTCCATCGAGGAGATATTTGAGACCGTCGTCAGCACATTAGAACCACTGACCAGCGCACCCTTCTTGAAAGGCAGGGTACCTACCACACCAGCGGCAGGACTCTTCACATAGCAGAAACTCAGTGCCTCACGAGCAGAGGCAAGAGCAGCCTGTGCCTGTGCCAGTTGCGCCTTGGCACTCTCATAGGAGTTCTGAGAGGTCTGCAACTCATAGTCACCGATCACCTTGTTCGCATGCAACTGTTTGGAGTTCTCATACGTCAACTGGGCGGTATTCACCTGCTGCTGTGCGGTATTGACAGCAGCCTGAGCCTGACGCACCTGAGCCTGGTAAGTCTCGTTATCCAATACAAACAACAGTTGTCCTGCACCAACAGCCTGTCCCTCTTTCACATTAATCTGTGTGATGAAACCTGTTGCCTTCGGACGAATCTCCACATCCTGAACACCTTTAATCGTAGCCGGATAAGTGGTCTGCATGTCAGCACTCGACGTTCCCACCGTCACGACAGGAAACTCGTTATCGCCAAAATTAGGGCGACCACCTCCACCGCCACATGACACCAATGTTGCAGCAATGGCTGCAAGCATCATTAACTTCTTCATTTTCATACCTATTTAAATATTATGTTTATTCGAATAAAATCATTTTCTCTATAAAACCCGAAAAAGCACTCTCGGTTTTCGGTGTGCAAAGTTACGAAAAATCCTGCGTACCTATATAATAGGTATAGGATATTTAACAATCTTTATGCTTACTTCTCTTAAAAGTAATTATGCCATATTGTCATCCAATTATGCCAATTTGTCATCAATACATCTATTGGCACATAAGTTGTGTTTATATGGGTAAAGACCGAAACACCAAGCAGAGGTCGAAAAGAACAAAACATTTACAAACCATTTAAAATAGAATTAGGAGGTATGATTATGTTACCAGTTATGTTTAAGAACAGTTGGTTTCCAACAGTATTCGACGAGTTTATGAACAACGATATGATGGCTTCAACCAGAAATACCGCTCCGGCAGTAAACGTCAAGGAAGACGAGAACGCCTACACCATGGAGGTCGCCGCCCCTGGCATCAAGAAAGAGTATTGCAGGGTACACCTGAACGAGGACGGTAATCTGAGTATTGCCATCGAGAACAAGATGGAACACAAGGAAGAGGACAAGAAGCAGCACTACCTGCGCCGTGAGTTCAGTTATACGAACTACCAGCAGAACTACTCACTGCCGGAGGATGTCGACAAGGAGCATATCTCGGCCAAGGTCGACAACGGTATCCTGACCGTCGTGCTGCCTAAGATGAAGAAGGAGGAGACGAAGGTGTCACGGATGATCGAGATTTCCTAAACCAGTATGACTCTTCGGAAAAAGGAGACGGGCATAAGCCTGTCTCTTTTTTGTAATACCGCAGGCATCCCTATCGTAAAGACATCAGCAGTTACTGATTCATCCTTGATTCCCTTTATATTCCACCATCATCATGGTGATGTCGTCGCTCTGTTCGGCACCTTTGGCATGTTGCTTAACGGCATGATACACAGCATCCACATAGTCACGGGGCGACACATTGCCGTGTTGATGGCATTCCCTCAAGACCGCTAACAGTCTCTCCTCGCCAAAGAGACCTGCATGGATGTCCTCTGCCTCTGTCACACCATCGGTATAGAGGAAGATACCGTCACCGGCCTGTAACTGTGCATGCTCCTCCTCATACTCAAAGCCGTCGAATACCCCTAACGGCATATTGACCTTCAAACTGGTATAGTCGAAAACCACCTGTCCGTCAGTTTCCCATCGTAATACAGGTGCGTTATGCCCCGCATTACAATAATCCATCTGCCCGGTCTTCAAGTTGAGGACTCCCAGGAACATCGTACAGAACATATTATAGTCGTTGCCGTCGGCCAGTCCCCTGTTCAGGGCCATAATAATCTCGGCAGGAGAACTGGCATACGACGTGATATTACGGAACAGACTACGCACCATCGCCATGAATAAAGCGGCAGGAACACCCTTTCCGGAGACATCGCCCACACAGAAATAGAGGTGCTCGTCACGAATCAGGAAGTCGAACAAGTCGCCTCCCACATCCTTTGCCGGCTTCAGCATGGCATACAGGTCGATATCCGTACGCTCAGGGAAGGGTGGCATCTGCTTGGGCAGCATCGCCATCTGGATACCCGATGCCACTTTCAGTTCACTCTCCATACTCGCCTTACTCGCCGTCGTCGTCTTCAGTTCCTCCACGTAGTTTGCCAATGACCGTTGCATCTCCGCAAAGGAGTCTCGGAACTGGCGTACCTCGTCATGCGTCCTGACCACAGGTAACTGCGCCTGGAAATTACCCTTTGCCACCTCCTGCGTCGACTGGGCGATGGCCTTCAGGGGGCGCAGTTGGGCATGGATGATGAGATAGGTGACTGCCAGGATCAGCAGGAGGGTGACGATCCGGAAGAAGATCATATAGGCACGTAACTGATTAGGCTTCTCCATGATCTTACGGGTAGGATAGGTAAAACCCACCGCCCACTGCACCCGTTTCACTGGCGCATAGTAGATAAGGAAGTCGTCATCGTTCTCCTCGTCCTCCAATTCGTCGATATAACGCTTATCTATCGTGTCCACCCCTCGTTTGCCTTGCAGCATCCGTTGCGTGAGTGCCAGGAATTCCGTGTCTTTCTTCGAGCGTGCCAACTTCAAGGCATCCACCGACAGAATACTGTTGGAGTCAGGGTGACAGATGTATCTCGCATCACGACTCAGTACACTGATTTGCGAATACGCATAAGGCTTCGCCTCGTTGACAATACGCTGTACCCAGTGCAGGTTCACATCAGCACACAGCACGGCGTAGATCGCTCCCGTCTCGTCGTGCAAGGGGACGGAGTAAGTCACCATCGGCCGTTTGGTAGACATGGAGTCGATATAGGGCAGACACCAGTAGCCCTTATCCAGTTTGTTGGTATATACCCAGGTGCTGTCTGTCTCCAGATAGCAGAAGTCATGCTCCGGTCCTCCGATCTCATCCTCCTCATAAGAGCCGTCAGAGGGGTTGTACACCACCGTAGGGGCGAAGTAGCGCCCGTGTTTGGGGAAGAAGTTCTCCTTATAGAGCATGGTGACCGCCTCGATGTCCTTGTTTGCCACGATCAACTGGTTCAGCAGGGTATAGACTCCCTGCTCATCGAAGGCGAACATATTGGCGTAGGAGGCTGCCGTGTTGACAGCCGTCTCCACGTTCGACACACGGTTGTCTATCATCGTGATGGCGACATCCATAGCCTTGCTTGCCTGATAGTGTACCTCTGCGGATACGATATTCCGCACATGGCGTATCTGCCACACACCACCCACCAGCAATACCAATAGCACAAAGAACTGTATGAGAAACGCAGTCCGTAAGGCTATCGACTCTCTGATGGATTTAGGAATGAGATGTTTCATTGATTTGATGTTCGTTATTTCTTGGTTAGTCTCGCATACGGCTGTCCCATCAGTGAGAGGTCACCGTTATGGCACAGTTCCACCTCCACGCCTCTCTGGAAGACCAGGACGATGTCAGAGCCGCCAAACTGGAAGAACCCCATCTCGTCGCCCCGCCTCAGAGTCTGTCCGACATGCAGGGAGGTAATCCAGTTGCAACTGCATATCTGCGACATACCCACCGGCAGCATGGCCACCAGTCCGTAGTCCGCCGTCTCTATGATGGCACAGGAACGTGTCTCCACCATCTGGAAACCGATATCGTTGACGTAGTAGTAGAGTTTCTGGTCGTTATCCCACAGCGTATAGCCACCCCCTGCCGATACCCCGGGGATGGTACGCAGTTCCTTCAGGATACCATCGACAGGGGCATGATAACGATGATAGCAGTTGACATCGAGGAACGTATGAGTCAGTGTCCCCCCGGCAAAGGCATCCTTGTAAGGGGAGTCCTCTCCGATGAGTCCTGCGATATCAGAGATCATCGCCGTCTTGATCTGCAACCGTTCCTCGGGGGTATACACCAACTGGTTGTCATCGCTGATAGCCCAGATACCTTTCGGATAGGAGTCGGCAGGCATCACCACCTCGGTATCAGCGATGGGACGTACGTCTGGCGATACCAGACTACGGGCAAAGAACTCGTTGAAAGTCTTCCATTGGTTGCCCTCGCCATACCATCCTTCCGTAAAGCCCCAGTCAGGATCGGATGCCACCATATTATAATAGGTGTCGTTCCAACTGTCCGTTGTCGACAGCCAGTCGCCCCAGAAATTGCTATAGGTAGTCAACCAGGAGGAGAAGGGCTCCACAAACTCGACCGTGGGATAGAAATAGCCCCTGTCCCGCAACTCGTCCAACGGTTGGTCGACCACAAACCAGAAATAGCCGATACCCTGGTCCGTACGCCCATAGAGGGAGCGTCCATAGTCACTCGGAGCAGGGAGCATCATCACCTCCCAAGGCAGACAACGCACGTTCCTGTCGATAAAGTCATAGAACTCCTCCAAGGTCTGTGCGGGATTATACCGGCGGTCGGGGTTGATCTCGGCAGCCTGACGGATGGCATGCTCTAACAATTGCCGCACCTCTGTATTCGTGTCACAGATGGTCTTCAACTGGCGGGCAGCCTCAGTATGGCGCTCATCATCTCCCCCATGCCATGTCTCATCATCCTGACAAGCCGTCAGTAATAGCGGGAGCATCAAGAGCAGACTCCACCAATATACGCTGTATCGTTTCTGTAGGATCATTTGTAGGAATTTCGTACAAAGGTAAAAAGATTTTCGAAAGATAGCAAGTTTTATGCTCGTTTTTTCGTACCTTTGTCGGCAAAACAGAGACATGAGACGACTAAAAACCATCATCCTTACTCTCCTGGCTATTCCCATCACAGTATCTGCACAAGACATGACACTGTGTACAGACAGTATGCTGCATATCAAACTGACGCAGAAGATGTGGGACAATAACGACGACAGAGCCACCGTCTATCATGCGACAGAGGTGTTTCAGGCTCATGCTGCCGCTGAAGGGGACATGGCCTCTTACTACAACGGATGGGTCAGGAAGATCGTCTATGAACTGGACCGCATGAATATCTATCAGGCTTATCAGGCAGAGCAGGGAATGAAGAAAGACCTGGCCACCAAGCATCCTTGCCGTGACGAGGAATTCCTGGTGCCTAATATGCTGGGGCAGATCTATAACCAGTGCGGCTATATCGACGGAGCCTTACGGGAGTTCAAGGAAGCGATCCGTCTCGTCAGAGGTACTAAGCACGAGGACGGCATCCCTACCCTCTATCTGGGAATGGCCCATATCTGTATCGGTGAGAATCCCAAGGAAGCCCTGAAATGGATCGATGAGGAGATGAAAGAACTGAACCGTCATCCAGACCATGAGCGATACTACCGTAACCTGGCCAATGCCTATGCCTTCAAGAGCATGGCGGAGTTCAAACTGGGACGGATGGCCGATTTCGTACGGAGCAGTCAACAGTCCGTAGAGATGGAGGCGAAGAACACGACCAACAGTCACGGCTCATTCCTCCCCTACCGTGTCATCTATGCCCGTGCCTATAACGGGGATATCCAAGGAGCCCTCGCTGCTGCCGACAGCCTCTATAACCGGAAAGACCGCCTTATCGTGCGCAGCGATATTCTGAACTATGCGGGCGACCACCAGCAGGCCATTCACTCCATGCGTCAACTGATGCACCTGCGTGACAGTATCACGGGGGTCATGATCGCAGAGAATATCAAACAGACGGAGGAGGAGGTCCAACTGATCGAGGCCCGTGAGTTGACAGCCAGGAAGATGAACGTGATCCTCTTCGTCGCCATTATCCTCGCCCTGTCGTTTATCGGTGCACTCATCTACAACATACGCAGCCGTCGTCGCCACCAGAAAGAACTGGAACAGAAGAACCTGCAACTGAATATCGCCAATCGGAAGGCCTCGGAGGCCGATCGTATGAAGGCAGACTTCATCCGTAATATCAGTCATGAGATCCGTACCCCGCTGAATATCATCTATGGGTTCTCACAGGTCCTGACAGATCCTGACATGACCGCAGACGAGAAGGAACGCCACCTCATTGCCGATGCTATCGGCAAGAACACCCAACAGATTACCTCACTGGTCAACAAGATTCTCGCACTCTCCGACGAGGGGGCCCGTGACCTGTTGGCGGAGCGGAAAGACGTACGATGCGTTGCTGTCTGTCAGGAGGTGTTGGCGGTGATGTCACACCTCAACCCACAACATGTCGAACTGCAGTTTGAACCACAGGTCACGGAGGATGCCATCATGTATACACATGGTGACAGCCTCAAACAGATGCTGGGCTGTCTACTGGAGAATGCCGTTAAGTTTACGGAAAAGGGATACATCAAACTCATCGTCAAACGGGTATCCGACAACGAGATATGTTTCATCGTGGAGGATACGGGATGTGGTATCAGCGAGGAAGATGCCAAGAACATCTTCGAACGGTTCAGCAAGGTAGATAATTTCAAACAGGGTCTCGGACTGGGGCTCGCCTATTGTCATGAGACCTCACAGAAACTGGGTGGCAACCTGACATTGGACAACACCTATACCAACGGCGCACGCTTCGTCCTGTCACTGCCCATCCATTAATATTACACTATGAAAGAACATCAACAAACACGTGACGAACTCGTCAACAAGAATATGGGATATGTCGTGACACTGGCACGACAATATAGTCATGAACTGCTGAGTACGGAAGACCTGGTCAGTGAGGGGAGCATCGGACTCATCAAGGCTGCTGGGAAATACGACCCTGAGCGTGGCAAGCCCTTTGTCACCTTCGCCGCTCCCTATATCCGCAGGAGTATCGAGGATGCCATTCGACGCATCACCGGTGAGGTGCCGGTCTTGTCAACAGACGAGTCATTGCCTATTGGTTCAAATAATAACTATACCCTGTTGAATGTACTGGAAGACAAGGATGCGCCGCAGGCTGACCGACAACTAGAGCAGGTCACTCTGACCGACGATCTGGTCCGTGCTATCGATATCCTCAACGAGCGTGAACAGGCCGTCATCAAAGGCTGCTTCGGTGTCAATGGAGAGCGGAAGACGATGGCAGAGATCGGTGAGGAACTGGGTATGAAGCGTGAACGGGTACGCCAGATACGTAATAAGGCCCTGCGCAAGATGCGCAAGGCCTCACATAACTCGTGATAACATTATCTTTGGATTAAAAACTGAAGGCGATGACATAGCGCATGCCCCACTTCGGACTGGTCGGCAACTCATTGTAGTTGAGTCGGCGCACATACTCCACGTGGAAGAACTTGAAGATATTATGAATTCCTAAGACGATCTCCGCATACGGTTTATCGGGATCCATGAGATAGGAACCCTCCGGGAAGTACATCAGGCGGTTGCTGCCCGCATTCTCAGGCAGGTAGGGATTGTTCTTGTCGGAGAGTTGCCCCCACAGCATCCGGAAACCGATATACTCACGCCAGTGCAGTTTCTTAATCAACGGCAGTCGGTTGAATATCTTACCGTTCAAGTCCCATGATACCATCAACGAGGCATAACGGTCGTTCATGAACTCATAGGTATTGATGAGGTTGAATGTCTCCGGCAAGATAATATACGACTGGTTGGCAGCCGGCTGGCACAGTAACGGATAAGGCACCTGGTCCCACTGGATGCCACCTTTGATACTGATATCCAGTTTTCCCCAACTGCTCAGCCAGAACCGCTTATAGATCTGTACCTCTGTATAGTTGTAGTTATAGTCACCACCCAGGAAGTTATTGAAACCCATCGTATGAGAGACACTGAACACCGGCGCATCAAGGTTGATGACACGGCGGCGCAGTTTGTTATTGATATACGTCTCGCCCGGAGCATAACGCAGTTTCGCCGTCACCTCCGTAGTACGCAGAAACTCCTGATTACCCGTACGGGAGAACTCCTCACGCTGCGGCATATCCAACGTGCGGAACGACATATGTCCACAGGCCTCGTTCTCCTCCACCTTACCGATCAGCGTACCCTTCAGTCCCCAGTCGGTCTCGTAGTCGAACGTCACCGTCTGACGGTTATAGAGCATCATCTTATTCGTCTCTGCCCATTTCAGAGCCACCATAAAGTTATCCTTATCAGTATCCATGAAGCGGTCACCAGGGGACATCACATCTCTTGACGACTGGATGGTCATCGTACGACGCGGGAACTCATGAGGCAGGTATTTCTTAGGGTTCAGTGAATACGTGATTTCCGCACTATAGTAGTTCTTATGACTGCCCCATCCCCTACCTACATAGCCTGAGAGGAAGAAGTGCTTACTGAGGTTGGCCGTCGTCTTGAGACTGAAACGGCTGCGCCATCCGTCCACGTAGTTATGACTCAGGATGGTATTGACAGGACATATATCAATATAGTTGGGGGTACTCGTCTCGATAGAGTTCTCAAACAACGCCTTCAGTCCGAAGATGACATATTTGAAACCCTTCATATTCTCGATGCGATGGATGAATTTACCCATCGAACTCTCACTCTTGGTCAGTTCCACCTGTCGGTACTGGCTCCAGAAAGCATCATCACGCATCTGTGCATCCGCCTCCGTCACCTCCTTAGCCATGCCCCTGAACAGTTTATTGGGGATGGGGTCAAAGGCATAGTCCTTCATACGGGTGGTACGCGTCACGGTGAACTCCCTGAGAAAACTCATCAGTTCCAGTTCTGTCGACATATCATCCTTGGTAAGTACCCACTGTCCGTCAGGCAGTTGCTCGTACTCCTGCAATATCTTGACATCCTTCACGAAATTGACATTACTCTGTTGGGGGATCGTCATCTGACAACGACGTACGTGCAGGGAAGAGTCCTTCAGAATATAGAGATCGCCACGGAAGCCCATGTCGTTCTGATTGTTTGGCAGGAAATGCAGATGGATACAACTGTCACGCTCGATGGCCAGGGTGTCCTCTATGTAATAACGGTAGAAACCGATACCCTCCTTGGAGATCGGGGAGATGAAAGGATACTGCAACAGACGGATATGGTCCTGATAGAGGTCGACATCCGTAAACACATCCTTCAGTACGGTATTGACGATATCACCGGTCTGCAACAGGTCGTTGACACCTTTCGAGGTCTGTCCTTGTATGATGGTCTTCTCAGCATGCGGATCCTTACGGTATACCTTCTGGGAAACGGTCTCGTCGACGCTCACAGGCAGGATCATCTTACCCGTCTGCGTACTCGTCTCCACCTGTTCCACCAACCAAGGGTGCTTCTTGAAGATACCCTGTTCCAACTGTTCCGGTTTCAGGTCGTTTAACGAAAGGGTGATCTTCTCATACTTATTAAACTGATAATAGTCATTGACCCCCAGGTCTGTCTTTTTCTTTGCCTCTACCACCCGCTCCATCAGTTCAACGGCAGGGTTGTTCTTACGACTGTAATGACCACGCTTGGCCTTGACGGTCACCTCTGCCAACATCTGTCTGTCGGGTTTCAGGGAGATATTCATTTTCGCCTTCGTCTTAGCATTGACAGGGACGATACGTGTCTTATAACCCACTGCACTGAAGGTGATGTTCCATCCCTCATGACGCGCAATGGAATAGCGGCCCTCCCCATTGGAGATGGCAGACAACTGATGCCCCTTATAGACCACACTGGCATAGGGGATACTATCGCCTGTCTCGGCATCCGTGACATAGCCGCTGATTTGCTGGGCAAAGTTATCCAGCCCCAGCATACTTACTAATACAACCAGAAAGAATCTAAGTCTTGTCATTTTCCGTTTTTAAAGGTATATTCCATATAACCACCGCTCCTGTCGTTCATCCGCAACAGTTTAAAAGCAGAGGTCTTGGCATCGACGACGAGTACGAACGAGGTAAACATCTGACGACGCTGCTTGCCCGTCGGTGTGATGGTGATGGTCTGCTGACCGTTCTTCGTCGTCACCGTCAGATCCTCACCGGCAGGTATCGCCTTCCCGTTGATGACAGCCTGTAAAACAGACTGGAAGGTGGCGAACTGTGGATTCTTACGACTGTCTGTCACGTGTTTCTTACCACCCATCGTCATCGTAAACTGCGTTCCGTCCATGATCAGTTGGTCACGGTCATTGTCTGTAGAGATACAAACATAAGACGGTTTACGGATCGTCAGTGTTCCTGTGGTCACCACGTCAGCCTTTGCGGCTTTGGTATGACGTACCTTGGTCACTGTCTGTGCATGGATGCTAAGAACTGATGCAAACAGACAAATCAGCATTACAATAATTTTCCTCATGTATAAAGTCCTCCATTGATTGATATCACATTACCGGTAATATAGCCTGCCTGAGGAGATACAAGGAAAGCCACCAGGTCAGCCACTTCCTCAGGTTGTCCGAAACGGTTGGCAGGAATGGTCTTCTTCAGGGCGGCCTCATCCAGTCCCTCCGTCATGTCTGTCTTGATAAATCCGGGAGCCACCGCATTCACCGTCACATTCTTGCGAGCCACCTCCTGTGCCAAGGCCTTGGTAGCAGCAATGATTCCCCCCTTGGCAGCCGAATAGTTGGTCTGACCAGGGAGTCCTTTGAGACCACTGACACTGGCCATATTGACAATACGTCCAAACTTATGCAACTGCATCGCTGGCAACAGGGGCTGGGTGACATTAAAGAAGCCTGAGAGGGTGATATCCAGTACACGGTGCCAGTCATCCTCAGGCATCAGGGCCATGACATTATCACGACGGATACCTGCATTATTGACCACCACCTCGATATATTCCTCAGGATGCCGTTGCTGCCAGTCTGCCAGAGCGTCACGTACCTGTTGAGCATTACTGACATCAAAGGGAAGCAGTTCTCCCTGTCCCTGTATCTGCTCCAAGGTCTTCTGTGCCTCTTCCTGATTGCTGGCATAGTTGATGATCACCTGATAGCCATCCTGTGCCAGTCTGACAACGACGGCACGACCGATTCCACGGCTACCGCCTGTTACTAATGCATATTTACTCATAACTGTCTTATTCTTTAAAAATCTTTTCTACATATTCATTCCCCAATACCTCCGCACAGGTCTGTAACGCTGTCATAGCCACACCCTCCAGTCCGTGCAGCATCACGTTCTGTCCCGTCAGTAGCAATCCAGGGATGGGTGTTCTTGGCGACAACATCGTCATCAGCAAGTTACGGCAGTCTTTCCGCACCCCATAGGCAGAACCGTTCGGGGTCCGGTTATAATCACGATAGGTCAATGGCGTACTGGTATAGCATTTCTCTATCATCCCAGACAGTCCGGGGATCACCTGCTCAGCCAGTCGGATGCATTTCCCGGCCACCATCTCCTTCATGGCGACATAATCTTCACCACGACGGTTCACGACCGTTTGCTCCCAGCGTTTACAGTAATCCCAGGGCATCGGTGTCAACAGGTCGACTTGACGGGCATAGTCACCTTCCTCTGGAACACGACAACTCACCATGACACCTCCTACTCCTCCCAAATCCTCATGAAAGGTCCACACATTCGGTTTGAGATACACAAACTTATTATGGTTGAAATAGCGTAGCATCTCTGGTTTCAGGACCAGCGAGGCCGTAAACATCCCAAAGGAATTCTCCATTGCATGAATCCTCCTGCGGAAGATACCCTTCAACAAGGCCGACTCTCTCACCATCTCAAAGGTCTGGACGGGATGGATATCACTGATAAAGAGAAGGCCCTCATAAACCCGTCCGTCACGGCACCGCACAGCCGCCAGTCGACCGTTACGCTCCAACAGTTCCTCCACCTCTGTCTGTGTGACGATCTCACCACCATTGGCACGGATCTCATCTGTCAACGCACGGACGATAAGACTACCACTGCCTTTCAGTCGCCAACTACTCTGAATATAACTGCTGTTACCATGTGCGAAAGTGAAGAAGGGTAGCGTTTCTCTTCTGAGTTCCATCTTCAAAGACGTACCGGATAGTACATTGATCAAAAGAGGATCCTTAAACGTATTCTTCAGATAGTGATAGGCATTCATACCATAAAACTGGTAGACATCACTCGAACCAAAAGGTACCTGTTCAGACTGTTGCAGCATCCTGACATAACGTTGCAAAGCCTCCCGCTCATCAGGAAAGGAAGTCGCCAGCGTATCGACAAAACGGGAGTAACCCTCTGCGAAGGCATAGGTATGATGACCAATGGTCACCTGATCAAATCCGTCGGCATCCAGTCGATGCCAAGGCAGACGCATCAGTCCCAGATGGGAGAAGATACGATGCAGCCGCTGGCCATCTCCCAAGCCCCCTACGTAATGAAATCCCGTATCAAAGGCCATGCCGTCACGCTGATAACTTTGCAGACACCCTCCTGGCTGTGACTGACGCTCTACGACCAGCACCCGCTTACCTGCCCTTGAGAGTAACTGCGCACATATCAGTCCTCCGAAACCGCTTCCTATGACCACAACATCATATCTCATGCTTTCCGTTTTTGAAGCCATCGGTAGACGGCAGGTTGAAGAACATACGACAGGATGACGGCAGCCAATAGCCCCACGAGCGTTGAGAAGCCTACGGAACGGATAGCAGGATGTGAGGCTATCAGCATGCTGCTAACCGTCGTTATCAAGGTGACGGCACTCAGGAAAATGGCCGTTTTATGATACGTAAGTTTCTGTTGGTCTTGGTGGGTCAGACCGTCTATCACAAAGATACTATAGTCTACGCCAATACCGAAGATAAAGGTGGAGATAATAATACTGATGAGGTTGAAGCGAATGTCAAATAAGACCATCGCCCCTAAGACTATCATCCAACTGAGCAGGATGGGTAGGAAGCCCAAGACTGCATGCCTTAGATTAAAATGGAAACTAAGGAGCAGTACGGCGAACACAAAAGCCATGGACAGCCATTGCAGCACGTTGAAGTCCTCATTCATACGCAATAACGTGTCCGTAGTATAATAATAGGTGTCGAGCACCAACAGATCCGGATACCTGGCTACGGCATCACAAATCCGGATATAGTCACTCTCACTGCTTCGCACACTGTCGTTTGCACAGCGCACAGAGGTGAAACAGAGAAAATTACCGTCATACGACTCCTCCATCAGTGTCGACTGGTAGCCGGCAGGTATCAGGTGGGCTTCATAGAGCGCATCAGGCTCATAATCGGCTGCTACCGTCTCGAAGAACGTATCAAAAGCCTCCGGTCTCAGACCTGCCTGTGAGGTTGTCTCGGCAATCAGTTGACGTACCTTGGCCTGTCGTTCCTCCGTCCAGTATGCTTTCCATGCCATGATACGCTGCTGTTGTACCTTCATCGGTACGAATATCTGATTGGTAGGTGTATAACTCTTCACCAATCCCAACTGTTGGAGGGAGTCCAGTTGTTGTTCCAACAGACTGAAATGCTCTATCGCCTCCTCCATCGTCTTACCCTTGCTGGCGAAATATTTCTGTTTGTCACCCGTATACGTTTTCTCCCGCAACAACTGCTCTGAGTGCTCTGTCAATGGGGCATCATAGCCCAGGTTATGCATGTCGGCATCAAACCGGGTTCCTCCTACCAAATAAGCACTGACGCAGACCACCATAATTACCACGAGGACAACCAACAGTGGTTTCTTACGATCAAAGGGATAGGCATTCAACTGATCTATCCAAGCAAACGAATGCGCGGAAGTCTGTTCACCTCTCCGCCCTAAGAACTGAGGCAGGTAGGTCAGACTGAACAGTGTTGTTCCCAGGATGGCAAAAGCAGCAAAGAGCCCGAAATCCTGCAAGAGACTGGTTTGGATGAAGATCAGTCCCGCAAACGACCCGATGGTCGTCAGACACCCCAGCCATACAGGTTTCACCTGATCACGCAACATCCGTTCCGTGTCTCCCACATACTGTTCATGCGTCAATACATGGAGAACATAACTGAGGGCTACACCCAGTACCACACCGCCGATACCCAGAGCCAACAACGAGAATTGTCCTTTGATGAAATACATCATGGTCAGCCCAAAGAGCGTACCGAAGACAACGGGTAGCAGTAACAGAGGAATGGTATTCCAGCGACGGAAACTCACCAACAGGAACACTAATACCAAGACCAATGCCCCCGTAATGGTTGTGGTCAGGTCGTGTTTGATCTGTGAAGAGTTATAATAACCACTAGCGGGGGTACCATGATAACTGATCCGGACATCAGGATGGGCAACGGCAAACTTTTCTATCGCCTCATTCATCATTTCGAAGAGTGCTGAGCCCTGTCCCGTATTCGTGGCTGAGAAATGAGGAGTGATAAAGGCCAGACAGACGGTGGAGTCAGGAACAAAGAAATGACTGTCGATGGTCTGATAACTACCTGTCCCACCCTCCAATAGAGGTTGCAACCGATCTGCCAGTACATTCCGCATACCCATAGGATCCATCTGTATCAACTCCGGGAAAAGTTCGCCCACCTCACTCTGTAGGTCATCATAGTTCTGACGCATCTGCCGGACAAAATGCTCACGGGTCAGCAGGGTGTCGAAAAGAGCATAGGCCGACGTATCGATATAGGCTGGGAAATGTCCCATGAGATAGTCGATACCGTCCATCATCAGGTCGTCCGGTAACTGATAGAAGATATCCTCGATGGTCTGACTCACAGAGTCATGCCGCAGGAGGGTATCCACAAACTGGTCACATACTTCCGATAGTCGTGCCGGATCCGGCGTACCGTCACCCTGCCATTCAAACAGCAGAAACGTCTTGTCCTTGATCTTCAGATCGGCAAAGGCCAGTTTGGTGGAACCGTCCTCATTTTTCGATGATGGCATCAGTTTGTCGATATCCTCTTCAAGATGGATACGTGTAGCAAACCATCCGAAGAAGACAAAGAGCGCTACCATCGACAACCAGCAGACCAGTTGATGGTCACGGAAATAATGATATAACCTGATGAATAGATTCGTCATTGCATGAATATTTTCAAGTCTACCTCAGCAATGGTCTCCCCACCAATGGTGGTGATACCATGCGCCAAGGTCATCTGACCAAACGAGAAGCCGAAGGTCACGGTGGTCAGTAGTTGCTCATTGATCTCAGGACGACGGTGACAGCAGAAATGCTTCACCTCTGCGATCATCCCGATAGGAGCCGTCTCGCCTGCCGCCTTACTAGCGGCAAGGGCGGAGCACGACTGTGCTATATGCTCTATCAGGCCCGTTGGCGACATCATACCGTCGGGCAACAGGAAGTAATTACCCCTTTGGACAACAAGCATTGTCCTAGCGGTATTCTCATCCTGCTGTTCAAACTCGTCAACCATCATGAAGGGTTCACGCTGGGGGATGAGTTTCTTGATATCGTCACCTTTGATTATCATGCGGGCAAGTGTTGCTCGATGTAGTCGTAAAGGTTATTGAAAGTCTGAATCTGATGGAGTTCGTTTACGGGAATCGTAATCTTATAGGTCACCTGCACCAAGGCGATCAAGTCTACCAGATTGATGCTATCTAACTGAAGGGTATCCTTCAGGTTTGCATCAGGGGTGAACTCACTCTGTTCTACTTCAAACTCTTCTGAGAGCAGTCCGTTTACCTGCTCAATGATTTCTTCTCTTGTCATAATCTTTCTAATGTTTTTTAAATGGTTATTTGATATCTTTCACGATCAAAGTTGAATTGGTCCCTCCAAAACCGAACGAGTTACTGAGGAACATATCGAAATGGGCCTCCGTCGTCTCTGGAATGATATTCACACAGGCCGTCTCCTCGTCAGGATTCTCAAAGTTGACATTACCTGCAATGAAACCGTTCTTCATCATCAACAAGGAGTAGATGATCTCTGAGGCACCTGCCATCCACATCTCATGTCCCGTCTGACACTTCGTAGAGGTGACAGGCACACGGTAGTCACCAAATATCTGGGCAATAGCCTGAGCCTCACGGCTGTCACCAATCTTGGTAGAGGTAGCATGCGCATTCACATAACCGATCTCCTTGATATTGACACCGCTCTGCTGCAGACACAGTTCCAACGAGCGGGCCGGTCCGGCCACATTCGGTGTAGAGATATGATCACCATTACCAGAGAAGCCCCAACCGACAATCTCTGCCAGGATGGGAGCCCCACGACGGACAGCACTCTCATATTCCTCGATGACCAAAGTAGCAGCACCACCACCAGGAACCAGTCCGTTACGATCACGGTCGAATGGACGACTGGCCTTCGTAGCGTCATTATCGTCACGCAGGGCAAAGGACTGGATACCATCGAAAGAAGCCACACCATACATATTAGCCTCCTGGGCACCACCACAGACAACACACTCCTGAAGGCCGTTCTTGATCAACAGATAACCCAGACCTATCGACTGGGAACCCGAGGCACATGCAGCAGAGGCAGTCAGGTTGATACCCTTGAGGTGGAACAGACAGGCCAGATTCATCGTAACGGTAGAGTTCATCGACTGGAAGATGGCACCACTGCCACATGCTGCAGTAGAGCCAAACTGACGGAACTTATCGAGGGCACGCATCGTAGCCTCGGCTACGGAGTCATTACCATAGATAATACCTACCTCATGTTGGTCGATATAGTCTTGTTCCAAACGAGCACTGACCAGAGCATCACGGGTAGCCATATAGGCATATTGCGCTTCCTCCGGCATAAACTGTCTGAAGTTACGGTTCACAAATGGTTTTAAATCTGCTTTGGGAACGTCAGCACAGAAAGGAGAACGGAAACCCGCATCCACACGCTCCTGACTGAACACAATACCACTCTTTCCATCATACAAGGACTGGCGTACCTCATCAAGGGTCGTACCGAGACACGACCAGATACCCATTCCTGTGATTACTACTCTTCTTTCCATTCTTCTTATATTTGCTTTTTATAACATCTTCTACGTTTCACATACTGCGGATGCAACGGTTTCCATTGAGACAGTTCACGTACATTATATTCCAACTGCGGACCCGTCTCCGCCCATTTAAATCCATAACGGTTATAGACGGGAATCAAGTCATCGAAAAACATCGCATTGACACCCAGTCCCTGATAGTCCGGCCGGATGGCGATAAGCAGCATCTCCGCATGATCTTCCCGCTTCCATTTGAGAGCCTTCAGCAGATGGTACCACCCAAAAGGTAGCAGTCGACCGCCGGCCTTCTTCATCGCCTGTGTGAGACAGCCCATCGTGATAGCAACGCCCACTACCTCATGTTTGTCATTGACAATCACGGGAATGAGTTGCAGGTCTATCAGTCGCACATACTTCTTGAGGAAGACATCCACCTGTCGTTGTGACAAGGTCGAGAACCCAAAGATCGGCTGGTAAGCCTCATTCAACAGTTCAAACAATTTCTGTCCATAGCCTTGACGAAGAACCTCCCGTAGCGAGAGTTTCAAGACTTGCAAACCGATCTGCTCTCTCGCATATTGTGCCACACGGGCATATCTGGCTGGTGTTTCCTGGGGGATGTCAATACGCACCTGCAACCAGTCTGCCTCTTTCTTCAACCCCAGAGCCTCCATATGGCGAGGATAATATTCGGGATTATAGATCGTATTCATTGAACCCACCATGTCAAAGTCCTCCACTAACATGCCTTCCTTGTCGAAGTCAGTGATTCCCAACGGACCCTGTATCATCGTCATTCCCCGCTCTCGTCCCCATTCCTCCACCGCATTGAGCAACGCTTTGGAGATGGCGATGTCATCGAGGAACTCAATCATGGAGAAACGGACATTCTGCGTCTGCCATTTCTCATTCGCCCTCCGGTTCACGATACCAACGACACGCCCTACAGGCTGTCCGTTCCGATAGGCGACAAACGGTTGGATGTCGGAAAATTCCAGTCCAGGATTCTTCCGTCGGTCAAAGAGGTTACGCACGTCCGACTCCAGATCAGGAACGTACTGGGGACAATGTCGGTAGATTTGATCCGTCACATGGATAAAATCATGCATTTCTCTGCGCCCGCCAACCTTTTTTATCTCTATCTCACTCATCTGATCATTCTTTTATGCTCTGCACGGTATTCCATCGGGGTCACATGTGCCTGTTCGCGAAAATACTGACTGAAAAAGGACGAATTAGGAAAGCCCAACTTATTGGATATCTCCTTGACACTCATATCCGTCTCCCTTAACAACAAATAGCAGTCCTGCATCGTACACTCCGTAATCCACCGCATCGGATTCTTACCACTGACTTTCTTGGAGATTGCAGAAAGATACTTAGGAGTAATGTTCAACTGGTCGGCATAATAGGCCACCCGCTGACGCTTTTGTTCCTGATGCGAGAGCAATAGCAGAAACTGGTTAAAAATTTCTTTATCATGGATACTCGACTGGTCGTTGGGTAACAGCATATCTTCATGACGCAACAGTTCCTCACAAACCATTAGTAACATGGTACGCAGGAAAGAAACAATAATCTCCCTCAACAACTGTGGCATACGCTCTGCCCCAAAGAGGGCCTGGGTGTATTGTTGGAAACCACCCAACCACTCTTTGCCGTCCACCACATATATCTCTTTCATATACATGGCCTTATTCCAGATATTAATCTGGTTACCCAAAACGGATTTCAGCATACGGTCGGAGACCAGTAAGGCACCACCTTCCACATCAGCACTCGCATGCATCGGCTCCACATGCTTTCCTGTAGGGATCAGAAGAAGTTGACCGGGAGTAACAGTCACCTGTAGACTTCCACCTAACTCTACCAGAAAATGATTCACGAACAGTACTTCATCATCCATAACATGTACAATTTGATTCTCTTGCATGCGTAGTTATTTCTTTTCCGCTGCAAAATTAAACATTATTTTCCAACTTTCGACGTTCGTTTTTCCCCATTCTTTGTTCCTTTTCTCGTTTACACTATAAAATGAGTCCCATTGCCCTTGCTTTCTCCTTCAACAGGCATAACAGAGGGTCGCGCTCATTCTCGACTCTATTGTCAAGAACAGCATCCTTGAGGTACTGTTTCAGAACCCCTACTTCACGGGAGGGAGAGAGATGAAACATCTCCATAATCTCGTTACCGTCAATCACTGGCTGCAACAGGCGTTTATAGTCCTTCTCCTTCAGATCAGCCAGTTTCTCACGGACCATTCTGAAGTTCTCCAAGAACAGTTGTTTTCGGACTTCGTTCTTAGAGGTGATATCTGCCTCACAAAGACACATCAACTCATCGATGTCATCCCCTGCGTCATTGAGAAGACGGCGTACCGCCGAGTCGGTCACCCCATCGTCAGCAATAGCCTGAGGACGCATATGCAGACCAACAAGTTTTTGTACGAAACGCATTTCCGCTCCCATAGGGAGTTTCAGACGCCGAAATATCTCAGGGACCATTCTGGCACCAATACAGTTATGGTTGTGAAAAGTCCATCCGACCTTCGGCTCCCAACGTTTCGACTTCGTCTTACCTATATCGTGAAGAAGGGCTGCCCAGCGGAGCCATAAAGGAGCATCTGGTGCCACCTTCACTACATTCTCCAACACCTCGAGAGTATGGTAGAAATTATTCTTGTGAGCCTTCCCATCACGTTTCTCCACTATATCGAGTGCAGATAACTCCGGCAGGACGATCTGTAAGAGTCCACTACGCTGGAGATATTCAAATCCGATACTGGGATGAGGAGCCATGATAATTTTGTTAAGTTCCACCTCAATACGCTCACCACTGACAATCTTGATACGATCGGCCATCCGTTGCAACGCATCAAAAGTCTCCTCCTCAATTTGGAAATTCAACTGAGTGGCAAAACGGATGCAACGCATCATCCGAAGCGGATCATCAGAGAAGGTCACCTCCGGATTGAGTGGCGTGGCGATGATACCGTCTTCCAGATCTGCAATACCATTAAAAGGATCTACCAACTCACCATAACGGTCTTTATTCAGACAGATTGCCATCGCATTGATTGTAAAGTCACGACGGTTCTGATCATCTTCCAACGTCCCATCTTCCACAATAGGTTTACGGGAGTCA
Source organism: Prevotella sp. (assembly GCA_017449675.1). Classification (GTDB taxonomy): domain Bacteria; phylum Bacteroidota; class Bacteroidia; order Bacteroidales; family Bacteroidaceae; genus Prevotella. Next base: position 123,460 of record JAFTFG010000006.1, read on the forward strand.
TGACTGTAACTCTCCTTACGGGCACCCACGAATTCTATTTCCTGATCGCGGACTTTCACCTGAGCAGTTCCAAAATTACGAAACACGGAGAGATGTGCTTTCCGTCCCATAGATTTCTTTAAGGCGGATGCCACCTCAATGCCACTACCCACCACCACCACATCTATATCATTGGAAGGCCGTTCCAGGAAGATATCACGCACATAGCCGCCAACGACATAACACGCTACTCCCAACCGGTCTGCAATGTCGCTGATCTGATGGAAAACAGGTTTGTCGAGGATCTTCGCCAGAGCGGCATCTGAATAGAGTTTCATGACATTTTTTTCTTTTTGGCTGCAAAAGTACAAAAAATATTTGTAACTTTGCACTCGAATATGGCAAAAGAAAACGAAAAGACCAACGCACAGTTTGAACAGGTCATGCAGGAATGCCGCAACTTGTTTGAGAAAAAACTCCATGACTATGGGGCTTCTTGGCGTATCCTGCGCCCACAGTCCCTCACAGACCAGTTATTCATCAAGGCAAAACGCATCCGTTCTCTGGAAATAAAAAAAGAGTCTCTGGTAGGCGAAGGCATCCGTCCTGAATTCATTGCCCTGATTAATTATGGTATCGTGGGACTGATCCAACTGGCTCACGGTTTCTCGGATACAGTGGATATGCAACCAAGAGAGGCTATAGTGCTCTACGACCGTTACGCCAACGAGGCACTGCAACTGATGAAGCGTAAGAACCACGACTATGACGAGGCGTGGCGAGGTATGCGTGTCAGCAGTTATACGGATTTCATCCTCACCAAGATAGAACGTATCAAGGAGATAGAGAATCTCGGAGGCGACACGCTTGTAAGCGAGGGTATTGATGCCAACTACATGGATATCATCAACTATGCGGTCTTCGGAGCCATTAAGTTGAATGAGACAAACGACGAAGTCACTTCGTCTGCCGAGGAATGACGAAAAAGATATTGGTAAATATCGCCCGTTTGATCGTCGCACTGACGTTTATCCTCTCAGGATTTGCCAAGGCAGTTGACCCGATGGGTACACATTATAAAATAGCCGACTATCTGGCAGCCATACACGTGGGCACATTTATCCCAGACTTCGTGTCCCTTATTGCGTCTGTCATCCTGTCGGCTGCTGAGTTCTGGCTCGGTATCTGTCTGCTCTTTGCCATCCGTCGTCGTGTGGTGACACGCATTATATTGATATGGCTGGCAATCATGACACCACTAACACTATGGCTGGCAATTGCCAATCCCATCAGCGACTGTGGTTGTTTTGGTGATGCAGTGGTACTCACCAACTGGCAGACATTTTGGAAAAACATCATCCTATTAGGCTGCGCACTACTAATCGCACGCTTTCCACTGGAGATGATGCGCTTCATCTCGAGATCGAACCAATGGATTGTGATGAATTTCACAGCCTTGTTCATTCTCATCGTGGCAGGACGGGCCCTTTACGACCTACCGTATTTCGATTTCCGTCCCTACCATATCGGTACAGACCTGCGGAAAGGGTGGCAGCAAATGATGGAGGGCGAGGAGTCACCCTATACCGATTTATTTATTGAACGCGAGGACGGTACTGACATCACAGACTCTCTCCTGAATCTGAAAGGATATGTGTTTCTGATGGTGTCACCACACCTGGAGAAAGCCGACGAGAGCCAATTTGATAAGTTCAACCAGGTATTTGAGTATGCCCAAGAGAAGGGCTATCCGCTCTACGGACTGACAGCCAGCGGCTCTAGGGCTATTGAACGTTGGAGGAATGGCACAGGTGCGGAATATGAGTTCTGTCAGACGGACGACATTGTCCTCAAGACGATGATCAGGAGCAATCCTGGACTGATACTACTCCATGATGGAAAGATTATCCGCAAATGGAGCAATAACAACCTACCCGATGAGAGCGTACTCTCTGACAGGTTGGAGAAGACAGAAGCGGGGAAAATGCCCGAGGACTCTGTTCCCAAGAAGATCATGACGATCTTCCTCTGGTACATATTACCCCTTGTCCTTCTTACCATTGCCGATCGCCTTTGGGCCTGGTCAAAATGGATCAAGAAAAAAGAAAAGTCAAACAAGATATATCAATTTTAAAAAAAGAAAGACATGAGAAAGAAAATTGTAGCAGGCAACTGGAAGATGAACCTGAACCTGCAAGAAGGTGTTGCTTTGGCAAAAGAACTGAACGAGGCACTGGCTGCCGATAAACCCAACTGTGGTGTTGTCATCTGCACCCCATTCATCCATTTGGCCTCTGTGGCTCAGGTCATCAATCAGGAGGTGATTGGTCTGGGCGCAGAAAACTGTGCCGACAAGGAGAAGGGTGCCTTCACTGGTGAGGTATCTGCCGAAATGGTTAAGAGTACTGGTGCCCAGTATGTCATCCTCGGCCACTCAGAGCGTCGTGAGTACTACAAAGAGACTCCCGAGATTCTGAAAGAAAAGGTACAGTTAGCTTTGAAGAACGGTCTGAAAGTTATCTTCTGTATTGGTGAGACTCTGGCTGAACGAGAGGCTAACAAGCAGAACGAGGTCGTGAAAGCAGAACTGGAAGGTAGTGTCTTCAATCTCAGTGAGGAAGACTTCCGGAAGATTGTAATTGCCTACGAGCCTATCTGGGCCATTGGTACCGGTAAGACTGCCACAGCAGAGCAGGCTGAGGAGATTCACGCTTACATCCGCTCTATCATCGCCGAGAAATATGGCAAGACCGTTGCTGAAGATACCAGCATCCTCTATGGTGGCAGTTGTAAGGCCAGCAATGCTCCTGAGTTATTCGCAAAACCCGACATTGATGGTGGTCTGATTGGTGGCGCATCACTGAAATGTGCTGATTTCAAAGGTATCATCGACGCTTGGAAATAATCCCCATCCCATGATACATCAATCCCTTTATCATCATCGATGGATGGTCACAGTCATTCTGTGTATTGGTGTGCTGACGCATGCCAGTGCACAGACTTTTACTGAACGTGTTCAGAAGAAGGTGGAAGGAAAAGGGACGGTGACGATTCACCAAAGTGAAGACATCGATCAACTGGTAAATGATCCGAATGCCACAGGGACGCAACAGCCACCAAAGGGTAACGACGAAAAAAAGCCGACGGGAACGTCAAAGGGCAATGAAACGGGAAAGAACACGTCGACGACAGAGCCTACTGCAACTGCACCTACAGAGACAGTACCTACAGAGACACCCGTCAAAGCGACTCAGAAAGTCATGGGTTACCGTGTACAGGCTTTCGCTGGCGGCAACTCACGAAAAGACCGCCAAATGGCGGAACAGACCCGCAACAATATCAAAGCACAATTCCCCAACGTGTCTGTATATGTCCATTTCTACTCTCCACGCTGGATTTGTCGTGTAGGCAACTTCCGTACGTATGAGGAGGCTCACCAGATGATGGTCAGTCTTCAGAAACTCGGATATAAACAAGCCTCTATCGTTAAAGGAAAAATAACTGTCGCATACTAAATGAATTCGGAAACAGAATACAGGGAAGGACTGGATAAACTGGCAACACATTATAAAGAAGTGTTGACACTCCTTGGAGAAGATGCCAATCGGGAAGGTTTGTTGAAGACACCTATGCGGGTGGCAAAAGCCATGCAGGTGTTGACTAACGGCTATGAGAAAGATGCCCACCAAGTACTGAAAGACGCACTCTTCAAGGAAGACTATAGTCAGATGGTGATTGTCAAAGACATTGACTTCTTCTCCCTCTGCGAGCACCACATGCTACCCTTCTACGGAAAGGCTCATGTGGCCTATATCCCCAATGGCTACATTACAGGGCTCTCAAAGATAGCCCGTGTGGTAGACATTTACTCTCATCGCCTGCAAGTCCAAGAGCGTATGACACTCCAGATCAAGGAGTGTATTGAGCAGACCCTTCATCCATTGGGCGTGATGGTAGTGGTAGAGGCTCGACATATGTGCATGCAAATGCGTGGAGTAGAAAAACAGAACTCCATTACCACAACAAGTGATTTCAGTGGGGCCTTCAACCAAGCCAAGACCAGACAGGAATTTATGAATCTGATACATAATAACTCATAAACTGACTCAAAACAAATCTTATGCAACAAGACGCAAGAAATTCATACAGAACCAAACAGTCGCTTCCTCAGGAATTCTACCATAGTTGTCTGGGGAAAATTATCATTTTACTGATTTTCATCGTTATCCTGTTGGTGATTGCTATCATGACAGTTCCCACGAATGAGAAGATGGAGCGTGAGATGATGGATAATATCCGTGAGTGCATCCAGCAGAACGATAGTATCAAGGGAGACGGTATTGACGATGCCGTAGCCAATTTCAGTCGCATCTTCACGGAGGCAGACACGACCTTCAACGACAAGGAGGCTATGGAGGCGTTCCACAAATACAACAAACTGGAGATTTACCGCCACACCTTCTATTCGACGGCCCGTCTCCGCAACAATCTGAGTGCGGAGGGTATCCGTGTGGGTATCGGTATCTACAATATCGTTATCCCTACCGTGAAATACAGTGACATCATCCTGTTTGTCAGTACAATCAAGAACTACAACAAGACACGTCTCATTGATCCTGCACCACAAGATGAATATGTAGGTGAGAATCCCAATGTCACGGAGTATCACTATCTAGGTGACCCTGACCAGTAATTAGTAATTGATTACTTGGTAAGAAAGAAGTCCAAACTACTGACAATCAGTGTTTGGACTTCTCTCTGTCGGGATTACTGGACTCGAACCAGCGACCTCGCGCCCCCCAGACGTGTGCGCTACCAACTGCGCTAAATCCCGATTTGCGGATGCAAAGGTACGGCTTTATTTCTGTATTTGCAAATTTTTAACGGACTTTTTTGTTTATTATTTGCTTTTTTACTCACTAATTCGTACCTTTGTAACGTTATAAGATAAATAAGGAACGCGAGAATGACACAATATACTATCACGCCACCGAGCCATCTTCTGCATACTGCCAAACTACCCGCTTCAAAGAGTATCTCCAACAGGGCCTTGATTATCCATGCCCTGTCGGGAGGACACATCCTGCCGGAGAACCTCTCTGACTGTGACGACACCGAAGTCATCATAAAAGCATTGGAAGACAACCCCCATGAGATTAATATCAAGGCGGCAGGCACTGCCATGCGCTTCATGACCGCCTATCTGTCTGTGAAAGAAGGAGAGGAACATGTCCTGACAGGTACGGAACGCATGAAACACCGACCAATCGGTATTCTGGTGGATGCACTGCGTTTCCTCGGAGCCGATATCACCTATCTGGGAGAAGAAGGCTACCCCCCACTCCTCATTCACGGAAAACAACTGGAAGGCGGACTGTTAGAAGTTCCCGGGAACATCAGTTCACAATATATCTCTGCCCTCTTGATGATTGGGCCAGTCCTCAGCAACGGGCTGACGCTCCGACTAACGGGGGATATTATCTCACGGCCCTATATCGACCTGACATTATGGACCATGCGTGAATTTGGCGCTGATGCCGAATGGAGCGACTTTGAAACTATTGAGGTGCATCCGCACCCCTATCAAGAGCGTACCTATTATATTGAGAATGACTGGAGCGGTGCATCCTACTGGTATGAGATGGTAGCCCTTTCCAAAGATCCGGAGGCAGTAATACGCATGGAAGGACTGATGGACGGTTCCAAGCAAGGAGACTCCTCTGTACGCTATATTTTCAGTCTGTTAGGGGTAAAGACTTCATTTGAGACCAAGCAACAAGGAATCCCCACTACCGTCACTATCCAACACTCAGGGCACTGTGTTCCCAGATTGGAATATGACTTTATCAATTCCCCTGATCTTGCCCAAACTTTCGTTGTCACCTGTGCCCTGCTAAACGTACCTTTCCATTTCAGAGGACTGTCAACACTCAAGATTAAAGAGACAGACCGTATCCAAGCACTTAAGACGGAGATGCGTAAACTCGGGTATGTATTGAGAGATGTCCATGACAGCGAACTCATCTGGGACGGAGAACGATGTGAGCCGACTCTTTCTAACGGAATTGACACCTATGAAGACCACCGTATGGCATTGGCTTTTGCTCCTGCCACCCTCCAAATGGAATCATTGAGAATTAACAACCCACAGGTAGTCACGAAGTCATACCCCCATTATTGGGATGACCTGCAAGCCGCAGGATTTGAGATTGATCACAGATAGATGTCATCATGGAGTTTGCCCTTATCATCATAGGATCCATCATCATATTGGGTATCATTGCCGCCCTCTGCTCATGGGGTGACAACGATGAGCCTGTCGTGAAGGACGACGGTAACTGCACATCATGCAGTAGCAGGACAGACTGTAAACTGGCCGACCTGGTAGAGAAAGGGAAGAAAACATGTCAACTCCTATTGATCATACTTGCCATCACCTCCTGCTCAACCAAGAAAAACACGGCAAACACTCGTTGGTGGCATTCCTTCCACGCCCGCTATAACACCTATTTTAACGGTTCTCAGGCTTTTATTGACGGTAGTCTGGAAAAGGAAACCGGTAATCATGATGACCATACCCAACTGATTCCGCTCTATACTGTAGCCAACAAAAACAGTAAGGACCTTGGCAAAGCAAATTTCGACCGTGCGATAGAGAAATCCGAGAAAGCCATACGCAGACATAGCATCAAAGCCCGTCCTGCATGGAACAAACGAAGGAGAAAAACTCAAAAGGATATTGAATGGCTGAGTCGAAGGGAATACAATCCCTTCCTCTGGCGTGCATGGCTTCTGCTAGGTAAGTCACAATTCCAGAAAGGAGAGTTTGAAGAAGCCTCCGCCACTTTCGGCTATATGGCACGTCTCTACCAGACACAACCTATTATCTTGGCACGTGCACGTGCCTGGCAAGCCAAATGCTATGCAGAGATGGACTGGCTCTATGAGGCCGAGGACCTGATTACCAAACAACGACGTGACTCCATCCCCTATAGGGCAACTGCAGACTGGGACTATACCCTAGCCGACTACCATATCCGCAGTGAGCACTGGCCGGAAGCCACCGAATACCTCCGAAAGGCTATCCGGCATGAGCACCGCAGGAAACAACGGGCCCGCATGTGGTTCCTCCTGGGACAGATAGAGACTTTGCAAGGACATCGCCAACAGGCCTATGATGCCTACAAGCGTGTTATCCGCCTCAGCCCTCCTTACGAGTTGGAGTTCAATGCCCGTATCGCCCAGAGTGAGGTAATGGCTGCCACTGATGTCAAGAAGACCATCAGTAAACTAAGACGTATGGCAGCCTCCGACAACAACAAAGACTACCTTGATCAAGTCTATTATGCCATTGGTAATATCTACCTGACCCAACGGGACACCATTCATGCCATTGCTGCCTATGAACAAGGAAACAAGAAAGCGACACGTAATGGAACGGAAAAAGGTGTGCTGTTGCTCCAATTGGGTAATCTATACTGGCAACAGGAAAAATATGGTGACGCACGACGTTGCTATGGCGAGGCTATAGGTCTGCTCGACCGTGACCGCCCAGGCTATAAAGAACTGGCAGAGCGGTCGAAGGTATTAGACGAACTGGTACCCTTTACCGATGCTATCCATCTACAAGACTCCCTGCAACAACTAGCCGACATGCCAGAAGCAGAGCGTAACAAAGCCATCGATCGTGTCATTGCAGAACTCATCAAGAAAGAGAAAGAAGAGAGGCGGGCTCAACAGGAGGCAGAAGCAGAACAACAGCAACAGAATGGAGGTAGCAACCTGCCATCCACGCCCATCAACAACAAGCCAAGTACCCCCTCCTCACCACAAAGTAACCTGTGGTATTTCTACAATCCCCAAGCGGTCAGTCAGGGCAAGCAACGTTTCGAACAACTTTGGGGAAAGCGGCCCAATGCAGATAACTGGCAACGGTCAAACCTCACCGTACTGAAACTGGATGGCGAAGAGGAGAGTCCAGAAGAATCTGAAGATGCAGAGGGAACGGAAAAGACGGATACCACGATGATTGAACCGACGGAGGCTACTGACTCATTAGCCAATGATCCCCATACCCGTGAGTATTATCTCGCACAGATTCCTTTTACGGAAGAGCAGAAACAAGCCAGCGATGCTATCATCATGGAGTCTCTGCTACGCGCAGGCATCATCCTCAAAGACAAGTTGGACAACCTCACCTTGAGTTATCGGATGCTCTATCGCCTCGTCAACCAATATCCGCAATACGAGCACAATGATGAAGCATGGTATCATCTCTACCTCATCTATGCCCGTCAGGGAAGATGGACAGAGGCAGACATGGCTCTGGCACAGATGCAACAACAATACGCAGAGAGCCAATGGACGATACTGCTATCAGACCCATACTATGCCGAGAACCAACGATTCGGCCAACATATCGAAGATTCAATATACGCTGCCACCTATGAGGCTTTCCGTGCAGAGCGTTATCAGGAGGTCACAGCCAATGTGGCACTCTCTGCCCAACGGTTCCCAACAGGAAAGAACCGTGCTAAGTTCTTGTTTATCGAGGGACTGAGTTTGCTAAACAACCAACAGGCAGACAGTTGTGTGGCACGGATGCGCCAGATTGTGGAACAGTATCCAGAAAGTGAGGTCAGCGACATGGCCGGTCAGATTGTCAAAGGCGTACAGCAGGGCAGACGACTGCAAGGTAACAGGATGACCGCCGATGATATCTGGAGGCAGCGGCAAAATTTGGAGCATCCGAATGATTCGACCAATATCGACACGTTGAGTACAGAGCGAGACACACGCTACACCTTTATTTTAGCCTACTCGCCAGACAGTATTAACCAGAACCAACTGTTATACGACATTGCGAAATACAATTTCACCAGTTATCTGGTCCGTAACTTCGATATCAATATTGATACGGACGGACCTATCAGCAGGATGATGGTCAGCGGATTCAGGAGTTATGATGAAGCACTGCAATACGCCCATCAACTCTCAGCCAACCTACAGATGAGTCAGCGACTGGCTGGCTGTCGACGCATTATCATTAGTGATCAAAACCTCCCGCTGCTGGGAACGGTCTTCAGTTATGACGACTACGACATCTTCTATCAAGAGGAACTGGCACCTGTTCCCCTACCCCAACAGCAACTGCTGACACAGCCAGACACTATTGTCGAAGAGCCGGAGGAAGAGGAGGAACAACAATCGCAAGAAACAAACGATGACGACTTCTTTGGTAATGACGCACCTCCACAGAATGTTGAGCCAGTTGACTTCCCTGACGATTTCTTCAGATAGGATTTTGGGGTAGAAGCATACAACAATGGGGAACATTTTCCTGTCTGTCTTATTTTAAATAAGACAACCCCATGAAACAAAGCGTTCCACCCTATGGAACAAACAGGAAGGTGCCACCTTCGTGGGTCGAATGTGCCGCCTTCAACCCAAGGAAGTGCCGCCTTCGAGGGTCGAAGGTACGGGCTTCGTTGAGCAGCATGCCATGAAAAACGGTCACTAAAAACTACAATATCGCTGTTTTTCAACAAAATCTGCAAATCTGCCACAGAATCTGCAAATCCACAAACATCAGGTATTCAGAAACTTACACCGATTATTTGCAGATTTGCAGATTTTTGCGATTTTAAAAATCACATGTATATTTTGATAGAAGACAGGATTTACCCTGACAACTTCATCAGATAGGATTTAGGAAATGTGCATACAGATGGTATGCCAGAATGCTCAGAACAAATGCGGCAAGCAAGCAAACCACTATAATCATCTTTGCTATACGATCTTGCATTTCCTTTCACTCACCATGAGATTTAACAAAGAGCCTATGAGGAGAACGACCCATACCACATCAATAAGTGCTCCTTTCGCATAAATACTAACACTCAGTCCGATTACGGAAAGACATATATCAATGATATTTTCTTTTTTACTGCTCCTTAACAAGAATAATAATGTTTTCTTGGGACTCACTATTAGCAAGAAAGCACATCCTATAAAGAATAATATAAACATGACTAACACTATATATCATTGATGATTCTATCGCCTCCATATTTTCCCTTACAAGGGCTATATCTTAATTCCGAAAAAAATATAAACAAACCCGTGACTTGACATTGTTTCAATTCGTGAGTGTTCATATCTGTAGCCAACTCCGACAACACCAGCAAAATTTGACTTTCCAAGTCTTTGGTTAATTGAAACAGAGGTGTCATAGAAAGTGTATTTCCAGTCTGGGCTACCTAGAGTTCCTCCTATTTTCATTTTGAAGGGTATTGTGGTGTTTTCCTTATCTAGGATGTTATAGACCAAGCCACCAGATAATCCTGTACTATTAAAGTAAGTTTTGCTGTCTTTCGCATGATAAGACAATATCTCGAAACTCCCCAATGCATAAAGATCCCTATAAATACTGATGGCAGCGTCAAAGTTATATCCATGCATCGTCATCCCCTTATTACGAAAAGACGTGAGTGCATACACTTCTAAGTTCAACCTTACAGAACCTGGGCTTCCTTGTCCACATACACCAGTTGTACAAACCTCATCACCAGCCATACAGACCATAGAAGAAAGCATTGTCATTAATGTTATAAAGACTACTTTTTTCATTTCTTTTTCTTTTTAGTTCACTTAATTTTTGAATACTTGGATTTTGATTTCCGAGTGCAAAATTAAGAAAGGAGGGATGAGTGTCCAAACAATTAGCGTTGCAAAACGCCCTCGATGTTGCAAGTGAAAAATCGACAATAACAAACTGTAGGTCAGCGTGTTGCATTAAATGCAACGCATTTGCAACACGCTATTTTGCAACACTTGCAACGCTAAAAACTGCAAAAAATGTTGAGATGTTGAGAATTTATTGTACTTTTGCAGTCAAATGCAGAAAAACAAAATGAAGCCTTCCGTTTTTTTACTTTTTGCTATACTTTGCATAACCAGTTGCCAACATAACAACACCTTGCAGCAACTGAAAAACATTGATAGCATTGCTAACCATGGAGGAGACAAAAGTGCAATGGTGATGCTTGAGAATATTGCACCTGTGACCCTTGAAGATCAGGAGTGTGTTGCATATTATTGGCTTTTAAAGTATCGAACTCAAATTCGATTGCACAAAAAGATTGATTCCGTCGAACCGCTAGAGCAGTCGATTACATACTATAAAAAACACAAAAACAAGGAAAAATTGGCAAGAGCGTACGGATATAAAGCGCATGTCTTACAAGATTTGGGAGACGTAAGAAACGCTTCTTTAGCATTAAAGAATGCAGAAGTATTAATTGCAGACAATCCTAAAGAGAAAGAGTTAGCATTCCATATCTATACAAATTTAGCAAACATCAACTTTAATTCCAAAGAATTAGATTTTGCACTAAAACATAGTAAACTTGCTTTAAAAACAGCCTATCAGTCAAACAACATCTCTAACATTTCCTATGCTTTTATCAATATGTCTTCTGCATATTATACTATGAATAATAAAGACTCTGCCTCATATTATATAAGAAAATGTGAAAGTTTGATTAAAAAGATCCCAGTTACGGAGCAAGTCGCATTTTATGATAACATTGGGTTATTTTTGATAGAAAAAGACGATACCTCTGCAATGGACTATTTAATGAAAGCATATAAAATCCAGCCCACCCCCTACACGTACAGAGGTCTTGCCCGTATCTATTATAAAAAAGGAGAACGGGACAAGGCTGTGGAGATGTGGCATAAGGCATTAAAGACGGACAATCTATACCTGAAGGAGGAAATACTACAGGCACTCTATGACAGCCAACGGGAGGAAGGAGCATATAAAGAAGCCAGTGAGACGGCAATGCAAATTGCCGAACTGAAAGACAGCATTGCACAGAAAGAGAAAGAGGAGGACATCCGAGGACTACAGGAACAGTTTGAGCAGAATCAGAAACGGAAAGAAGAGAGGCATCTTTTCTATGTTGTCGTCTCTGCCATCTGCGTCTTCCTGCTGATAGCCATCGCCACCTCTGTTTACCTGCTCTATCGCAACACAAAAGGAAAGAAAAAACTTGCTGAGATGATACGACATCTGGAAGGATATCGCCAGCAACTGAAAGTGTTGGAGCAAGAGGGGAAATCAGACAGTAAAGAGGTAGAGAAACTGCATCAGAAAATAGCAACGCTGCAAGCGAGACAGGGAGCCTTGCTGCAGAACGGGAAAGACCGCTATGAAGAGATTGCGCAAGGGGGCACTACCCTACGATGGAGTCGCAGCGACTTCGATGACTGCATAGAGTATTACAGGACTGTAGACACTCCTTTTGTCACTCACATGGAACAAGACTTCCGTCATTTATCTTCCAAATACATATTCTTTGCGATAATGGAACACTTAGGGAAGACAGATGAAGAACTGCAACACATGATGGCTATCAGCCAGAACACCATACGCTCATACCGCTCACGTATCAATAAAGCACAGATTACCACCTAAATAAATTTTATATGACAAACGGACTATTACTCTGGGCCGATGACGAAATGGAACTACTCCATCCGCATCTGTTGTTCCTGAAGAACAAAGGTTATGAGATTGTAACCGTAACCAATGGCACAGATGCCATTGAGGAATGCCGTCAACGCACCTTCGACCTCGTCTTACTGGACGAGATGATGCCTGGACTGACAGGACTGGAGACCCTTCAGCGTATCAAGGAACTGCAACCCACCGTTCCTGTTGTCATGGTGACCAAAAGCGAAGAAGAAGATATCATGAACCAAGCCGTAGGGCAGAACATCGCAGACTATCTCATCAAGCCAGTCAATCCTAATCAAATTCTGCTCACGCTCAAAAAACTCATCCATAAACGGGAGATTGTGGCTGAGGTTACCCAGACAGCCTACCAACAACAGTTCCAACAACTCAGTATGCAGATGATGGACTGTAGGACCTGGGACGATTGGACAGAATTGTATCGTCAACTGATACGTTGGGAACTCCAATTATCAGCCACAGACTCTGCAATGGCCGACATGCTGCGCATGCAGAAAGAAGAAGCCAATATCGGATTCGCTAAGTTCGTGAAGAAAAACTATATGGGGTGGTTGGAAAAGCGAGAGATGATGATGAGTCCTGATGTTTTCAAACAAAAAATATTCCCTACGCTCACAAAAGGTACGAAAATATTCCTCATCGTCCTTGATAACTTCCGTTATGACCAATGGAAGACCATTGAAACAGAACTGGCCGATTTTGAGATTGACGAACAGTTATATTGCAGTATCCTGCCCACAGCGACACAGTATGCCCGCAATGCGATATTCTCAGGACTGATGCCCGACCAGATAGCCCGCATGTTCCCAGACCTATGGGTAGACGAAGACGAAGAAGAGGGCAAGAACCTTAATGAGGCCCCCCTTATCAAGACACAGATAGAAAGGTACAGACGGCATGATACCTTTTCTTATTATAAGATTAACACCACAGAAGATGCGGAACGCTATATGAACCAGTTTACCACTCTGGAGAAAAACGACCTGAACGTGCTTGTCGTCAATTTCATTGATATGCTCTCACATGCCAGAACAGAATCTAAGATGGTACGAGAACTGGCTCACGACGAAGCAGCCTATCGCTCACTGACCCTCTCTTGGTTCCGCCATTCTGTCATCTCTCAATTGCTGCGTCAACTGGCACAGACAGACTGTCAGATAATCATCACGACAGACCACGGGTCGATACGCACCAACTCACCTGTAAAGATTATCGGTGATCGAAACACCAATACAAATCTACGTTATAAACTAGGGAAGAATCTGGCCTACGACGATAAAGACCTCTTTGTCATCAAGGAGCCGCAGAAAGCATACCTGCCATCCCCTAATATCTCAACCAGTTATGTATTTGCCACAGGAGACCGGTTCTTTGCCTACCCCAATAATTACAATTACTATGTCACATACTATCGGAATACCTTCCAACACGGAGGTATCTCCATGGAAGAGATGATGATACCCTTTATAACCCTTAAAGGAAAAAATCGATAAGCATGGAAATCAGAATACAACATTTAGACACCATCCGCAATGCCGCCCGTGAGTTTATCAACCATCTGGGAGACTCCCGTGTCTTTGCCTTCTACGGTAAGATGGGAGCCGGCAAGACAACATTTATTAAAGCCATCTGCGAGGAGTTAGGAAGTACGGATGTCATTACCAGTCCCACCTTTGCTATCGTAAACGAATATACAGGGGACGATGCTCCAATCTACCACTTTGACTTCTACCGTATCAAAAAACTGGAAGAGGTCTATGACATGGGCTACGAGGAATATTTCTACAGTGGTGCACTCTGTCTGATAGAGTGGCCAGAACTGGTAGAAGAAATCCTGCCCGACGATGCTATACGTGTCAGCATCACCGAGCAGGAAGATGGGAGCAGGCTCATCGCCTGGTAACGATCTATAACAAAGCCTCGAATTTCTCTTGTAACTTTGCCTTGGGTTGAGCACCGACAATCTTGTCAACCTGCTGGCCTCCTTTAAAGAACAAGATGGTAGGGATGTTGCGGATACCGAACTCCTGTGCCAGATCCTCGCATTCCTCCACATCACACTTTCCTACTGTGATACGACCATCATATTCCTCTGCCAGTTCTGAGATAACGGGGCCTACCATACGGCAGGGGCCACACCATGTTGCCCAGAAATCAATTACTAATGGCTGACTGCCATTCTTCAGTGTCTCAAAATTCTCAGATGTGATAGTTACTTCCATAGTCTGATTCGTTTAATAATAAAAAATGTATGTATGATTCTACTTAGCAAAAAGCATGCCACGATTAGTTTATCTTATAATCCAAGGCAGGAGAATGGTCAATAAAACTGAGTAACGTACTCTTAACATCCACACCTTTAGAAGCACTCCGCATCAGCACATGTCCCTTACCCGTACTGTCAACCATCTGGAAATATAGTTTTGTTGAACCGGGATTGGCATTCACCAGTTCACTCAACTCCATTGCGACCTGCTCATCAAGCAGGTCTGCTGTCAGCGTAATAGTGATACGATCAATGGATCTTTCCTTTACTGTCTGCAGATATTCCACATTCTGCACCTTCAGTTCCTTGACATCACTATATTGGAATCGCTGCTGCATCTTAGCCGTTACATAGACAGCAGCGCCAATGGTAAACATACCACTACGGTCTCCCCAGTCCTTACCAAAGAGTCCCAGTTCGCCAGAGCCGTCAAAATCTTCAATGACCACAAAGCCACACGGTTCACCACGCTTAGTGAACTTCTGTCGCACATCGGTCACGATACCTCCGAAGATTACATCCTCACGATCGTTCAGTTTTTGTACATCAGCCAGTTCTGCACAATGCGTGTTACACAGATTCTCCAAGACAATACGGTATTCGTCAAGCGGATGGGCCGACAAATAGATACCGACCAAGTCACGTTCACGGTTCAGTCGCTCGATATCACTCCAAGGAACACCTTTGGGAATAGGCGGTGTCGCTATATCCACCTCGTTCTCGCCTCCAAAGAGCGAGTTACGCATCTGTTGCTGTTCCATCTGATACATCTGTCCATAGCGTACCAATGTGTCGAGGAATACCTCACCCTTATTATTCGTCGCAAAGAAATCCTCACGTGGAATACCAAAACTGTCGAAACCGCCACTCAGTGCCAGACTCTCGAAAGCCTTCCGATTGACATTAGAGAAATTAATGCGTTGAGCAAAATCGAAAATATTCTTATACAGTCCATTTTTCTCCCGTTCCTTAATAATCGCCTCAGCAGCGGAATCGCCCATGCCCTTAATAGCAGCCAGTCCGAAACGGATCTCACCTTTCTTGTTGACACCGAATTTCAAATAACTCTCATTCACATCAGGTCCCAAGGTATCGATACCCATTGCCTTACACTCATCCATCAGTTTGGTAATCTCAGTAATCTGGTCACGTCGACGACTCATAATAGCCGCCATAAACTCCGCAGGATAGTTGGCTTTCAGATAGGCTGTCTGAAAAGCCACCCACGAATAACAGGCTGCATGAGACTTGTTAAAGGCATAGGAGGCAAAAGATTCCCAGTCGCCCCAAATCTTTTCGAGGATCTTGGGATCATGGCCATTTCTCACTCCACCCTCAATGAACTTGGGCTTCATGGCATCAACAATATCCTTCTTCTTCTTACCCATCGCCTTACGGAGAGCATCACTCTCACCACGGGTAAAGTCTGCCAACAAACGTGACAGCAGCATCACCTGTTCCTGATAGACAGTGATACCATAAGTATCCTTTAGATATTTTTCCATAACAGGGATATCGTAAGTAATAGGTTCCTCTCCGTGTTTACGTTTGATAAACTGAGGAATATACCCCATAGGTCCAGGTCTGTAGAGGGCGTTCATTGCGATGAGATCCTCAAAGACGGTAGGCTTCAGTTCACGGAGATATTTCTGCATACCCTGCGACTCAAACTGGAAGGTACCGACGGTCCGCCCCTCCTGATAGAGTTGATACGTCTTGGAATCATCAATAGGGATATGATCAAGGTCCACATCAATACCTCGTGTTTGCTTGATAATAGCACAAGCCTCTTTCAACTCCGACAGGGTTTTCAGCCCTAAGAAGTCCATTTTTATCAATCCTGTTGATTCGATGACATGCCCATCATATTGGGTACAGTTGGTCTTCTGGTCTTTGAAGTCAGGGTCATCGGCTGTTGAGACAGGTACCCAGTCACTGATAGGATCCCGGCAGATAATGAAACCACAGGCATGGATACCAGTACCACGAACAGTACCTTCCAACATCTTGGCATAGCGGATAGTATTACGCAGAGCAGGGTCTTTGGAGGTCTCTGCTTCCTGTAGTTCACGCACAGCCCTGATGGCGTTGGGCAGATTCATCTTCGGGGTTTCCCCATTGACATCCGGCAAACGGTCAGGAATGGCTTTACACAAAGCATTTGACACGGCAATAGGGACTTTCTCCACACGGGCTACATCCTTGATGGAGTTCTTGGTGGCCATCGTCGCATAGGTAATGATATGGGCACAATTCTCATGACCATATTTATCTTCTACCCATTTCAGGACCTTCCCTCGACCGTCATCATCAAAGTCTGTATCAATATCCGGCAAGGAGATACGGTCAGGGTTCAAGAAACGCTCAAACAGCAGATCATATTTCAGAGGGTCAATTTTAGTAATACCCAAGCAATAGGCCACTACACTTCCTGCTGCGGAACCACGACCGGGTCCCACCATTACTCCCAACTCATCACGGGCGGAATTGATAAAGTCCTGTACTATCAAGAAGTAACCTGGGAAACCCATCGTCTTCATGATATGGAGTTCAAACCGAATACGATCATCCACTTCCTTAGACAGCGGTTGGGGATATCTCTTTTTAGCACCCTCATAAGCAAGTTCTGCCAAATAGTCCGCCTCAAACTTGATTCTGTATAGTTTGTCATAGCCCCCCAACTTCTTGATTTTCTTCTCTCCCTCTTCCTGGGGAAGTTGGTTCTCCCCATTCTCGTCACTGGTAAACTCGTCAAAGAGTTGCTGTTCCGTAAATTTCTGTCGCCATTCCTCCTCTGTGCCAAATGATTCTGGTATCGGGAAGAAAGGCATGATAGGATCGTGGTCGAGACTGTATATCTCCACCTTATCTAATATATCACAGGTATTGGCAAGTGCCTCCGGGACATCCGAGAAGATGGCATTCATCTCTTCTCGCGTCTTAAACCACTCCTGTTTGGAATACAGCATACGGGTAGGATCATCCAGATCTTTTCCTGTCGACAGACAGAGCAGATGGTCGTGCGCCTCGGCATTCTCCTGATCCACGAAATGGGCATCATTCGTACAAACCAGTTTGATGCCGTATTCTTTGGCCAGTTCTATCATGACCTTGTTCGCTTTCTGCTGTAAAGGGAACGTCTCCCGATTAGCACGGATAGCAGGATCAGTCACCTCATGCCGCTGGAGTTCCAGATAATAGTCATCCCCAAACAGATGATGATACCATTCTACGGCCTCACGCGCTCCGGCGATGTCATCATCGAGGATCTTACTAGGGACCTCACCGGCAATACAGGCAGAGCAAACAATCAGGCCCTCATGATATTTCTCCAGATCAATACGGTCTGTACGAGGACGCATATAATAACCGTCGACCCAGGAATTACTGACAAGTTTGATCAGGTTCTTATATCCCTGATAGTTTTTGGCAAGGACTATCAAGTGATAGCCACTCATATCTTCCTTACCCCTTCTCAGTTCCTTTTCTCCATGACGTGACACATACATCTCACAGCCAAAGATAGGCTTAAACGGTTCCAGATTTTCCTTCTTACGTTTTTTATTGATACCACCTACATAGTCATGAAATTCCTTGATACCAAACATATCGCCATGATCCGTAATCGCCATGCCACGCATGCCATTACCAATGGCCTTGTCTACCAATTTTTTAATACTCGACTGTCCGTCAAGAATCGAGTAATAAGTGTGTACATGTAAGTGAACAAAGTCTTCCATTAAATGATTTTTGTAGATTTTGAGCCGTAAAGTTACACTAAAAAGACGAAATAACCAAAATTTTTACGAATAATGAACCAAGAATTAAGAATTATTTTATACCTTTGCATTTGGAACAAAGGAAACTATCGAAGTTACTACTCATGGGAGAAAGAATCCAAAAAATAAAGAAACTGAAGAAAATCAGAATACACCGTGAAGGGACTAATGAACTGACTATCGGCATGTTGCTGCTATTAGGTATCGGTGCCCTCCTATGGTATAGGATCGACACTCCGATACCCTTCTGGGTATTCATCATTATCTTTGGCACCGTCTGGGCTTTGGCACTTAATTTCTACCGTTGCCCTATCCGTTATTTCAATGGAGATACGGAGAAACTGGTCGTCGCACCTGCCGATGGCAAGATTGTGGTCATCGAAGAGACGGAGGAGAATGAGTATTTCCATGACAAGCGACTGCTCATCAGTATTTTCATGAGCCCTCTTAACGTTCATGCCAACTGGTTTCCCGTTGATGGCAAGGTGAAGTTTGTGCATCATCAGAATGGCAACTACCATAAGGCATGGCTCCCTAAGGCGAGTGAGGAGAACGAACATGCGGATATCATGATAACCACCCCTGACGGTGAGGATATTCTGGTGCGTCAGATTGCAGGAGCGATGGCCCGCCGTATCGTCACTTATGCCAAACCGGGTGAGGAATGCTATATCGACGAGCACCTGGGATTCATCAAACTCGGATCGCGTGTTGATGTATACCTCCCAGTGGATGCTAAGCCCTGTGTCATTATGAACCAACCGACGACAGGAGATCAGACTGTCATCGCAAAACTAGCATAACTATTATTAATCATCATGAAGAAACATATCCCCAATACGATTACCTGCTGCAACCTCATCTCTGGTTGTATTGCAACCTATTGGGCTTTCTGCGGAGTATGGGATGTCGCTTTACTATTCATCATCATTGGAGCCGTCTTTGACTTTTTCGACGGTATGAGTGCCCGTCTGTTGGGTGTCTCCTCCCCCATCGGAAAAGAACTTGACTCACTGGCTGATGACATCACCTTCGGCTTTGCTCCATCTGCCATTCTCTTCGACTTCCTGAAGAGTGGCATCGACTATCTCCCTTGGCACTATTTGTCATATGCAGCATTTGTGATGGCTGCTTTCTCAGCACTGCGCCTCGCCAAATTCAACCTGGACGAGCGGCAGGCGATGGGATTCATCGGACTACCAACCCCTGCTAACGCCCTCTTCTGGAGTTCACTGCTGGTAGGAGCCGGTGATTTGCTTGCGTCATCACCCTATCTGTACTATACTGTTTTTGCGGGTATTTTCATCAGTTCATACCTTCTGGTCTCTGAAATTTCGATGTTTGCCCTCAAGTTCAAGCACTGGGGATGGAAAGGTAATGAGATTAAATATCTCTTCCTGCTGACCTGCATCCCGCTACTTATCTTCTTCGGCATCAGCGGACTGGCTATTATCATTGCATGGTATATCCTCCTGTCCGCCATCACAAACAAGCGTCAATAGAAACCACTAATACCCTAAAACTATGAAAGAAAACATGGGACTTATCATCTTTATCTTCTTCGTGGTCGTATTTATTCTCCTGCTTACCGGCGGACACATCATCAAATCCATTAAGAAAGCCAAGACAAAGGCAAAGAAAGCCGCAGACCGCAAAGACCAGAAATATCGGGAAGAGACAGGACGGCAGCAACGGCAATACCACTACAGCGGACGCACTACAGAACCGGCATCCGGAAGACCACGGGCCGAGGAAGAGGCAACGGTAGAGGACAAACAGGAGGAACCCGTAGAGATTCATACGAAGACCGCCACTGGCGAGACCATTATCGACCGACGTGCAGAGCGTGAGAGTAAGAAAATCTACGAGGACACTGAAGGAGAATACGTTGAGTTCAGTGAGGAATAACCTGTTGACTTAAGGGTGTACTAGCGTACCGATATCCTCCCCTGCCATCACCTTCTTCAGGTTACCTACGATATCCATGTTGAACACATAGATAGGCAGGTTATTATCCTGACACATACAGATGGCTGTCAGGTCCATTACCTTCAGACCACGAGCAAGCACTTCCTTGTAAGTAATCTCATTAAACTTCGTTGCCGTAGGATCCTTTTCCGGGTCTGCGGTATAGACACCATCCACACGGGTTCCCTTCAGCATCACGTCAGCCTCAATCTCGACACCACGCAGACTACTACCCGTATCGGTCGTGAAATAAGGACTGCCGGTACCAGCGGAGAAGATGCAGACATATCCCTGCTCCATCGCCTCAATAGCCTTCCACTTGTTATAGAACTCACCGATAGGTTCCATACGGATAGCCGTCATGACCTTATTCTTGACACCTATTGCCCCTAAGGCTGAACTCAGGGCCAGTGAATTGATAACAGTAGCACACATACCCATCTGGTCGCCCTTTACACGGTCAAATCCTTTCTGCGAGCCACTCAGTCCGCGGAAGATATTACCACCACCGATGACAATACCGATCTGTACTCCCATCTCGCTCACCTCTTTGATCTGACGAGCATAATCACTCAAACGTTCCGGATCGATACCGTAACCTTGTTTTCCCATCAAACTCTCTCCTGAGAGTTTCAACAAAATCCTCTTAAATCTTGCCATAATCTTTCGTTATTTATTGTCAATATTTCGATATTAGGTTATAAACTGAACTTCCTTAAACGCATAACGGCATGGCTGCCCGTCCTCTTTGACCAGCAACAGATGACCGTCCTCCTCCACATCCTTGAACATAGCCATGAAAGCACCGTTCTGATCACAATAAGGATGATAGCCCTTACGACGATAAAGCCTGCTCACATACTGTGCCTTAACATCCCTGCCGATATACTCGGAGAATCTGCGTAACACACTGTGCAACAACAACTCCCTGTCTGTCTCATAACCGTGAATCTGCCAGAGAGAGACAGGATTAGGGGCATCACTATGAAATTGGCGCTGGTTCACATTGATACCCACCCCGATGATGGAGTCCCTGATATACTGTCCGGCTATGCGGTGCTCAATAAGGATGCCACATATCTTGGCATCTCGCCAATAGATGTCATTGGGCCACTTAATACTCACATCCCCGATCTGCTCTTCCAGAGCATCCGCAATAGCAAGTGAGACAGCCATCGAGATAGAGAACTGTCGATGAGCAGGAATCCCATGAGGATGGCAGAGAATGGAAAACAACAGATTCATACCCTTTTCTGACTCCCAGGAGTTAGAGCCTTGCCCCTTCCCTGCCGACTGATAGTCAGCCCAGACGACCATATCCTCCGTACCACGATGCTCACGAAGCCAATGATTCGTGGAGTCCGTCTCATCGATATGTATGATTTTCCAATCCATGCTGCAAAGATACGAAAATAATTTGTATCTTTGCAGCATGACAGCAGAAGAACAACAAAAAAAAGATGAACAGTATATGCGCAAGGCCTTGGCAGAAGCGCAACAGGCACTGGAAGAAGGAGAGATACCCATCGGTGCCGTCGTGGTATGCCAAGACCATGTCATTGCCAGGGCTCATAACCTGACGGAGGCCCTTCATGACGTGACAGCACATGCTGAGATGCAGGCTATCACGGCTGCCGCTAATGAGTTGGGAGGGAAATACCTGAATGAATGTACCCTTTATGTCACGATAGAGCCTTGTACCATGTGCGCCGGAGCCTTGGGCTGGTCACAGATTTCCCGTATCGTCTACGGTGCGACAGATGAGAAAAGGGGATTTCATGAATATGCGCCACATGCTCTTCATCCCAAAACAACAATTACTGCCGGCATCTTAGAAGAAGAATGCCGACAGTTCATGCAAGATTTTTTCCGTCAGAAAAGATAAACCGTCAGATAAACTTAGCGATTGTCTCCAGACACTTATGACTACTAACAGGTTTCGACAGGAAATCATTACAGCCAGCCTTGACTGCTTCCTCCTTATCGGTATCGAAAGCATTAGCCGTTAAGGCAATAATGGGTAGGTCCGTAGTTTTCTCCCTGATTCTGCGAGTTGCCTCCAAACCATCCAGTACAGGCATCTTCAAATCCATAAGCACCAAATCAGGTGTCTCTGTCTCTACCATATCTACGACCTCCTGACCATTACGAGCACGCACGTACTCGTAATGGTTCTTCAGGAGATAGGTCATCAGTATGTAATTACTGTCATTATCTTCGGCGATTAATATCTTCTTCATCTCAACGGTCTTTTTTCCATAGTTTAGTCATATCCTCCAGTGTCTTGCCTTTGGTCTCAGGAACCAGTTTCCATACGAACAATGCAGCAATAACACATATCACACCATAGAGACCGTATGTAAACCAATGACCAAAGTCATCACCCTCGGTCAGATGCATATTGAACATCGGTACGAACGAAGAAGAGACGATAAAGTTAGATATCCACTGGAAGGCGACGGCAATAGCGACGGCAGCACCACGAATTGTATTGGGGAAAATCTCTGCGATGAGTACCCAGCAGATGGGCCCCCATGAGAACATGAAGGACGCTGAGTAGATCAGCAGAGAGGCTGCTGTAATCAGTTCCATACCGGCATGTCCGAAGGTCAGGGCTACGCCAAAGGCACCCAGAGCCATTCCCAGCGAGCCCCATATCAGCAGTGGCTTGCGTCCCCATTTCTCTACAGTGAAGACAGCCACCAGTGTGAATGAGATATTGATGATACCCATGAAGACGGTTAATATCATCGGATTATCCATACCCATATCACCAAAGATACGAGGAGCATAGTAGAGTACGGCATTGATACCCACAGCCTGCTGGAAGACGCTGAGCATGATACCTATGAAGATACACATCGCACCGTAGGTCATCAGTTTCTCCGTCTTCACAACCATCGTCTCCTTGATATCCTTGAGGATCTGCTCTGCCTTAGAAGAGCCGTTGATCTTCGACAGGATACCTAATGCCTTCTCGTCCTTACCAATGCTTACAAGATAACGTGGAGTCTCCGGCACGAAGCAGATGAGCAGGGCAAAGAGTCCTGCAGGTACTGCCTCCGATCCGAACATATAACGCCAACCGGTAGTCACCGTCCACTGGGCTGCGGGATTGATTGCGGCAATGCCCTTACCCATCTCCTCTACAAGCGGCTGGATATGGTCACCCAGTATGAAGAAGTTGACGAAGTATACCACCAACTGACCGAAGATTATCGCAAACTGGTTCCAACTGACGAGCATACCACGGATATTAGAAGGAGCCACCTCACCGATATACATCGGACATATAGCAGAGGCCAGACCGACACCGACACCACCGATGACACGATAGATATTAAACATGATGAGCAGGGAATAAGTGGGCTGACCATACTCAAAAAACATAAACTCGGGATCCATCGAGCCAAGGGCTGAGATAAAGAACAGGATACCGGCAATGATAAGGGATTTCTTACGACCCAGATTGGTAGCCAGCATACCGGAAATCGCTGATCCGATAATACATCCGATAAGGGCTGAGGCAGACGTAAACCCATGCCATCCGTCTGTATAGGCGAAATCTTTGGCTTCCATAAAGAAAGCCTGCAGACCCTTCTCAGCACCTGAGATAACAGCGGTATCGTAACCAAAAAGCAGGCCTCCTAGTACGGCGACCATGACAATAGAAATAAGGTAGGCTTTGCTACCGGCTTGTGATTGTTCCATGTTTTTATAAAGGGTTATGTTACTATTTTTCTTAATTAAATACAAAAGTAATGCTTTTTTGGCAAATTCCTTGCTAATCTGCTACTTTTTAACTAATTTTGTCGGAAGATATTTGTATTTATGCGATAATGACTGTAGCAGATTATATTAAACAAGATACCGGTGAGCGACGCTTTTCCTTCGAGGTGCTACCCCCGCTGAAAGGAAACGGAACGGAGGCTCTGTTTCAGACCATTGATAAACTGGTGGCGTTCAACCCTGCGTTTATCAATATCACGACCCACCACTCGGAGTATGTCTACAAAGAGTTGGAGAACGGACAGTTTGAGCGGCTGCGCATCCGCCGCCGCCCCGGAACGATAGCCATTGCCGCTGCCATCCAGCAGCGCTATCACATACCTGTTGAGCCCCATATCATCTGTAGCGGGACGACCATTGAGCAGATTGAGTATGAGTTGCTAGACCTCCAGTTCCTGGGTATCCGCAACCTGATGCTGTTACGCGGTGACAAAGCCAAGGAAGACAGTCGCTTTACCCCCACCCCGGGAGGACACGCCCATACCACAGACCTCATCAAACAGGTCGTACGCTTCAATGAAGGCTTCTTCGCCGACGGCACGCCCATCAAGCACCCGGGGACAAAGTTCGACTTCGGGGTAGCCTGTTATCCAGAAAAACATGAGGAGGCACCTAATCTGGAACGAGATATGGAGTATCTGAAACAAAAACAGGACCTGGGAGCACAGTATGCTGTGACCCAGTTATTCTACGATAATGAGAAATTCTTCTCCTTCGTGGAGCAGGCACGGCGGATGGGTATCACCATCCCCATCATACCGGGTATCAAGCCTATGGCCAAACTAAGCCAGTTGACGGTGGTGCCCAAGACATTCCATTGTGACATCCCAGAGCCACTGGCCAAGGAGATAGCCAGATGCACGACAGATGAAGAGGCTCGGCAACTAGGTATTGAATGGACGACACAACAATGCCGCGAACTCTATGAGCACGGTGTCAAGAACATCCATTTC
Organism: Prevotella sp.; assembly: GCA_017449675.1. Classification (GTDB taxonomy): domain Bacteria; phylum Bacteroidota; class Bacteroidia; order Bacteroidales; family Bacteroidaceae; genus Prevotella. The sequence continues at coordinate 148,735 of JAFTFG010000006.1, forward strand.
TATACGGTATCTGCCGTCGATTCCGTCGTAGAGATTGCCAAACGATTACTTTAACCGATCGCCACGACGGGAACTATAGTCACTATAAAAACGATAACGAAGATGTTCGACCAAGTCATAGGACAACAGGAAGCACAAGACAGACTACTGCAACTAGAACAGGAGCAGCGGTTACCACATGCACTGATGCTCTGTGGCCCTATGGGCTGTGGTAAGATGGCATTGGCGATGGCTTTTGCCAGACACCTGTTAGGTCGTACGACCAATGACGAGGCGATGCTGGCCAGATGGGAGCATCCGGATCTGCATTTCACCTATCCGACCATCAAACTCCCGTCCATGAGTGCCGATCATAAACCCGTGTCTGATGATTTCGCACGAGAGTGGCACGAACTGGTCATGGCAGGTCCTTATTTCACCATGACCGAATGGTTGGAGGTCATGGGAGGAGAGAATCAGCAAGCCATCATTACGGCAGGTGAGAGTGATGCCCTTATTCGCAAACTGTCACTGAAGTCGAGCCAGGGTGGCTATAAGATCAGTCTCATCTGGCTACCTGAGCGCATGAACATCGAATGCGCCAATAAGATACTGAAACTATTAGAGGAGCCGCCACAGCAGACCCTCTTCCTGCTCGTATGCGAAGAGCCGGAGCGCCTTCTGGAAACCATCCGCAGCCGTGTACAGCGTATTGACATTAAACGGATAGCGGAAGAAGACATTCTCCAGGCACTCATCAGTAGAAGAGGAATCAACGAGGATAATGCCCGACGCATCGCACGGATGGCCAACGGCAGTTGGTTGAAAGCCCTGGAAATGCTGAATGCCGACTCTGAGAACGAACTCTTTCTCGATATGTTCCAAACCCTGATGCGACTGGCTTATCAGCGTAAGGTCAAGGACTTAAAGGCATGGAGCGAGCGCATGGCAGCGATGGGACGAGAGAGACAAAAGCGCTTTCTGGAGTATTTCCTACGCCTTATTCGTGAGAACTTCATCTATAACTTCCAAGAGCAAGAACTCTGTTATATGACGCAACGGGAAGAAGACTTCGCCAAGAACTTTGCCCGTTTTGTCAATGAGAAGAATATCATCCCCATCAGCGAACTGGTCAATCTCGCCATCAGGGATATCGGACAAAATGCCAATGCCAAGATTGTGTTCTTCGACATGGCCTTGCAAATGATTGTACTATTAATAAACAAATAACTATAGGTACTATGATACTATAGGAACTATAAAAAGACAGAATATGGAGAAAAAAGACCTAGAGATAAAAATCGGATGTGACCGCGGCCTCTGCCATCGTGCGGTAGGCCGACAGGACAAACAACTGAACACCTACGACTGGTTGGCCGACGTGCCTGGCAATACAGACACGACCGACTTGGTGGAGGTACAGTTCAAGCACACCCGGAAGGGTTACTATCATAATGTCAACAACCTGGACTTGAAGAAAGGTGACATCGTCGCCGTAGAAGCAAACCCCGGTCATGACATCGGTGTCGTCACCCTGACCGGTCGTCTGGTGAAACTGCAGATCAAGAAAGCCAACCTCAAGAGTGCTGATGATATCAAACGTATCTATCGTATTGCACGCCCTATCGACATGGAGAAATACCATGAGGCGAAACGCCGTGAGCACAACACGATGATAGAGAGTCGACAGATCGCCAAGGGACTGGGTCTGAAGATGAAAATCGGGGATGTGGAATATCAGGGAGACGGTAATAAGGCTATCTTCTATTATATTGCCGATGAGCGTGTCGACTTCCGCCAGTTGATCAAAGACCTGGCCGCTACCTTCCACGTCCGTATTGAGATGAAACAAATCGGTGCCCGTCAGGAAGCCGGTCGTATCGGAGGTACCGGTCCCTGCGGACGTGAGTTATGCTGTGCCACCTGGATGAAGAACTTCATCAGTGTGGGTACCAGTGCTGCCCGTTTCCAGGACATCTCTCTCAACCCCCAGAAACTGGCCGGTATGTGTGCCAAGTTAAAGTGCTGTCTGAACTATGAGGTCGACGACTATGTGGAAGCAGGACGTAAACTACCTCCCAAGGAGGTCATCTTACAGACACAGGATGCGGATTACCACTTCTTTAAGTCAGACATTCTCGCAGGACTGGTCTCTTACTCTACCGACAAGAACATCGCCGCCAATCTGGAGACCATCACTGCGGAGCGTGCCAAACAGATTATCGAGATGAACCGCAAGGGAGAGAAACCCTTGTCGCTACAAGAAGACGGAAAGAAACAGGAGCCCAAGCGTCCCCTTGACCTGGCCACCCAGGAGAATATCAACCGTTTCGATAAAGCCAAGAAGAAAAAGAAGAAGCATAAGAGACCCAAGGATGCAAAAGCGTAGACACACCTTATTATATATAGGACTGGGGGTGGTTCTCTTTCTCATCTCATGCAATAGCAGGACCTTCTATAACCGCTATCAGCATGTGCCCATTACCGGATGGGAAAAGAACGACGCTGTAACCTTCGGTATACCGCCTATCCGACAGGATGGCAACTATCAGGAGACGATAGGTCTACGCATCAATGGCACCTATCCCTTCATGGGTCTTACCCTCATCGTTGACCATACGATCTATCCCTCTCTGGAGACACATAGCGACACCCTGAGTTGTAGTCTGATTGACGAGGAGGGGGGCATCAAAGGAAAGGGAGTCGTCCATTATCAATACAGTTTCCCAATCAACACCCTCACCCTACAGGAGGGTGACTCCCTAAGTATCAATGTCCATCATGACATGAAGAGAGAAATCTTGCCGGGTATTGCCGATATCGGGATTATCCTGACCAGGCAACCCTAGGAGCGGATCAGATGACGACTGGCATCGATACGCAGGAAGATAAACAGAAGGATGGTGAAGCCCCATAATGAAGAGCCGCCATAACTGAAGAACGGTAAGGGAATACCGATGACAGGTGTCAGACCTAATACCATTCCCACATTGATGAACACATGGAAGAGGAAGATACTCACCACGCAATAGCCATAGACCCGTCCGAAGCGGAAGGGTTGTCGTTCCGACAGACGGATCAGTCGGAGTATCAATGCCAAGAACAACAAGAGAACTCCTGCGGAGCCCAGAAAGCCCTCCTCCTCGCCGACAGTACAGAAGATAAAGTCTGTGTCCTGTTCCGGCACGAACTTCAACTTGGTCTGGGTACCATTCAGGAAGCCCTTACCTTCCAGACCGCCCGATCCGATGGCTATCTCACTCTGATGGACATTATACCCTGCACCACGCAGGTCCTCTTCCAGTCCTAACAGGACATTGATACGTGTGCGCTGGTGATCCTCCATCATGTTATTCAGGATAAAATCAGCCCCATAGAAGAAACCAAGTGACCCCAGGGTGAAGAGTGCTATGAAGTAATAGTTACGTATCCGTGAACTCAGTGCCTCCCATACCAGATAGCCTATCAGGAAGATGGTCATGGCCAATTGGATATAGACAATATCAAAAGGTATCTTCAATAATAACAGGGAGAAGAGGGTGATTCCCAGACAATAGAGTCCGATACGCCAGGCCAGTTTCTTGTTCCTGCCATAGACCCATACCATGCCGGATGCGAACAACTGGATCATCAATAATACGGCAAACTTGCCGAAGGAAGTCGGTGAACCGGCCATATACACCTCCGCATAACGGATACCCACCACGAAGTAAATCACCATAGCAACACCCGTAAACAGAATGGAGCCGGGCATTCCCTCACGATAGAACATCAGGAAGAACGACAGGTATACGAGTGCCGACCCCGTCTCACGCTGTAATACGATAAAGACCATCGGAAACAGAATAATCGCCAGTGTTGCGGCGAAATGTTTCCACTGATGGATATTATAACCATAGGTCGACATGAATTTCGCCAAGGCCAAGGAGGTGGCAAACTTGGCAAACTCTGCCGGTTGCAGACGCAACGGTCCTAAGACCAGCCAGGAACGGGACCCTTTGATGGCATGTGTGTTGAAGATGGTGGCAAACAACAACAGGAGGAACAGTCCGTAGATGATATAGGCAAAGGTATCGTAGAAACGGTCGTCCGACATCAGGATGGTAAAGCCCAATACGATGGAGGTACCGATCCATATGATCTGCATACCCGAACGAGTATCCAGACTGAAGATATCCGTATTACCATACGAATAACTGGCACCACACACACTGATCCACCCAAATGTCAGAAGGGCGATATATATCAAGATCGTCCACCAGTCGATGGAGCGCAGTACACTGGTCTCTCTACCTGCTTGTGTTGCCATAGGCGATATGTCTGTTTTGGAACTCCCTGGCTTTATTTTCAGAAGCCTCCGAGAGTTTCCCGTGAATATACTGTTCCATAATCAGTCCACCGATAGGTACACCATAGGTGGCACCCCATCCGCCGTTCTCGACATAGACGGCGACAGCGATTTTGGGGTTATCCATCGGAGCGAAACCCATAAACACCGAATGGTCATGTCCCCGGTTCTGGGCCGTACCGGTCTTACCGCATGCCATGAAGTCGTATTTCGCCAACTCATGACAGGTACCTCCCGTAGCAGAGGCCCGCATACCCGCCACGACATAGTCGTAGGCCTCCCGCTTAGCCAGCGTATAATGCTTTCTGGTAAAGGCCGTGTCAAGCGGTTCTCCCTCTACCTTCTTCACCACATGGGGTACATAGTAATAACCGCGATTAGCGATGGTCGCCCCCAGATTAGCGATCTGTAGAGGAGTCGCATTCACCTCACCCTGTCCGATGGCAATAGAGATGATGGTCAATCCGTTCCACGACTTATTATAATTCTTGTCGTAGTACTTCGCATTGGGAATCAGTCCTCGTTTCTCTCCGGGGAGGTCAACCCCCAAGGGATAGCCGAACCCCATGCTCACCATATAGTCACGCCATTTGTTCAGCGCATTCTGCACGGACTTGTATTTGGAGATGTTCTGGTTGATCATATAGTAGAGTCCCCAACAGAAATAACCGTTACAGGAAGTGGAGAGAGCCGGAACCAGTGACAAGGGGGAGGCATGACCGTGACAACCGACATGCAGGCCCTTGAAGTTAAAGCCGTGTCCGCAAGGATAGGCTGTCTGGGTCGGATGCAGGATACCCTCGCTCATAAAGGTCAGTCCCTGGGTGGTCTTAAAAGTAGAACCGGGAGGATACTGTCCCATGATACTACGGTTCAGCAACGGTTTCCATACGTTCTGACTGAGCAGTCGATGGTTCTTCGAACGGGCACGTCCCACCATCATACGGGGGTCGTAGGAGGGAGAGGACACCATACAGAGTATCTCACCGGTAGAGGGTTCTATGGCGACGATACTGCCTATCTTACCCTCCATCAGTCGCTCACCCAGAGCCTGGAGATCGGCATCAAGACTCAGTGTCAGGTTCTTACCCGCCACCGGCCGACGGTCGAAGGCTCCATTCTGGTAACGTCCCTGTATACGTCCATGAGCATCCCTCAACAATATCTGCATTCCCTTCTCCCCGCGTAACTGTTTCTCGTAACTGCGCTCTACACCCAGTTTACCGATATAGTCACCCGGGATATAGTAGTCGTCCGCCTCTATATCCTTCGGTGACACTTCCGCCACGTCACCCAACACATGGGCCGCATAGGGGTACTGGTACTGGCGGATACTACGACGCTGGATATAGAAACCGGGGAAGCGCAGCATCTTCTCCTGGAAGACGGAGAAGTCCTTGTCAGACAACTGACTCATGAACATCTGCTGAGTAAAGCGACTATAACCGGGGTTCTTCGCACGGTCTTTGATATCAGCCATGCGCTTGTCGAATTCCGCCTTGGTGATATTCAATGCCTGACAGAACTCCAAGGTGTCCAGATGGTCCTTGGCCTCATTGATGACCACCATGATATCATAGGCCGGCTGGTTGTAGACCAGTAGTTTCCCCTTACGGTCACTGATCACACCGCGTGACGGGTATTCTATTTTCTTGAGGAAAGCATTGGAGTCGGCATTCTTCTTGTAGTCATCACTCATGATCTGCAAGACGAAGAGTCTAATGATATAGATCACAACGATAGCCACAGCAATACCGCTGATGACATAACGCCTATACTCGATGTCGTAGTCTTTCATCCTCGTTTGTTGGCAAGAGTCTCAAACGTCAGTATCAGTAGCATGGTAATCAGGGTACTGCCTACCACGCACTTCACCCACTCCATCCAGTTGAAGAAATTAAAGGCTTCCAACAGGAAGAAGGCAAGACAATGGAGGGTGACCAGGAAGGAGGAGTAGTAGAGATACCTCATCATACCGATAGTACGCATGGAGGGTTTCAGGTCCTCCACTGAGTCACGCGGGACAAAGAGTTCGAAGAAGTAGGGCTGTATCACCCCAACAAGTGTCAGCGAGGCGGCCGTCAGTCCCGGTGTATTATAGGCAATATCCACCACCAGACCGAGGGCGAAACTCCACAGCAGGATAGCCCATTTAGGATAGTTACGAGGAAAGAGGAGTACGAAATAGACATACAGCAAGGGGGTGGCACAGTCAAACAGATGAATGCGTCCCAACACCAATATCTGTACCAGTGCGAATGCGACAAACAGGCCGGCTTTTCTGATGAGGTCTATTGACATACCCTATTCCTTAACATTTAACTTCAACGAATCCCTTGCAGACTGTAACAGACGGGCCCGCTCCGCAATCGTCTTGTCGTTGATGACTACCACGTCACGCAGTCGTCCGAAGTCCGTCGACAAACGCACCTTCACACGATACGACAGGCCGTCGGCAGAATTATAGACCGTCTCTATCTTACCCACGAGGACTCCCGGAGGGAAAATCGAGGAGTAGCCGTTGGTCTCCACCCAGTCGCCGCGCTTGAAACGGGCATGACGGGGGATATCCTCCAGATAGGCGACACCCGCATCCTTACCATCCCAGCGTAACACACCGAAATAGCCTCGTCCACGGATGGCACAACTGATACGTGAGGAGGTGTTCAGCACGGGGATCACAACAGTATAATGGTCGGACACCAGATAGGTCACACCTACGATACCATGACCGCTGGCCACACCCATTCCTTCCTCCACGCCGTCGTCGGCACCGCAATTGATGGTCAACAGGTTCTCCTGCTTGTTCAACTCATTGGTCACCACCTTGGCCGGCACCAACTGGTACCGCTTGAGGAACTGCATCTCCTTGGCCCACAAGTCGGTGGTGTCCTCCACCATCTCCCCATAGAGTCGACGCAACTGGGTAACCTGCCGTTCCAGATAGAAATTACGCCGGGTCAGTTCCTCGTTCACACGAATGAGCGAGAAATAAGACTCCACCTCTGCTCTCCCTTCGCTGACCTTGCCGGCTGCGTAATTGGCGGATGAGAACCATACGCTGCCCTGATAACTGTTATACTGAAACAGCAATATCAGACTAATCACTTCCAGCAAGACAAAGAGAAACCAGTGGTGGTATTTCTGTAGAAACTCCAGCAGGTTACGCATTCTTCACTTATCGCATCAAGAAAGAGAAACGGTCTACATTCTTCAAGGCCACACCGGCACCCTTGGCAACAGAATGCAAGGGGTCTTCTGCGATATGGAACTGAATATTGATCTTGTTCGTCAGACGCTTGTCGAGTCCGCGTAGCAACGCACCGCCTCCCGTCAACCAGATTCCGTTCTTCACGATATCAGCATACAACTCAGGAGGAGTGTTCTCCAAGGCGGAGAGGACGGCATTCTCAATCTTGGCGACCGTCTTGTCGATACAATGGGCAATCTCCTGATAACATACAGGCACCTCCATCGGCAGGGCCGTGATACGGTTAGGACCATGTACGGTATAGTCCTCGGGAGCCTCATCACCCAGGTCTGTCAGGGCAGAACCCACATGAATCTTGATACGCTCGGCCATACGCTCACTCACCTTCACGTTATGCTGACGAGCCATATACTCCTGGATGTCGGCCGTCAGGTCGTCACCGGCAGTACGGATGGAGTTATTGCTGACAATACCTCCCAGTGAGATCACGGCAATCTCCGTCGAACCACCACCGATGTCGACAATCATATTACCCTCTGGGGCCTCTACATCGATACCGATACCGATAGCGGCAGCCATCGGCTCGAAAATCAGATACACATCACGACCATCTGCATGCTCCGCAGAGTCACGGACGGCACGAAGTTCCACCTCGGTAGAACCGGAAGGAACACCTATCACCATACGCAGGGAGGGGGAGAACAGACGACTGCCCGTATGCACCATCTTGATCAGTCCACGCATCATCTGCTCACAAGCCGAGAAGTCGGCAATCACACCATCACGCAAGGGACGGATGGTACGGATATTGTCGTGTGTCTTCTCATACATCATCTTGGCCTCGTTACCTACCGCAATCATCTTGTCGGTACGACGGTCGAGGGCTACTACCGACGGCTCATCAACCACAATCTTATCATCACTGATAATAATGGTATTAGCCGTTCCAAGGTCCATGGCTATCTCTTGAACAAAACTGAAAAATCCCATATTATTTTCTACCTATTTATGTTTACGTAATCTACTATTTTGAAAACCAATTGTGAATGGCAGTATCATAATGACTGCTTACGCCAAAGGCACGAGTAGCGAAATCACGACGCTGGGCCTTGGTAGTCTCGGCACCCTGCTTGTTCAGGATATCAAGCAGTACACCATATTCTGCCTTAGAGGGTATAATCACCACATCATTGAAATTCTTGGCTCCTGCACGGATCAGTGAGATACCGCCGATATCAATCTTCTCGATGATATCTTCCTCAGAGGCACCACTGGCTACCGTCTGCTCAAAAGGATAGAGGTCGACAATCACCAGGTCGATCTCAGGAATCTCATACTGAGCCATCTGCTCACGGTCGCCCTCGTTCTCACGACGACCCAAGATACCACCGAATACTTTCGGATGTAAAGTCTTCACACGACCTCCTAAGATGGAAGGATAGGTCGTCACGTTCTCTACTTTCTCGCATGCATAGCCGAGACTCTCAATAAATGTCTGAGTGCCACCCGTTGACAAGAATTTCACACCCTCGTCATTGAGTTTCTTGAGCAACTCTTCCAGCCCATCCTTGTGAAATACGGAGATGAGCGCTGTCTTAATCTTCTTTGTATCTGCCATAAAAATATAACGTTATATTCAATTGGGGTGCAAAGTTACAAAAAAGACCGCATACCGCATCACATTTTCACCAAAAAAAATCCTCTCTTAAAAAATTAATAATGTATGTCAAGCGAAGAAACAGGGTCCTATCACACCTTCACTTATTCACTCACAACACCTCTGACAGATTGTTTCACGCATTAGACAAGAACTGCTTTTTTAAGATAATTAAAAACAAGGTCCCATTCCGCATTCTCCCTTCGTAGGATGCCCGTCTACTAAAAAGAAACGTCATTGCGTAAAAAATGGGTGCTTTTTTACGCAATGACACTTTTTCCCGGCTCAGAGATTTGGGAAATTTCCAGGAAATTCCTATCTTTGCCCATGGCCACCAATTGGGGCGACTTCAAGAGTTATGAGTTCACCATCGCCACAAAACTGGCCGAGACTGCCGACGACTGGGAGAGCATACGCCGCTACCGCTACAGTGCAAACGAAGGGGATTGGCAAATTAGACCCAAGGAGGAAAAAGAGTTGTTTGGGGACTACAAGTACGAGCAAGACCTTACTTTGTTTGGCTTGTATGACTTGGAAGGAGTAACAAGCAAAACCCTTTGGGTTAAAGTCTCGCTGACGGGCACGTCACAAGGTAGCATCATCATCTATGAATCGAAAACGGATGACCCTGACTATAGGGAAGAATATACGCCCATCGACATCACGAAAGGTGCCCACTTCACGGTGACCGTCAACGAGCCTGGCTCGCTGAAGCAGCGGCTGACCAACGCCGTATTCCAGACCGACGAGGACCTAGTGGACTACCTGACCGTCAAGGGTAAACTGGGTGGTGCCGACATCGCCTACTTGCAGGCACAGGAGGGACTGGTGTCGCAGTTACAGTATCTTGACATCTCGGAGGTAGAACTGGTATACGACGACGAGCCGTACTACCAGAACGGAACTAGCAGTTTCTATAGCAAGCACACCAACATCTTCACGCTCTCTGCCGAGAACAAGGACGAGAAAGGTCCCTATGGCGGTTTGCAAGGACAGGTGTCTGTCAGCAGTACCTATTGTCGTCGCAACGACCTGAGCCATGCCTTCGAGAAGATGCAGTATCTGAAGGAGTGCTATCTGCCCAAGACGCTGCCTGCCGTTGGTGATGGTATGTTCAACCAAACTCGCATCTGTAAGGTGGGCATGCCCACGTCACCTACCTACATCGGCGACTATGCTTTCTACGATGAGAGTGCCAATTGGGAAGGCGGTGAAAATCTGCCGGGAGGGTTGCTGACCACTATTGACATTCCTGCCTCGGTGGGGCGCATCGGAGAAAGAGCGTTCATGGGGCAGCCACTACAGGCTGTTGAAGTGGGTGCAGTAACGGTCTTTGGCGAACACTGTTTCAGCAGAACCTGTCTGAAAAGCATTCAGTTGAGCGATAAGGTGGAGTCGATACCCGTTGGAATGTTCGAAGAGTGCAAGAAATTGCAAACTATCAACATTCCAGCCAGTGTCGTGGAAATCGGCGAGAAGGCTTTCTATAACTGCGAGAAACTGACCTCTGTCACGACGGGCGATGGCATCAAGAAGATTGGCGCAAATGCATTTGCAGACTGCCGTAAACTGACAGAGATGACCATAGCCTCCACCGTCGAGGAGATTGGCTACCGTGCTTTCTACAACGTGCCGTATGTGGAGAACATCGCTGCCGAGAACGGTGTCAAGTATATTGGCAAGGTGGCCTATGCACGTGACTGGCAGACCGCCGGTGCCGAACTCAACATCAAGGAGGGTACGGTGTCTCTGGCTGACCACTTTGCATATGATGTCGAATCACTGACCAGCATCGAACTGCCCGAAAGTCTGGAGAAGATTGGCGACCGTGCATTCTACAATTGTACCAAGTTACGCCGCATCACCATCCCGAAGAACGTGACATACATAGGCGGTGAAGCGTTTGAGTATAGTGCACTGGTGCGTGTCTACTACAATGCCATAGACGTAGAAAATGTGAATAACGGTTGGTCTTCATCCCCGTTCCCAGAGAGCATCACCCGTGTCATCATCGGCGAGGGTGTCAAGAGTATACCCGCCAACTTGTTTAATGGTTGCAAGAACATCGCCCGTGTGGAGATGCCCAGTACGGTGGAGCGCATCGGTGACTATGCCTTTGCAAACTGCACGTCGTTGGTGAGCATCGACCTACCCGCAACCTTGTCCTATCTCGGGAAATACAGCCTCGCCTGTGGCAGTCTTACTTCTGTCATGTCGTACATGCAGAATCCGATGACACTGTTTGAACCAGACATTAGCGGCATCGCCCCCGATGCTAACGGCAGCATATTTTCAAACGTCGAAACTCCCTTTGGCAGTAATGCTGGATATGTGATATACATAAACAATGGCAGCGTTACCTCCTGGGAAGTCGAACAGAATTCGCAGATTCCACTGCTGAAGGTTCCCAACGGTTCGCTCGCAGCCTATACTGGCGACAAAACATGGACAGCCCAGTTCCAGAAGATAGAGCAGTTCGATGGTGCCTCCAGCACCGAGACTATTGCTGAGACGACGACAGTGAGCGTCAGCAATACCGTTACCGAAGAAACTGACCTGACAAGTGCGATGATGGGCAGCGTCTACGTCACCTTAGACACCGAGGGCAGCGGTGACGGCTACAACGCCACCGAGGGCTGTCTGGTCATCAACTCCACCACGAGCGAAGAGGGACTGGCGGCTGCTACTGCCGACGGTGCCGACGACCTGACGGTGAAGAACCAGTTCAACGGACTGATTCTGGAGGTGCCGGGCAGTAAGGGAAAGATCATCGTAGACTGTCAGACACTTGGTCAGAATGTCGTCTTCGTGAAGATCGGCGATGCCGCACCTCAGAAGATCAACACGAATAGCCGTCAACAACTATCCGTTCCTTACGATGTGCAGAAGGACACCCGCATCTACATCTATGCCGCCAAGTCTGCTGCGGAGGCCAACAACAGTGATTCCCGAGCAGCCTACGCCAACGACGATGCCGTCAAGATCTACGGGATGACCGTCCAGATAGACAACAAGGCCCTGCAGCCCGGCGATGCCAATGCCGACGGCGAGGTGAACGTGACGGATATCGTGGCAACGGTGAATAAGATCATGGGCCATGAGGATGCGTCGTTCAATATCGAGGCGGCTGACGTGAATAGCGACGGGGAGATCAACGTGACGGATATCGTGATGATGGTGAATATCATCATGACCAGCGGCTCCCGCTATGACCAGCAAGCGGTCAAGGCCATGCTGAAAGACCATGGCTTTATCTTCAAAGGCGAGTGACCGCTTGCCGCCTTCAGGCCAGAAGAAAAAAAAGAAACACCTGCAAGTCATTGACTATGCAGGTGTTTCTTCGTAGCGGGAGGGGGACCCGAACCCTCGACCTCCGGATTATGAATCCGACGCTCTAACCAGCTGAGCTACCCCGCCATCGTAGGTGATTCTCTTCGAATCGGCTGCAAAGGTACAATATTCTTTTCAATTCACAAAACTTTTTCAAAAAAAAGAAATAAATTCTTTGTTTTATGCTCATTTAGTCGTATCTTTGCACAAAGATATAACCTGTTTGGATATGCATAAACACATTCTGAAGAAGGAATACCCCCTGTCGGCCAAGTCTCCGAAGATTGTCTGGGACATGATCAGCAATGCCGCCGGACTGCAAAAATGGATTGCCGACGTAGTAAAGGAAAACGGAGACGAACTGATATTCACGTGGGGACACCCGTGGACCGAGCGTGACACCAAGGTATCGAAGGTTCTTGAACTGGAGAAATATAGTCATATCAAAATGAAATGGGACTACCAGGAAGACGACCCTGATGCCTATTGGGAGATGCGTATCGAGCAGAGTGAGTTGACCGGCAACCTGAATCTGTTGATCACAGACTATGTAGACGCTGAGGACCTGGACGACCTGAGCGAACTATGGGATGCCAATATGGAACGGCTGCATCGTGTCAGCGGATTCCTATTATAGACCGCACACATCCATGCTTCGCATCAAGAAATTAGACATATTTATTACCAAGCAGTTCGGACTGCTCTTCATTGGAACGTTCTTCATCTGTCAGTTTGTACTGATGATGCAGTTCCTATGGCGTTATGTCGACGAACTGATTGGTAAGGGACTCTCACTGGAGGTCATGGCACAGTTCTTCTGGTATATGGGACTGATGCTGATGCCCCAGGCTTTCCCGTTGGCTATCCTGCTGAGTTCACTCATCGCCTTCGGTAATCTGGGAGAGAGTTCGGAACTGACTGCCATCAAGGCCGCCGGTATCTCCCTCCTGCAAGCCATGCGCTCACTGATCGTCATTGTCGTCATTATCTCCGGCATCTCCTTCTATTTCCAAGAGGTCATCGGTCCTAAGTCATTCATCTCCTTCCGCCAACTGCTGATGTCCATGCAACAGAAGAATCCCGAGGTAGAGATTCCAGAGGGTATCTTCTACGACGGTATCAGCGGCTCCAATATCTACGTGCAGAAGAAGAATATGGAGACTGGCATGCTCTACGGTATCATGATCTACCGGATGAACGGAGGTTATGAGGATGCCGCTGTCATCCTGGCCGACTCAGGCAGGATGCAGACGACAGAGGAGAAGAAGCACCTGCTGCTGACCCTGTATAGCGGAGAGTGGTTTGAGAACATGCGGTCCCAGGACGTGGCCGGCTCGGCCAACGTACCCTATCGCCGTGAGACCTTCTCACATAAGCGTATCGTCCTTGACTTCGACGGTGACTTCAATATGGCGGATGCCGACTGGATAGCGGGGGATGCCCGCTCTAAGGGGATGGGCAAGATCCTGCACGACCTGGACTCTATCCGGGAGTTCAACGACTCGGTGGGACACCAGTTCTATTTCGAGGCCAAGCACACAGGGTTCTATATCCCAGCCATCAGCAAGGCAGACTCCGTCAAGGCACTGGCTGCCGTCAAGAAAGACAGTATTAACTTCGACTCCCTCTACAGTAAACTACCGCCCGATGCCAAGCAGCGAGTGATGAAAGCCGCCGTCAACGAAGCCCAGATAGCCAGTTCGGACCTGAGTTTCAAGGCCGACTACTCAGAGGCCCTCAACCATAACGACCTCCTACACATGATAGAGGCCATCAATAAGGTGACAGTATCCCTGTCATGTCTCATCTTCTTCTTTATCGGTGCGCCGTTGGGAGCCATTATCCGAAAAGGAGGACTGGGTGTCCCCGTCATCATCTCCGTATTGGTGTTCATCGTGTATTATATCCTAGAGAATACCGGTATGAGGATGGCCCGCGACAATATCTGGACCGTATGGTTCGGAAAGATGCTGGGTACCTGTGTACTGACTCCTATTGCCGTCTTCTTCACCTACAAGGCCAACAACGACTCTGTGGTGTTCAATATCGACCTCTACAAACAGGCCGTCTTCAAGATGTTGGGACTGCGGAGCAAGCGACATGTCAGTATGAAGGAGGTCATCATCGAGGATCCCGTCTATATGGCGGACTCCTACCACCTGCTTCGCATCAGTCAGGAGATAGAGCAATACAGTACGGAGCATCAGTTGCTCCGCCTGCCCAATCCTATCAAGGTATTCTTCCGACCGGGTGACGACCAGACGATCCGTCGGATCAGCGAGGAACTGGAGGAGGTCATCGAAGACCTGTCGAACACCAAGGACAGCGGTATACTGACCTACCTCAACCGCTACCCCTTCGTGGCGATCCATGCCCATACCCGCCCGTTCCGTCAGAAATGGCTGAACGTCATCACGGGTCTGTTCCTGCCGCTCGGTGTGTTCTTCTACCTGAGGATGTGCCGTTTCCGTCTGCGCCTGAGAAAAGACCTGGCCACCATTTCGCACACCAACGAGTTGATCGTACAGCGGATTGCAGAGAAACACCCTGGTACACCCGCCACCTTGGAAGAACTCCAAAAGATGCCGTTTATCATCGACCTTATTAATAATAAATAATGTGTAACTACAACTAGAGATATGGAGAATTACAAACTAAATACCGTAGAGGAAGCCCTAGAAGATTTCCGCCAAGGGAAATTCGTGATTGTCGTGGACGACGAAGACCGTGAGAACGAGGGTGACCTGATCTGTGCAGCGGAGAAAATCACGCCGGAGATGGTGAACTTCATGCTGAAGAACGCACGAGGACTGCTCTGCGCACCTATCACCATCAGTCGCAGCCAGGAACTGGACCTTCCCCATCAGGTACAGGACAACACCTCACTGCTGGGTACTCCTTTCACGGTGACCATCGATAAGATCGAGGGATGCAGCACGGGGGTCTCCGCCCACGACCGTGCCGCCACCATCAAGGCACTGGCCGACCCCGCTTCGACTCCCAAGACCTTCGGACGGCCCGGACATGTCAACCCCCTCTATGCCCAAGATAACGGTGTGCTGCGCAGAAGTGGACATACGGAGGCAGCCATTGACCTCTGTAAACTGTCCGGTCTTTATCCTGCCGGTGCCCTGATGGAGATCATGAACGACGACGGTACGATGGCACGCCTGCCGCAACTGGTGGCCTTCGCCCAACAGTATGACATGAAGATCATCACCATCAAGGATATGATTGCCTACCGACTCCGTAAAGAGTCACTGATCGAGGTCGGCGAAGAGGTGGATATGCCCACAGACTACGGACACTTCAAACTCATCCCCTTCCGACAGATCAGTAATGGACTGGAGCACCTCGCCCTCATCAAGGGAGAATGGGCTGACGACGAACCAGTTCTGGTACGTGTCCACTCCTCCTGCATGACTGGTGACATCCTCGGTTCCAAGCGCTGTGACTGTGGCGAACAGTTGCATAAAGCCATGCAAGCCATCGAGAAAGAAGGAAAAGGCGTGGTCATCTACATGCAACAGGAAGGACGCGGTATCGGACTGATGAACAAGATCGCAGCCTATAAGTTACAGGAAGAGGGCCTCGACACGGTAGATGCCAATATACACCTGGGCTTCAAGCCTGACGAACGGGACTATGGCTGCGGTGCTCAGATGCTACGCCATCTGGGGGTTCATAAGATGCGACTGCTGACCAACAACCCCGTGAAACGAGTCGGTCTGGAGGCTTACGGACTGGAGATTGTAGAGAATGTCCCCATCGAGGTAACCCCTAACCCATATAATATAAGGTATCTGGAGACCAAGAAAAACCGCATGGGACATATCCTTCATCTGAAATAGTGTTGGTTTTTCCTTGCTTTTCGTTAAAAAATGGCCTATTTCTTTCTTCGAAAAGAATAAAATGATTACTTTTGCAGTTAATTAGAAACACTAACAACAAATATGGCACAATTATCAGACCGTTTGCAGCGACTGGCTCCCTCAGCCACGCTTGCTATGTCACAGAAAAGTTCTGAGATGAAGGCACAAGGCATCGACGTGATCAATATGAGCGTCGGTGAGCCTGACTTCAATACACCCGATCATATCAAACAGGCTGCGAAACTCGCCATCGATGAGAACTATTCCAGATACTCACCCGTTCCCGGATACCCCGACCTGCGTCAGGCTATCGCCAGGAAACTGGAGCGTGAGAACCATCTGCACTACCAGCCGTCGGAGATCCTGGTGTCGAACGGTGCCAAGCAGAGCGTCTGTAATACCGTGATGGCTCTGGTCAACCCGGGCGATGAGGTCATCATCCCAGCCCCCTACTGGGTCAGTTATCCGCAGATGGCCTTGCTGGCAGGCGGCAAACCCGTCATCGTAGAGGCCGGCTTTGAACAGAACTTCAAGATCACCCCGGAGCAACTGGAGGCCGCCATTACTCCCAAGACCCGTATGCTCATCCTCTGCTCCCCCAGCAATCCTACAGGCAGTGTCTATAACAAGGAAGAACTGGAAGGCCTCGCCAATGTCATCAAGCGCCATGACGACCTGTTTGTCCTGGCCGACGAGATTTACGAGCATATCAACTACGTGGGATGCCACGAGAGTATCGCCCAGTTTGAGGGTATGAAAGAGCGCAGCATCATCGTCAACGGTGTGAGCAAGGCATATGCCATGACCGGGTGGCGCATCGGATATATCGCCGCTCCTGAATGGATCGTCAAAGGATGTAACAAACTACAGGGACAATACACCAGCGGACCGTGCTCCGTGAGTCAGAAGGCCGCAGAATTCGCCTATACCTCCAGTCAGGAGTGCGTGGAGGAGATGCGTAAAGCCTTTGAGCGCCGCCGTGACCTGATCGTCAAACTCGCCAAGGACATCCCCGGCCTGGAGGTCAATGTACCGGAAGGAGCCTTCTACCTCTTCCCCAAGTGCAGCAGTTTCTATGGTAAGAGTGATGGTGAGAAAGTCATCAACAACTCCAACGAACTGGCCCTTTATCTGCTGGAGAAAGGACATGTGGCAACGGTTGGCGGAGATGCCTTCGGAGACCCTGATTGCTTCCGCATGAGTTACGCCACGAGTGATGAGAATATCATCGAAGCAATGCGCAGAATCAAGGACGTATTGGCGCAACTTCATTAAAAATCGAAGATAAACAAGTTAAAAGTTCTTAAACGGGCGATTAAACCGCCGTAATTTGTTATCTTTGCCGAAAGATATATCACAACTTTATTTAATTAATAACTAAAATTTAAACATTCAAAATTATGGCAACTACACAAAAGGCTGCGGCCCCAGCCAAGAAATCGGGCTTCCAAGGTGTTAAGGCAGCATGGATTATTCTCGCTATCTGCTGTGCAGCAGGTTATGGTGTTTGGTATTTCGTAATGGGTAACCCCGACAACTTCGTTGGCGGCGACCGCAGCGGACATCCTGCAAACCTGTTAGGTACTGTATATAAAGGAGGTTTCGTAGTAGGTCTGATCCTGACTCTGCTCTTCACCGTTATCTGTCTGGGTATTGAGCGCTTCTTCGCCATCAAGAGTGCTTCTGTTAAGATCAACCTCGCCAAGTTCACCGCTCAGGTTAAGGACTTGATCAAGGCTCAGAAGTTTGCTGAGGCTGACGCTCTCTGCGACAAGATGCAGGGTTCTGTAGCCAACGTTGTAAAGGCTTCTATTCAGATGTACCAGTCTGTTGAGGGCGACACCACTCTGAAGAAGGCTGCTAAGATTGCCAAGATCCAGCAGGCTCACGAGGAGGCTACCCAGTTGGAGATGCCTACCCTTCAGATGAACATGCCTATGGTTGCTACCATCGTTTCTCTGGGTACCCTGACCGCTCTGTTCGGTACTGTGCTCGGTATGATCGGATCATTCCAGGCTCTGTCTGCTGGTGGTGGTGCTGACTCTATGGCTCTGTCTGCCGGTATTTCTGAGGCTCTTGTAAACACTGCATCTGGTATTTTGACCTCTTGGGTTGCTACCGTTGTTTACAACTTCTTCTCTAACAAGATCGACAAGTTGACCTACGCACTCGACGAGATTGGTTTCACAATCGCCGCTACATACGATTCTAACCACAACGAGGCTTAATTTTTAACCATTTAAAACTCAAAAACCAGTTTTAGTATGGCTAAAATTAAGATACAGAAAAAAGACAACTGGATTGACATTACACGTCTGTCAGACGTCAAGACACTGCTTCTGTGTTTCTTCATGTTGACCTCAACATTCTTGACACCTGAGCCCGTGCAGGTCACTGCGCCAAACTCCGTGTCAGAGTTGAAGATTCCTGAGCAGGACGTGCTGAACATTCTGGTGACACCAGAGGGTCGTGTCTATTGCGGTACGGAAAACAAGAACAACATGCAGGCAATGCTTGACATCATGACTGACAAGTTTGGTGTGAAACTCAATGCCAATCAGATCAAGCACTTCCGTGAGGATGCTATGGTTGGTGCCAGCATGTCGCAAATGGCTGCGTACCTCAACCTCGAACCAGAGAAGATGGGCGAGGAAATCCAGAAACTCGGTCTGCCCCTCGATAGTATCAAGGGTGGAAAGAGCGAATTCCAGGAGTGGGTCACTGCGGCCCGCGAGGCTAACCCTGACATCAAACTCGCCATCAAGTGCGACTCCAAGACTCCTTATGCATCTATTAAGAAGTTGATGTCAGAACTTCAGGACATGAACGAGAACCGTTTCCAACTCATTACGAATCTCGATGTTAAACGTTTAAGCGACTAATAGTATTATGGCAAAAAAGAATTTAAGTAAGCAGAAGAAAATGGATACCCGCGTGAACTTCACGCCGATGGTAGACATGATGATGCTTTTGATCACGTTCTTCATGCTGTGTACTACACTGGCCAAGCCGCAGGCAATGCAGTTGACCATGCCGTCAAACGATGACACGAAGAATCTGAATGAAGATCAGAAGCAGGTAACCAAGGCTTCTCACACCATCACCCTCTATCTTGGCTCTAACGACAAGGTATGGTATATTGCCGGTCTTCCCAACTACGATGATCCCTCATGCGTTAAGGAGACCACCTACGGCAAGGACGGTATTGAGAAGGTCCTCAATGAGCACACCACCGAGGAAGGTATCAACCCGATTGCAAAGATCAAGATGGCAAAGAAGGAACTTGATGCCAAGAAGAATGAGTATAACTCAAAGATGACTGACGAGCAGTATCAGGAAGCCCTGAAGAAACTGAAGAAGGGTGAACTCCCCAATGGAGAGAAAGTTCCTACGATGACCGTCATCATCCGTCCTCTGAACACTGCTACCTATGAGAACATGGTGGCAGCCCTCGATGAGATGCTGATTAGCAATGTTGATAAGTACGTCATTGACAATGTCGACAAGATGAGTGACGATGATAAGGCACTCATCCAGAAGGCCGGTGTCAAGTGATTAACCCCTAAAATGCACAAAGAACTATGGCAAAAATAGATCTTATAGACAATGGCTGGGTCGACCTCGTATTCGAAGGTAAGAACCAAGCATACGGAGCTTATCAATTGCGCAAGAACACCGGCATGCGTAACCTCAAGGCGATTATCTCTATGTTCGTCGGTTTCGCTATCATCGCCGCCATCGTTATCGCCAAGGTTTCTATTGAGAACTACATCGCATCACAGAATGCAGCCATCGAGGCAGATGTAGAACTCCAGAGCCTGGCCGAGAAGAAGGAAGCCAAGGTAGAGAAGAAAGACGAACCAGAGCCCGAGAAGATTGAGGTGGAGCGTGTGAAAAGCTCTGTAGCCTTTACCGTACCTGAAATCAAGAAGGATAATGAGGTGAAGGAAGATCAAGAGATGAAGTCTCAGGAAGAACTGCAAGAGACCAACACCGCTATCGGTGCCTTCAACGTAGAAGGTAACGACGAGACAGCCGGTGAGGTATTGAAAGCAAAGGAAGTGATTGCTGAACCGGAGCCTCCAAAGGTGGAAGAGACGAAAGTCTTCGACGTGGTTGAGCAGATGCCTTCGTTCCCTGGTGGACAGGCAGCACTGATGTCTTGGCTGAGCAGTAATATCAAGTATCCTGTTGTAGCAGAAGAGAATGGCGTACAGGGTCGCGTTGTTTGTACCTTCGTGGTTGAGCGCGACGGTTCTATCACCGACGTTAAGGTTGTCCGTGGTGTTGACCCCTCACTGGATAAGGAGGCTGTGCGTGTGCTCAAGCAGATGCCGAAATGGATTCCTGGTAAGCAGAACGGTTCATCCGTACGTGTAAAGTACACTGTTCCTGTAACCTTCAGACTTCAGTAATTGATGATGAACGTATTCAACAAAACCGTTGGATTCACACTAACTTTAGGCTTGCTCCTCGCTTGTGGGAGCAAGCCTAATCCTGAAAAGGAAGAGGCCTATCAGAAGGCTGCGGAGGCATTCGTATCCGATGAGAGTTTCTTTCCTATCCTTGACGAAGAACTCTTCTATTTCAACAGCCAGCGTCTGGACACGATCGGTGTGAACTACATGAACGAGCAGGAAGCCGTAGAGAAACTGATGAAGTTAGAGACATGGCTGGCGTTCACGACCCGTGATTTCACGGCAAAAGAGAGAAAGAGCCTGATAGACCGTAAGTATATGCCCCGTGCTATTCCCATAGCCTACGACGGTC
The DNA here is from genome assembly GCA_017449675.1 of Prevotella sp. Lineage (GTDB taxonomy): Bacteria > Bacteroidota > Bacteroidia > Bacteroidales > Bacteroidaceae > Prevotella. The sequence continues at coordinate 169,902 of JAFTFG010000006.1, forward strand.
TTTCCATTATCGTCAACAACACGAACCCCGACAGTTGCATCACCATCAAGGATTTTGCACGTATACTGCGGGGAGAAGTGACACAATGGGGTGAGATTTATCCCAACTCGAAACTGGGAGCGATAGATGTCGTCTTCGACAATCCTTTATCAAGCACCGTACGATGGTGCGTGGACTCCATTCTCGGAGGTAAGGAGTTTACCAATCCGAATATCGGAGCCGTCAAGACCAGTGCCGCAGTGATTGACTACGTAGAGAACCACAAGAACGCCCTGGGCATCATCGGTTCCAACTGGTTGAATGACAAGCGTGATACCACGAATGTCACCTTTAAGAAGAATATTAGCGTGATGGGTGTGTCAAAACTGGACTCTGCCACCAAGGCAAACAGTTGGAAGCCCTATCAATACTATTTATATAATGGCAATTATCCGTTGCGCCGGACGATCTATGCGTTGCTGAACGACACACGTAATGGTACCCCTACCGCTTTTGCACACTTCTGTCAACTGCCTAAGGGTCAACTGGTCATCCTCCGTTCGGGTTTGCTGCCCCGTTCTGCGAATATGAACGTACGACAGGTGATTGTCAATAAGGAATAAACGAATGTGACGTTTTTACGTCATACCCATAGAGACTGGAAACAAGAAGTATAACAAATCATAAAAAGGATTATGAAAACAATGAAATATCTCGTAATGGGAGCACTGATGTTAGGATTCGGTACTCCGGTCATGGCACAGGACGGCTCTAAGGCCGACATTGCTGCCGTTAAGCAAATCATTAGTAGCAAACCCGCAGACCTCAACAAGGTGATGAAGCCCTACTACAAGGCTAACAAGAAAAACGCCGAGAACCTGCTGGCCTTCGGTCGTGCATTCTATGAGGCAAATGACACTGCCAATGCCCATACCTATGCATTATATGCCTTGGAGGCTTCCAAGAACAAGTATGCTCCTGCCTATGTCCTCTTAGGTGACATCGCTGCCCTTGCTGATGACGGCGGTGCTGCCGCAGCCCAGTATGACCAGGCTATCTATTATGACAAGAAACTGGTCGAGGCCTACCGTAAGTATGCGATGGTTTATCGTAAGATTGACCCAAGAGGTGCCGCCCAGAAACTCGATGAGTTGAAGGCTAACTGCCCTGAGGTGAGCGTTGATGCCATCAAAGGCCATATCTTCATGGTCGGTGGTGATGAGAAGGCCGCCTATAATGAGTTCAAGAAGGTACCCATCCAGCAACTTGACAAGGACTATCTGAATGAGTTCGCCCGTGTCAGTTACTTCCAGGGTCACTATGATGATGCCCTTGCCGCTTGTCTGGAAGGTCTGAAGGACAAGCCCCGCAATGCTACCTTCACCCGTCTGGCTATGTTCAGCAACTATGAGTTGAAGAACTACGAGGCTGCCAAGGATTACATCTATAAGTATTTCAATGAGACCGACAGTGCCAAGTTCTCTGAGTACGACCACTACTACTCTGCACTGATCTATGATGCCCTTGGTGAGAAAGAGAATGCTTACGGTCAATACGACATGGCTCTGAAACTCGTGAAGGACGACTCCATGATTAAGCGTTGGACCATTCTGAAAACCCTCTCTGACGCTCACCTGAAGGATAAGAACTTCGAGAAGGCCATCTCGTATTATCAGGATTTCACCGGTTGCAAGCCCGGTCTGAACTTTGACGACGAGGAGGCTCTGGCAAATATCTACTCCAAGTATGCTGAGGCTGATGCCGCCAGAAAGGTTGAACTTACCAACAAGGCAGCCGATGTCTATGCAACGCTGGCAGAGAAATATCCTATCCAGAAGGCTTATTCGATGTATATGCGTGCTAATATGAGAAACAAGTTGGACAACAACATGGAGAAGAGCCTTGCCAAGCCCGACTACCAGAAAGTGATTGAGGTACTGGCATCAAAGGGTGATCGCACCAAGGGTGAGAACACCATGCTGAAGACCGCATACCACTATATGATGTTCAACGAGTATATCAACAAGAACGTTGCTGGTGCCAAGGGATATGCCGAGAAGATTCTCGCCATCGACCCGGCCTATCAGCCTGCTATTGAGATTCAGAACTTGAAATAACAATAAGGAGAGGGGCGCAAGACTGGTCATCCAGACTTACGTCCCTTTTTCACCATAAGCCAATGACTCGAAACAGGACACGCTACTTTCTCCCTATCTTATGTATCAGTCTTCTGCTGATACTCTGTGCCTGTGCGGAACGTAGCAATGTCATTTCAGGTCAAAGCAACACCTCCGACCAACAAGACTCCCTCATCCAGGCACTCATCGACGAGAATCCTGACAGGGCCCTGACACTTGTCGACAGTCTGACACAACTGCATCAGATTCCTGAGGCGAAGGCCGACTTCTTCCGGGGACAGACCCATTACAGGCTAGGTCAGGAACTGACAGCCGAACTCTATTACAAGCGTTCACTGACAGACGATGCGTTATATCAAGAGAATCCCCCTACCTATTATTATGTCATTGACCAACTCTCCACCATTCTCACACGGAAAGGAGATCAGGACGGAGCATTAACTATTTCAACCAAGGGATATGCCATCGTCAAGAATGACACCACCCAGACAGGACGGTTCTGGACGGCAATCATTCTCCACGATATCGGTTACAGCCAGATGCAGTTGGGACATAAGGAACAGGCTGAGAAGAGTTTCATGGAAGCATGGAACAGTCTGAAAGGCCTTGTCAACGAAAGTCCTACCTTCGACCATCTGCATATGTGGTCACGCATCACTTATAATATCATCGATGCTTATACGAGTACGGAACAGTTTAAGGAGGCTGACACGTGGCTACAGCAGGGTGACGAGGCCATAGGACGTATGACGGCATCCCCCGACTGTCCTACCGCTACCGCTGAGGAGTATATCGCCGGCCTGAATACCCATAAAGCCTTGGTCTACCTCAAGACTGGACGACGGGCAGAAGCCGAGAAGGCATACCAACGCTTCCTGGGTACCACCTATTCCAAGACCGGGTCAGGAACGATAGAACATTGTGAGTACCTCGAACTGGCAGGACGATGGAAAGAGATGGCCGATCTCACCCCTAAAGTAGACTCTATCGTACAGTCATGGGGGACCCCACCGTCACTCTACTATCTGAAGTCATACCTGACCCCCTACCTCAAGGCATATATCTATTCTGGTCGTCATCATGAGGCCCTGCAAATGAGTGAGCGACTCGTCAACCTCACAGACTCTATCTACAATTACGAGCGCCAGCATAACGCCGCTGAACTAGCCATCATGTATGAGACACAAGAGAAAGAGAAACAGATTGCCGAGCAACAGACGATGCTGAAGAACCAGCGTTACTTTGCAGTGCTCATTGCGATCCTAATCATGCTAATCTCTTTCGTGATCATCACCCTCTTGCGCCTCCGTAATGCCAAGCGACTCTCAGAGAAGAATCAGGAACTGGAGGAGAAAAACCGTGAACTGACCATCGCCAATGAACGGGCTGAGGAGTCGTCACGTATGAAGACAGACTTCATCCAGCAGATCTCTCATGAGATCCGTACACCGCTGAACATATTAAGCGGCTTCACACAGGTGTTGACAGCCCCCAAAGTGGAACTGACTGATGAGGAGCGGAAGGATATCAACACCCGCATCAATACCAATACGACCCGTATCACAGAACTGGTCAACAAGATGCTGGAACTCTCTTATATCCATAGTAAGACCGTCATTGAGCGGACAGACGAGGTGACGACCGTACAGATTGCCGCACAGGCCACAGAGAACTCTGACATCAGCCATGCCACCCATCTTATTTACAAGTTGGAGTTCGACCCAGCGGCAGATAAGATGATACGCACCAATGCTGAGTCGGCGGCACGAGCACTCACCCTCTTGTTGAACAACGCAGCGAAGTTCACCAAAGAAGGGGGTGCTGAACTGCGTATCACCCTTGACGAGACGAGGAAGATGGTGGTCTATACCGTGACAGATACCGGTATTGGCATACCACCGGAAGAGGCGGAGCATATCTTCGAGGAGTTCCTGCAACTCGACAATTACTATGATGGTACGGGAATCGGTCTGAGTGTCGCCCGTAGTATCGCCCACCGACTAGGCGGTGATATCTATCTCGACACCACTTATCAGGGAGGAGCCCGCTTCGTATTCACCCTTCCCGACGAAGCATAAAAAAAGGCTTTCCTTTCGGAAAGCCCTATGTTCATTTCAACGCATCTTGACTTATGCCGGCAGGCTGATAGCCTCTGACGGACAAACGTCAGCACATGTACCGCACTCTGTGCAGACATCAGGGTTGATAGAATACTTATCGCCCTCAGAGATTGCTCCTGCGGGGCACTCATCGATACATGTTCCACATGCGATGCAGTCATCACCAATTACGTATGCCATAATCTTTATCGTTTAAAAAGTTAATACTAAATACTCATTATTTGTGATGCAAAGATAGGAATATTTTTTGATATCTACCTAATTTTAGGGAGATATTTTCATAATTTATACGGTGTCGAAATAATAAACACCCCTTTATCCACGTTATGTTTTATGTGAAAAGTAAACGTTTATCTCTCATCAGCCTGCTACTGATAGGCGTACTCTGCGGATACGCACAGCAGCGTAAGGTGCAATACAAGCCTTATATTGATTTGCGCCCCCTACATTTCGGTATTGTAGTGGGCACCCATTTACAGGATATCGAATTTGAGAATGTGGGGTTACAGACCCTTGTCGACGAGGAAGGGAACGTCAGTGAGCATCTCATCGTGACAGATGCCGACAAATGGAATCCCGGCTTTTCCGTCGGTGTACTTGCGGAGTTACGCCTTCATGATAACTTCGCCTTACGCTTCTCCCCCTCCATGCACTTCGGAGCCAAGCATCTCACCTTCCTCGACCTCATGAATCTCGATGAGGAAGGTCGTCCGCAGAAGGTCACACAAGACCTGAAGAACACGTATGTCGGACTGCCCCTCAACATCAAGTTCAGTGCCCCACGCTGGAACAATTACCGTCCGTTCATCTCTGCCGGTATCAGCGGAATGATCAACCTCACAGGCGGCGGAGAGGACTATATCAGTCTGAAACGGTTCAGTTCTATGCTGGAGGTAGGTATCGGCTGTGACTTCTACCTGCCGTTCTTCAAACTCATTCCCGAATTGAAATTCTGCTACGGCCTGGGCAACACACTGGATACCAACCATATCAATGAACTGCGCGATACCAACCATCGGGCCTATGCAGGCAGTGTCAGCAGCGCGCAGTCCAAAATGATAATGCTCTCGTTCTATTTCGAGTGATGCGTTATCAGTTACGCTTACTTCTTAAGTAGATTCAAGACCATCTTTCCCACGAAGATAGCATGCTTTCCGTTCTGGTCGACAGGCACCTGCTTGCCGTCCATATCAGTCAGATATTCCAACTTCTTGAAATAGGTGTGGGTATGGCCACCCAATACCAGATCGATATACCGTGAGCGAGGAACGAAGTACTGGTCGTCCTCGCCCCGATTACTGTTCCAGCCAAGATGCGAGAGACAGATGACCACGTCACACTTCAAGTCTTTCTTCAGCATCGTAGCCGTCTCGAGAGCCACCTTGGCAGGGTCCAGATACTTCACACCCACACAGTTCTTGGCAGATACCAGTCCCTCCATCTTGGGTGACAGACCGAAGACACCGATCTTCACCCCTTGACGCTTGAGGATAATATAAGGTTTCACCAGTCCCTCGCAGGGAGTCCCCGTGAAGTCATAGTTGGCACATACAATAGGGAACTTAGCCAGACGGAACGTACGGGCCATCTCCTCCAGTCCGAAATCAAACTCATGGTTACCGATCGTCACGGCATCATACCCCATCAAGTTCATCAGTCCGATCTCCACATCACCCTTGAACATGGTGTAGTAAGCGGAGCCCTGGAAGAAGTCACCACTGTCGAACAACAAGAGATCGGGACATTTCCGACGCTCTTCCTTCAGCATGGCGATACGGCGCAAGGCACCTGCCCTACCCGCTTTCATCGTATCCGGCAACTGGTCGTTGATGGGTAATATCGTACTGTGGGTATCATTCGTATGCAGAATGACCAGTTGCTTTTGCGCCCCCACTGTTAAAGGTAAAAAGGTAAAAAGGTAAAAAGGTAAAAACATCATTACCGTTCTTACGACCTTATTATATATATACCAGTTTGTCTTCATTGTCATCATCTTTACTCTTTTATTGTAACACGTCCCTCGATCTGCGAGTCTACCATCTTGCCCTGCTTGTTCTGCTCACGGAAATAATCCATAATGATAAAGCGGGTATTATTCTCCACCTTCTGGGGGGAGTTGATATTTCTGCTCTTCTTGAAGGTCACCATCTTATCCGTACCCCCCAACAGATAGTCAATCGTAGCGACACGATAGTCTTTCTGCGGCTCTATCTCCTGTCCGTTGAGTGTGGCACTGACCAGTTTACCGTCCCTGGTGATCACCATACGCACGGAATGGCTCACTCCCTCACCGCCTACTGATGCCATCTCGGAGAAGAGTTGTAGCACCTCAGCCCCGGAGAGGGTGGCAAAGGCGATCTTGTTCTCGAAGGGAGCGACATCCAGCACATCACCATAGGTCACATCACCCTTCGGCAGGTCGGCACGCACCCCTCCCATATTATACACGCCGAAGTCGGGCTGCTCCCCATAATCCTTCGCTGCCCACACGAGGATGTCCGCCAATAGGTTGGAGAGTTCACTCTCAGGACGATGGGGACTCATATACCTGGCGGAGCGACCCACCTTCGGTCCCATAATACTATCCACGATGTGTTTATAATACTGTAGGAAGGCTGTTCCTTCAGCATCAGGATGCCGGTCGTAACGGGCATCCACCAGAATACGTGAACGCTCAACAGACCCCACTTCGTAATGTGTCTTACATCCCGTCCATACCAAGGGCACCAAAGCCCATAAAAACATGTATCTTCTCATTGTCAGTGTTTTAGTGTCGACAAATATACAAAGAAAAATTAAAAAAAACAAGTTTTTATTTGGTTTTTTATTCACTTCTTCGTACCTTTGCACCCGCTTTCCGCGTAATCGCTGGCAGGAAGTCACGAGTTGCCTGTTATGTTGCGTTGGAACGATACAACAATTTAATGATTAAAACAATGGATTTAATTAAAGTTGCTGAAGAAGCATTTGCAACCGGCAAACAGTTCCCAGAGTTCAAGGCTGGTGATACGATTACTGTCGCTTACAAAATTATCGAGGGTACTAAGGAGCGTATCCAACTCTACCGTGGTGTAGTCATCAAGATTAACGGTCATGGTGAGAAGAAGCGCTTCACTGTTCGTAAGATGTCCGGTACCGTAGGTGTAGAGCGTATCTTCCCTATCGAGTCACCCAACATTGAGAGCATCGAGGTTAACAAGGTTGGTAAGGTACGTCGCGCTAAACTTTACTATCTGCGCAAACTCACTGGTAAGGCTGCACGTATCAAGGAGAAGCGTCGCAACATTGCCGCTGAGTAATCCATCCTACCTTCAAAGCATAAAGAGACACTCTTCCGGGTGTCTCTTTTTGTTTATGTCATCCTATTATCGTATCTTGGCAATTATTTATACTTATTCGCCTTTCGGGGTATGGGAATGATTAAGATGCAGGCGTACGCCAAATTCGAGGGAAGGTGACAACGGGTGCTCTTTGTAGTAATGCTGTAGTGAGGTGCCATCATTGAAATAATAGCCCAGTGACGGCTCCAGGTAGAAACCAGCCAGGCGTGTGACATGATATTCCGCACCCACAGCCGCATTGACAGACCACTGCCACGGTTGGGCGTTGGTACACTTCTCCAGCATCGCACCACCGGAGACATACACTTGGAAACGACTGGCCGACCATAGTCTGTACGACAAACCAAGGGGTACACCAAGATAATGTAGTCTCTGGATGTAAGTATCATTCTGACGAGACTTTCCCCTGAACTTAGAATACAGATAGGTGTAGTTGATGCCACTGTAGAACGTGAGACGGGGAGTCAACTGGTAATGCAGATTCAGTCCGAAACGGATGGGAAGATGATGTTCCGATATATATTCGGTCTCTTGTGCGGCTGGCTCCGTGTGTTTTCCAGGATTGGTAAGTATCATACCTGCCCAGGTGTCGTTGCTAGGGTTCGGCGTGTACGTCTTACTCATCACATTAGCCGCCAGGAGCCCACTCGATGCGTTGACTCCCAATGACCATTTATGGGATGGCGTTGTGGTAACCTCCTCCATTTGTATGACGGTCTTTTTCTTTTGCGCCACCGTTTCCTGAGTGATCGACTTTGACTCTTCCTCCTGTTGCTTCTTCGCTTGCTGTTCTTCTACTTGTTGCTCTGCCTCCTGCAACTCTTCCGCTTGTCGCTCTTCTGCCTGTATTGTCTTATGGTGAGGATTAGTGGTCCGGATTTGGGCTACAACGGGAGTCTGCTGCGGTTCTTCGTTGACCACCGGATCCGTTTCCTCTTGCTGTTGCGGCACAGACTGCCGGTGTGCCACTTCTACCTGTAAAGGTTGCTCACTGTCATGATACGGATAGAGGGCGAAGAAACCCACCAGCAACAGGATGGTGGCTGCCACTGCCCAGAGCCAGCGACGGGTGACCGCAGACTGACGGACAGGTTCTGTGGAGAAGCCCATCTGTTGACTGATGTCTTCCCAAAGTCCTGCAGGCGGTGTCTTCTCATGCCCCGCTAACTTCTGTCTGAGTTTATCTGTCCAATCTTCTTTCATCGTTCCTCGTCAATTATCTCCTTGATTCTTCTTGCCAGTAATTGTTTTGCATGATAGAGTTGGGTGGCAGATGTCGTCTCCTTGATACCAAGTAGTTCGGCTATCTTCCGATGGCTATAACCCTCGAAAATGTAGAGATTCACGACTGTTCGATAGCCGTCAGGCAGTTCACTGATCAACTGATGTAGATCGTCAGCAGTGATGCGCTCTATCTCGGGGGCATCGTCTGTCGCTTGCCTGACGCTGTCCTCTTGCAGGTCGGTGAGCATCAACTTTTTGCGGTCTCGCAGAAAGTGGAGCGCTTCGTGGGCAACCACCCTTGCCATAAAACCCTCAAACGACGATTCGTCATGATACTCAAAGTTCTGCATGCTCGTGAAGATCTTCACAAAACTGTTCTGCAACACGTCCTTCGCATCATCTTCGTCAGGCACATAGCGATAGCAGACCGATGAGAGCCGTCCGACATAGCGCCGGTATAACTCGCTCATCGCCCGTTGATCTTTTTGCTGTATGCGCTCAACGAGTCGTCTTAGCATTTCAAATTCCCTTACTCTACATTAATAATCCAAAAGTACACAAATCTTGTATGACAAGGGACGCATTTTAACTTCTTTAACGATTTACCATACAAGATTTTGCCCATTCCAGTATTATATGAACAAATAAAAACTCAAACGATATGAAAAAGAATAGTTTGTTATTAATAGGAATCGCTCTGCTGACCAGCGGACTGCAATCCTGCTCTTCTGCATTGATGGAAGAGGAACCTTTTGAAGAGGCTAAGGCACCTATCAACATGATGTCTGAATCGCAGCCTATTGAACTGACTCAGGAACAGAGTGTGTTAGTCTGCGACAACAATAAATTCACACTGAACTTCTTGAAGACGGTGAATGAAAAAGACCTCAGCGGCAAGAGTTTCATCTATTCGCCATTGAGTATCACCTATGTTCTGGGGATGGTGAACGAGGCTGCCACAGGAACTACGGAGAAAGAACTGGAACAAACGCTGGGCTTCCACGAGGGAGGTATTCAGGCTGTAAATGACTACTGTAAGAAACTGATTGACGGTTTACCGAAAGTCGATCCGAAGGTGACACTGAATATCGCTAATGCCATTTTCCTCAACAAAGAATACACCCTGATGGACCAGTTTCAGGAGAAAATGAAGACATACTATGATGCCAAAGCCGAAACCCTTGACTTTCAGGCACCAGGTACGCTTAACCACATCAACAACTGGTGCAACGAGAATACCAATGGTATGATTCCCACCATCCTTGACAAAGTGGACCCGGGGATGGTGTCATATCTGCTCAACGCCATCTATTTCAAGGCTGACTGGGCCTCGAAGTTCGATGTAAAGAATACCAAGACGGAGACCTTCACCACTGAGAGTGGTACTACCCAACTGCCCCTGATGCACCAGAACGTACTTATATCTTATCTCAAGACAGATACCTATTCTGCCGTTATCATCCCATACGGCTCAGGTCTTTGGAACATGACTGTGTTGCTGCCAGCGGAAGGAAAGACTACCGACGATGTGATAAGAGAGATAGCAGAAAGCAGTGTGCTGAATAATCGCGGTTGGTGTGGGACCGGGGGAGACACATTCCAAGGTTATGAGGTGGACTTGAAACTACCTCGCTATGAGACAGATTCTGATACCAATACTTTAGGCGATGGCCTCATCGGTGTACTGAAGACGATGGGTATACGCCTTGCCTTTGATAGTCATTTTGCTGAAATACCCAATATGACCGGAAATCCTGTCTATATCGCCATGATGCGGCAGAAGGCAAAGATAAAAGTTAATGAGGATGGATCGGAAGCCGCTGCTGTCACCGCTGCCGGTATCTATGCAACATCTGCCAACGGGTCTTCTACCTATACCTATCCCAAGGCAAGGTTCCATGCTAACCGCCCCTTCGTCTATGTTATCCGTGAAGCCTCCTCAGGGGTCATCCTTTTCGTAGGTAAGTTCACGGGAGCATAGGTGCCGCCTTCGAGGGGAGGAGGTACGGGCTTCGAGGGCCGCAGGTGCCGCCTCCGAGGGCAGGAGGTGCCGCATCCCTGGTTGTTCCCCACAGGGGAACAAGTTGCTTCGTACAGGGGAACACTTTATTCCATACGGGGGAACAAGTTGTTCCAGTATCTGGTTACTACCTTAAAGTGCCATTCCTTTCAAACGTACCTATATCTGGAACAACTCTTTCCACCCGTTTTTCGGTACCTTTCTGATTGTTTTTTAATGCCTTTCAGGTCGATTTTAGCCCCTATCTTACTCATCTGCAACACATCTGCCACCCGTAACACACTGATTATCAAACAGTGTTGCAGAATGGCAGATGTTGCAGAGGATAAACATTTCTGGTAGGCGAAGTCAGCAATCACTCACCCTTGAAGATATTACTTCTGCATACTCCTCTAGGATCTTATTAGATATGCATAGATTGAAATCGCCTGCAATAAACGCCTGCCAAATCTTATGATAGGCACTTCTTGAGGAAATTGCCATGATAAGGCTATTGGTGTCAATGACAATATTGTCCATGTAGTTTACTTCTTATAAGGAGTACGCTCATGAAGTGTGCGGAAACTCTCAATTTTGTCATCTGACAGAGTTCCGTTTTCCCACATCTTATTAATCTCATTTTCTGCCTTTCGGGCAAAATAATCTGATATGGCTTGCTTCAAGTCACCCACAGCCTCAGGGGTATTAAAGACTGCCATCATCCTCAGCAATTCCTGCTGGGCTTCATTTAATACAGTTGCTGCCATAGTTACATTTTCTATTGTTTCAATCGCAAATTTACACACTTTCGTTGAAACTTCCAAATTTCTTTGATAAAAAGTGGTACAGGCTGGGACCATTTAGTTATTTCAAATCACCTTTGAGTTCAATCGTATCCGTTTCGATTTTAAATAATTCGAGATATATTTTGCTCTTTGCTTATTTAATCGTATCTTTGCAGATGGAATAGACATCAACTATTCACTTTGCGATATGACAGATAAAGGAGATATGACGATACCCGAAATGAGGTTGCGTCGAAAAATAATCAAAGAAGAAGCAAAGGCACTCTTGTTTGGGCAAGTACTTTCACACCCTTATTTTCCTCATGATATTTACATCAATATGTCAGGTATTAAGGAATGGCTAAACCAACCACATAAGCATTATGCAGAAAAGAACGAGGCCTTATTAAACTTACCGCAGTTATTATATGAATCAGAATATGTTAATGCCGTATTAGACCCTAAAGGCAGAAAGCATATTGCAGTTAGTCATCTCTTCCAAACAAAAATAGAAAGAGACAATAGTTGGATTATCATAAGCGAAACGATTTGGGGAGAATTTCTTGTACATAGTATCTCTGACAACATCCCCTATATATACGAAAGACAGGACCTCTAAACCCTTCCCTCCGGAACTGCAATCCGACGCGGTATTCAGAAGCCCTGATATTTCTCGTTGCAAAGATAGTGAATATTATATAATTTTCCAAATATATTCCCAACTTTTTTATTTTTAAATAATTCGAGATATATTTTGCTCTTTGCTTATTTAATCGTATCTTTGCAGACAAATAAATTGGATATATAATGAAAGAACTACAACTGAAGTACGGATGTAATCCGAACCAAAAGCCTTCTCGTATCTTCATGACAGAAGGCGAGTTACCCATCGAAGTGATTAACGGTCGTCCTGGCTATATCAATTTCCTCGACGCTTTCAATGCCTGGCAACTGGTGAAGGAGCTCAAAGCAGCCACCGGTCTTCCTGCTGCCGCCTCCTTTAAGCATGTCAGTCCTGCCGGAGCCGCCGTAGGACTGCCTTTAAGCGACACGTTGAAGAAAATCTACTTTGTGGATGACGTACAAGGTCTGGATGACTCCCCCATTGCCTGTGCCTATGCCAGGGCCCGTGGTGCCGACCGCATGTCAAGTTATGGCGACTTCGTAGCCTTGAGCGATACCTGCGATGCCACTACCGCACAACTTCTGAAGCGTGAGGTGAGCGATGGCGTGATAGCTCCCGACTATACCGCAGAGGCTATTGAGGTCCTGAAAGACAAGCGCAAGGGTACCTATAACGTGATTAAGATAGACCCGAACTACCAGCCTGAGCCCGTAGAGCGCAAACAGGTGTTCGGCATCACCTTCGAACAGGGACGTAATGAGATCAAACTCGACGACCCCGCACTGTTCGAGAATATCCCCACTCAGAACAAGACCTTCACGGAGGAAGCCAAGCGCGACCTGATCATCGCCCTGATCACCCTGAAGTACACCCAGTCGAACTCCGTCTGCTATGTGAAGGACGGACAGGCTATCGGTATCGGTGCTGGCCAGCAGAGCCGTATCCATTGTACCCGCTTGGCTGGTAACAAGGCTGACATCTGGTGGCTCCGTCAGCATCCGAAAGTGATGGCTCTGCCTTTCAAGGAGGGCATCCGTCGTGCCGATCGTGACAACACCATCGACGTGTATATCTCAGAGGATGAGCACGACGATGTATTACGTGATGGTGCTTGGCAGCAGTTCTTCACCGAGCAGCCTGAGGTATTGACCCTCGCTGAGAAGAAGGAGTGGATCGCCAAGAACACAAAGGTGGCTCTGGGCTCTGATGCCTTCTTCCCCTTCGGTGACAATATCGAGCGTGCCCATAAGAGTGGTGTGCAGTTCATTGCCCAGGCTGGCGGCAGTGTCCGTGACGACCATGTCATCATGACCTGCGACAAATACGGCATCGCCATGGCATTCACTGGTGTTCGTTTATTCCATCATTAATATGGGTAAGGAAGACGATTTCCAGTCGATACTGGAGAATGGTATCTCGTTTGGTCGTGGCGGTGGTCCCCGTAAGGAGGACGACAAGGTGAAGACCAAGGCGAAGAAGAAGAAATACATCACTGGTGCTCACGGTAGCGGCTCTGCACGACAGAAGGCCAAATACCGTGAGCAACGGGCTAACAGGCATAAGAAGTAAGATGTATGATGTTAGATGTATGAAGTAAAACCGAAATAATATTTATATGAAGAAAACTTTACTAACCTTTTTCCTTTGTGTGATTACTATCGCTGTCTCTGCCCAGAAATACGTGGGAGGAGACTTGAGTTTAGTACCTGCCTATGAAGCCGCAGGAGATGTTTGGTTGGATGCTGATGGTAATGCCATCAACACCCAATATAGCGACGGTATGCTGACCTACGTTCACGATGTGGCAGGCTGGAATGCCATCCGTGTCAGACTATTGGTTGACCCCACTCAGGATGATGCCCCCGCCACCTGTCAGGACTTGGAGTATGTGAAGAAACTGGGCAAGCGCATCAAAGATGCAGGAATGAGTTTCCTACTCGACATCTTTTACAGTGACACCTGGACAGATGTCAGTCAACAGTGGATTCCCACCAGTTGGGGCTATGACAGAAATACGGAGACGGCAACACTGGCTGCCAAAGTGAAGAGTTATACCACAGAAGTACTGAATGCCCTAAACGCCTACGGTGCCAAGCCCGATTTCATCCAGATTGGCAACGAAGTAAGTTACGGTATGCTGTGGGACAATATGACTGGAAAAAACAAAACGAATAGTTTCTCGACAGGTATGACCTATGACGGTCAAAAGGCAAAGATTGAACGCTTTGCCACACTGCTCAAGGCAGCCGCAGAGGGGATAAGAGCCTCTGACTGTTCTACAGCCAAGATCGTACTCCAATGCGAGCGCACAAAAAACAGCAATCACTGTCAGAACTTTTATAGTTGGGTTGAGAAGGCCGGATTTACCGACTATGACATCATTGGACTGAGTTATTATCCCATCTGGCACGGTACACTTAATGATCTGAAAACGACACTCAGCACCCTGTCCACAGCATTCCCCACCAAGGAGATACATATCGTTGAGGTTGGTTATTATCATACAGATTTCACACCAGGATCAGACGAGACAGACACCCGCAGCACTTGGCCTTATAGTCCTGCCGGACAGGCAGCATTCCTGAAAGACCTTATTGCCACCTTGAAAACCTACGAAAAGGTTACTGGTCTTTATTATTGGCAACCCGAAGAGTGTGGTAATGGTGCCGACGAAGGCGGGACCAACCGTGTGATGGGTAACTGGGACAACAGGGGCTTCTGGCAAATCACTTGGAAGAGCGGCACACACACCCTAAGCAGTAAGGATGCCCTGATGACCCTGAAAACATTCCTCGGTGGAGGCGATGAACCACAGGAGGAAGATGTCACAGATAAGTATATCGTCAATGCCTCATTCGACAGCGATATCAGCGGATGGACCAATACTGGAGGTACAGCACAATGGAAACAAAACACATGGTCACCCCTTTCCAACTACTGCGAATTTGCATGGACTGGCAATGCTATTGTAGATCAGGAAGTGGTACAGACACCTACCCTGCCAGCAGGTACTTACATACTTACTGTCAACTGTGCCTCAGATAATGGTTCAAAGGGAGTCTTTCTCATTGCAGGAGATCAAAGCAAGGAAATGACAGGAACAGGAAATGTTGAGACTTTCTCCGTTGAATTTACTGTTTCTTCTGAATCATCTGTCAAGATAGGACTTAAACTACTAAATACAACTGCCACATGGGTCAACTTCGACAACTTCAAGATAGTCAAGAAGGCAGCAACAGGTATCATCAACACCAAGTGGCAACCCGTCATCAATGATAATGCCTGGTATACACTGGGTGGACAGAAATTATCCGCCAAGCCCACCTCGAAGGGCATCTATATCAACAACGGACGAAAGATCATCGTCAAATAAACAAAAAGCGGAGCGCTATCACAGTGCTCCGCTTTCGTTTCAATAACATGAGTGTGTTTATCTAGAAATTCAGTTCCTTCCCCCGATAGAAATCCAGTAGAGTCGTCTGATAGAGGTATTCATAACGAGCCTGCACCAGATCACTCTCCGCTTTAAGGTAACGGTTCTTCGCCTCGTTGAACTCCGTGATATTCGCCTTCCCGTTCTCGTATTTCGCCTGAGCCAGTGTGAAGGCATCCTCACTCGACTGGCGGGCTGTCTCACAACTCTCATACTTCGCTTGAGCAGCCAACGCATTATAATATACCTGCTGTATCTCCTTGTAGAGGGTCTTCTTCACGTTATCGAGTTGCAGTTGCTGTGTCTCACGGTCGATACGTGCCGAACGGATATTATTACGAGTCGAGAAGCGATTGAAGATAGGGATGTTCAGATTCAGTCCGATATACTGTGAGAAGTTATTCTTCAACTGTGTCCCGAAGTTATCCTGCTGCAGTCCACTCGTCTTATAATAGTTCGTCTGTAATCCCC
The DNA here is from genome assembly GCA_017449675.1 of Prevotella sp. GTDB lineage: Bacteria > Bacteroidota > Bacteroidia > Bacteroidales > Bacteroidaceae > Prevotella. The sequence goes on from JAFTFG010000006.1 coordinate 186,017, forward strand.
CATTCAAGGAAAGGGTAGGATAAAGACCGGCCTGTGCTATCTTGATACTCTTCTCTGTGGCATCCAGTCGTAACTGTTCAGCCCTCACCTCCGGCTTGAAAACAAGAGCCTCTGCATAGATCTGGTCCGGATTACTCGGAATAGTCAGAATATTCTGATTAATCAGATTAGGACGAACGACAGAGAAGCCCTCTGGGGTGGGCAGTTCCAACAACTGGGTGAGACTCAGCAACGACAGTTGAAGGTTGTTCGCTGCCTGAGTTGCCGTCAACTGGCTCTGTGCGTGGGTGGCCTTCTGCTGCGACACCTCTGCCCCACTCGCCTTGCCATTCTCCAGAAACACCTCCAGACGGACGACCTGCATGGAGTCAATCTCCACCTGACGCTTGGCCACATCAACAATCTCCATATCATAGAGGATCTGTACGTAGGCCTGTGCCACCTGCATCCGAATATCATTCTTCGCCTTCTCCAAATCCTGTGTCGCCGCCTCCAGGTTCAACTGGTTGAGTTTGATGGTATTGGGAATCTGAAAACCCGTAAACAACGGAACACTAGTGCCGAGGCTGAAAGACGTACTGCTGGTACTGCGGTTCGTATAGGTGTTATCCATCGTCAACCCACGACCAAAAGAGAAGGACTCTCCTACACTACCATTCAAATCAGGCAGTCGACTGTTCTTGGCCGTCGACAACTGCAACTCCTGTTTTCTTCGCTGGTTATCCCACTGTTGGATTGTCAGGTTATGACTGACGGCATACTCCGTACACTGGCGGAGCGTCCACTGCTTAGACTGGGCATTTAAAGGTAAAAGGGTAAAGAGGTAAAAAGGTAAAACCTTCACCCACCCTTGAACCTTTATCTTATATATCTTCTTCATTACTTTAATTTTTTACCTTTCTTACTCCTCCTTTGTTTCTGCAACCACCTGCGGACCACGTACCTTATCCTTGGTGGTCAGTCCTTTCTTGATCTCGATATTCACGCCATCACTAAGTCCGGTAGACACAGCACGACGCTCATATTCCCTTTGCGCACCCGTACCTTTTATAATATACACAAAGGTGGAGTCGCCAGAGAACTCTATCGCACTCTCCGGGATGGTAAGCACCTTCGCCACTTGGGCAAGGATAATCTCCGCATTAGCGGAATAGCCGGAACGCAACTTATCATCCTTCGCCACCTTCACCGCCGCCTTGATCTCAAACTGGTTGGCACCGTTATTCTCAACTGCCTTAGGAGAGATATACTCCAAAGAGGCATCGAACTTCAAGTCCTGTAAAGCACCAATAGTAATCTTCATCGGCATACCACTATACAACTGCCCTACCTCTGTCTCGTCGATATTACCACGGAAAATCAGGTCGTTCATATTAGCCACCGAGGCAATCGTGGTACCGTCATTGAACGTATTACTGTTGATGACGGAGTTACCCACCTTCACAGGGATATCAAGAATGACACCGCTGATCGTGGAGCGTACAAGCGTGGACGACGCACTGGCATTCGACCTTGACACACCGTCACGGACTACCTGTAAGGCATCCTGTGAGGCTGCCACCTCTTCCTTAGCCTGGTGCATTGCCTGTTTGATCTTGTCAAACTCATCAGCAGACACCAGTTGCTGATCGTAGAGGTTTTTCTCCCGTTCATAGTCTACCTGGGCCTGTTTCAGGTTGAGGTTTGCCAAACGCACCCGGCTCTCTGCGGAACTGAGTTGTGCCATATCGGGAATCACCTTTACCTTGGCAATCACCTCACCTGCCTGTACATAGTCGCCCGGTTCTTTCAACAGTTCGGTGATGATACCACTGATCTGCGGTTTGACATTCACCTCGTTGCGAGGCTCTATCTTACCCGTGATGATGGTGGTTTTCTTCACCTCCCCCATCTCAGGTGTGAACTCGTTATACACAATCTCCTTGGGTTGTGACTTCTGCCACAGGAACACAAACGTTCCAATGAAGATCAAAGCAATAATAGTTGCGATAATCAGTTTTCTGTACTTTTTCATATTGTTTTGTTTTTTTCGATATTGCGATATGATGATATTACGAGATTCGATATTGCGAGATTCGATATTGCGAGATTCGATATTGCGAGATTCGATATTGCGAGATTCGATATTGCGAGATTCGCTATTCATCTCGCATGGCATCGACGGGTTTGATGCTCATGGCACGGGAGGCCGGAGCCAGTCCGGCAAGGACACCCATCATACTGACCATCAGGGCTGCGGCGATAGCCGTCCAGAAACCTACCTGGAAATGGACTTGCACGATACCGTCCTCTGTATTACCCAACTCTACCATCTGTAGGATGGCGACGGCAAAGAGGATACCGCTCATCCCTGCTACCAAGGTCAGCACAATACTCTCTGAGATAATCTGTGAGAGAATCATCCGAGGAGTGGCACCGATGGCACGGCGTATACCGATCTCCGTCGTTCGCTCACGAACGGTGACCATCATGATATTCGACACACCAATAGCACCAGCCAATAGTGTTCCCAAGCCCACCAGCCATATCAGGAAATTGACACCCCTGAACAGGTTGTCGAGCATCTGGAAGAGCACCTCGGTATTGAACACCATTGCCCCCTGTTCATCGGTCGGGTCGACATAATGCGGTCGGGCTATCGTCTCACGGATGCGGTCTGACAGTTTACTCATCACCACCCCTTGGCGACCTGTAGCGGCAATCAAGTCTACTTGGTTACCACGATTATAGGTCTGCTGCATCAGTGTCAGCGGAATCGTGATACGCTCTTCCGCCCGTCCGTTAAAATTGATGGAACTGTTGGTATTATAGTCGACTCCTATCACCTCGTAGTAAGTAGAGTCCACTCGTATCTTCTGACCACAGGGGTCGCCGCCGTTCTTAAACAGGTCTTTATAGATTTTCTTTCCCAAGACACACACCTTCCGGTTTTCCTGCATATCCATCTGATTGATGAAACGCCCATAATACATCCTCGGCGCAATGACCTCCGCATAATCGGGAGTCACTCCCTGCATTCGCGGCGAGGTCTTCTGATCCCCATAATACGCAGTATTCGAAGTACCCCAAGGAGCAAATAAGACGGGAGCCACCACATCCAACTCCGGTACATGCTGATGCAACCGCTCGATGTCCTTGTAGTCCATACTCCACCAACGTCCTTTTCGGAAACCCTTATAGGGCTTGGAGGTCTGTTGCGCCCATATCATCACGGTATTCTGTGCGAAACCGTCGAAGTTCTTGTTGAGTCCTTCCCTCAGTCCTTTTCCGCCTCCCATCAGTCCTACGAGCATAAACACACCCCAGAACACACCGAAACCGGTGAGGAACGAGCGTGACTTATTACGGGTCAGCGTATCGATAATCTCTCTGTAACTGTCAATATCTATTCTCATAGTCAATCTGCTCTTAGTGCCTCTATGGGGCGGATTCGTGATGCTTTGAAAGCAGGGATGAGTCCTGCGATCGTGCCTGCGATGACCATGACCATCGTCGCTTCGAAACAGACATCCAGTCCGACGGTTGGATCAACAAACATCGTAGCCTTGAAGAGTCCTGTGTCTATCTCGTTATGTCCTAAGGTGGCATCCATATACTCGTTGGCGATGATTCCCAGCAACATACCGATATAACCGAAGAAGGTGGTGATGATAACACTCTCCACGATAATCAGTCGGAGGATGCTCCACGGCTTAGCACCTATCGCCTTGCGGATGCCAAACTCATGGGTGCGTTCCTTCACCGTGATGAGCATGATATTCGAGACACCCACGATACCGCTCAGCAGGGTAAACAGTCCAACGACCCAAAGGAAGGTGCGGATAATACCGATACCCGTCTGCATCTGGAGGTTCTGCGTAAAACGGTTCCAAAGCCAGACAGCGCTCTCATCCTCAGGATGCGCCTGGTGATTGGCATTGATACGTTGCCGATAGTCTTTCTCAAACTGTTCGTTAGCCTCCTCCGTAGGTAATCCATGAAAAGTGAACTCAATATTACCCGCATCATCGGTATTGGCACCATAGATACTCTTGATGGCGGAGTAGGAAGAGAAAGCCTCAGCCTGTCCGTTCTCCTCATCCTTATAGATACCCACCACCTTAAACATAAACTCGCCGACCTTGACATCTTTTCCCAACAGATTCCGATATCCTTTGGGCTCCAGTTCCTTGGCTTGTTTACTACTGAGGACGAGAATCTTACGTTTCTGCTGGATATCCACTTGGTTGACGAAACGACCACAAAGGATCTCCGTCTTGTCAATCTTCGTATGATTGGGATAGATACCCGTTACCGACGTACTGATATACTCCTGTCCGTAACTGATGGTTGCGGAGACGCTATAATTGGCACCGACCTCATCGACATGCTCCTTGAAACAGGATTCCGTCGCTTCGATATCACGGTTCTGAAGATGGATCCACCGACCTTCCTTCAGTCCTTGGTAGGGCTTTGAGGTACGACCTCCGAAGACCACCATCGAGTTAGAGAGGAACCGCTCGCTCTGCTGAAGGTTGGCATTGATGAGTCCATTACCGGCTCCCAGCAGGACGATGAGCATGAAGATGCCCCATGCCACTGCGAAGCCTGTCAACCCCGTACGCAGTTTATTGCGACGAGCCGTCTGCCATATCTCATTCAATAACTCCATCTTTGATACGGATAATACGATTAGTCTGTTCTCCTACATGAGGATCATGGGTCACGATAATCTGCGTCATTCCCTCGTCAGCATTCAGTTGCTTGAGCAGTTGCATCACCTCAACGGAGGTCTTCGAGTCGAGGGCACCCGTCGGCTCGTCGGCCAAGATAATCTGTGGTTTGGTGATCAAGGCACGGGCAATGGCGACACGCTGTTTCTGTCCACCACTGAGTTCGTTGGGATAGTGCTCTGCCCAGTCCAGGAGTCCCAGTCTCTCCAGGTATTCTAGAGCAAGCGCATGGCGCTTGCGTCTAGAAACCCCTTGATAAAAGAGCGGCAACTCCACATTTTCTACTGCTGTCTTGAAGGAAATCAAGTTAAATGACTGAAAGATGAAACCTATCATGCGGTTACGATACTCCGCCGCCTTCGACTCGGAGAGGTTCCAGATGGGAGTCCCGTTCAGGAGATACTCACCAGAGTCATAGTTGTCGAGGATGCCCAGGATATTGAGCAGGGTCGACTTGCCTGAGCCTGATGCTCCCATAATACTGACGAACTCACCCTTTTCGATATCGAGCGAGATGCCTTTCAGTACATGGAGCGGCTGTGCGCCCTGATAGGTCTTGTTGATGTCTTTTAAGTGTATCATATGTCTCTTAGACGTTATAAGTATCGAAAAGGTTGCACACCTCCTCCTTATTGATTCCTAATAGTTTCATCTGTCGGAACATCTCCGGCATTTTCTGCTCCATGAACTCCTTCTTGCGGACTTTAAGGATCTGCTTCTTGGCACCTTTGGTGACGAAGTAGCCCAAGCCTCTCTTATTATATATAATGTTCGCACGAGCCAGTTCGTCGTAAGCCTTCACTGCGGTATTGGTATTCACCTCCAGCATCACGGCATACTCTCGAACCGACGGTATACGGTCATCATCTTTGTATTTGCCAGCAAGTATCTCGTCGCAGAGGCGGTCTGCCATCTGGAGATAAATCGCTTTCTCGTTATTGAATGTCATACGTTCAACCATTTATTGTTCACAGCCTGCACACGGCAGAAGATACGATAACTCAACCAGTAGTTGAAGCAAGTCAAGAGATACATGACGACCATGATGACATAGAGTGCGGGATGCACGACAAGACCATCTTGCTCATTATAGGTCATCAGATTGATGTTTTCTTTAAAGTCTATGTGACCAAGGATAGACACAATAATAATCATGCTGCATACTATGATCATACTAGTGATCAAGAACTGCTGACGGCGGAAGGCAGTACCCCCCAGCATATACAAGGAGTGGAAGAAGAGTATGATTCCAACTTCCATGATGAATCCTAACCACCACTGGTACACCTTATCAACATCTGGAGCAGATAATGAATAGGAGGAATCGGGTATGAGACTGCTGATGAAAGAGGGTACACCCCACACCATCTCATGCCCAAAGGCTGGAGCCAGCAAGGTACGAATCGTGTCCGCACAGAAGAAAGCGACAAAGGTCACCAAGGCAACAACAACCGTTGACATGACCAGACAGTTCAAGTATTTCTCCAAGTTAGAGGCGGGAAACATCAGGTAGGTGATGCGACTGCGGGTGTCTTTCAAGACACTGAAGATGCTGGTGGCACCGAACAGCATTGATATGACAAAGAAGAAGGTGCCGAAGTTGACGGCATTATCGACACTCGTGGTGTAGTAGCCGAAGACATTGCTGCCCATGCTCTCGGTGAACATGAGTTCAGCGAAGAACAACACGAGGAAGAAGATGACGAACAGCCTCAACCAGAAGTTTCTTCCCATCAACAACTGGCTCTTAAAGGTCTGTCCGAATCTATGTAAATCGAAGTTTTTCATTTTGTCTGTGTTTTGAAGTTAAACAATAGTTCGAGGTTCATCTGAGTCTCCACATCACCTGCCTGACGCTTGGCGATAACGGCATTACCCTGCAAGGTGGGCTCGGCATAGAGAACGGTGTCGTCCATCTCCTGCGGCATGCGATACTCGAAGGTAAACTGATCTGAAATCTCCTGCACAGAGGCATTGAGCAGCACGTCACGCTGGTCGAGGATCAGGATATGGTCGAGCAACTGCTCCACATCATGCACCTGATGGGTAGAGATAATAACGGTACGCTCCTCTGTCATATTCTGTGCGATGACCTTGCGGAACTGTGACTTCGAGGGTATATCCAAGCCGTTCGTCGGCTCGTCCATAAAGAGATACTTGGTCTGCGTGGCAAGTGCGAACGACATAAACGCCTTTTTCTTCTGTCCCATCGATAGTTCATTGAGTTTCACGTCTGCCGATAACTCAAAGTCACCTAGGCAACGCTGCAGCACTTCCTCCGAGAAACGGGGATAGAACGGACTGTTGAGTCTCACATACTCCGAGAGACGGACGGGAGGGAGATCAAACTCCTCTGTCACGATGAATATCTCACGCAGCATCTCTGGTCGTCTCTCGTATGCTGCGATACCATCGCAGCACACCGAGCCAGAGATAGGCTTCAACAATCCAGAGAGCAGATAAAGCAGCGTCGACTTGCCCGTGCCGTTCTTGCCAAGCAGTCCATAGATACGGTTCTCCTCCAACTGGAGACTGAACCCGTCGAACACAAGAGCCTTCTGACCCTTGTATTTGTAACTGATGTCTTGTACGTTAATCATATGTCTTTTCGTTTAATATTTATGTATTATTCTCCCCCCTGTATTAGTGTACCACTTTAATAGTACACTGCAAAAGTAGGAATTATAATGCTCTCCACCAAACATTTTGCAGACTTTTTTTCATGAAAGGAGATATTTAACATTTCCACATTATTTATTATTACGCATGTGTAGGAATATCGGAATGATTACTACTTACACTCTTGTCATGAATAAAAGCGTGTTTTTAACACTAATTGAGATAATTCTTTACTCAAAAAGGAAGTGATTCTCAATTATTATTACTACCTTTGCACGACCATAAACCAAGATACATGAAACTAAGACTTATCTATCGGCGATTCATTTTCGCAATACTTACCATGCTTGTTTGGCTGCCGGATCCTGTGTTGGCGCAGGCTCAGAAAACAGACACAATCGGTTCTCACCTGCTCAATGAAGTACGTAAGTATTTCAATACCGACGACGAGGGAGCGTTCTATATCGCCGTCCAAAACTATCGTGACTATCACTTGAAAAACGGTGACCTGCACCTATATTACAAAGGATGGTAGCATGAAATCCTGTACGATGTTAACCATAACCATTTCTATCGGGCCATGCGGAAGACGACCAAGATGCGCAACGACATGAAGAAGAGGAAAGCCGAAGATGAATACTATAGTGCCACCCACCTGTTGGGTATCATCTACTCACTCCGTGGCAATATCACGCTGGCCCGTCAATATTTTGAGCGTGCCCTGGAGGAAGTAGACCACTCGCAACCTGTCAACCTGATCAATATCTATTTCGATCTGGCGAATATCGAGATGGACACCCAGCCGGCAGAGGCCATGAAACATCTGAACTGTGCCATCGATATCATCAAGGCCAACGGCGGCAAGTACGAATACAGTGATGCCATCGGCTTTAAAGTGATCATCGCTTTTGCCATGCGTGACTGGGAGACGGTCAACAAAGCCTACCAGGAGTATATACGACTCCAAAAGGTACTAGGCAACGACTTTAGTATGACCTACTACCACTATGTCATGATCTGCAAGAACGTGGCCGATCACCATTACGGAGAAGCCATCCGACTCACTGATCTGTTGACCAATACCACCGACCAATACAAATTCCAGACAGACATCTACGAGATAGCCGGTGATACCGCCAAGGCTTTCGAGGCCCAGAAACGCTATATGGCCGTCAAGGACTCCGTGAATAATGTCATCATGAGCGAGGAAATGGTGGGTTCGGCCAACGACCTCGCCATGGCGGAAAGCCGTAATGAGGAGGTACACAAACGTTCAGAACGTTTCAAATGGAGCATATTTGCCCTGGTACCTGTTGCCTGTCTGATACCCGTTGCTGCCTGCCGATGCTATAAACGGAGATACACCAGACGGCTTCAACAACAGAACCATGAACTGAATATTGCGCGAGACAAGGCCCAGGAAGCCGAACGCATGAAGGTCAACTTCATCCAGAATATGAGTCATGAGATACGTACTCCCCTGAACATTATCAGCGGCTTCGCCCAGGTGATCAGCGACCCGGAAGCCAAGATTGACGACAGGGAACGAGCAGAGATGGCCACCCGCATCGCCAACAGTACCAACAACATTGTGACTATCATCAATGAGATACTGGATATCTCCGGAAAAGAGAGTATTCATTATATTGACAAGAACGATCTCGTCAGTTGTAATGAACTGGCCAGGCAGGTCGTCACGGCTTTCCAGACCGGGGAAAAAGACTATGAGATCCGTTTTGAGAGCAGTCTGAAAGACAACTTCAGAATCAAGACCAACATACAGGAGACCAAGAAAATCCTTACCAACCTCATGAATAATGCCTGCAAGTTTACGGATCATGGCTCCGTCACCCTGTCCTGCCGCCTGGATGACATGGAACAGAATATGGTATACTTCTCCGTGACAGACACAGGCCGGGGTATCAAAGAAGGAGAAGAGGAGAAAATCTTCGAGCATTTCTATAAGGTGGATGCCTATAAGGAAGGGGTAGGACTGGGATTACCGCTGGCTCGAAGAATAGCACGACAGATGGGTGGGGATGTCCTACTGGACACCTCCTACCAAAAAGGTAGCCGCTTTATTCTTAAACTACCCAGAGAATAATCAAGCACGCTGATCAGCACCCCACATCATTTTCTCACGCAGGGTATGGAAATACTTCTGGCCCGTCCGTTTGACAACCTTCACCTTATAGGGAGCCTTACGGAGTGTCAGACGGGTATCCTCACGACAATTCTCCGAACGACCATCAAGGGCAACCAGGAAATTATGGGAACGACTCTCTACAGTCAGGGAGATTTCCGCATTGTCAGGAATAACTATAGGACGGATATTAAGGGAGTGAGGGGCAACGGCCGTGATGGAGAACACACTGGTACCCGGTACGATAATCGGTCCGCCGACAGAGAGAGAGTAAGCCGTAGAACCAGTGGGTGTACTGACAACCAGGCCATCAGCCTGATAAGTAGTCAGATAATCCCCATTCACAGTGACACGGATAGAGATCATTGACGCATTGTCACGCTTTAGGATGGCCACGTCGTTCAAGGCACAACTATAGCCCTCTAACGGTGTACCATCCACCTCCACAGCAATGGCTGCCCGTGTCTCAATAGAATAATCACCTTCATATATCGCCTTGACTATATGCTCGATCTCTCCGGCACTGATATCCGCCAGGAAGCCCAGTCGTCCCATATTTACACCTAAGATAGGTATCTGTTTGTCACCCACCATACTGGCAGCACGGAGGAAGGTACCATCACCTCCCATTGAGATGACGAAGTCTGCCTCGAAGTCGTTTCCCTCAAAGACCGTCGTCGGACGCACATCCAGATGCTGATGGTGCACCAGAAAGTCGTAGAAGTTACTTTCTATCAGGACATCAGCCTTCCGCTCTGAAAGACAGGCCAGTATCTTCATGATAGAGACTGACTTCTTAGGTTGGTAGGTATTGCCGAAGATGGCGAACCGTAGTTTTTGTGAGGTCATAAAAAATCTCTCCTTTTTGCTGTTATTTGACAAACATTTCGTATCTTTGCCGTGTATTATGTGCGCAAAGTTACTTATTTTTAGTGAAAAAGCGCCAAACAGAAGAACAAATTTACTTAGAAAATGACAAAACTAAGCGTAAACATTAATAAGGTAGCGACGATTCGCAATGCCAGAGGAGGTAATAATCCGGATATATTACAGGTGGCCGACGCATGTGAATTATTTGGAGCACAGGGGATTACCGTGCATCCTCGACCTGACGAGCGTCATATCCGCTATCAGGATGTCCGTGACTTACGTCCGCAGATCAAGACAGAATTCAATATCGAGGGCAACCCTATCGACTCTTTTGTCGACCTGGTATTGGAAGTGACCCCCACACAAGTGACACTGGTTCCTGACGGACATGACCAGATTACCAGTAATCACGGATGGGACACCCTTGAGAACAAAGCCTTCCTGACAGATATCTGTAAGACCTTCAAGGAAGCCGGTATACGTACCAGTATTTTCGTCGACCCCGATCCGAAGATGGTGGAAGGTGCTAAGGTCTGTGGCGCTGACCGTGTCGAACTGTATACCGAACCCTATGCATCGAACTATGCCATCGACCGTGTCGCAGCCATCACCCCGTTTATCGCTGCCGCCGAGGAAGCCAGGAAAACCGGACTGGGACTCAATGCGGGACACGACCTCTCGTTGGAGAACTTGCATTACTATCATCAGATGATTCCATGGACAGACGAGGTGAGTATCGGGCATGCCTTAATATGCGATGCACTGTTCATGGGATTGCGTAACACCATCCAGCATTATCTAAAAGCACTACAATAACATGGCAAAGGTATATGTTTTCTTAGCAGACGGCTTCGAGGATGTCGAGGCCCTCATTCCCGTAGACGTTTGGCGTCGCGGAGGTATTGACGTCACGACGGTAAGCATCTCTGACTTCCCCTTGGTACATTCGGCTCATGGTGTAAACATGGAAGCCGATATCATGTTTGAGCAGGGTGACTTCACAGACGCAGACCTACTATTCCTACCCGGAGGTATGCCCGGTGCTACCAACCTCTTTGAGCATAAAGGAGTGTGCAAAGCAGTGGCAGACCAAGCGGCTGCAGGTAAGAAGGTGGCTGCCATCTGTGCCTCTCCCGCCGTCGTACTGGCTCCCCTGGGTATCCTAGACGGAAAACATGCCACCTGCTATCCTGGTTTTGAGCAGGCATTGACGGAGGCCACCTATACGGGTGACCTCGTCACCGTAGACGGTAATATCACGACAGGCGAAGGTCCCGCTGCCGCTTTCCCTTTCGCCTATGAGTTACTGACACAGTTAGTCAACAAGCAGACAGCCGACCAGATCGCAGAGGGTATGCGTTTCAAGCACTTGATGGCCTAATGGACTATATTATTATTGTAGCAGGTGGCAAGGGACTTCGTATGGGCGGTGAGATTCCCAAACAGTTCCTACCCATTGGTGGGAGACCTATCCTCATGCGGACACTGGAACGGTTTCGTGCGTATTCTCATACCCTGCAGATTATCCTCGTCTTACCCAAAGACCAGCAGGACTACTGGCAACGACTCTGCAAGGAGTATGACTTCCAAGTGGAATACCTATTGGCAGACGGTGGTGAGACCCGTTTCCATTCCGTACAACATGGACTTGCCCTCATCCCTGATGATGCCCAAGGGGTCGTGGGTGTCCACGATGGCGTACGCCCCTTCCCAAGCATCGATGTCATCCGCAACTGCTACGAGACGGCTCGCAAGCAAAAAGCCGTCATCCCCGTCATCCCCGTAGTTGAGACGTTACGTCATCTCACAGAAGGCACCAAGCCACGTGGAGACTACCGACTGGTACAGACTCCTCAGACCTTCGACATCCAACTGCTCAAGGCGGCCAACCAACAACCATATAACGACGGTTTCACGGATGATGCCTCAGTAGTGGAGAGTTACGGCTATGACATCACCCTCGTTGAGGGCAACAGGGAGAATATCAAGATCACCACTCCCTATGACCTGAAGATTGCGGAAGTACTTATCTGACACCTAATACCTATCACCCTTGACCGACATACTGCAACAAGACATACAATTCCTGCCTGGAGTAGGTCCCAACAGAAAGAAGATGCTCAATGAAGAGTTGGGCATCCGGACGTATGGTGACCTGTTGCAGTACTACCCTTATAAACACGTAGACCGCAGTCGTCTGTACAACATCCGTGAACTCACGGGTGACATGCCTTTCGTACAGGTGAAAGGACATATCCTCAGTTTTGAGACTTTTAAGATGAGTGCCCGCAAAGAACGGGTAGTCGCACACTTCACGGACGGCAGCGGCAAAGTGATGGACCTCACTTGGTTCAATGGCGGGAAATACGCCAAACAACAATATAAGATAGGTACGGAATATATCATTTTCGGACGACCGAATGTCTATAACGGCCGAATCAACGTTACCCATCCTGATATTGATGCTGCCGAGAAACTGGAACTCTCCGCCATGGGTATGCAGCCCTACTATAACACAACGGAGAAGATGAAGAAGAGTGGGCTCAACTCCCGCTGTATGGAGCGTTTTGTCAAAACGCTCCTCGACACCATCAAAGAACCATTACCAGAGACTCTTCCCGACTTCATCACCAGTCGTCTGCATCTCATGAGTCGTGACGAGGCTCTACGGAAGATCCACTACCCTCAGCATACTGGAGAACTGGAACGCGCAAGAGTTCGTCTGAAATTCGAAGAACTTTTTTACGTCCAACTGAATATATTAAGATATGCCAGTGACCATCGTCGTAAATATCGTGGCTATGTATTCTCACGAGTAGGCGACTATTTCAATTCTTTCTATCACGACCACCTGCCCTTCTCACTGACAGAGGCACAGAAACGGGTTATCCGTGAGATTCGCAAGGACATTGGATCTGGTCGGCAAATGAACCGTCTGCTGCAAGGTGATGTAGGCAGCGGCAAGACCCTGGTGGCTCTGATGTCGATGCTCATCGCCCTTGACAACGGTTATCAGGCATGTATCATGGCACCAACGGAGATCCTAGCGGAGCAGCACCTCCAGACCATTCAAGACTTCCTCCAAGGAATGAACATACGAACCGAACTGTTGACGGGTATCGTGAAAGGCAAGAGACGCCAGGAGGTCTTAGAGGGACTAATGGAGGGCAGTGTACAGATACTGGTAGGCACCCATGCCATTATTGAGGACACGGTACATTTTGCCAATCTCGGTATGGTGGTGGTCGACGAACAGCACCGCTTTGGAGTCGCACAACGCGCCAAACTATGGAGCAAGAACACGAACCCGCCCCATGTGCTGGTGATGACAGCGACCCCTATTCCACGCACCCTCGCCATGACCCTCTATGGTGACTTAGACGTGAGTGTTATCGATGAACTGCCTCCCGGTCGTAAACCAGTGGTCACCACCCACGTTTTCGACCGCAGTATGCCGTCGCTCTATGACGGTCTGCGCAAACAAATCAACCAAGGCAGACAGGTATATATTGTCTTTCCACTCATCGAGGAGAGTGAGAAGATAGACCTCAAGAACCTGGAAGACGGCTTTGAGGTACTCAGACAGGTATTCCCGGAATTCCGACTGAGTAAGGTGCATGGTAAGATGAAGCCCAAAGACAAGGAAGAGGAGATGCAACGTTTCGTCAGTGGCGAGACCCAGATGCTCGTTGCCACTACTGTCATTGAGGTGGGTGTCAACGTGCCCAATGCCTCTGCCATGGTGATCCTCGAAGCCCAGCGTTTCGGACTCAGCCAGTTACATCAACTCCGTGGACGTGTCGGGCGAGGTGCAGACCAAAGTTATTGTATCCTGGTCACAAATGTTAAGATGAGTGAGGAAACCCAAAAACGCATCGACATCATGTGTGAGACCAACGACGGTTTCCGTATTGCCGAGGCCGACCTGAAACTACGAGGTCCTGGCGACTTAGAAGGGACCCAACAGAGCGGTATGGCCTTCGATCTGAAGATAGCGGATATCGCCCGTGACGGGCAACTGGTACAGATGGCTCGTGACGAGGCACAAGTCATTATAGACGAAGATCCGGAATGCCTATCCGACAAGTATCGGATGCTGTGGAAAAGGCTCCAAGACCTACGGAAAACAAACATTAACTGGTCTGCGATCTCATGACGTAAAGTGTTAAAATACACACAAATAGTGTTAACGCACACTGCATTTTGCATGCTTTTCGCAAAATAATTACTACCTTTGCACCGTTCTATTGTAAAATCAGAACAATTACAAACCGAAATCAATTTATTATGTTTACTAAAAAGATTAAGAGATTTGCAATTTTAGCAGTAGCAGCAACACTTTCCCTCCCGACGATGGGACAGGACTTGTTGGCACGCCAAGCACCCATAGACCGTAAGATGAAAGCCGTCGACAGCATGGCTCTCAACAGACTAATCCAAGCAGAAAGTTATGACTCTCCAGCCGCTGACCTTTATAACGACTGGAATAATAGATATGCTCATAAGGCAACCGTTTTACCAGATACCTTCCGCATTGACCTGCGTGGTTTCTGCATGCCGACACCCAGCCGTGTGCTGACCAGTAACTTCGGTGCCCGTTGGGGACGCCAGCACAAAGGACTCGACATCAAGGTGTATATTGGTGACACCATCCGTGCTGCTTTCAGCGGTAAGGTACGCATCGTCAGATATGAGGGACGTGGCTATGGTAAGTATGTAGTCATCCGTCACTATAACGGACTGGAGACCATCTATGGTCACATGTCCAAACAACTCGTTACTGAAGACCAGGAGGTTCGTGCCGGTGATCCTATCGGACTCGGTGGTAACACTGGACGTAGCACAGGTTCTCACCTGCATTTCGAGACCCGTCTGTGTGGTATCGCCTTAAATCCCGCCCTGATGTTCGACTTCAAGAACCAGGATGTTGTAGATGACTATTATGTATTCCGTAAGTCCACTTATAACCGTGAGTCAGCCGAGGCAACTCGTCTGCGTGGTGTCGGTGGTGTGGCTGTCAATGGCGACTTGGACATTCCACAACAGTCTTACGCTTCTGCACAGTCTACCAGTACGAAGGGAGCAAAGACCCATTCTACCCGTTTCCACAAAGTGGCAAAGGGTGAGACCCTTTCTTCTATTGCTCGTAAGCGTGGTATGACAGTTAGTGCTATCTGTAAGTTGAATCACATCAAGTCGACAACCCGTATCAGACCAGGACAAATCCTAAGATATAATTAAACCAAAACAACCCACGGCGTGAAGCCGTCGACCAACAAAATCTAAATGAAAAAGGAAATAATCTTCTGCATCTTACTGATGCTTCTATCCTCTGTGGATGTAGCAGTAGCAAAGAGCAAGAAAAAAAGAACAAAGAAAATCCAGCGAACCGAGACGGTCTATGAGGAGATTGACAATTTCGACTTCTTATATGCCGACGGTTATGACACCAATATCAGTTTCGCAACGACTGACGATATTCTGAACCAAGCAACATCCCTGCTTGGTGCCCGTTATCGTCTGGGGAGCAAAGGTCCCTACACTTTCGACTGTTCCGGATTCACCAGTTATGTATACGGACAGAATAACATCACGATAGGCTGTTCCTCCCGTGACCAGTATGCTCGTAACATTCCCATCCGTCGTGAGGAGATGCAACCGGGTGACTTGGTATTCTTCACCAGTCCTAATTCCGGGCGTAACGTAGGCCATGTGGGTATTGTCTTGGATTACGACCCTATCAGCAACTCGTTTACATTCATTCATGCCAGTACCAAGAGCGGTGTGAAGATCAGTCACTCCACAGATGGCAACTACAGCCGTCGGTACATTGGAGTACGTCGTGTAGCAAAATAAGACGCAATGAAAATAAAACTTCTTCTATTAACAATATTAGCAGGCTACAGTGTGGCCTGCTTTTCTGATGATATCACCGTTGCCATGACGGGTGACATCATGATGGGTACGACATACCCTGGTATCTCACTGCCTCCGAAGAATGGGGAGGAAGTCTTCCGTGACGTGAAACCAATCCTGCAACGTGCCACGATTGCTGTAGGCAACTTGGAAGGCACCCTGTTGGATGGCGGCAAAAGTACGAAGAGTGGTGGTCCTAACAGTTATTCGTTCCGCACTCCGACCAGTTACTCACACCTGTTGAAGGAGGCTGGCTACGATTTCCTGAGCATGGCAAACAACCATGCCAACGACTTCGGTGCCGAGGGTATTGCCAGCACAGAGAAGCAACTGAACCTGCAAGGCATCAAATATGCCGGTATCAAAGGACATGTGGAGTCTGCTGTCGTCGTCCGCAATGGCATCAAGTTCGGCTTGTGTGCCTTCGGACATAACCAGTATACCCTGAAGCATCGTGACCTACAGACCGTCAAGCGTATCATTGAAGACCTGAAAACAAAGTCGGACATTATCATCGTCTCCTTCCATGGGGGGGCCGAGGGACGCACGAAGAACCACCTGCCACAGGGAGCAGAGACTTTCTTGGGCGAGGATCGTGGTTCCCTGCGTGAGTTCGCTCATTTCTGTATCGACAACGGTGCCGATGTCGTCTATGGTCATGGTCCCCATGTGGTACGTGCCACAGAGGTATACAAAGGTCGCTTTATCGCCTACAGCCTCGGTAATTTCTGCACCCCTTACGGGATGAGTCTTGCAGGTATCTCCGCCTACTCTCCTGTCGTAGAGATCAAGATTGACAAACAAGGTCGTTTCCTGAGTGGTAAGATCCACTCCTTCCTTCAGCAGAAAGGTGTCGGTCCCCGTAAGGATGCCAACCAAAGTGTAGCCCACGAGATGATGAACCTCACCAACAGCGATGTTCCCAATAGTGAGGCTCGCATTGACAAGGACGGTAATATCACGCTGAAGAGGAAGTAAGTTCTCACAAATCAGGTCAGTAGCGTCCGCTGCTGACATTGGTAGCGCCCGCTGTCGATATTAGCAGCGGGTGCTGCTAATAACAGCACCGACCGCCTGTTCACCTGAAAGAACGTCACTTTCCCCCCGTTAGTCCCTTTCTTTCCCCCTGCAACAATGGCACTTTCCCCCAAAAGGAAGCATTGGAGCAAAGTGTAAACCCTCGCTCTACTAACGGTACATCCATTAGTGGTGAGAGTGAGCATAGTTAGTACATTATGCTTTATTCAAAGAGATTCACCATCACACCTGTGAAGATGCGACCGGAATTGATGCCTAAGCGGCGGGCAGAGAAATAGTCTTGATGGTGTTGGTAAGTACAGATGCCAGACATATAGATATCTGTGATGCCAGTTTCCTCTAACTGGAGGCGATTACACATCGGAAGGTCGATGTGCCATTTGGCATACATTCGCGCAATGAGTCGCATATCGAAGCTGGCATCGGCAAACTGCTGGTAGACCTCCTCCCCTACCTCAAAACTATCAAGGGAGATACCTGGACCTATGACCGCTTTCATCTGTGAAGGCAGAGAGCCGTAGGTCTTACACATCGCCTCAACAGCCACACGGACGATACGCTGCACTGTTCCTCGCCAACCAGCATGGACGGCACAGGCAGCATGATGCTCCTTGTCATAAATGATAATAGGGATACAGTCTGCGGTAGATACACCAATACACAACTGAGGCACATCTGTCATCACGGCATCCACGCCCTCAATGACTTCCTGTTGTGGTCCGTCGATACGTCGAACCTCTATGCCATGCACCTGATGAGGCATGATGATATGGTCAGCAGGAATATCGAGCAAGGCAGCCAATGCGTGGAGATTCTGGGCGATATGCCCTGCATCATCACCACAATACCGATTGATATTGAACTCACTATAGTTGCCAGTACTGCAACCGCCATGACGAGTCGTGCTGAAGGCGGTCACGCCCTCACCTAAATCATAATAAGTTAATTGGGGGTTATTCATCTTCTTCCAGATCATCTAGATACTCTAGGTCGTCTAAATCATCCAGGTCTTCCAGTTCGACGTACTCAATCTCCTCGTCCTCACCCTCGTCGACAAGTTCTTGGGCGAAGCGTGACATGTCCTTGTCACGATGCACCAAGGTATCCTCCGCCATCACGGTAGAAAGTTTATTGCTCTCTGCATTGAGTTCTTGCCAGAGTACATCTTTCAGTTCATCAAGTCCCATATTGGCGACAGCGGAAATGAAGACGACAGGCAGATCATCCGGGAGAGTCTCTTTGAGCATCTCTATGAGTTCCGCATCCAGCAAGTCACACTTGGTGATAGCAAGGACACGGTGTTTGTCAAGGAGTTCCGGGTTAAACTGGGCGAGTTCGTTGAGCAATATCTCATACTCCCGTTTGATATCATCCGTATCACCAGGCACCATAAACAACAACAGGGAGTTGCGTTCAATATGTCGGAGGAAACGGAGACCTAAGCCCTTACCTTCACTGGCACCCTCGATAATACCAGGGATATCAGCCATCACGAACGACTTATTATCACGATAGCCCACGATACCCAGCGATGGCTCCATCGTTGTAAACGGATAGTTGGCAATCTTCGGACGGGCATTCGACAGTGCAGACACCAAGGTCGACTTACCGGCATTGGGAAAGCCCACCAGTCCGACATCCGCAAGGAGTTTCAACTCCAGAATAATCGTCATCTCCTGCATCGGCTCTCCTGGCTGCGCATAACGGGGAGCCTGATTGGTAGCACTGCGGAACTGGAAGTTACCCAATCCGCCACGTCCTCCTTTCAGCAGTACCACCTCTTGTCCGTCGTAGGTGACATCACAGACATATTTTCCATTTTCCGCATTGTAGACGACAGTACCACAAGGCACATCGATATAGACATCCTTACCGTCCGTTCCATGCTTCTTGTCACGACCGCCATTGCCGCCATGCTCCGCAAAGATATGCCTTTCGTAGCGCAGATGCAGCAGTGTCCAGTAGTTGTGGTTACCCCGCAGGATGATGCTGCCGCCCTTGCCGCCGTCACCACCGTCAGGCCCACCATTAGGGTTATATTTCACATGACGGAGATGCATCGATCCCCGTCCACCCTTTCCCGAACGGCAAAGTATCTTGACGTAGTCTACGAAATTGCTCTCCATTACAGGTTATCTATCACTTGCTGGATATCCCCGAAGATGCGCTCCAAAGTACCCAGACCATTGATATGATGATGCAGTCCCTCCTGCTTATACCATTCAATCAGAGGCTGTGTCTGAGAATGATAAACGACCAGACGCTTCTTGATGGTCTCTTCATTATCGTCCGCACGACCACTCTGCTGACCGCGCTTGATAAGGCGTGTCATCAACTCATCCTCGGGGACATCCAACTCAATCATCGCAGCCACCTTGTCGCCACGCTCATCCAGCATCTTCTTGAGAGCCTCTGCCTGTGGGATGGTACGGGGAAAACCATCGAAGATCACTCCTTTATGCTCACGACCGAAAGAGTCATAAACATTAGCGAGGATGGAGATCATCAACTCGTCGGGAATCAAGTTGCCCTTATCGATATAACTCTGAGCCGTCTTGCCCAGTTCTGTACCTTTCTTTATCTCATTACGCAGCACATCACCCGTTGAGATATGTCCCAGTCCGTAGTGCTCTATCATCAAGTCACTCTGTGTTCCCTTTCCTGAACCGGGAGCACCAAAAATCACAATATTCTTCATTGATTCTATAACGGTTTTGGTTGTTAATCTTCCTTTAGCGAGTAGACCTCCCTCAGTTGTCGACCCTGCTGGTCGTAGTCTAGCCCATAGCCTACGATGAAGGCATTAGGAATAGAGAATGCCGCATACTCAATATCAAGATCAACTTCCAACTTTTCCGGTTTGACAAACAACGTACAGATATGTACAGAGGCAGGATTACGAGTACCCAGTGTCTCAATCATCCGCTTCATGGTCTTTCCACTCTCCACGATATCCTCCACGATGACGATCGTACGGCCTGAGATATCCTCATTGATACCTATCACCTCTTTGATTTTCCCTGTAGAGGTCGTTCCCTGATACGAGGCTAGTTTCACGAAGGATATCTCACAAGGAATGGTCATCTCACGCATCAGGTCGGCAGCAAAGATAAACGAACCGTTCAAGACGGCAAGCATCAGCGGATTCTTGCCTTCCAAATCTTTACTTAACTGTTGTGCCACCTCTTTCACACGCTGTTTGATCTCTGCTTCCGAGATAGAGGTCTCGAATGTTTTGTCTTTGATTTTTACAGTACTCATAACGCTGAAATTGCAAATTTGGCACAAAATTACTAATTTTTCGCCAAAGAATGACTATCAATTAGGATTTTTTCTTAATTTTGCAGTTGTAATGAAAATATTTACCAGTGCTCAGATTAAGGAACTTGACAGATACACCATTGAACACGAGCCGATCCCCAGTATCGATTTGATGGAACGTGCTGCCAAGGCATTGACACGTGCCATTACCGACATGTGGAGCAACTCCGTGCCTGTTATCGTTTTTGCAGGTCCTGGAAATAATGGCGGCGACGCATTAGCCATTGCCCGTCTGCTGAGTGAGCAAGGCTACCAAGTCAGCGTCTACCTCTTTAATATTAGTGGGCATCTTACTGAGGAGTGTGCTGTCAACAAGAAACGCTTGACGGAGTCCAAACGTATCAAGAGTTTTGTGGAGGTAACACAAGAATTCGACCCGCCTGTATTGGAGAAAGGGATGCTTGTGGTCGACGGACTCTTCGGATCTGGTCTGAACAAGCCACTGGCCGGCGGTTTTGCCTCACTGGTGAAATATATCAATGCCTCCCATGCGGAGATTGTCTCGATAGACGTACCCTCTGGTCTGATGACAGAGGACAACACCTATAATATTCGGGCCAACATCATCCATGCTGATGTCACGCTGACCCTCCAGCATCTCAAACTGGCCTTCCTATTCCCTGAGAATCAACAGTTCATCGGGCAACTGAAAGTACTGGATATTCGACTGAGTCAAGAAGGTATCGAGAAGTTGGAAGCCAACTATACCGTTTTGGAAGAAGCACAGGTACGCAACATGCTGTTAAAGCGTGACCCCTTTGCCCATAAGGGACAGATGGGACATGCGCTCTTGATCGCAGGTAGTTACGGTATGGCCGGTGCTGCCATACTAGCCACCAGGGCCTGTCTGCGTGCCGGTGTCGGTAAGGTGACTGTACACACCCCCAAGAAAAACAGGGAGATTCTCCAGATGGCCGTTCCTGAGGCCGTCTTGCAGTTTGACCCCGAAGAGACCATCTTCTCTGAGGCTGTGGAGACAGAAGATTTTAATGCTGTCGGTATTGGCCCCGGTCTAGGACAGAGCGAGACAACCGCAGTACCGTTGATTGCTCAGTTACGCCGTACCACCTGTCCCCTTGTGGCAGATGCCGATGCCCTGAATATCCTGGCAAACCACCGCGCTTGGCTGCAACAGTTACCTAAGAATATCATCCTTACCCCACACGCCAAGGAGTTTGACCGTATGGAAGGACATTCGGCAGACAGTTATGAACGGCTGACTAAAGCACGTCATCTGGCTGAACGACTACAGGGTTTTGTCATCCTGAAGGGACGTTATACGGCTATATGTCTACCTGACGGCCATGTGGTCTTCAACCCCACAGGTAATGCAGGAATGGCAACTGCCGGTAGCGGGGATGTACTAACAGGCATCATCACTGCATTGTTGGCTCGTGGCTATAAGACTCCAGATGCCTGTATACTGGGAGTCTACCTGCATGGACTGGCAGGTGATTTGGCTGCCCGTGAACTGGGTGAGGAGAGTCTGATTGCCGAGGACATCGTGCGTTTCCTGCCTCGTGCCTTCAAACGACTGAAAGAATAGCCCATGGGATCTCTTCGATACTTGTTGACGACTATTTTGCTACTGACAGGTATGGTTCTGTCGGCACAACCTGTTTCTACTTCTCTGTTGTCATCCGACAAGATGCCGGAAGGAACTGTCTATTATCTTCCTAAGACAGTCGTTCATTTCCATCTGCTCGTGGAGAAAAAAACATATACCCCCGGTATCTTCAGCAAGTATGCAGGGAAATACCTCCAGTTGACTGACATTCCCCAAGAGCCGAACACCACTCACCGTCTCATTCACTTCGAACTGAGCCAGACTGGTGTTCGTGACACCTCTAAATGCTTCATCGTCAACCTAAAAGGGAAAAGTGCCACCGCAGAGATTATCCGTAGTGAGGACGGAGTATTACTGGCTGTCAACGACACACCGATGACAGTCCGACAACCATTGTCCTTCCGTGCCACTCCCCAAAAACAAATTTCAGATCCCATGCACTATCTGAATACGGAGGTCATCACGGCTACCAGTATGGCGAAGAAGGCAGAACTTACGGCCATGCAACTGGCAGAACTACAGGAACACCGTCAACAACTCATCACTGGAGAGGCAGAAGAGATGCCCAATGACAGGGAACAACTACAACTGATGCTCGATGAGATAGACCGCACCAGCAAGGCCCTTCTTACACTCTTCACTGGTACAACATCTTGCGATACAACGGAACACCATATCACTCTATGTCCCGATCGGGAGATAAAGCGGGAAGTACTTTTCCGCATCAGCCAGCCTCTCGGACTTGTCGACAAGGATGACCTGGCAGGCATTCCCTTCTATCTGACATTGGAAGACCTACATCAGCACACCCAACAACAGTTTGATTTCCCCGAGAACAAGAAAGAGGGAGGTTTTTATGCAAATATCCCAGGTATCGTGCGTCTGACCCTTTATCGGGAAGACCAACCACTGGCTACCTACGACTATCCCTTCGCACAATTCGGTTTCACAGAACTGCATGGCGGGGCACTTTTCAAGCGCTACCCTACCCATCTACGTCTCAATCCTGTCACCGGAGCCGTTGAACGACTCTATGCAGAAATGCCGGAGAAAAAGTAAATGATCTTCTCTTAAAAAATAAGGAATTACCCCAGATACTTAATCAGCACTTTAGCATACCCACTCTCTCGTAGTTTGGCAATGCTTTTCTCACGTATCTGGCGAACACGCTCACGAGTCAGTCCCATCTCCGTACCGATTTCCTCCAGTCCGCGCTCTTGACAGCCAATACCATAACAAGCCTTCAAGATACGCAGTTCACGATCTTTTAACACCTTACCTAGCACGCTGTCCAAATCAGAACTCAGTGACTCATAATCCACCTGTTTGTCCGTCCTGCTGTCATCACCTGACGACAGCATATCTACCATCGCATTATCCTCGTCATCCCCAAAAGGAGCATCAATACTCGTATGATGAGCGTCAGCCTTCATCGATTGTTCTATCTTCATGGCTTCCACTCCTGTGATGTCTTCCAATTCCATCACCGATGGACGACGACCATGCAGTTGCTCAAAGGCATTAATCGCCTGGTTTATTTTGCTTAGGGCACCACTTTGATTCAAGGGCAGTCTGACAATACGGCTCTGCTCAGCAATCGCCTGCAAAATACTCTGACGGATCCACCATACAGCATATGAGATAAACTTAAAACCACGGGTCTCATCGAATTTCTCCGCAGCCTTGACTAATCCGATATTACCCTCGTCAATCAAGTCGGTCAAGGACAAACCCTGGTGCTGGTATTGCTTGGCCACACTGACGACAAAACGCAGGTTTGCCTCCACAAGTCGTTGCTTGGCCCGTTCGCCTTCCTTGCCACCACGACGCACAGCCTGTGCCAACTCAATCTCCTCGTCAATAGAAATCAAGGGTGCACGACCAATTTCCACCAGATATTTATCCAGTGCCTCACTGGAACGATTGGTAATACTCTTCTGTATCTTTAGTTGCCTCATAATCGTATGTCTTCTTTCAAAAAGTGCGCAAAATTACAAAAACATACTCAAAATCAAGCACATTATCCCGATATTTAACTATTTTTGAGACATTAACCCAATTAAGAGTACTCGAAAAACATAATTGGGGAGTCAAAGCAATAATAAAATCGCCCCGAACAAACGTCCGAGGCGATTCCTATTTTATGAGTCCTAGAATACGCTAATTATTCTGCGAGTTTACCGTCAGAACCGAGTACGTTCACAATCTTGTGGATGTACATCTTCTTCATGTTCTCACGAGCAGGCTTCAGATACTGACGAGGATCGAAATGATCTGGATGCTCCGTCAGATACTGGCGGATGGCAGCCGTCATAGCCAGACGAGAGTCTGAGTCGATGTTGATCTTGCAGACGGCACTCTTAGAAGCCTCACGCAACTGCTCCTCGGGGATACCTACTGCATCGGGAAGGTTGCCGCCAAACTTATTGATGGTATCAACCTCGTCCTGAGGAACGGATGAAGAGCCATGGAGCACAATGGGGAATCCAGGCAGTTTCTTCTCGATCTCATGCAGCACGTCGAATGCCAAGGGAGGAGGAACGAGTTTACCGGTCTTCGGATCACGGGTGCACTGCTCGGGCTTGAACTTATAAGCACCATGAGAAGTACCGATAGAGATAGCCAGTGAGTCACAACCGGTACGGGTAGCGAAATCAATGACCTCCTCGGGTTTGGTGTAGTGAGACTCCTCTGCTACTACCTCGTCCTCAACGCCGGCCAATACACCGAGTTCTGCCTCAACAGTAACATCATACTGATGAGCATACTCAACGACCTTCTTGGTGAGGGCGATATTGTCCTCATAAGGCAGGGCACTGCCATCAATCATCACTGAGGAGAAGCCCATATCGATACAGTCCTTACAGAGTTCGAAACTGTCACCATGGTCGAGGTGCAGTACAATCTCAGGATGAGCGCAACCCAACTCCTTAGCATATGCTACAGCACCCTCAGCCATATAACGCAGAATGGTAGCGTTGGCATAGTTACGGGCACCCTTAGACACCTGCATGATAACAGGAGACTTTGTCTCAACGGCAGCCTGTACGATAGCCTGCATCTGCTCCATCGTATTGAAGTTGAAAGCGGGGATAGCATAGCCGCCGGCTACTGCTCTCTTGAACATCTCGCGTGTATTGACGAGACCTAAATCCTTGTAATTAACCATAATTGTATAACTATTAAAAATGTGATATTAAGAAATTTCTCCTGCAAAGATACGACTTTCTTCGCTCAATCACAAGAAAAAAAGTTACGGATTATGCGCTTTTCACGGATTTTAAGTTTTCCGTGCACCCCGCATAACCCGTAACCGGAGAAAATGTAAACTACGTTTTACAATTTATTAAATTGTCAATCTTGTCAGAGGGTGGTTATTGTTTTCCCCGTTCTCTCAACGCAGCCTTGATTTCTTTCATCTTATCCTCGGTCAGGTCGTAACCTATCATCACAAAGATCGCCACAAAGGCAGAACCGGCAGGAACTAAAATATCGGCAAGTCGGAGTTGAGTGAGGGTCTCTGGGGTTTGAATCGCCGCATTCTGGTCGAAAGCCACCCATTTGAGAATGGCTCCACCCAAGACTAATGCCAGCGACTGTCCCATCTTCACCATCCACCAATAGATGGCTCCAAATTGACTCTCCTTACGTGGCAGACCGTTGCGCAGTTCATCCAAGTCGCACACATCTGCCGTCATACTCATCATCAGGGTAAACAAGCCACCCATACCGAACGACATCAAGGGTAATGGAAGGAACATGAGCCAAGGGTTCTCCGGGCTGAATCCCCACCATTTCAAGGCGTAGCCAACGATAGAGATTATCGTAGAAATGACGAATGCCTGTTTCTTTCCCCACTTACCTGCCATCCACGTCACGATGGAAATCACCAAGAAGGCGGTAATCAATGCCTGAACAGTGGCAAACCATGCCGAGGCAGAACGGAAGAGCGTGGGCACCCACTCCCATGTAAGCCAGTTGTTGGCAAGGGAGTAATCACCATTGAACATATAATAAACGATGATATAATTGGCAAACGATGCCACCATCTGGAAACCGTTATACACCAAAAACGTGGCGACGCAGAGACGCAGGAACGGAACGTTGCGAAACACTTCGCCCAAGTTCTTGAACACATCCTTCACAACATTCCACATACCAGACATAGTAATACCAGGACGGTCATTCCTCTCGGGAAGAGGCGGCTCTTTACAGAAAATGGCAGGCATGACACCTGTGACGATACACAATGCAGCCACCACAATGGAGAGTTTGCGGACACCTTCCACCTGCGTGGCAAAGATATAGTTCGGATTAGAGATCAGTGCCCAGAACCAAGGCACGATCATCCATGCAATCTGACCGATAGTATTGGTGATACCCATCAGACGGGTACGCTCGTTGTAATCGTCCGACATCTCATAGCCAAGACCTATGAAAGGGGTACTGAAAATGGTGTTACCCGTAATATAGAGGAGTGACATCACTAAGAAGTACCAGAAATTGTATGTTTGTCCATCTTCGGGACTCATCTGCCACAGCAGGATAAAGAGAATACCCGTCACGATGGCACCGATGAAGATATACGGTCGACGACGACCCCAGCCCGTACGACTGTTGTCAGAGATATACCCCATGATAGGGTCAGTCAGTGCATCAAAGAAGCGTGGAATACCACCTAACAGCCCCGCTAGGAATGGATCCATGCCGAATCCTGTGACGAGGAAGAACATAAACACGCCCAGCGCAGCGGGCAGCAGGTTGTTGGTAAGACTACCTGAACTATAAGCGAGTTTCTGTCCCCAACTCAACCTTCCATTGGTTGCAACTTTGGTCTGTGTCATGATATCACGATGGTTTGAATGGCTTCCTTCGCAATTGAAAGAGTGTAGTGCTTGCCATCTACAGCAAGGTCGAGTTCCACAGGCTCTTCGCCTTGATTAATCACCACGACGGCAATACTGCCGTCGGGATTGCGGACAGCGGTCGCCATAACAGCCTTGCTCTTCTCGTCGATCGTAGTAGGTTCGTTGCCACCAACCTTCACACCCAACACCTTGGCCTCAGGGCGCAAGAAGCGACTAAAGTGAACCAAAGCATAATACATAGGAGTAAAGTACACTTCGTCTGCATCAGCATCAGCAAGTACAGGAGCGCAACACCAGTTTTTCGCCCAGCCAGGCCCCCCCTGACGGTCGAGAACCATATTCCAGTCTATCCAGCCATTCACCCAATTGTTCAGACATCCGATGATGTCACGGGCATATCGGAACACGGGGACATACTTTGGATGCAAGTGTTTCTGGTCATCAGGAGCCCAGTCCCATCCCCAGTCGGTACCCTCGGCCTGCCAATACCATGCGTCGTCCTTCCAATGGGGAACCTCTGCGTCCACACAACCCTCGGTCTCAATAATCAGTTTATTGGGAGCCTTTTCATGTCCCCGATTCAGCATCTCAGGGAACCACTCCACCGTACTCTCATACCAATGAAGGGCTATGCCACCGAAATATTTTGCCGTAGCCTCGTCGGCATACATGGCATCTGTCCATTCGGGAATACCGGCACGATTCTGGTCGTAGCCCAAAATCTTCACATCCCCGAAGCCTGCCTTCTCCAGTGTCGGTCCCATATAGTCACGCACGAAGGCTGTCTCATACCCAGGATCGAAATACATGCTTTCCCAGTTATTATTGTTGCCGTAAGGCTCGTTAATCGGTGTCACGGCCCAGACATCCACACCCTTTGCCTGATACGCTTCTAAATATTTCACAAAATAGTTAGCAAATGCCTGCTGATACTTAGGTAGCAGATGACCACCGATATCCGACTGGTTATCCTTCATCCAAGCAGGGGGACTCCAAGGCGAGGAAACAAGTTTAAAACCGTCCTTCGAAGCAGCCTGTGCGTCCTTGATAAGTGGCAACAATGTCTCCTCATCCACAGCAATAGAGAAGTGCTCCATCAATGTATCGTCCTTCTCAGGGGCGTAACTATAATGTCCACGGGAGAAGTCGCATGAACCTATATGAGTGCGAGTAAGTGAATAACGCGCACCATCAGGACCGAAATAGGCATTAATTACCTCCTGCCGCTTTCCCTTACTCAGACGTGCCAGCAGTGAGGAAGTAGCCTCCGTGAAAGAGCCACCAATTCCTATAAGTGTCTGGCGTTCCTCTGTACTGTTTACCTTAATTGACACCTTTTTCTCCGCAGAGGCGAACTTAGTCTTCTCAACCAGTTGGTCACCCGCCGAGTTAGTTTCCCATACCTTAATATTATCTTTCTGGGAACATGCTTGCAGCGCAAGTGCCATCATTAATAATACTTTTGTCTTCATTCTATTTTAGTTCTTAGTTATACTGTTATCTCTAGTTTTCGCAACTGGCGGGCAAAGAGACGAGCACTGTCAGTTTCCGACAGGGTCATGCCATCACCGTTAACCTTATGGTAGGTTATCTGTGCACCGCAGTATGAGAAAGAGAGGGTGCCATCTGGCAAGAACTCATCGTCTTTCAGAAGTGTCGGATGGAAGGACACCTTACCGTCCTTTACACGAACTCCCAGTTCACCAAAGCGACAAAGGATATCTTCCTTTACCTGTCCCGTCATACCCGGTTGGCGTACACCCTTACCCCAAGGGGTGTGGGAGTAGGCATCAGTAGAGAACGCCCCATATTCACGGGCACTTTTATGAATGCCTGTTCCTTCCAAGATAGCATAGTAGTGCTTAGCGAGATCAGCCGTCTCTGGAGCATTTGCGTCCAGTGCCAGGAAGTAACATTCCTGTGTAGCAACTAACAGTTTGGATACCATATGCCAATAGATACTGCCAAGACCCTCATATGCATAGAAAGTGCCACTACGTCCTGTAAACGCCTTGTGGTCGAAGGTCTCTTCAAACAGATCCAGCAAGGTCTTTTGCTCATTCTCAGCCACGCCAATAGTATTCATCGCCGCAGCAAGGTCGCCTGCATTACGGAACGTCCCATTAAAATGCAGTGTACCACAGACATCCTGACTGACCAGATGTTTGTCGCCTTTCTGAACCAATTCCCTTAATAGGGGTGAGCGATCCATTGCATTTTCAGGAAGACAGTTTTTCTCCAAGAAGCCTGGCAGTTCCTTGTTGGGATAGAGCATGTAACTCTTCTGGTCTTCCCTCCATAGTTTACTGTTACGAAGCGCATCCAGTACTGCGAGAGCCTCAGCAGAGGAAAGAACACCAGAACTGAGCACAGCCACCTGACCTTCCAACATCTCGGACAGTGAACGAATACCAGCGAAACGTCCCGCTGAAAGTTCCATGATATTATATGAATGGTACAGACCATCGTCCCTGCGGTTGGCACGAATACTTTTCTCTACAGGTTCCAAGGCTGCGGAGAGGAAAGCGAGCACGGACTCCCGCTGTACCTTCACACTTCCCTCACAGAAGGAGTGGGTGTAGATTTTCTGACGATAGATTGTTGAGGCATCGCCAAGAGCATCCATGACATCCTGCGTTTCCTTCAGGGCAAGAGCAGCCCCCGTAGCCTCCATCCATGTATAGACTTCCTGTGAGAGGGTAAACTCCGTTGTCTGTGAGGCAGCCACAATATCACGATAAAAGCGCAAGGCACGATGCAGATAACACAATGTCACCACCGAGAGACCACCGCCCACCAAGGCGTTATTGGCATCGTTCCATTCTGGACGCTGGGTATTCATCCAAATACCACCATTAGGAATGAAATTAGACAGTTTGGCAAGTAATGACACCAGCACTTTCTCTAACAGTGAGGCTTTTACGGTCGTCCCATCAGGTCCCTTCAGCAGCGCGGCATCCACTCCTTGGATAGCCATCTCTTTCTTGAGTTGGTCACTGAGAGGAGCATCAAAACGGATGGTGTCCTTGGGGTTCTGTAATATTTCCTGATAAGGTTTAATGCGATAGGGAACATTAGCAAAAGGATAGGCTGGGGTGTCAAGACGTGCCGAGAGTTGTCCAGGCACATGTGCCTCCTCTGCCTCCATCAGACGCAACAGATAGATGATCTGATGGTCTCCCCAGTAGCCGATGTAAGACCACGGGTCTGCCGGATCTTCTGTCTCCCAGTCAAAGCCTGCCTTGGTGATACGATAGGGATTATAGCCGTCCGCCGTCGTACAACTGAGGAATTTCTCTGTCATTGCCTCCAGCAACATCGGGTACGACACAGCAAGAGCCTCCCAGTTCTGGAAGATGTCACGCCAGTTGCCCTCATAATCCAAAACGGGTTTCCTTGTGACAGGATCCGTTGTATTGATATTGAACTTGTTCCATGGACGTGTAGGGTCTCCATGACGACGACTGAAGCCCAGCGGCAGCGGGTTCTCTTTGGTGGGTTGCTCTAAAGGGATGCCACCGCGCATGATATTGAACATCGTATTGGAGAAATGACGTGCCGTACGTGCCTCGTCAGCAGTGGTCTGTACGCCATCTGCCTGAGCCACCAGTTGCACCAGCAATGCCGTGGCTACCTCCAAGTCATTGTCAAGAAGCGGTTTCATATCAGTAGTCTTGCGAAGTTGCTCTCTGAGAGCGACTATCTCCGTCTGGTCTTTCATGACATCGGCAACTACCGTCCACGATTTCTTCTCTCCTGCCGTCAGAGCGAAAGAAGTTCCCAACAAATAGGCACCACACTCCCCTTTCACCAGTGTCTCTTCCTCTAGAGGCTGCCCTTTTCGGAAAGCAGGAATCTGTGCAGAGGAGAGCAGGTGTACAGGTTTCTCCAGACCCGTTTGCCAGACCACATTGCAACGCAGTGCCTCACTGGGTTCCGCACGGTCTATGATAATGGCACTCAGGCAGAACAGTCCCATCCCTGTCTGTGGTTCCAATTGGGTTTGCTTGTAGGCATTCACCAGATTACTGGAAGCCTGATACAAGGCACTAGGTACACCACAAGGCATCACGTTCTGGATACCGTCCAGCACTTCCAGATTCACCGTCTCTGTTCCGAGGTTCACTAGTGTTACCTCTCGTTGGAAGCCAAAGCGGTCGCCAGGAGTCCATTGCCAACGGAAACAGATTTTCCAGTCCTGGTTGACTTCCTCGAAGATGACACTATTACCGATACGACTTTTATACAAGTTTCTCTCCAGACTGAATATTCCCTCACTACGAACCGAGAAAGGCTCCCAGCAACGGGTTTCCCCTGTCCGACGAATAAGAGTCTTACTGCCAGTATTCTCTGCTGATGCCGTAATTCTATCATCGGTATCATAAGGGAACAGGGTCCAGTCTGCACTACGTCGACCTGCAGTAATCCCTCCATTACTGGACACAAAGGTCCAGAGATCAGTGCCGCTCACCACATTCATGAAGAACGGATCCATATCGTCCACATTCCTAATCTGGAAGTAGTCAGTAATTGCTATTGGTGTCTTTTCGTTGTTCATCATCATTTCTCATTTATTTGATTGTTTCTTATTTGCTCACGCACAGTATTGAAGCACTGCTCCAAAGATAACTGCGTAGACTGATACGGATTCATCCTAAGAACCTCGCTCAATACCTCATACGCCATACGGGGATAGAGTTCATAGAGTCCTTGACAGTCTGGTAGTCCTTTGGCACAGATGCCAAACCATTCCTCATTCATATTATTCTTTCCCTTGACATAGTCGAACTTATAGCCGCCATTCGCCCAGGACGCACTGGTGTCATGAATATCAAGATTTGTTTTCTGTCCACACTTCCACCAACCATCACTAAACTGGAACGTGAAGGCACCTATACAATTTTCCGCCCGTCCCATCCCTGCGGCGTTGAGATAGATTTCCTGCCAGTTGCTCAACAGAATCTCTGCCTGTTCCCGCTGAGCCTCCTGCATCGAGACAGCGTTATAGGCATCTGCACCAAATTCCGTTAACAGAACCGGCTTCCCGTATTTCTCTTTCACCTCTTTGAACATAGTATCGAGACCGCCCGATATCGCCTACGCAAGAAACTGGGTATGGAACAAGGTGATAACCTAGTGGAGTTTATCCAGACTTTTGAGGAATAACAAAAGAGGGTATGCGTTGGCACACCCTCTTTCGTTATGTCTTTACACATTTATTTCTCTTCAGTTTCAATAGCCTTCCATACAAAGGCAGCCAATGCGCCACCTACGAAAGGACCTACGATGAATACCCAGAGTTGAGCCAAAGCCTTACCACCCTCGAAAAGAGCAGGACCGATAGAACGGGCGGGATTCACTGAGGTACCAGTATAGTTGATTCCTACCAGGTGAATCAGAATCAGGGCAAGACCGATAGCCAGACCTGCGAAGTTATTGGTAGCACCATTGGTCTTAGAGGTAGCACCCAATACAACAAGTACGAAAATAAAGGTCAGGATGATCTCTGCCAACAGGCCGTTCATCACATTCTCTGAGGCACAAGCATTAGCACCGGTAGCGGTACCACGAGCCAGACCGGGATCCGTAGAAACAAGGAAAGCCAGCAAAGCAGCGGCGATGATAGCACCAATCACCTGGAAAATCATGTACATACCACAGTCCTTGGCATTCATCTTACCACTCAGGAACACACCCAACGTGATAGCGGGGTTGATGTGGCAACCAGAGATTCCACCGATGGCGTAAGCCATAGCAACAACAGACAGGCCAAATGCAATGGCCGTACCTACCACTGATGCGGTGTCAACGCCACAATTCAGGCTTACTGCGGCACCACATCCTAAGAACGTCAGTACGAAAGTACCGATCATTTCTGCTAAATACTTCTTCATAACGCTTTATTATTTAAGAGGTTAAACGTTTGTTTTATAACGCAAAGATATACTTTTTATTTTACATTTGCAAGTAAAATCGGCAAAATCATCACTTCTCGGTATATTCAAAGTAACTAAACTCGCCATAGTTCTCACCGTCGGAACACTCCGTAAACATACCGATGGTAACACCCGTGAAACCGCCTACCATTTCCGTACTCACCAGTGGACACTCTAATGCCCCCAGACTTCTAAAGTCCTTGTCTTGGTCTGTAGCATAGGAGAAGTAATACCGTTCACCATTGCTGGTGATGCGAAGCCGTACCTTATCAGGGATGCTGCCCTCACGCCATTCCATGTACTGATGATGTCCATTGACCGACTTGACCCTGTAGTCAAGATAGACACCACGGGTGTTGACGTAGAACGACAGGTAGCCGTCATTAATCTGATAGACTGCCAAGCCATAAGTGGACGTTTCCGGAGCATGAAGCGTCACCTCCGTCTCAACAGTCATATTAGCACTTTCCTGTCGACGACCGACGAAAGTTGGTTGCTGGTTGTCAGCCAAGGACCCATGCGACGACAGGTGCAGTTTTCCATCAACTACCGCATAGTTCTGTGGCAAGGGGTTCTGTAAATACACCCACTCAGGACCTAGTACACCTTTATTAAATAAGGTATGTATCGAACGAGGCTGTACTTTCTGCGGTGCCAGCGTTCTGACCTGTATCACCGTATCAATCGGGTTACCGCCATTGATGACAGGCCACTCCCCTTTCTTCCACTCCACAGGAGCCAAATAGGTCTCACGTCCCAGGTGATGATACGACCCTCCGAAATTACGATAGGCCAGAAACACCACCCACCAAGAACCGTCCTGAGCCTGTACGAAATCACCATGTCCCGTACCTTGTACCTGCATTCCCTGTCCGGCCATACAGCAGTTGGTAAGGATAGGATTATCCGGATTGACCTCATAAGGCCCGTCAATATTCTTGCTGCGTGCAATGGTGAGTCTGTGAGCCAGTTCTGTACCGCCCTCGCTGATCAGCAGATAATAATAACCGTCTTTCTTATACAGATGGGGACCTTCTGGATAGCGTCCTCCCGTACCCCGCCACAAGGCCTTGCTCTTAGTCAGTTGCTTACCCGTCTGCGGGTCTATCTCACAGAGCATAATGGTATTGTCAGGATTGCTCACCATATAGCATTTGCCATCCTCAAACCATAGTGAGGGGTCGATACCCTGTTGTTCCAACCAGATCGGTTCACTCCAAGGTCCTTTCGGGTCTTTTGCCGTCACCATAAAGTTACCGCCATTCCCCACATTAGTGGTAATCATATAATAAGCACCCTCATGATAGCGGATTGTTGGCGCATAAATACCCAGCCACGACGAGGCTCCCCTGAGGGGCAACTGACTTTCTCGGTCAAGAACATTACCTATCTGTTCCCAGTTCACCAGATCTTTGGAATGATAAATAGGCACTCCCGGAAAATACTGGAACGAAGAGTTGACCAGAAAGAAGTCATCCCCCACCCGACATACACTGGGATCAGGATGATAACCCGGAATAACGGGATTATGCAACTGTGCTGTAGCAGTCAATACTGGTAAAGCGAAAAGGGTAAATAGTAGTTTTTTCATTGTATCTGTTGATTATTCTATTCATTGATAGGTAGTTCTATGATGAAACGGCACCCTTCATGGTAGTCTGTATCCAAAATGAGTTCACCGCCCAGATTCGTCACATGCCGCTTGGAGAGTGGCAGTCCCAACCCTAACCCCTCGGAAAGGTCGTCAACCTTTGTGAAAGGTTCATATATCTTGGCATAGTAATCACTCGTAATTCCCGTTCCGGTATCTTCGAAGATAAAGCAGACCTTCGTGTCCGATGCCTTTACCAGAAGACTGATATGCTGACCGTCGGAGTATTTAGCGGAGTTATACAGGATCTCACGCAGACTACGCATCAGGTAAAGGCGACTGGTACGAATCGTGAATGAATCGGGAAGATCTGTCTTGAAGGTAACAGGAAGATCAGGGAAATGAAGATTGGTGTTGGCAATACTCTCACGTGCCACCTCATTACACGATACGTCCTCATAGTTCCGGCTATTCATCTCCTCCGAGAGCCCCGTATCCGAACTGTCGTAAAGCATCAGCACCATACGGTTGAGGGTCATGGAGTTATGACTCATTGTATCCGTGATATTCTTCACCTCCTC
Organism: Prevotella sp.; assembly: GCA_017449675.1. Taxonomy (GTDB): domain Bacteria; phylum Bacteroidota; class Bacteroidia; order Bacteroidales; family Bacteroidaceae; genus Prevotella. The sequence continues at coordinate 221,179 of JAFTFG010000006.1, forward strand.
ATCGGGCAGGTCCTTGATACTGTCTCGTAACACCTGTGCAAAACCCAGGATGATATTCAGTGGAGTACGTATCTGATGTGTCATATTCTGGATGAATATCGTCTTCTGACGGTCTGCCTCCTGCACCAGCAGACTTGCCCGTTGAAGTTCCTCATTACGCCGTGCCGTCTCCTCGTTTACCTTCTGTATCTCGCTTATATGACGGTCAAGGGACTCCTGCATGGCAGCGAAACTGTTCTGTAGTCGTCCTACGGCATCCACCCGGGTGCTGCGTGGAATTCGTTCGTCATAATGACCTTCCGCCATGCGTTGCGACTGGTCTACAAGACGGTTCAAGGGACGTATGGCATGGGTGACGATCTTACGACAGAGCCATAGTATCAATACCAGACCGACAGTGATCAATGCCAGAATAATATAGGTCAACTGATTATAACTCCGAAGAATGTCACTGTCCGGACAGACAAGGGCAAGGCTCCAGTCGGTGCCGTCCACAGGACAATAACTCACCTGGCAGGGCTGTTCATTGACACGAACCTTCATCATTCCATGATGCCCTGTCGTCATCTCATGGCCCAAGGCAATGATATCCGGATGGCTACGGGCATTGGCTACATCGAAGATGGTCTGACTAACCAGTCGGGTGGAGTCCGGATGCACATAATAATGGCCGTCCGCACCCAGCAGCAGGAAATAGGCATTCGGATAGGGTTTCTCCTCTGCGATGACATCTGCAAGCATATCCAGCGACAAGTCGGTAGAGATGACTCCGACAAACTTCCCGTTAGCATAAAGGGGCTTACAGTAAGAGGCTATCATCCCGTCTGCAGACAGTGTTCCCTCGTTGAAGTCGTCAAAAGGATCCACCCAACTCGCCTTTCCCAACTCCCGTGGTGTCCTGTACCAGACCTTGTCAAAATACTCGTACTCCGCCTCACGGACGGTGGTGATACTATCGCCTTCACGGACGGAGTAAGCGGAGAAATATCTGCCATATTGGGGAAACATATCTGGCTCCATCGTGATAGAACACCCACAGACATTGGCATTCAGTTGGACGATACGACGGGAATAGGAGAGTAAGTCATCAGGCTGCAGGTTTTCTGTCACGAGCCAGTCGTTCGACTGGGTTGCCACTTCCACCGTACCCAGATAACGCTCCACACGCTGGACGGTCGTATTCAGCACACTGGCAGCATGCTCCATTGCCTCCTGTTTGATGTGTCTGCGCGACCGGATGAACAAGACTCCCAACGACATCAGGAAGATGAGCACAGTCATCAACAGGATGCTGATACTCAGTTTCAGCGATAGCGACTGACGAATATGACGTATCTTGTTCCTCATCTTCTTATTCCTTTACTTCTTTTAATGAGGCTTCCAATAGTTCGTTGAGCAACACGGTGACCACCTTACCCTGTTCCTCAATATGCGCTACCACTTGGCCTGCATCCAGAGAGTTCATCTCCTGACGATGCTCACAGAGGGTTGTGACATCTGTTGCAATAGAACTGACGGGAACCGTCATCTGGTCGGTCATATTATGGAGGAAAGCCGTCTTGACACGATCAGCCTCCTTTGTCTGCTCATAAGCCTCCGTCAACACCTCTCCCTGTGAGCGCAGGTCTGCCGTCAATCGCCTCAGTTCTCCCACGTGGGCAGACAGTGCCTGCTGCATCTGCTGGAAATGGTCTTGCAGACGACCCACCTCATCCTCCTGCTGACTGTCTGGAATAGGCTCGTCATAATGTCCTTCCGCAATACGCTGGGCGGATCTGGAGAGCATCCTCAACGGCAACAACTGATGATGGGCGATAGCCCAACAACCTACCAATAAAAGAATCAGTCCGACAATCGTGATACCTAATACGATATATAATAGTTCATTGTACTCCCCAAAGATATCTGCCTCAGGATATACGATACCTATGCTCCAGCCCGCATCATCCTGCGAGCGTCCTGGCACCTCAGCACGCTTGAAGGGCTTATAGAACATATAACTGTCGACCCCAGCCACCTTGAAATGCTTATAGCCTGTCTCGCCTGCTATCATTGCCTTTCCTACCTCTATCAACTCATCGTCATCCTTGTAATCCATGATGGAGCGATGAAAGAGTTTGGTACTGTCAGGATGGACGATATACGAGCCATCACTTCCCAGCAAGGTGGCATAGGAGTTGGGAGACGGTTTTGCCGACAGCACAATCTGGGAGAGCAAAGGTAGCGACACATCCACGGCAAGCACTCCCACTGGTCGTCCCTCGGCACAATAAATCGGCAGGCAGAAGGTAATGATTGCCTCCCCCTCTGTCTGGTTGTCTTTTAAGGGGTTCAGCCAACAAGGATGTCCCGTCTCCATCGGTTGGGTATACCAGATCTGTTGTGTATAAGGTACATCCCCGAAAGTCTCTACCTGAATGATCGGTGAGTCAGACATTTGGAGAGAGTCTTCACTGGCATGGTGGACATAAGCCATGAAATACTCTCCATGTTCCTTATAATAATAAGGCTCGTATGCGATGGCACAGCCGGCGACATAGGGATTCGTCTCTACAACCTTACGACTATAGGTGAACATCCGCTCCGGCTGGTTGAGATGACTTATCAAGTCCCAATAGATATTACCCGCCGTCTGCTCCACACTCAAGAGGACATTGTCTATCTGGCGTACCGTCCCCTCCAGCGTCTGTTCTGCCTTCTGCATCGCCTCTTTCTTCACCACTTTCCTCGAAAAATGGAACATGATAAAGAGTGCTACGGTCAGTAGCGTCGCTATTCCCAACACGATCATCAAACTGATTCGTACGGATAAGGTCTTGGTGACGAATTTGGTAGGTAGTAATATCACGGTTGCAAATATACGTATTTTTTGCCAGATATCCACCTTTATCGGGGATTTTTTACTATCTTTGCACCTGTAAGCATCATTTTATGGAAAATCCTTATACAAAACAATATCCCGACCTGATGGCATGCAAGACCGTCCTATACGTTCACGGCTTTGCCTCCAGTGGACAATCTGGCACAGTGACCAGACTACGCACTGTGCTGCCCAACACCAAGGTGATAGCCCCCGACCTGCCCATCCATCCTCAGGAGGCTATCGACCTGTTGCACCAAACATGTGAGCAGGAACGTCCACACCTGATTATTGGTACCTCGATGGGAGGCATGTATACAGAACAACTTTATGGCTATGACCGTATCTGCGTGAACCCGGCTCTGGAGATGGGTGAGACGATGAAGGCACACGGTATGACAGGCACCCAACAGTTTCAGAATCCCCGTCAGGACGGCGTACAGGAATTCTATGTTGACAAGGCACTCATCAAGGAATACAAGGAGCAGTCGGAACAACGCTTCAAGGGGATCACTCCGGAAGAACAGCAACGGGTATATGGTCTCTTCGGGGATGAGGACACGACGGTAGACACGTACGACCTCTTCCATGAGTACTACCCTCAGGCTATCCATTTTCATGGGGAACACCGCATGAACGATAAGTCATTCATGCATTCTGTCGTACCCGTCATCCGTTGGATTGACGACCGACAGGAGAAGCGGGAGCGTCCTATCATCTATATAGGTATAGAGACGCTGATGGACTCCTACCGGAAGCCCACCAGTTCCATGATAAAAGCGGTACGTATGCTGATTGAGCATTACCAAGTGTATTTCGTCGCCACTCCATCCACGCATGCCACGACCATGACGTGGTTAGAGGAGCACGTCAATGTCCCTGCCTGGCATCACACCATCTATACCCACCGCCGTGACTTACTCTATGGCGACTACCTGATTACCAAAGAAAAAGAGGGCGACACGATGGCCACCCTCTTGGAATATGGTTCCGACACGTTTAAGACGTGGGAGGAGATCATGGAGTATTTCTCACGCCTGGGAGGGCAATAGCACCACCCCGTGTTGTTTCTTACCGTCCATCATGATTTTCAGAGGACGGTCGAAACGGACGTGACGGACATACTGTGTCTCTTCCACGGCCGGCATGGCATCCAGGACCTCCTTCTGGAAAATACCATCACCCGTATACGTATTAATGGTGAAATAACCCACTCCGAAAGAGGTGAGGTTCTGGAAGAAGTGAGTTCCCTGCGAAGGATCTACATGATAGTTCTTCAAGCCCACCTCCACGATGACACGGGCAGCAGAGATATGCGGCCATTTAACCGGTATTCCCAACCAATAGTCACTACTGCCCCACCGACCCGGGCCTAACAATACGTAGTTTTTATCCTCATCCAGGAACTTACGGTTGATACGCTCTATCTCGTCAGCGATATAAGGATTATTCGCAGCGGTAAAATCATCATCCGTCTTGACATAAACCACATCGGTCACGTCCTCCGAGATACCATGTCCCAGTGAGTTAGCGGAACGTAACAGGCACTGCTCATCAGGAATAGCCGCAAGGTCTTCGTCCAGTACTTGCTTGGAGTCGACGATAGGACGAATCTGTAAGAGATAGAAATCACCCGTCTTATCAGGGTTGAGATTACAGGCAAACTCTATCTCCACAGGACGACGCATCTCCTCCGATCCGTATTTCTGAGCCATCTGCAGAATTTCCGGCAGAGGGAATACCCCATATTGCAGGACACCACAGAATGAGATGACCTTACGTCCACCCTCATAGATACCATCACGAATGACCTGATCATAAGGATCGTATGTAGAAGCAATCCCATTGAGCGAGCCGTCCTTGTCGGCTTCCTTCACACGCAGACTCTTGATATTAAAACCGTCGTCCACCTTGAAATCATCACCCACATGGCTCACATCCAAAGCATAGAAACGGGTCTGTGTCTCTTTCAAGGCCGTCTCCATCTCAGAAGTCTGCAATACCTGAGTCGGGTGATAGGGTGAGACCCTCAGCGTCTGTCCCCCATCCACGATATACTTACCCAGTCCCAAGGCGAGGGAGGCAATACCCTCCTCTGCCGTCTCATCCCCGATGGGATAATAGTTGAGGGAGCGCAGTACACCACTGAATGTCGGATAGAAATGATCACCATACTGATGCCCGACCACCTCTTGCAGGATGACAGCCATCTTCTCCTGGTCGATTACATTAGAGGTTGCCGTCATATAAGCCTTGGAATCCTTATAATAGACAGAGGCATAGACACCCTTGATGGCACAGGCCAGCATACGGAGCATCTCATATTTATCCTCCAGATAAGGAATCATATAGGTAGAGTAGATTCCTGCGAAGGGCTGATAGTGAGAGTCTTCCAGTAACGAACTGGAACGCACGGCTATCGGCGACTTCACCGCATCGAAGAAGGTGAAGAAGTCGGCTATCAGGGAGTCAGGCAACTGCGCTTTCAGGAAGTGCTGGAGGATCTCCTCGTCAGAGGCATCACTTAGAGCGATACCCCAGAGATTGTTGTTGTCCATGAACTCATCGAAGAAATCAGTACAGAGCACCACCGTCTTGGGAATAGACACCGATGCGTTCTCATACTGGTTGAGTTCCGGATGACGCTTGATGATATTATCGAGGAAGGCCAGACCACGTCCCTTACCACCCAAGGAACCCTCACCGATACGGGCGAAATGGGCATAGCGGTCGAACTTCAGACGGTCGAAGACTGCCACAATACCGATATTCTTCATCCTACGATACTGTACGATAGCGTCAAAGATAATCTGTCGGTGGGCATCCACGTCTTTCAGTTTATGCCAAGTAACCGTTTTCAGGAATTGCGATACCGGGAAGATGGCACGGGCACAGAGCCAGCGACTCATATGGTTGCGGGAGATATGATAGAGCATCGAATCGTTGGGAATCTTGAAGACATTATCTTGTAATTCCTTCAAGGTCGACACACGGGCCACCTCCTCTTTGGTCACAGGATCACGGAAGATGAAATCACCAAAGCCCATATGCTCCTCTATCAACTGACGCAGGTCGACATTCATCTTCTTGGAGTTCTTGTCGACGAAAAGGAAACCTTCCGCTTCCGCCTTCCCCTTATTGACAACCTCCGAACTCTGCAGGATCAGTGGCACGTACTCGTCATGCTGACGAATAGTCCGTAACAGTTTCAGACCGGCTTCCGCATCACCCTCCTCCACATGAGAGAGTCTGCCGGGTACGATCTTCATCGGGAAGCGCGTATCACTGATCACACCTAATACATTATCGTGGTATTTCTCATACCAGAACATCGCCTCCTCGTAATTGGTGGCCAACACTACCTTCGGACGGCCTCGTTTCCGCTGGGCGGCAGCATGGGGGTTCAGAGCCTCGGTAGAGAAGTTCTTACTCTGTGCCAGGATATAGTTATAGAGATTCGGCAGTACAGAGGAATAGAAACGGATATTATCCTCCACCAACAGGATCATCTGTACACCGGCCTCCTTGATATCATGCTCAATATTCATCTTGTCCTCTATCAACTTAATGATAGACAGGATGAGATTGGTATTCCCCAACCAGCAGAACACATAGTCGAAGATAGACATGTCCTCATGCTCTATACGCTTGGTAATACCATGAGAGAAAGGGGTCAGTACCACACAGGGGATATGCGAGGCCAGATTCTTGACATCACGGGCAACGGCAAAGGCATCATTGTCCGCATTACCAGGCATACAGATCACCAAGTCGATATCTGTGGTCTTCAGCACCTCCTCAGCCTCCTCCGTCGTAGAGACCTGAGTGAACGTGGGGGGATAACGCATGCCCAGTTCACTGTACTCGTCAAACAGTTTCTCGTCAATACGCCCGTCATCCTCCAACATAAAGGCATCGTAGGGATTTGCCACTATCAGGATGTTAAAGATACGACGGGTCATCAGGTTGACAAACGATACGTCTTTCAGATAAAACTTATTCCATTCGTTGGGTATTTTATTCGTCTCGCTCATAAATTGTTATTGATTCTGTTGCAAAGTTATCACTTTTTTTCACATTATCGCTCTCCATTTCATATTTTCTTTGTAATTTTGCACCTGTTTTAGAGAAATCATTTCTAATTAATCATTTATAAACAATGTTTCATATTTACAAAGGTTACGAACTTGTGGAAGCCTACCACAAGATGCGTTTTGCCAGAAGATTCCATCCCAGCGAGGGATTCAAGAAAACAACTCAGGCTATTATTGTACTCATTGTGACTCTGCTATTATGGAACATGCCATCGTCATGGTTCGGCATCGACGGACTGACTGTCGTCCAACAGCGTATCATTGCCATCTTCGCCTTCGCCACCTTGATGTGGATCCTTGAGGTGGTATCGTCATGGGCTACCTCAGTGGCTATCATAGGACTGATGCTCCTCTTCGCCTCCGACAGTGGCATCAAATGGATGTGCGACCCCGATGAGGTGGGTACCTTGCTGAACTATAAGAGTGTCATGGCCACCTTTGCCGATCCTGTCATCATGCTGTTCATCGGCGGTTTCATCCTCGCTATCGCGGCTACAAAGACAGGACTGGATGCCCAACTGGCCAAGGTACTGCTGAAACCATTCGGTAATAAGAGTGAGAATGTGCTGTTAGGATTTATCCTCATCACGGGTCTCTTCTCCATGTTTGTATCGAATACGGCAACGGCAGCCATGATGCTGACCTTCCTCACACCGGTATTCCGTCAGTTACCCCCGGAGGGAAAAGGACGTATCGCCATGGCGTTGTCTATTCCCGTTGCCGCCAACCTGGGTGGTATGGGTACACCGATCGGTACACCCCCCAACACCATCGCCCTGAAATACCTGAACGATCCTGAAGGACTGAACATGGGTCTGGGCTTTGGCGAGTGGATGCTGTTCATGACTCCCTTGGTCATTCTCCTCCTGCTTATTGGCTGGTATCTGCTGAAGACTATCTTCCCTTTCAGCCAGAAGACGGTAGAACTGGAGATTGAGGGTGAGATGAAGAAAGACAAGCATACCTATATCGTCATCGTGACCTTCTTCGTCACGGTAGCCCTCTGGTTGCTTGACACGGTGACAGGCATCAACTCATATACCGTTGCCCTGATACCGTTTGTCGTCTTCGCCCTGACAGGTGTCATCACGAAACGTGACCTGGAACAGATTAACTGGAGTGTCATCTGGATGGTGGCAGGTGGTTTCGCACTGGGTTACGGACTGAACGCCTCCGGCCTGGCAGCCAATGCAGTGAAGAGCATCCCCTTCGGTGAGTTCTCACCCCTGCTGATCCTCGTCCTCTCAGGACTGATCTGCTATATACTGTCCAACTTCATCAGTAACTCGGCAACGGCAGCCCTGCTTATGCCTATCCTTGCTGTGGTATGTGCGGCTATGGGTGACAAACTGGATGCCATCGGAGGAACGCCTACTGTATTAATAGGTGTGGCCATCGCTGCTTCCAGTGCGATGGTACTGCCGATTTCTACCCCACCGAATGCGTTGGCTTATGCCACTAATCTGGTACAACAGAAAGACATGTCGAAGATCGGTCTCGTCATGGGTCTCATCAGCATGGCATTGGGCTATATCCTGCTCTATTTCATGGGTACTTTCCATATCCTTTAAACCTCAAGATGACAATTTGTAAAGTTAAGGATAAATTTTTAGGGGATTTTCTTGGTCGTTTCAAGAAAATTCCCTATTTTTGCATCATAATAATAACAGAATGTCAATTTAACAATAAAATCTTAAAACTATGAACGTAGAGAGAATCATGCAGGACCTGGAGCATAAACACCCAGGAGAAGCCGAATACCTGCAGGCTGTTCGTGAAGTATTGCTGTCTATTGAGGATGTATACAACCAGCATCCTGAGTTTGAGAAAGCCAAGTTAATCGAACGTATCGTGGAGCCGGAGCGCATCATCACGTTCCGTGTACCCTGGACGGACGACAAGGGTGAGGTGCATGTGAACCTGGGCTACCGTGTCCAGTTCAACAGTGCCATCGGTCCTTACAAAGGCGGACTGCGCTTCCACTCTTCCGTCAATCTGAGCATCTTGAAGTTCCTCGGTTTCGAGCAGACATTCAAGAACGCACTGACCACCCTGCCGATGGGTGGCGGTAAGGGAGGCTCTGACTTCTCTATTCGTGGACGTTCCGATAATGAGGTGATGCGTTTCTGTCAGGCTTTCATGACGGAGTTGTACCGCCATATCGGTCCTGACGAGGATGTACCGGCCGGCGATATCGGTGTCGGTGCCCGTGAGATCGGTTATCTCTTCGGACAGTATAAGAAACTGACCCATCAGTTCCAGGGTGTACTCACTGGTAAGGGCCTCGAATGGGGTGGTTCTAAGATCCGTCCGGAGGCTACAGGTTATGGTGCCCTTTACTTCGTCAATCAGATGCTACAGACCCACGGACTGGACATCAAGGGTAAGACTGTCGCCATCTCTGGTTTCGGTAATGTGGCCTGGGGTGCCGCCAAGAAAGCCACAGAACTGGGTGCTAAGGTCATCACCATCAGCGGTCCTGATGGCTATATCTACGACCCAGCAGGTCTTGATGACGAGAAGATCGACTATATGCTCGAGTTGCGTGCCTCCGGCAATGATGTCTGTGCTCCCTATGCCGACGAGTTTGAGGGTGCTACCTTCTTCGAGGGTAAGAAACCATGGGAACAGAAGGCTGACATCTACCTGCCCTGTGCTACCCAGAACGAGTTGAACGGCCATGATGCCGACCAGATTCTGGCTAACAAACCGCTCTGTGTCGCTGAGGTCAGCAATATGGGATGTACCGCAGAGGCTGCCGAGAAGTTCATCGCCGCTCATCAACTCTTCGCTCCCGGCAAGGCCGTCAACGCAGGTGGTGTGGCTACCAGCGGACTGGAGATGACCCAGAACTCCATGCGCTTAGGATGGAGCGAGAAGGAAGTTGACGAGAAACTGCATCAGATCATGTCGAATATCCATGAGCAGTGTGTCAAGTACGGCAAACAAGCCGACGGCTATATCGACTATGTGAAGGGTGCCAATGTTGCCGGCTTCATGAAGGTCGCTCACGCCATGATGGCACAAGGTATCGTATAAGTACACCTTATTATATAATAGAAGAAGGCTCCCGATTGGGGAGCCTTTTCTATTATCATCTGCCTGTCTCTATTGCTTCTTGGTGATCAGGGTGATTTCCTGTTCCTGCTTGGTCTGCTCCTCATTACCGACAAGGGCTCCCACACGGATTCTTGCCTCACCGTCTTTCAGTTTCTTATCAGCCAGTATCGAGGCGGTATAACGTACCCCGCTGTTAGGGTCGATACGCTCCACATGCAGATTGGGTGAGATATGGATATGCCGATTGCCCGTCACGTCATATACCACTGGCTGCACATCATACAACGGACGATTGGTGCGGTTCATGATCTCGAAAGATACCGTACACTGCTCACCGGAGTGGAGAATACCGTCACGATCACCATCCATCACCTTCACACGACGGATCTCTATCTTCGGACGCTGTTCGCCATTGATGACCTCATACTTGGCTTTACGAGGCTCACCCTTGGGGCCCGGCATGTCCAGATCAATACGGTCGTCACCTTGGTTCGTACCGTCATAGCCACTGTCATTACCTTGTTGGTCATAGCCATTCTGGTCGTAGCCACCATCATAGTCATCATACTGACGTTGACGCTGTTGCATCCTACGGTGATAGCCCTCTATCTCCTCCTTACGCTGTTGGTCGGCCTGTGCACCAATAGCGGCACCCACAGCGGCTCCGCCAGCCATACCGATAATCGTACCGAGGTCACTGCCTCGCCAACCGCCGGAGACACCACCGATGGCTGATCCCAGGATGGCACCTATCGTACCGCCCGCATAGGCTCCCTGACCGGTGTAAGTATTACAACTGCTCAATGTGAACGCAGCACCGACTACCCATATTCCAATCTTCTTCATATCGCTTTCATTTTAAAGTTCACGCTGCAAAATTACGAACTTTCCTGAAAATGCCAAGAGGAGATTCCCGAAAAGTGATTAGGGGTTTCCCTAAACAAGTTGTTCCAAGGCATACAAGCAGGTGGCAGATACCATTAGAAGCACCTGCCACCCTATCATTTCCTCGAGGTATTATTAATTTGCTTTGAAAATAAAGCCGTATTCTTTCAGGACCGCCATAACTTCCTGCTGGTCCATGCGTGAACCGCTCGTCATGATGATATTCACCATAGCCACGATGTCTGAGACATTGATAAAACCGTCCTTATTCACGTCAGCAGCCACTTTGTCGAAGGTACCGGTAGGATTCTCCATGATATAGTTGACGGTAGCCACGATGTCGGTCACATTCACGAGGCCGTCACCATTGGCATCACCAGGGATGAAACTGTGCTGATAGAAGATTTTCAGCATCGGCTGGTTGGCCACGATGTCTTGCACCCATACAGCCTCATCGCCTGTGCGACCATTATTCAACGCGGTTGTTGTCGTGCCATTGGAGAGTTGTTCGGATGTAGCAAGAGTCATTCCCGTTGTAGACCCAACGAATTGTGTGTAGTAACTGTTGGAAACGGAAGCTCCTCTTGCAAAGTCTTGATTGTTGGTGTAATTAAATGTTCCTGTGGAAAGGCTGTTCACTATTGATGCACTTCCGCTATCTTTATAACCAATGAATCCACCGTTATAAGAACTACTTGCTGTTACGGAACCAGAAAACAGACAATCAGAAATAGTCAGACTATTAGCTTTCATACAACCAACTATACCTGAGCATTCATCCCAACCAGAATGAGTCGATGTCACATCTACCTCACTCCATACATTCATAATGGTTGTCGTTCCTCTTGCATCAGAGGCAACGCCAGCACCATGAATTCCTGCGGTAGTGATTGTACCCTTAATATGAAGGTTTTTGATAGTTGCACCATCGAGTTTGTTAAACGGTGCACATAAATTACTACCTCCTGTTTCAACAAATGCAATTTTTAATGTATGTCCTTGCCCGTCGAAAATGCCTTTGTAATGAAGGGCGGTATTACTGTCCGACGTGGAACCTATCCTCGTCTGGTCATCTCCCAGGTCAATATCTGCCGTCATCTTGGCATTGGCAGCAGGATTTGTACCGTTGTTGACGATAGCAGCAAAATCTTTCCAGTCCCGTACGGAGCCGATGAGGTAATTGCCGCTTGCATCTGTATTCAAGGCAAACGGCTTCAGCATCGGCTGGTTGGTGACGGGGTTTTGCACCCATGCAGCCTCATCGCCCGTGCGGCCAGCATTCAAGCCTTCCGTTACGGTACCATCACTGAGTGTCGTAGCATTTGCCTGTGTGCCGTATTCGGAAGAGCCATTTACATAATAATTGTTAGAACAGGAACCTACAGAAGGACCCCATCCCTTAAACAAAGGATCAAACGTAGAACAGTTCGTATAGGTTCCATTTTCCAAGCACCTAATGATGTTTACAGAACCATAGGTTTGCCATCCCCAAATCACTCCAACCGTACTGCCTCCATCTTTTCCGTTAATTGTGCCATTAAACAGACAATCTTGTATCGTTGTATTGGTGGTGCTTCCACCATGACCAAGAATACCGCCACAATGTGTTCCTGTGGTCGTGATGGTGGCAGAAACCATTACATTGCTAATCAGATTGAATGCGCTATGCTCAGGCATTCCACCAACAAGTCCCGCACAATGAATCGCTCCTGTGACAGAACCTGCCACGGCGAGATTCTTGATTGTTGCGCCATCAATTGAGCGGAATGGAGCTACGCCATCTGACGCACTGTTTAAGTGGACTGTAAGTGTATATCCCTGCCCATCAAACACTCCAGCATATGGATGAGCAGAACTACCGATTATTGTCTGTTCATCGCCGAGGTCGATGTCTGCCGTCAATTTGGCATTGGCAGCAGGATTCGTTCCGTTGTTGACGATAGCAGCAAATTCCTTCCAATCCACCGCTGAACCGAGGAGGTAATTGCCGCTGGCGTCTGTATTCAAGGCAAACAACTTCAGCATCGGCTGGTTGGTGACGGGGTCTTGCACCCATACTGCCTCATCGCCTGTGCGACCAGCATTCAGCGCCGTTGTTGTCGTGCCATCGGAGAGTTGTTCGGCAGTGGCCTGTGTACCCTGAGCTGTTCCATAAACGTCCTTATAGTAACAATCTGTAACAATGTGTGTACCAAACAAATCGGGATAATCGTTTCGTACAAAATTGTAACACCTGACAGTGCTGCCCGTGTAAGAACCCATATATAATCCTCGAGTAATATTAATTGTAGGCACGTTACTCCCATCTTTCATTGCTTGTGAGGCAAAGCCAGCACTGCATCCTTCATTGGAGTGTGTTGGACTAATAGAGCCCGTAAACAAGCAGTCGGTGATATTCACAGTACTTGCTCCATCATAAGCTACGCCGAATATACCTCCCATAGTGTCATAGCTTGTAATGGATGCCGACGACCAGCATTCGCTAATGGTACTTGTCGCATTGCCAATGCTATATGCAACAATACTCGTGGCGACTCTTTGCGTAGAACCTGTAGCACTTATACTGCCATCCACATGCAGTTTTTTGATTGTTGCTCCATCAATAAAACGGAATGGAGCGACTCCGTCACCGCCACTATTGACACTCCAATTCACTGTCAATTTGTGTCCTTGTCCATCAAATACACCCTTATAAGGATTGCCACTTGTACTTCCTACCATCGTTACGTCTGTACAGAGGTCGATATCTGCCGTCATCTTGGCATTGGCAGCGGGGTTCGTTCCGTTGTTGACGATAGTAGCAAAATCTTTCCAGTCCCGTACGGAGCCGATGAGGTAATTGCCCTCGCCGTCTTGCTGCAACCGATAATCCTTCACAAGACGGACGGCATCACCATATTGGAAAAAACTACTTGTGCAATGATAGAAAGCATTTTCTTTAAAGTGTATATAGTACGCAGCAGTGCTCGCACGATAAAAGCCGTTCTGATTCTGCAAAGACTCTGAAGGAATTCCTGAACTATTGCAAGAGCCCGATGCCGGCAGGAATACTGCACCAGCGGCTTCCATTAAAGCCCATTGTTCAAGAGTGTATGAATTTGCAAATTGGCTATTGCCAGGAGTAAAGCTAAGCCCGTCAGGAAGTGTCCAGCTGTCAGGGAGGAGAATCATGCCGTTGACCCCGTTTATACTTCCATGCCCATATTTAGATGCTGCATTGGAACGGTCTGAGAATACATAAAGCCATTCTGCCTTCGTCAATGTCCGCCAACCACTGTTTTCTGTGTTGCCGCCATTGCTGATGGCGTTGTAGCCCCAATCAGCATTTCCTGTAAGATTGCCTTGATAGTAAGTACCCGCTCCTGCACCTACGACGTATGGCTGATAATTGGTCTGGCCATTGTCATATCCACTGGTGCCGTGTGCGAAAAGGTCAATCCATTTCCCTGAATTCGCAGCGTATGCGCTGATATCGAAATCCACATAGTCGTACTGGTGTTCAGCAAATCGCCACTCAGGAGCACTTGTGCTGCAGAAGTACTGCAGGTTACCCTGCGAGAATTGCACCTTGACGCCACTGGCATTGATGGTAAATAAACCATTTAGTTCACCCGTTGCCCATGCCCCCGTACAGCAGCAGAGCAGGGTGAGTATTGATATGAGTAGTCGTTTGGTTCTGTGCATCATATTATTGTTTTATTCTTGATTGTTTGTGTGTTGTTTTATTCCATTTTTCTTGCTTCGCTGGCCATGATGATGTTGACCATCTTGACGATGTCCGTCACATTGATCTCGCCATCGCCAGTCAGGTCGGCTGCTGCCTTGTTGAAGCCTTCCGACGGCTTCTCCATGATGAAGTTCACCGTAGCCACGATGTCTGTCACGTTGACCAAGCCATCCTGGTTGGCATCACCAGGGATAGCATAGTCGAATGAAGCAGAACGTACAGGACTGACCTTTCCTTGATTGTCAACCAACTGGAATCTTAACTCATGAGAACCATTCGTCTTGAGTTTATTTGTTGAGACTTGGACAATCTCAGCAACGTCCACTTGTTGTACCTCGGTGTCTTCGTCAAACCAATAACGTATCGACGTTGCTGTGGATGCTGTTTTCGCACTTACCTTGAAGAACATCTTGGTAACAACACAGCCTAAGCCACCCTTGTCATCCACTATCTGGTAATGCAACATGTGGATACCCTCCACGAGGGCAGAGGCATCAATCGTGACAGCCTCACTCGGTAGCGCTGTTGTCTTCACACTGGTCATGTCATTGTCAAACCAGTAGCGCAACGACTTAGCCTTAGTGACTGTCTTCCCGTCAACCTTAATGAACATCTTAGAGGCAGGGATTCCTGCCATATCCTTGCTATCAACTATCTGGTAATGCACGATATGGACTCCTTCCATCAGTGAAGAGGCATCAATCGTAGTAGCACCACTCAGGGTTGTAGTGTTTTTGTGTGAGTTAGCATCGGTATCAAACCAATAGCGTAACGACTTAGAGGTAGCGACAATACGCTCGTCCATCCTGATGAACATCTTCGAGGCTGGTATTCCTGCTATATCCTTGCTATCCACTATCTGGTAATGCACGATATGAACTCCTTCCATCAGTGAAGAGGCATCAATCGTAGTAGCACCACTCAGGGTTGTAGTGTTTTTGTGTGAGTTAGCATCGGTATCAAACCAATAGCGCAACGACTTGGCAGTTGTAGGCTGCGGCAGCCCCGTCAGGTCTATTGACGGTACGTCATCTCCCCACATGGCTATACTCAGGCCGAAGAGCAATAGGAATAATAAATATCTTCGCATAATCTGTGTTTTTTATTTACTTACCTCGATGGTTACTTCTAATTGACCCTTGTCGTCGGTCTGCTCGCCAACCTCCATCTTAGAGATCAGTGGATAAGACAAGTTCAGGTTGAACGGCATCGGGCCGCCATAGAGGCCTACCTCTTTGCCGTCGGTACCCAGATAGGCAGCCTTTGCAGCATCTGTAAGTTCAAAAGTCTGCTCATCCGTATATTTGCCGTCAAAGGTTTTAAATGTTTCATCATATTTGAAGACAGCAGTTCCTGGATGTGAGATCAAACCACGGAAAATATCATACGCATAGTTGTTGCCATTGTATTCTGGGTAAATGCAGTTCATTACCACGGCATCGGCAGGCAGATAAGATTCCGAATATCCTGTACAAAAGAAAATACAGTTGTACCATTGGGATTGTTTAAGATCTCCCAAGCCTCTCTGGTTGTGGATACTGTTCATAGATGTAATGAGACCATTCTGATACTTACCAATATTTGTCACGTAACTACTGACAAAGTTCACTGAGTTGTTTGCCCCAACATAAATATGGTCTATAATTTTACAATTGACAAACAATTGATTAGTGACAGCATCCTGTTCTGTAGCGTTTTGAATGGCATTGAACTGGCACTTTACGAAATGTGGATTTGCAAATGTTCCTTTTGTGTACATCGTGTTCTGACATCTGATGCCTTCCATCGTAAAGCGATTAGCATCGTCTGCAGGAATCTCAATAGTGAAATTGTTAAGAATGTAAGTAGCGTTTTCACTGTCAATACCTGCTCCCCGAAGAGTGATAGCCTTGGTGATGTTTGAAGCATAAAACGTACCACCAGAGAGATTGATCATATCTCCACTCTCTGCTTTTGCTACAGCATCAATCAGTGCATTGGAACCATAAAACATCGTGACATCTGTACCATGGCTCAGTGAAGCCACCACTGTATTCTGTGCGAAACTCATGGATGCTATCATCATGGCAACCACGGATAATAATACTTTTTTCATATTCTTTGATTCTTAATTTGATTGTTTATTTTCTGTTTTAGTATTGTATTTCTTTTCCTTTGAAGATAAAGCCATATTGCTTTAGGATCGCCATCACTTCCTGCTGGTCCATGCGCGAACCGCTGGACATGATGATATTCACCATAGCCACGATGTCTGAGACGTTTATAAAGCCGTCCTTATTCACGTCAGCAGCCACTTTGTCGAAGGTGCCGGTAGGATTCTCCATAATGTAGTTGACGGTAGCCACGATATCCGTCACGTTGACCAAGCCGTCCTGGTTGGCATCACCGAAGATCACTGGGGTAAATGTGAACGTCTCAGTCTTCACATCGCTCCATGCGCCCTTTGAGTCTGCCATAATCCATGACAGCGTATGCTCGCCTTTGGTAAGTTTACCAATGTCTATATCCAGCACACCGCTTGCATTGGTCACGGTAGCAGTGACAGGGTTAGCTGTGTCGTCGTCAAACCAGTACACGTAGCGTGCTATCTTCATGTCTTCCTGCCCTGTGGCACTCGGCACGATAAAGTATTTCGTCAGAGGTGTGCTCCATACCCCGATATTATCCTTCACCCGGACGGTCAGCGAATGCATACCAGCAGCAAGTTCCACGAGACTGATTGCTGCAGGAGAACCGCCGAGTCCAGCACGTGTCACAGTGTTGCCGTCAATCCAATATTCACGCTCCACAATACTTGTGGCAGCAATAGCCGTTTGAGGAATAATGAAATACTTCGTCTGGGGTGTGCTCCATAACCCTGTATCATCCTTCACCCGGACAGTCAACGAGTGTATACCAGCAGCAAGTTCCACGAGACTGATCGCTACAGGAGAACCGCCGAGTGCAGCACGTGCTGCGATATTGCCGTCTATCCAATATTCACGCTCCACAATGCTTGTGGCAGCAGTGGACGTTTGAGGAATAATGAAATACTTCGTCAGGGGTGTACTCCATAAATTCTCCGAGTCTTTTACGCGGAGGGTTAGGGAGTGCACACCAGCGGGTAGTGACGATATGTCGATGCTCGAAGTCACCGTCTGAGCACTGCCCACATCGCCATCTATCCAGTAAGTCCTTTCTGTAATGCTCTTCTGCGCCACCATCGTTGTGCAGACGACACTGACAGCAACGAGCATCAATGTTCTTATCTTGTTCATGGTCGTTTGCATGATATGGGTTCTACCATCAGCGAACATCAGCATCGTAGTTCACCTTCAGCGTGTTGCCTTCAACATTCAGTTGCAGGTCCTTGACAACCGGCGTTCTTGGCACCTTGCTCCACCCTTCTCTAATACCAATCTGCTTTCCATCAGTACCTATCCATGTCTCAGGCTGCTTGATTTCGAAAGTGCGAGTGGCAGAGTAGGTTGCGTTTTGTGCGTCTGTGAACATTTCTTTGATGTCAACAGCAAAGCAACCAATGAAGGTGTTTTTGTCTTGGTTGTTATAATCAAAATTCCTGAATATACAATTATAAGCTGTTGCTCCCTCTGTGTTAGCAAAAACAGCGCGGTCGTAATAAGCTCCAACCCAATAATAGGGGAATATGCTGTTCTGGCAGAGATAAGGACCAACAAAACTGCAAGCGATACAATGGTTGATCTTAACGCTGCTACTTGCATCAAAAGTATTAATGTCACCCCCTACCCAGCAGTTTTCTATCAGGCAGTTGGTGGCTACCTGTTTAGCGCCATCGATCTTACCGGTAATGACACAGTTCTTGAGCAGTACATTCGAACTTGTGCCAATCGTGACAGTCCCGTTCACATAACATGTTTTCATTTCGAAATTCTCTAATGAAACGTTCTTAGTGACGTGAGAATTGAAGAAAAGGCCTTCCAAATACACTCCAGTAAGGGTTTCTCCTCCCTCGGCTCCAAGATATAACTGACCATTGATCTTTGTTACTGCTGTATGGGTTTCACTGCTCTCTTCAAAACCAGCACCATAGATAGCGACGGACTTTGTGATTGTCGTAGCGTTAAACGTACCGGCTGATAGCGCTATCACATCACCGTCAACAGAAGCTTCGTGGGCTGTGACCAATGCGGTGGCACCAGTGAAAACGCTGACGGCATCACCGTGCTGAAGGGTTGCGACACTAAGTTCATTCTGAGCCTTTGCCACCATTGCGAGGCAAAGCACCATCATGGAAAGGAATAGTTTTTTCATATTCTTTGATTTTTAATGTGATTGTTTATTGTCTAGTTCTTAGTTTATGTTTACAAAGTTAGGAAAAAGCCTTAACATAAGGCTCCTATTATCACAAAATCTATTCTCATATTCACAATTTCTGCTTTTTTGTCTTTGATATACACATTTCTGAGGAAAGATTTGGTCATCTCGGAATATTGTCGTACTTTCGCTCCGTCAATGATGCTATATAACCTGCTTACCTCACTCCCTATGATGGTATGCGCATTTTTTACAGTGCTGATACTACTGGGATGGAATGACTCACGACTGCGTGAGCAGAGGACCTTGTTTGGTTATATGCTGTCTGCCACCCTTCTCTATGCCGGTCACTATGTGTTCTTCAACCATGTGACTAACCTGTTGCCGCTGATGGATACCATCTACGTGACGACCAATCTGGCGGTATATCCCCTATACCTTATCTATATCATTCGACTGACCTCCCCCTGGAAGTCATCCTATGGGTGGTTGCTGCTACCTGCTATCATCGGGGGTGTGGCTACCTGTATCGGTTTCCTGCTGTTGTCACCACAAGACTGTCAACAGTTTGTGGAGCACTATCTCTACCACAACCAGACGGCAGGACTGACAGGAACGGCCCTGTGGTTGGCATGGACACATATCATCTGTAAGGTCGTCTTCGCCATCGAAGTGATTGTCACCGTGGTGGTAGGTTATCGACTGATCCGCAACTACCACAGACAGGTGAACGAACTGTATGCCGATACCGACGACAAGTCGATGCGCACCATCCAGACCATCCTCCTATTGGTACTGATAGCCTCCACCCTGTCGTTTGTCGCCAATATCATCGGGCGCTACCGCTTCACGGACTCTTTCTGGCTGTTGCTCTTCCCTTCCGCGGCCTTCTCGGCACTACTCTTCAGTATCGGCCACGCAGGACTGCAGCGCCGCTTCTCCTTTAAAGACCTTGGACACGACAGGAACGCTTTGCTGGAGGAGATGGAAAAACCTGTAGACACGCTCTCCGACCTGCCCCTGACAGAGCGTATCATCACCATCGTAGAGAGAGAAAAGATATTCCTGCAGCCTAACCTCAAACTGGATGACTTGGCACGCCTGATGAACACCAACCGTACCTATATCTACCAGGCCATCAACCAACAGATGGGTGTCTCGTTCAACGAACTGATCAACCGTCGGCGCATCCGCCATGCCCAGCTGTTGATGACAGAGAAACCCGAACTGTCGGTCAACGAGGTGGCCACACAGTCGGGATTCTCCTCCCTCAGCTCCTTCTACCGTAACCTGAAGAAATATAAAGAGCAGGCCATCCAATGAGGATGACAGACAAAAAGAAAAGGGGCATCGCTTGCGCAATGCCCCTCATTTCTATCATGTCCTTAACAGATTACTCAGCTTTTGCCTCTTCAGCAGCGGGAGCCTCAGCAGCAGGTGCTTCCTCTACGGGAGCCTCCTCAGCCTTCACCTCCTCGGCGGGAGTCTCTTCTGCCTTTACTTCCTCAGCAGCGGGTGCCTCAGTCTTAGCGGCAGCAGACTTACGTGAACGACGGGTCTTCTTAGCCTCAGCCTTTGGAGTCTTCAACATATTCTCATCGAAGTCTACCAACTCAATGAAAGCGACATCAGCACCATCACCGGGACGTGAGCCCAACTTAATTACACGAGTGTAGCCACCGGGACGGTCACCTACCTTCTGTGCAATCACACCGAAGAGTTCTTTCAAAGCCTCCTTGTTCTGGAGGTAACTGAATACTACACGACGTGAATTGGTACTATCATCTTTTGAGCGTGTAATCAGGGGCTCAACATACTTCTTGAGTGCCTTTGCCTTGGCGAGGGTCGTAGTGATTCTTTTGTGCATGATCAGTGAGATGGCCATGTTGGCAAGCATGGCATTACGATGATCTGCAGTACGGCCCAGATGGTTAAATTTCTTTCCGTGTCTCATTTTTCGTTTTTCTTTAATCGGACAAACGATGCACTACGAGCGTGCATTATTCCTTGTCCAGTTTATACTTTGAAATATCGGTTCCAAACGACAGATTCAGACTCTCGAGCAAATCATCAAGCTCAGTGAGCGATTTCTTACCGAAGTTGCGGAATTTCAGAAGATCCGTCTTGTTGTACTGTACGAGATCACCAAGGGTCTCTACATCGGCAGCCTTCAGACAGTTGAGGGCACGAACAGAGAGGTTCATGTCTACCAACTTGGTCTTCAGCAGTTGACGCATGTGCAGTACCTCCTCATCAAACTCCTGGTTGCTCTCAGTATCACTACTCTCGAGCGTGATCTTCTCGTCTGAGAAGAGCATGAAGTGATAAATCAGGATCTTGGCGGCTTCCTTCAACGCGTCTTTCGGGTGAATGGAACCATCCGTCGTAACTTCAATCACCAACTTGTCGTAGTCGGTCTTCTGCTCGACACGATACGGCTCAACGGCGTATTTCACGTTACGGATCGGAGTGTAAATGGAGTCGATTGCTATTACGTTGACATCAGTGCAGAACTCGCGGTTCTCATCAGCGGGCACATAGCCGCGACCTTTGTTAATCGTAAGATCAATCTGCATCGAAGCTTTGGAATCTAAATGACAAATCACCAAATCGGGATTTAACACTTCAAATCCAGTCAGATACTTGCCGATATCACCAGCCTTGAACTCTGTCGTGTTCTCAACGGTGATAGAGACTTTTTCGTTCTCGAATTCTTCCACTACTTGCTTGAACCTTACTTGTTTCAGGTTCAAGATAATGTTGGTCACGTCTTCCTTTACACCAGGTACTGATGAGAACTCATGCTCAACACCGGAGATTCGGATGGTGTTGATGGCATAGCCCTCGAGCGATGAAAGAAGAATGCGGCGCAGGGCGTTACCGATGGTTACGCCAAAGCCAGGCTCAAGAGGACGAAATTCGAACTTGCCGAACTTGTCGTCAGCCTCCAACATTACGACTTTATCAGGTTTTTGAAATGCTAATATCGCCATTAATTTAATGATTATTTAGAGTACAACTCAACGATTAACTGCTCCTTAATGTTCTCAGGGATGTCACTGCGGTCAGGCTTGTGCAGGAACTTTCCGCTCTTGCTCTGCTCGTCCCACTCAATCCAAGGATATTTGCTGTGGTTGAATCCAGCGAGGCTGGCAGCGATGACCTCCAAAGACTTTGATTTCTCACGTACACCAACAATCATACCTGGCTTGACGGAGAAAGAGGGAATGTTGACAACAGCACCGTCGACTGTAATGTGCTTGTGACCCACCAACTGACGGGCAGCAGCACGAGTGGGAGCAATACCCAAACGGAACACTACATTGTCGAGACGGCTCTCCAAGTTCTGGAGCAGTACCTCACCGGTAATACCATCAGCCTTGGCTGCCTTTTCAAACATATTACGGAACTGACGCTCAAGGACACCATAGGTATACTTGGCTTTCTGCTTCTCTGCCAGCATGACTGCATACTCCGACTGCTTACGACGACGGTTGTTGCCATGCTGTCCCGGGGGGAAGTTCCTACGGGACAAAACTTTGTCTTCACCGAAGATGGGTTCACCAAAACGGCGTGCAATTTTTGATTTCGGTCCAATATATCTTGCCATAATATAAAAAAATAAATTCAACTAATTAAACTCTACGACGCTTAGGAGGACGGCATCCATTGTGTGGCAGCGGTGTAGCATCGATAATCTCGATAACCTCAATACCTGCACCATGCACGGCACGGATAGCGGACTCACGACCGTTACCAGGACCCTTCACATAAGCCTTCACCTTGCGCAGACCCAGGTCGAAAGCGACCTTTGCGCAATCTTCTGCTGCCATCTGAGCAGCATACGGAGTGTTCTTCTTAGAACCACGGAAGCCCATCTTACCGGCGGAAGACCAAGAGATTACCTGACCCTCGTCGTTGGCCAAAGTAACGATGATATTATTGAAAGAACTGTGCACGTGAAGTTGGCCAAGGGCATTAACCTTCACGTTTCTCTTCTTGGAAGTGACTGTTTTCTTTGCCATAATTTCTAAATCTTTAATTTTTAATGTTTAATGTTTAATTTAGAATTACTTCGTGGCCTTCTTCTTGTTTGCAACAGTCTTCTTCTTACCCTTACGTGTACGGGCATTGTTCTTGGTGCTCTGACCACGAACGGGAAGACCGTGGCGATGACGCACACCACGATAGCAACCAATATCCATCAGTCGCTTGATATTCAACTGGATCTCACTGCGGAGATCACCTTCTACTTTGAATTCAGCGCCGATAATTTCACGGATCTTGGCTGCCTGATCGTCACTCCACTCGCTGACTTTCAGGTCACGGCTCACACCGGCCTTGTCCAAAATCTTTGCTGAACTACTTCGACCAATACCATAGATATAGGTCAATGCGATTTCGCCACGCTTCTCTTGGGGCAAATCTACTCCAACAATTCTTATTGCCATTTTAAACTAAAAAATAAAATAAATAAAATTCGAATTTCGCTAAAAAGCATGCAAAGTTACGCAAAATATTTCATATTCCGCCACCTCATTATGCTTATTTAACATTAACCCTGACGCATCTTGTACTTAGGGTTCTTCTTGTTGATTACGAACAGACGACCCTTACGACGTACGATCTTGCAGTCCGGGGTGCGTTTCTTCAACGATGCTCTTGTCTTCATTATTCTGTCTCCTTAAATTATTTGTATCTAAAAACAATTCGTCCTTTGGTCAGGTCGTATGGGCTCATCTCCACTTTCACCTTGTCACCGGGCAGAATCTTGATGTAGTGCATACGCATCTTACCGGAGATATGTGCGATGATGGGCACACCATTCTCCAACTCCACTCGGAACATAGCATTCGACAATGCCTCAACGATCGTTCCGTCTTGTTCTATAGCACCTTGCTTTGCCATACTAATATTGTTTACCTTCAATTTGCCGTACTTCCTCAAACGAAGAGAGGATTTCTGCCTTTCCCTTTCTGACAGCCACCGTATGCTCAAAATGAGCGGCGGGCTTACCGTCTCGTGTGCGGATGGTCCAGCGATCCTGGTCAAGCCAGATATCACGCTTACCCATCGTTATCATGGGCTCAATGGCAATACACATACTGTTTTTCAGCATCACGCCATTACCACGACGCCCGTAATTGGGAATCTGCGGGTCTTCATGCATCTGCTGTCCTATCCCATGTCCTGTCAACTCCCGTACGACACCGTACCCTTGAGCCTCACAGTGTTCCTGGACCGCACTGCCGATATCACCCACATGTCTTCCTGCCATCGCTTGCTCAATGCCTTTATATAATGCTTCCTCTGTGGTGCGTAGGAGTTTCTTTACCTCCTCGCTGACCTCACCGACACAATAGGTGTAGCAAGAATCCCCACAAAAACCATTCAGCAGTGTCCCGCAGTCGATAGAGATAATATCTCCTTCCTGAAGAACGGTCTGCGCATTAGGCACGCCGTGTACCACAACATCATTGACTGATGTGCAGATACTGGCAGGAAACGGTCCTCCATATGGATTAGGGAAACCCTTGAATGTGGGGATTGCCCCGTGATCGCGAATGAACTCTTCAGCAATCTTATCCAGATGGAGGGTCGTTACACCAGGCTTAATATGTTTCGCCAATTCACCGAGGGTCTTACCAACAAGTTGGTTAGCCTCGCGCATCAGCACTATCTCATCTTCTGTCTTCAGAAATATCTTCATACAGACTTAGTATGCAGACACTCCGCCACGTCCATGAATACGACCTGAGTTCAGCAGACCGTCATAATGGCGCATCAGCAGGTGACTCTCTATCTGCTGGAGCGTGTCAAGCACAACACCAACAAGAATCAGCAGAGAAGTACCTCCGAAGAACTGTGAGAAAGCGTCCTGCACATTCAGAAGTCCAGCCAAGGCAGGCATCACGGCAATGAAAGCGATGAACAGCGAACCGGGCAGTGTAATACGAGACATGATAGTATCGATATAGTCTGCGGTCGGTTTACCCGGTTTAATACCAGGGATAAAGCCGTTATTACGCTTCATGTCCTCAGCCATCTGGGTAGGATTGAGTGTGATAGCCGTATAGAAATAGGTGAACGCAATGATGAGAATAGCGAAGATGATATTGTACGTCCAACTGTGATGATTCAGCAGTGAACGGACAAACCAGTTAGCATTCTCAGGAGCAGCATACTGTACGAAAGCCAATGGGATGAACATCAGAGCCTGGGCAAAGATGATAGGCATCACATTCGCAGCGAACAGTTTCAGGGGGATATACTGACGAGCACCGCCATACTGCTGGTTACCTACAAGACGCTTAGCATACTGTACGGGAATCTTGCGGACACCCTGTACCAAAACGATAGATGCACAAACAACTGCATAGAGAATGATAATCTCCACGAGGAACATCACCAGTCCACCACCTGTAATAGCAGTGAAACGAGAGCCTACCTCCTGGATGAATGCCTGAGGCAGACGAGCGATGATACCGATCATAATGATCAGAGAGATACCATTTCCTATACCCTTATCCGTAATGCGCTCTCCGAGCCAGAGAATGAACATACTACCGGCAGCCAGAATAATCGTGGCAGGGAATACGAACACCGACCAACTGATGCCTGATGCCAAAGCAGCACCAGCCTGCATCTTCAGATTAATGAGGTAACTCGGAGCCTGAAACAGCAGGATAGCCACTGTCAGGTACCGAGTATAAGTCATAATCTTCTTACGGCCGCTCTCACCCTCACGCTGCATCTTCTGGAAATAAGGTACAGCGACAGCAAGGAGTTGCATGACGATAGAAGCAGAGATGTAAGGCATGATTCCAAGCGCAAAGATAGATGCGTTGGAGAATGCACCACCGGAGAACATATCCAAAAGCGACATCAGACCGCCCTGGGTTTGCGACTGCAGTTTATCGAGCAAGGCAGGATTGATACCTGGCAATACCACGAATGAGCCAAAACGATAAATCGCTACAAATAGAAGCGTAATCAGGATGCGCTGGCGCAGGTCCTCAATCTTCCAGATGTTCTTCAGTGTCTCTATTAACTTCTTCATCTTGTTTAGATAATTGTTGCGTTACCACCAACTGCCTTGATAGCCTCTTCAGCAGTCTTTGAGAAGGCGTTAGCCTCTACATCAACCTTCGCCTTCAACTCACCTTTACCAAGGATCTTGACGAGTTCCTTACCATTGGTCAGACCAGCAGCCACGAGTTCTGCGATACCGATCTTGGTAAGATTCTTCTGCTCGGCAAGTTTCTGGAGTGTAGACAGGTTCACTGCGAAATATTCCTTGTGGTTGATGTTCTTAAATCCACTCTTCGGAACACGACGCTGCAAAGGCATCTGACCACCTTCGAAACCGACCTTCTTCTTATAACCTGAACGAGCCTTGGCACCCTTATGACCACGGGTAGAAGTACCACCGAGACCAGAGCCTGTTCCGCGACCGATTCTACGACGTGAGTGGGTTGAGCCCTCCGCTGGTTTTAAAGTATGTAGTTTCATATTCGTATCTGTTTTTAAATTAATTAATCGATAACGGTTACTAAGTGATGAACCTTACGGATCATACCACGGATAGAAGGATTGTCCTCTACCTCAACAACCTGTGAGATCTTATGGAGACCCAGTGCCTGAAGGGTACGCTTCTGGTCAACGGGATAACCGATCTTGCTCTTAATCTGCTTAATCTTAATTGTTGCCATAGTCTTATCTCCTTTATCCTCTAAATACTTTTTCCATACTGATTCCACGAGTACCTGCAATCGTATAGGCATCACGCATCTCGCTCAAAGCGGCGATGGTAGCCTTCACCAAGTTGTGGGGGTTAGAAGAACCCTTAGACTTTGCAAGTACGTCCTTGATACCAACACTCTCCAGAACAGCACGCATAGCACCACCGGCAACAAGACCGGTACCGGCTGCGGCAGGCTTCAGGAATACCTGAGCACCACCAAAGCGTGATTCCATCTCATGAGGAATCGTTCCTTTCAGAACGGGAACCTTCACCAGATTCTTCTTGGCTGCCTCAACACCCTTGGCAATAGCGGCTGTTACTTCACCAGCCTTACCAAGTCCCCAGCCGATGATACCGTTGCCGTCACCGACAACGACGATGGCTGCGAATGTAAAGGTGCGACCTCCCTTTGTTACCTTTGTAACACGGTTGATGGCAACCAGTCTGTCTTTCAACTCTACGTCACTATTTACTTTAACTTTGTTCATTGCCATAATCGTTTAAAAATTAAGTCCACCTTTACGTGCTGCATCAGCCAGAGACTTTACACGGCCGTGA
Organism: Prevotella sp.; assembly: GCA_017449675.1. Taxonomy (GTDB): domain Bacteria; phylum Bacteroidota; class Bacteroidia; order Bacteroidales; family Bacteroidaceae; genus Prevotella. Next base: position 248,382 of record JAFTFG010000006.1, read on the forward strand.
TAGAGATAACCGTTACGGTCGAAGACAACAGCACTAATGCCGGCCTCCTGAGCCTTCTGGGCAACCAGTTCACCAACCTTCTCAGCCTGCTGGATCTTCGGCATAGCCTCCAATCCGATAGAAGATGCAGATGCAAGAGTTTTACCTTCCAAATCGTTAATCACCTGAGCATAGATCTGCTTGTTACTGCGGAAAACGCTCAAGCGGGGGCGCTCGGCTGTACCGAAGACGCTCTTACGAATTCTATATTTGATCTTAATTCGTCTTTCTATTTTCTTTGTTGTCATAATCTTTAATGTTTAATCTTTAATGTTTAATTTTCAAGATTACTTGGCTGCGGCCGACTTACCCGACTTACGACGGATAACCTCGCCCTTGAACAAGACACCCTTACCCTTATAAGGCTCCGGCATACGGAAAGAACGAATCTTTGCACAAATGAGACCCAGCAACTGCTTGTCGCATGACTCCAGGATGATCTGCGGGTTCTGGTTACGTTCCATCTTGGTCTCCACCTTTACCTCCTTAGGAAGTTGAATGAAGATAGGATGCGTATAACCTAATGAGAACTCAATGATGTTACCCTGATTAGATACACGGTAACCAACACCGATGAGTTCCAGTTCCTTCTTATAACCCTCGCTGACACCAACAACCATGTTGTTGACCAGTGCGCGATACAATCCATGGAAAGCCTGCTTCTGTTTGATATTAACAGCACTGTCCTCGTTGATTTCAAAAGATACTTGACCATCGGCAATCTTCACATTGATAGAAGCGTCTACCTTCTGTGAAAGTTCGCCTTTCGGACCCTTTACGGTAACGACACCGTCCTGACCTTGCGTAATTGTAACGCCTGCAGGGATATTAATTGGCAATTTTCCTATTCTTGACATAATCGAGTCCTCCAATTAATATACGTAACAAAGCACCTCGCCGCCAATCTTCAGGGCAGCAGCCTCTTTGTCTGTCATGACACCTTGGGATGTAGATAAGATGGCGATACCTAATCCGTTAATAACTCTCGGCATGTCTTTGTAACCAGTGTACTTGCGAAGACCTGGTGTTGACACGCGTTTCAGGCACTTAATGGCGTTAGCCTTTGTGGCTGCATCATACTTCAAAGCCACTTTGATAGTACCCTGAGGGCCATCCTCCACGAACTTGTAGTTCAGGATGTAACCCTTCTCGAAGAGGATCTTCGTGATTTCCTTCTTCAAGTTAGACGCAGGAACCTCAACAACACGGTGATGAGCCATGATGGCGTTTCTGAGTCTGGTCAGATAATCTGCTATTGGATCTGTCATAAATAAAATTGTTTAATTAATCGGGACTGCCCCGACAATATTAAATAAATAACTCTCTTCTTACCAACTTGCCTTCTTCACGCCTGGGATCAAACCGCTGGAAGCCATCTCACGGAACTGGATACGTGACAGTCCGAACTGACGCATGTATCCTTTGGGACGACCTGTAATCTTACAACGGTTATGCAGACGGATAGGGTTAGCGTTTCTGGGAATACTCTGGAGTTTACGAGCAGCCTCATAAGCCTCTGCAGGATCCTCAGATGTTGCGATAATCTTCTTCAATGCCGCACGTTTCTCAGCATAACGAGCAACCATCTTGGCGCGCTTTACCTCGCGGGCTTTCATTGATTCTTTTGCCATATCTCTTAATCGTTTTTAGCGTTCTTGAATGGCAGACCGAAACCTTTCAGCAGTGCATAACCCTCCTCGTCGGTCTTGGCAGACGTTACGAAAGTGATATTCATACCCTGGATGCGGTCTACTGTATCAATATTGATTTCAGGGAAGATGATCTGCTCCTGCACACCGAGTGTGTAGTTGCCACGACCATCGAACTTGCTCTCGATACCCTTGAAGTCACGGATACGAGGAAGAGCCACGCGAACGAGTTTCTCCAAGAACTCATACATACGCTCACGACGCAAAGTAACCATCACACCGATAGGCATCTTCTTACGAAGTTTGAAGTTGGCGATATCCTTCTTTGAATAGGTAGCGACAGCCTTCTGACCTGTAATCGTGGTAATCTCGTTGATGGCCACATCAATAATCTTCTTATCCTGTGTTGCATCACCCAGGCCCTGATTGATGACAATCTTCTTCAGGACAGGAATCTGCATGGCTGAAGTGTAGTTGAACTGCTTCTGCAGAGCGGGAGCAATCTGCTCCTTATACTCTTTCTTTAACTGTGCTGTATCCATTACTTAATTTCCTCCCCTGACTTTTTAGCGACACGAATCACGTTCTTGCCCTCATGCTTGATAGACACACGGGTAGCCTTACCGCTTTTCGGATCAATCAGACTTATATTTGAGATATGTATCGGAGCCTCCTGCTTGATAATACCACCCTGTGGGTGCTGTGCACTAGGCTTGGTGCTCTTAGACACCATATTGACACCTTCGACGATGGCTTTCTGCTCCTTCACAAGGACCTGGAGCACCTTACCCTTCTGGCCTTTGTCCTTGCCAGCGAGGATAATCACCTCATCACCTTTTCTAATATGTAACTTACTCATTTCTCTTGAATGCTTTAAATGTTAAAGAACCTCAGGTGCCAGTGATACGACCTTCATATTAACAGCACGAAGTTCACGGGCAACAGGGCCGAAGATACGGCTGCCGCGAAGTTCACCGGCGTTGTTCAACAATACGCAAGCATTATCGTCGAAACGGATATATGAACCGTCAGCGCGACGAATCTCTTTCTTTGTACGAACAACCAAAGCCTTAGATACTGCACCTTTTTTAACATCACTTGTGGGGATGGCGTTCTTGATAGCAACGACAATTACATCGCCCACGCTGGCATAACGGCGGCGGGTACCTCCCAGCACACGAATGCAAAGAGCCTCACGTGCACCGCTGTTGTCAGCAACTACCAGTCTTGTTTCAGCTTGTATCATAATTACTTAGCTTTTTCTACGATTTGTACTAATCTCCATCTCTTGGTCTTTGACAAAGGACGGGTCTCCATGATGAGTACTGTATCACCTACGTTGCACTCATTCTTCTCATCGTGTGCATGGTATTTCTTTGTCTTCTGGACAAACTTACCATAAATCGGGTGCTTCTCCTTGAACTTAGCGGCAATAACAATGGTTTTATCCATCTTGTTGCTGATAACAACACCCTGTCTTGTCTTTCTTAAATTTCTTGTTTCCATCTGGACCATTATTATTTGTTAAGTTCTCTCTGACGGAGTTCTGTCTTCATACGAGCGATGTCACGACGTGTAGCCTTAATCTGTGAAGGATTCTCCATAGGAGTGATAGCATGGTTCAGTTTCATCTGGTTGTACTTGGCAACCTCTGCATCCAGTCTCTCGGCCAATTCTTTGGTCTCAAGTTCTTTCAATTCCTTGGTTTTCATACTTCTTAAGCGTTTTTATCGTAATCACGTCTAACAACAAACTTAGTCTTAACAGGCAGTTTCTGAGCACCGAGGCGAAGAGCCTCCTTAGCAGTCTCAAAAGGAACACCTTCTACTTCAAAGAGGATACGTCCCGGAGTAACAGGAGCAACCCATCCTGCGGGGTCACCCTTACCTTTACCCATACGTACGTCAGCAGGTTTGCGAGTAATGGGTTTATCCGGGAAGATGCGGATCCATACCTGACCCTCACGGTTCATGTAACGATTGATAGCAACACGGGCTGCCTCAATCTGGCGGCTGTCAATCCATTTGGCATCCAGTGTCTTGATGCCGAAAGAACCGAAAGCCAGTTGTGTACCTCTGTGGGCGTTGCCTTTATTGCCGCGTCCATCTTGAGGTCTTCTATATCTTACTCTCTTAGGCTGTAACATGATAGATTCTAACTTTTAAGTGAATTACTTTTTCTTATTACGGAACTTTCTGCCACCATTGTTACCACCGTTTGAACGGGCAGCGCCCTTGTCCTGAGTGAAGTTTGGAGCCAAGTCAACCTTACCGTAGATCTCACCACGGCAAATCCAAACTTTCAAGCCCAGCAGACCGACTTTCGTCAGAGCCTCAGCCTGGCAGTAATCAATATCAGCACGGAAAGTGTGCAGAGGAGTACGACCCTCCTTGATCATCTCACTACGGGCAATTTCCGCACCGTTCAGACGACCGGAGATCTGTACTTTGATACCCTCGGCACCGGCACGCATTGTGTTAGCAACAGCCATCTTGATAGCACGACGGTAAGCGATCTTACCCTCTATCTGGCGAGCGATGTTGTTGGCTACAATCGTTGCGTCGAGTTCCGGTTTCTTAACTTCGAAGATATTGATCTGAATCTCCTTATCATAGAGTTTCTTCAGTTCTTCCTTCAATTTATCGACATCCTGTCCACCCTTACCAATGACAAGACCCGGACGGGCAGTACAGATAGTGATGGTCACCAGTTTCAATGTACGTTCGATGACAATCTTCGAAACGCTTGCCTTAGCAAGACGCTCGTTGAGGTACTTACGGATTTTCTGATCCTCTACCAGGTTATCTCCGAAGTCCTTGCCTCCGAACCAATTTGAATCCCAGCCTTTTACAATACCAAGGCGATTGCTAATTGGATTTACTTTCTGTCCCATACTTCTTACTTATCATTAGTTTTAGCGTCAACAAACAGAGTCACGTGGTTCGAACGCTTACGGATACGATAGCCACGACCCTGAGGTGCCGGTCTCATACGTTTCATTGTCACACCTTCGTCAACGAAGACACGGCTTACATACAGTTCACCGTCCTCTGCCTTGCGGTCATTCTTAGCCTCCCAGTTAGCGATAGCCGAACGAAGAAGCTTCTCTACGTCAGCTGCAGCATGTTTCTTTGAGAATCTCAGTACACCAAGAGCGCGGTTTACTTCCATGCCGCGAATCATATCAACGACATAGCGCATCTTGCGTGGAGAAGAAGGAACACCTTTCAGCTTTGCAAAATACTGTGTCTTATTGGCTGCTTTTCTTTTCTCAGCCGCTAATCTTTTTCTTGCTCCCATTATTTTAATTTCTTAATTTCTTAATTATTAAATTACCCCTGGGATTATTTCTTGTTACCTGCATGGCCACCGAAACGACGTGTCGGAGAGAACTCACCGAGTTTGTGTCCTACCATGTTCTCAGTAATGTAAACAGGGATGAATTTATTTCCATTGTGAACTGCAACGGTATGTCCCACGAAATCCGGGGAAATCATTGAAGCTCTTGCCCATGTCTTAACGACATTCTTCTTACCACTCTCATTCATGGCGAGAATTTTCTTTTCGAGTGATACGTTGATGTACGGGCCTTTTTTTAATGAACGACTCATAATTTTCTCTAATTAACTTCGTGATTACTTCTTGTTTGCTCTTTCAATAATGTACTTGTTTGAAAGCTTCTTAGGTGCACGAGTCTTAAGACCCTTAGCGTACAAGCCCTTACGTGAGCGTGGGTGTCCTCCAGACTGACGTCCTTCACCACCACCCATCGGGTGATCATGCGGGTTCATAACAACACCACGGTTGTGAGGGCGACGTCCCAACCAGCGTGAGCGACCGGCCTTACCCGACTGCTCAAGAGCGTGGTCTGAGTTACCTACACTACCCACAGTAGCCTTACAAGCGGAGAGAATCTGACGAGTCTCACCAGAAGGAAGTTTGATGACGCAATAACTACCTTCACGAGAAGTCAACTGAGCGAAATTACCTGCCGAACGGACGAGTTTGGCACCCTGACCAGGACGCATCTCAATGTTGTGGATGACGGTACCTACGGGGATGTTTGCCAAGGGGAGCGCATTACCGATCTCAGGAGCAGCCTCTGCGCCAGACATCAGTTGTGTACCCACCTGCAGTCCATTAGGAGCAATAATATAACGTTTTTCACCATCAGCGTAGAAAAGCAGAGCGATGCGAGCCGAGCGGTTCGGATCATACTCAATAGTCTTTACTACGGCTGGAACACCATCTTTCTCTCGTTTGAAGTCGATCAGACGATACTTCTTCTTGTGACCGCCACCCATGTAGCGAACAGTCATCTTACCGGTGTTGTTTCGACCACCAGTAGAACGCTTACCGTAAACGAGAGACTTCTCTGGCACGGATGCAGTAATATCCTCGAACGTGCCAATAATCTTGTGTCTTTGACCCGGAGTTACGGGTTTTAATTTACGTACTGCCATTGTTTATTAAATATTGCTATAAAAATCAATAGTATCGCCCTCCTTAAGAGTAACGACTGCTTTCTTGAACGCGTTCTTCTGACCTCTCACGAGACCAGCCTTGGTATAACGCTGCGAGCGTTTGCCAGAGTAACGAAGCGTGTTCACACTCTCTACTGTCACATTATACTGAGCCTCAATCTCTGTCTTGATCTCCAACTTGTTGGCCTCAGGCTTTACGATGAAACCATACTGGGCGTGTGCCTTTTTAGTCACCTGCTCACCCTTATGGGCACCTGTCTTTGCCTTGAAGGTTCTGTCAACAGAAGTCTTCTCAGTAATATTGTTCATTTTCTCTGAAATCAGAGGCTTGATAATAAATGCCATATCTTATGTCTCCTCTTCTTTATTTGTTAAGTATACTGTCGATTGTCTTCAGCGAGTTCTCTGTGATGACCATCACGTCAGCATTCAACACCTTGTAAGTGTTCAGGTTGGCTGCGAGAATGACCTCAGACTTCTGTAAGTTACGAGCCGACAGATATACATTCTTATTAGACTCGGGTAACACCATGAGCAGTTTCTTACCCTCCACCTTCAAGTTCTTTGCCACAGCCAGGAACTCCTTGGTCTTAGGAGCCTCGAAGTTAAAGTCCTCTACAACGATGATGGCGTTCTCCTGGGCTTTGTAGGAGAGGGCAGATCTACGAGCAAGAGCGATCACCTTCTTGTTCAATTTGAAGCGATAGTCACGGGGCTTGGGACCGAACACGCGACCACCACCACGCAACAGGGGTGAGTTGATATCACCATGACGAGCACCGCCGCCGCCTTTCTGACGACCGAGTTTACGTGTTGAACCGGCATGCTCACTTCTCTCCTTAGCCTTAGCGGTTCCCTGACGCTGATCAGCGAGGTAACGCTTTACGTCCAAATAAATGACGTGGTCATTAGGTTCAATTCCGAAGATCGATTCGTTTAACGTAACCTTTCTTCCGGTCTCCTGACCATTGATATTCAATACGTTAATTTCCATTGCTTACTTCTGAATTAAAACAGTTGAACCATTACAACCGGCGCAACTACCTTTCACAAGGATGAGGTTATGCTCCGGTATTACCTTTAACACACGAAGGTTCTGCGTTGTCACGCGGTCGCCACCCATCTGGCCACCCATGCGCATACCTTTAAACACTTTGGCGGGATAAGAACAAGCACCGATAGATCCCGGTTTGCGGGCGCGGTCGTCCTGACCGTGTGTAGACTGACCTACACCACCGAAACCGTGACGCTTCACGACACCCTGGAAACCCTTACCTTTAGAGGTGCCGACAATGTCGACAAACTCTGTGTCGTTAAAGAGTTCCACCGTGATGGTGTCACCGAGGTTGTGCTCCTCGTCAAACTTGAACTCGGCCAAGTGGGCCTTTGGTGTTGTACCTGCCTTCTTGAATACTCCTTGCATAGCCTTGGTGGTGTTCTTTTCTTTCTTCTCACCATAAGCCAACTGGAGGGCAGCATAACCGTCTTTCTCAACGGTCTTCACCTGGGTAACAACACAAGGACCAGCTTCGATAACAGTGCACGGTACATTTTTACCGTCGGCACTGAAAACGGATGTCATTCCGATTTTCTTTCCAATTAATCCTGGCATTTCAGTTTAAAATTAAATATTAATGTGAATATATTCTTTTCTTTTCAAGTGCTTCTCGACTTTCTCGTGCTCACAACTACACTTAAAAAGAAACGTCCACTACTTCCAAACTGAAGGTTAAATCGCTCTTTTTCAAGGTATTGTTAGCCATCGAGCCAGCGCAATACACACTTTAGCGGCTGCAAAGGTACACATAATAAATGAGACACGCAATAAATTTTGCGTGCCTCATAACATTATTTAAGATTTTTTATATCTTATACCTTAATCTCAACCTCCACACCGCTGGGGAGTTCAAGTTTCATCAGCGCATCAACAGTCTTAGCCGTTGAACTATAGATATCAATCAGACGCTTGTAGTCTGAGAGTTGGAACTGCTCACGAGACTTCTTATTAACGAAGGTCGAGCGGTTTACCGTGTAGATACGCTTGTGAGTGGGAAGGGGGATAGGACCGCTGATGATAGCACCTGTGGCCTTCACAGCCTTCACGATTTTCTCTGCTGACTTATCGACGAGTTTGTGGTCGTAAGACTTCAGTTTGATACGAATTTTCTGACTCATTGTCTTTTAATTGTTTAATTGTTAATATGAAGAGGGGAGCCACTAAAGAGTCATTTGCTCAGCGACTCCCCTTTTTACTCTTTTACCTTTATACGAGATCGGCACGTCCCTTTACCTCCTCCAACACGGCCTTAGCCAGAGCGGAAGACAGCGGAGCGTGATGATCATACTCCATAGAACTGGTAGCACGACCAGAAGTGATCGTACGCAGAGCGGTTACATAACCGAACATCTCTGACAGGGGAACCATAGCCTTGACGACACGGGCACCACTGCGAGCCTCGTCCATACCCTCTACCTGACCACGACGCTTGTTCAGGTCACCGATGACGTCACCCATGTTCTCCTCAGGTGTCACCACCTCAAGTTTCATGATAGGCTCCATCAATACGGGCTTAGCCTGAGCACATACTGCCTTGTAGGCCATCTGGGCAGCAATCTCGAAGGACAACTGGTCAGAGTCTACGGGGTGGAACGAACCATCCACTACAACGACTTTCAGAGAGTCAACCGGATAGCCACCGAGGATACCGTTCTTCATGGCAGCCTCGAAGCCCTTCTGGATAGAGGGGATGAATTCCTTAGGAATGTTACCGCCCTTCACCTCATTGACGAACTGCAGACCACCGTTCTCCTTGATGTTCCAGTCGTCATCAACAGGACCAACGTTCACGATGATGTCAGCGAACTTACCGCGACCACCAGACTGCTTCTTATAGACCTCACGATAGCCATTGACAGTCTTGGTGATAGCCTCCTTGTAGTTCACCTGAGGCTTACCCTGGTTACACTCAACCTTGAACTCACGCTTCAGACGGTCGATAATGATATCGAGGTGCAACTCACCCATACCGGAGATAATGGTCTGGCCACTCTGCTCATCGGTACGAACGGTGAATGTCGGGTCTTCCTCAGCCAACTTAGCCAGACCGTTGTCCAACTTAGCCACGTCAGCCTGAGACTTCGGCTCAACGGCGATAGAGATCACCGTATCAGGGAAGGTCATAGACTCCAGTACGATGGGCTTCTCCTCATCACAGAGGGTATCACCAGTACGGATATCCTTGAAACCAACACCTGCACCGATATCACCGGCATCAATCGAATCCATAGGAATCTCCTTGTTGGAGTTCATCTGGAACAGACGGCTGATGCGCTCCTTCTTACCGGAACGGGGGTTGTATACGTATGAACCGGCCTTCACACTACCGGAGTAAACGCGGAAGAATACCAGACGACCCATGTAGGGATCAGTAGCAATCTTAAAGGCCAATGCTGCGGTAGGCTCGTCCTCGCTAGGCTTGCGGCCCTCTTCCTCCTCAGTATTGGGATTCGTACCCATCACCATCTCCACGTCAACGGGAGCAGGCAGGAAAGCACACACATAGTCAAGCAGAGGCTGCACACCCTTGTTCTTATAAGAAGAGCCACAGATCATCGGCGTGCACTGCATAGAGATAGTACCCTTACGAATAGCAGCGATAATCTCCTCTTCCGTGATAGAATTAGGATCATCGAAATACTTCTCCATCAGCGGCTCGTCATACTCAGCGGCAGCCTCGAGCAGTTTGTTACGCCACTCGTCGCACTCATCCTTCAGGTCAGCGGGGATATCCTCCACATCATACTCAGCACCCATAGTCTCATCATGCCATAGGATAGCCTTCATCTTGATGAGGTCTACCACGCCCTTGAAGTTCTCCTCAGCACCGATAGGCACCTGGATCACTACGGGGTTAGCACCGAGGATGTCCTTCATCTGCTGAACAGTCTCAAAGAAGTCAGCACCTGAACGGTCCATCTTGTTCACGTAACCGATACGGGGTACGTTATACTTGTCGGCCTGGCGCCATACCGTCTCTGACTGAGGCTGAACACCATCAGCAGCACTATAGGTAGCGACTGCTCCGTCAAGCACACGCAGAGAACGCTCCACCTCAGCGGTGAAGTCTACGTGTCCCGGAGTATCAAGGAGGTTGATCTTGAAATCCTTGCCATTCCACTTCCAGTTACAGGTGGTAGCAGCAGAGGTGATCGTGATACCACGCTCCTGCTCCTGAGCCATCCAGTCCATCGTGGCAGCACCGTCGTGCACCTCACCAATCTTATGCGTCTTACCCGTATAGATAAGGATACGCTCCGACGTGGTGGTCTTACCAGCGTCGATGTGGGCCATAATACCGATGTTACGGGTCAAATGTAAATCGCGACTTGCCATTTCTTATTTTCCTTAATTAATCTTTTTACCAATGCTTAGAATCTGAAGTGAGCGAATGCACGGTTAGCCTCAGCCATACGGTGCATATCCTCCTTACGCTTGAAGGCACCACCCTGATTATTGAAAGCGTCCATAATCTCAGCAGCCAGTTTGTCTGCCATAGACTTACCGCTACGCTTACGGGCAAACGAAATCATATTCTTCATAGAGATACTCTCCTTACGGTCGGGACGGATCTCGGTAGGAACCTGAAAGGTAGCACCACCGATACGGCGGCTCTTCACCTCCACCTGCGGAGTGATATTGTCGAGTGCCTGCTTCCAAATCTCAAGGGCAGACTTCTCCTCGTCCTTCATCTTAGCCTTGACAGTCTCAAGGGCATTGTAGAAAATCTCATAAGAGATTGACTTCTTACCATCAAACATCAGATGGTTCACAAACTTCGACACTTTCTTGTCGTTGAAGACTGGATCCGGCAGGATCACACGCTTCTTTGGTTTTGCTTTTCTCATTTTAAATTGTTGTTTTGTTGTCTGCTTGGGGCTGTTCTTTCCGTTCTTCAACGCTCTCACGTGAGCATTTACTCAACCTTCTATCTAAACTTCTCCAGCAAAACAGTTTTAATTTTTACTCTTTTACCTTTTTACTCTTTTACTTTTCAAAAGGTATTGTCCTCTCGGCTTACTAACCCTCTCCGGTTATTATTTCTTAGCCTTAGGACGCTTGGCACCGTACTTCGAGCGACGCTGAGTGCGGCTGGCAACACCGGCAGTATCCAACGTACCGCGAACGATGTGATAACGTACACCGGGAAGGTCCTTTACACGACCACCACGCACCAGGACGATGCTGTGCTCCTGCAAGTTGTGTCCCTCTCCGGGAATATAACTGTTGACCTCCTTCTGGTTGGTCAAACGAACACGGGCTACCTTACGCATAGCCGAATTAGGCTTCTTCGGGGTCGTTGTGTAGACACGAACGCACACACCGCGACGCTGGGGACATGAGTCCAGTGCGGGTGATTTGCTCTTGTCAACGAGCACCTTTCTGCCTTTTCTTACCAATTGTGAAATTGTAGGCATAATTGTTTGATTTTTAAATTATTATATATTATGTGTATATTCTTTTTCCAGAGCGCACTCTTCGCACAGAGCGCTTTTGGGCTGCAAAGGTACAAACTTTTCCCCGAAACACCTAATTTATAAAACATGAAAAAACGCTTATCTTATGAAATTTAACATAAAATAAGCGTTTTAGGAATAATTAACAACGCTATGCCTCCCCTTTTCCTACTTGGAAGGGTGAAATAGTACGCGGTTCCTGGTTCGGAATTTGTATCGGACCGAACTCACGCTCATACCGCATGATATTCTCCTGCAAGGCACCCAACAGTCGCTTGGCATGTTCAGGAGCCAGGATCACCCTACTCCTGACAGGAGCCTTTGGCACACCAGGCAGTACCCGTGCAAAGTCTATGACGAAGTCACTACTCGAATGGGAGATAATGGCAAAGTTGGCGTATTCCCCTTGCGCCACTTCCTGTGGCAGTTCCAGTTGCAGTTGTCCCTGCTGTTCTTTCTTCTCGTTATTGTCCATACCTATTATTATATATAATGTGTCTATTTGTGACTGCGAAGGTACGAACTTCCACCAAAAAAACCAAATATATTTAATAAAAAGTCAGAATGCCTACTACAGATTTTTAATCCTCTGCAACATCTGCCATTCTGCAACACTTCTTGAAAGTCAGAGAGTTATGCGTTGCAGATGTGTTGCAGATTGTAGGATAAGGGGGTAAAATCGACCTGAAAGACCTCAAAAAACGGTTTAGGAGGTGCCACCTTCGGGGGCAGGAGGTGCCACCTTCGAGGGCTGGAGGTGCCACCTTCGAGGGCAGGAGGTGCCGCCTACCGGGTTGTTCCCCTATGGGGAACACTTTATTCCGTACCGGGGGACAAGTTGTTCCGTACGAGGGAACAACTTGTTCCTGTATCTGTTTACTTCCTTAAAGTGCCATTCCTTTCAAGCGTACTTATACCTAGAACCATTCATTCCAGTATCTGGAGTAATCACGGCATAAATGGCTAATCTTACCCATCTGCAACATCTGCCACCCATCTGTCACCTGTAACTCCCTGATTATCAAACAGTGTTGCAGAATGGCAGATGTTGCAGAGGATAAACATTCTGGTAGAGAAAAAACGTATTACAGTGACCTTTTCAACAAAAAATCGGGCGGAGCAGGGATGGCCTGTCCGCCCGAAATGGCTATTGTTTAAGGGGGATTACTATGCCGTTTTTCCCAGTTCGTACAATTTTTCTGGTGCAAAACCTATTTCATTATTCCAGTCTACCGTAAATGGATCTAAGCGAAACGACTTGAAATAGTCTACATCTTGCAGTTTACGACAAATACCCTTTTGCATTAATGGCGTAAAATCAACCAACAACACCTCACCTGTACTGAATGTAAGACGAAGTGTATAACCACTCACATATTCTGCAGAAGAAACACATAGTATTGGATTTTTCATACTAATCCCTCCTATCATTTTAAAGGTTCTATCTTAATGGGAGCCTCACTATTGGAAAGACGCTCCCAATTTTCCATTAACTCATCCCTATGTAAATCGAGCCACTCGTAAACGAGTCGAAGAGCACGTCTTGGCAATGACCCAGTAACAACACCATCTTTAATTGTAATCTCAGCCTTATAATCATCATACCACACATGAAAATGGGGTGGATTGTGGTCGTCAATATACATATAGATGATGATTCCATAGAATTTACTTATTTCTGGCATATCTTTAAACTTTCTTGTTTCTGCTGCAAAGATACGATTAAACGAGAACAAAACAAAGTGTTTTTGAATTTTTAACCCTGCATTATAGCCGTCCCTTATCAAGGGACTCTAAATGTCGAGTGAGAGTATCTTCGGTGAGTTTACTCATCAAATGTACAAACTTATCGGGAAACCACCAAACATTTAAGATAAAAATGAAATCGGGCGGAAGCAGGGATTACCTGTCCGCTATTATATAGGTTTCTGTTTGAAGAAACCAACAAAATTATCGAAATCACTCATAATTGCCTCAAAGTTGGGATTACTTCTTTGGATTATCACTGCGGCAAAATTAGAAATCCCTTCTGCAACAATTTCCGCAACCTTTATATGGTAAAGACCACTCTGCTCATATTCACTAAACCACCGTAGAAAAAGACGGTCACGCATAGCCTGCCGGTTATCTCCTGTCTCACATTGATATAATAGAATCTCTGGATTTACATAGAAGAATTCCTCTATGATACAAAAAATCGTCTCACGTAAGAGTTTGTCATTGGGAGAAGCCTTACGATTCTCATTTAATATACCAAATTCATATGCACCATCTTCCCATATTGTTTGATCTGGAGTAAAAACAATACGGTACAGAACATCGTGCTTTGTCTTGAAGCCATAAGAGCCATCGCCTACTTGCCATATAGAGTAAGGAGAGCGTATGTTTAAGCGATTAAGATCTAAAGGAGTCATTGTCAATCAGGGCTATGCTAACTGTTGTCTGAGTTGGGAAAACTCCTGTTCCGTTTTCTCTACCCATTCTCTTTTACGCTCCATCATTTTTCGAAATGCTGCTAACGCTTCTTCCCGATTGTTGTACTTAACTGCCTTATACATTGATTCCTTTACTTTTTCTCGCATGCAAAGATACGAACTATTCTTTAATCCTCCAAACTTTTACGCGGCAAAAACAATAATCGGGCGGATCAGGGATGACCTGTCCGCCCGATAATGGTTTATTGTTTAAGGAGATTACGGGAGAAAACCGCTAAAGACCCTCATCGCAGGTTTCACCGTCCCTGTATGATTGTCAAACAGACCACGGTTCAACCAACAGGGTAACAAATCGTTCTGGCAGGCATTCTCCTCAGGGAACCACCAAAAAAGCCCTGCCACATTAGTATGCTGACGAAGTTCCTTTATCAGTTCACGAGTAAACTGAGTCTGTCCCTCTGTTGAGATGGGATAGAACTCCGCATACTGGTCTGGGCTCTTTGCCCAGATATCATGCTCATGGGAGTAATAGGCAGCCGTTTCTACTATCATCACCTCCTTGTCAGGGAAGCACTTCGCTAACTTGCGTAATGTCTTACCCAGATTACGTACCGACTTATGCCACATTGGATAATAACTAAGTCCGATGATGTCATAGTCGAGAACCTTGTCACGCAGATGCTGATAATAGGAGCGAGTCATATCCCAATCACCAGCCCGTTCTGTATGAATAACAATTTTCGCTCTCGGGCAAATCTCCCTACATGCCTTACAACCTTGACTGAGCAAATGGCATAGCATTTCCCAGTTGTCGTCCTTCAAAGGGTTCACCTTGCCAACAGGCCACAGCATGCCATACGTAATCTCGTTACCTACCTGAATCAATTCTGGCACAACTCCTGCCTTTTGAAAAGCCAAAAGCGTCCGCTTTGTATATTGATAGACACTGTCAGGCAGACTCTCCGCAGGGGCATCATCCCACAGACGGGGGATCGTCTGTTTACTAGGATCTGCCCAATAGTCACTATACTGGATGTCCAACAACAGTGCAAAGCCTGCTTGCTGAATACGCTTGCTGAAACGGATGGCATAATCAATGTCCTGGCAGACACCCTCCTCCTTATGCTTCTGCGGTGCATACTCTGGGTTGACAAACAAGCGAACACGCATGGCATTCCATCCTTGTTGCCGTAGAAACGGCAGTACTTCTACAGGCTCTCCTTCATAGTCACGATACACTGCACCAGCCTCCTCGTACGACGGCAGCATCGACAAGTCGCCACCCAGATAGCGTTGTTGGGCAGAGGCAGACAGTGCTATACAGGAACCTAATATTATAAAAAGTCTCTTCATTGATAAAAAACGGCAAGCGGACACCTTATAAAGTTGCCCGCTTGCTGTTATAAAGGGTTACTTGTTATTCTACAACTAATGCGATACACCAGAGACCGGTGATATCATTCAGATAGAAGTCATAAGTACCTGCTGGCACCTTGATATTGTCGCCGCCTGCGGGAACATAATACTTATCCTCACTGATCTCAGCACTACCATCACCGCCCCAGTTGACAGCCCAGTCATGGTTAGCGCGGAACTTCAACTCAGTATCAGCGTCAATAGTAGCACGGGCATACCAGTTATGCGGAGCCTTCTCCAATTGAGACAACTCAATCTCACCCTCATTGCTCCAACCGTTGAAGCCGCCGATCACAGTGATGGCATCATACTCGGTGGTAGGCTCATCGATAGCCGTCCACTCATAAGTCTTGGAAGCCATATTGAAGGTGAAAGTGTACCAGCCACCTTCCGCATTAGGACCGATAGCGCCACAGCCGTCAGCGTCACCGCCAAATACCAGACTACCAGAAGCAGCGGTAGAGCCATTCTCTCCACCCCATGCGGCATTCCAGTCACCGAAGTGATCCTGTGCCCATATCTTCAGATCCCACTGGTTGGTCCACTTGGTGGTATAGGTAAACTTGTTACCGCCTAATGCATAGAACAGACAAGTCTTGTCCGTCGTGCTCCATCCCTGTGGATTACCTACGATATAATAGCGCGTCTCCTTCGGTTCATACTTGAAATACAGTTTATTCATGTCAAGGGTCACCAAAAACTCGCCGGCACCACTGATGACAGGAGTCTGGAAGCCACCATAGCGGGGATCGTCAGCCCACACGAGCAAGTTGGGAGACGACGCATCACCATTCTCTGCACATCCTAAGGCAACAGCATCCCAAGGGAAGTTAGCCTCATCGAAGCCGGAGCCTTTGTAGAACTTATACCAGTTATCACCTTCATCAGAAGTGATGACCGTTGCCTGATAGACACCCGGCTCCACCTCTGTCATCCACGTAGGATTAGAATAATCCCAGCCCTGCCACTGTCCGAGCATGGCATAGCCTTTACTGTCAATAGCCGGCACACTGGAATACGGAGTCAGTGTGGCAGCCGTCTCTGCAGAAGCGGAAACAGACTCACCGGAAGTCAGTACGGCTGACCACTCCGTAGCGATTGTCACCTCATGAGAAGTAGCAGAGCGGTCGAAGGTAGTAGCCTCCACCAGTGAATCCAACTGAGCAGACTTCACCTTGATGGAACCATTCTCGTAAGTATAAGGAAGACTAGCCCCGTTGACGGTCACGCTCTTCAATGTGATATAAGAGATTTCGTCCTGGTTCTTGGCCACTTTCACGATCTCCACCGTTTCGGCAGCATTGTCCATCACCACATTCGCGTCACTGCCTGCAGTAACGGTGATACCATAGGCCGCAGCACTGCCGCCCGGGACATTTGACTGCGGACTTGCCCAGTCGTCAAAATCCTCGTTACAAGAGGTGAATGCTGCTGCACAGAGCAGCATTCCACCTAATACTATATGTTTCTTCATACGATTCATCATTTTTAGTTATTATTCTACAGAACCGGTGTTATTGTCGAAGTTCACCTTGAGGGTCTTACCTGCTACAGCGATAGAGTAATCCTCACCGACGTCATCACGCCAGTTGTTGTCACAGTTATGCGTCTTGTCGCGGAAGACGAGTTGGCCGTCAACCACTGTAAACTCTGTACGCCACCAATCTTCACCAGGAACTTCGATAAACGCACGAAGTTCAGCAGGATCACCGTAAGAACCGAAGTCTGCGAACGTCCATTCGCCCTTACCAGCAGGAGCCGTCATAGGTTGGGCGTTCCAACTACCACCATCAACACAGTTGCCGATAACCTTAGCCATGCCTGGAGCGACAACGACTTTCACCTGAATCTCATTGCCAACAATCTTGCAGATGAACTCCAGTACATACCAGCCAGCCTTGCTGAAGACGATGTTACCATCATCGGCAGCAGTAATCTCCAGATCCTCCACCTGGTTATCGAACTCCTTAATCATATCATAGCCGAACCAGTCGTTGGGCTTATAACCCCACTTGAAGCCATCGCCACCATTATAGATCATGGTATAGAAGCGTCCATCCTTACCAGAGCCACTGTCAAAGACAGGAATCAGCGGCTTCCAAGTCGACCAAGCCTCATCAATCGAGTTTCCACATACATAGACTGCTGTTGGCAGTGACAACTCAGAAGGAATCTCATAACTCAGCACATTCAAAGAAATGGCGTTAGAGAATACCTCACCGAAGTTTTCATAATCAGACTCTGCCAGATAAGCACGCAGACGGATATACAGTGGCAGTGCACCTTCAGGATCAGCGTCCTCATGAGCGGCACGATACATCTCCAAGATGGCTGTATTCAACTCAACGGCAGGGACATTGATCTTCGTACTGGTATAGGTCGTTGACAACTCCTTCCAACTATCGTCGGCATTGTCCAGCGAAATCTGTACAGCATACGTCACCGCAGCGGGGAAGCCACCATAGTTAGGCTGCGTATTAACTGTCAGATTCAGAAACTCCGCATAAGGCAGATCATACACGTTATTGGCTGCAAACTCCGGTGTGTTGAGCACAAAAGTCTCAGGGAACGTCATGACAGGATTGCTGTCATTGTCATCACTGCACGATGTGAGCATCGGCAATGCTGCCACCATAGCGAGAAGCAGACTCTTATATATCTTTTTCATATTCTAATCCGAATTATAGTTATAATCCTATTTATTACTTAGTCACGATAACCTTCGTTCTGTTTCAGATTCGGGTTGTTCTCAAGGTCATTGACAGGAATCGGGAAGATATTACGGAAAGCAGGGAACTGAGAACCTCCGAAAGAGTTACCCATCCACTCCCAGCGGAAACTGGACTGTCCTCCGAAACGTCCGAAACGGACCATGTCGACACGGCGACGGCCTTCGAACCAGAACTCCTTAGACCACTCATTGAAGATATCATCCAGGGTATAAGCAGCCTTTGTGGTAGCATGAGCACGATTACGCAGTGCGTCAATCTTGTCTCTGGCGGCTGTTGTCTGACCATTCAGACGAGTCTCTGCCTCAGCATAAGTCAGATAAGCCTCAGCAAGACGCATCAGCGGCAGATCGGTATCCACCTTAGCCTGAGCACTGGCGGGCTGACCGTCAGAACGTACGTTACGGAACTTCACGCAACCATAGCCGACCTCCTGGTCGTCAAGGTCTGTGATATAACGAGAATAAGGAGCATTCGGATAAATCAATGCACGGTCGTCACCAGCCAGTGTGATAATCTGATCGAGGTCACCTGTCTGGGGTACTTCCTGACTACCGAAGAAACGGTCTGTCAACGTACCCTTCACACGGTTGCATCGACCCCAACTGTTATCTGTTCCAGAAGGAATATCATCACTCATCGAACCAGCATAACTGGACAATACCAACATATTCATAGCACCATGACTCGTGGTGTTGATACCATCATGCAGGATGGGGAACACTGCCTCGAACTGAGCGCCATTGGTATCGTTGTCAGCCAGGAACAGCAACTGATAAGCGGAGTAGCCGCCCTTACCGGTAGTATTCAGATGATAGTAACCGTTATTGATTGCTTTTTCCGCATAGGTCTTTGCATCAGCCCAGCGAGGAGTGCCGGTATACACCTCCGCATTCAGGTAGAGGCGAGCCTTCAGCAACCAGTTGGCCACCTTGTCGACACGACCGTATTGCACGGCACCGGGAGCAGCCATGTCATCCTCTATCTCTGTCAATTCCTTCTCGATATACTCAAAATACTGTGCACGTGTATAACGCTCACCCGGCGTAGCACTGACATGCTCGATGAAGGCAGCATTTCCAAAGAGGTCCATGATATACCAGTAAACCAATGCACGGATGAAACGAACCTCCGCACGTTTCTGTTTGATATCCTCCGTTCCGTCATCAGCCACCTGATCCAGATAGAAGTTACAGAGCGTAATGGTGAAATATGCACGATAATAGAAACCGGTGCAACGCTCATTACCTTCAGAATAGGTATTGGTCACGAGGTCACGAAGACCACCGTCTGACCACCATACCCAACTAGCCTCATCCGAAGTGAACTCGTTGAGTTCCCAACTCATACGGAAGAACTCGGAACGTCCCTCGTCCAAGTCCTGGATATCCTTCCAGGCATCATCGTTGTCACCAGGACCCTTCTGTCCTGTGAGCACGAAACTGGAATAAATCTTATTCAGCAGTGCATCTGTATCCAATTCACTGGTCTGCTGCGGGTTGATATTCTCCACATCCAGGTCCTTGGTGCACGATACAAATCCCATTGACAATGCCAGCGCAACGGCAGGAATCAATGATTTAATACTATTTAATTTCATAATCGTTTCCTTGTTTTAGGTTTAGAAATTCAAGTTCAGTCCAAGGATACCTACGAATGGACGTGGGTAGATGTTACCATCATATCCGCCATCGATTTCAGGATCAAGACCTTTGTATTTCGTAATCGTGAGCACGTTCTGAGCCGTTGCATAGACACGACCACTGAGAGGAAGTGAGAAGAACTTCTTGAACGAATAACCGACAGTGATGTTATCCAACTTGAAGAAAGAGGCATTCTGAATGAAGTAGTCACTCAAAGACTCACGGGCAACCAGAGAATACCACTGCTTAGGAACGACATCCACCATCACATTATGCCAGGTACTTCCATTATATACCTGTGTAATATTCAAGTTGGAACCTGTTCCTGCATGTACACCATTATATACGTAGTTGTTGAAACTGGCACGTGCAGAGAAACTGAAATCCCACTGCTTGTATACTAACTTAGAGGTGAAGCCCATCGTCACATCAGGCGTAGACTTCTTGTAGAAGTAACGGTCATCCTCATCGATGAAACCATTGCCGTTACGGTCTACAAACTGACCGTTGATAGGCTGTCCGGCCTCATCATATACCTGCTGATAGGTGTAATAGGCCTCTACGGGATGTCCTACCATCCAAGCCTTGATACCATTGGTTGTTCCATCACCGGCAGCATATCCGCCATGCAGAATCTTATAATTAGGATTGTTGGCGCTGGTCAGTTCGTCGATCTCACTCTTGTTCCAAGTAAGGTTGTAACCTACTGTCCACTGCCAGTCCTTTGTCTGGATGGCACGCCAGTTTGCTGCAAACTCGATACCGGTGTTATGCAGAGAACCGATATTGCTGGTCACCTTGTTGGCGAAGTTGGTACCTACAGGAATCACCACATCATTGATCAGGTCTGTGGTCTTACGGTAATACCAGTCAAGGTTGAAAGTCAGACGGTCGTTCAGGATACCGAAGTCCAGACCGATGTTCCAAGTAGTGGTCTTCTCCCAAGTCAGATCGTCATTATATGCATCCGGACGATAGGTCGTACCATCACCAAACAGGTAATAGTAGGCACCCTGAGTATTGGGCTTATAGGTAGGAATATAGGTATAGTCACCAATACCCTCCTGCTGACCGGTCATACCCCATCCGAGACGGAGTTTGAAGTCAGACAACCAAGTAGCCTTCTTCATGAACGGCTCTTCATTGATCTTCCATGCCAGAGCCAGAGAGGGGAATACGCCCCAGCGGTTATTCTTAGAGAAGCGGGAGGATCCGTCGTCACGCAGCGTGAAGGTCAGCATATAGCGATCCATCAAGGTATAGTTCAGACGACCGAAGAATGACACCAGATAGTTCTCACTCTCGTAGGGCAGCGTCTCAGAAGGCAAGTACATCTCTCCCGGATGCTCTGTGTTTGTCAGAGGATAGTAACCTGTATCGAACGACTCATACTTCTGATGGAAGTGCTGCCATTCATAACCGGCCATGATGTCAAAGTGGTGAATCTTGGCAAAATCCTTCATATACTGAGCATAGAGGTTGAAAGAGAGGTTATAGGTATTACGCTCGCCCCAACCGGTCTTACCATAGTAATAAGTTCCAGTACTGTAAGAATAAGGGCTGTTGGTATAACTGGTATTTCCTCTGCTTACATCTGCACCCATGTTCATATGGATATGGAGGTCTTCCAGACCATGAACCTTATAGTCAGCCTCGATATTACCAATAAAGGTCTTGGTCTTACCATTGCTGTCCAGGTTATTCAATTGTGCAACAGGGTTTCCTACTGCAGTATTGTTGACACCATTCGTCCATTCGGCATCAGGGCGAGTAGTGGGATAACTCCACTGCCAATAGCCACCAAAGTCTTTAGCCTGTTGAGCAGTGCTAGCATTGACTGGTTTGGTAGGATCCATGCCCATTGCACTTCCGATAGCACCCTGGTCTGCCCATGTCGTCTTAGAGTACATACCCTTGGCATTGATGTTGAAGTTCAGGTGATCGTTCAACAGCGACGGTGAGACATTCACACTGGCAGTATAACGTTGGTAGTTACTGGTTTTCAGGATACCGTTCTGGCTGGTGTAGCCCAAACTAACACGATAGGGCATGTTCTTCAGACCACCCGTCATCGTGATATTATGATCGGTAGATACGGCGGTACGGTAGATCTCGTCCTGCCAGTCTGTGTTAGCAAACAGGTGAGTACCCGTCTCATCGTAATAGCCCAGGTTGGCATACTCAGGACTAGCGAGCCACTCCTCGTCTGTTGTATAGCCCTTATAACGCTGGGACAGTCCTTTGGCAAATTCCGTAAACTGATTAGCGTCCATGACATCCATCGTACTCTTGACAACACTTACAGATACATTACCGTTGTAAGAGAACTGAGGGCGAGCGCCCTTACGACCTTTCTTCGTCGTGATGATAATCACACCGTTAGAAGCGCGGCTACCATAGATGGCGGTAGCAGAAGCATCCTTCAAGACGGTGAATGACTCAATATCATTCGGGTTTACCATTGACAGCGGATTGTCAGAGCCGGATGCGCCATAACTATCCATAGCCAGACCGTCAATCACGATCAACGGATCGTTAGAGGCATTCAGTGACGAACCGCCACGAATACGGATGGTAGCGCCGCCACCAGGAGCACCACCGGAATTGGTAATCTGCACACCGGCAATCTTACCCTGCAACATGTCCTGAGCGGAAGTCTGCAAGCCATGGTTCATCTCATCAGGCTTGATAGCCGTTACCGAACCGGTCAAGTCGTTCTTCTTGGCACGACCATAACCGATGACCACCACGTTGTCAAGGACGGCGGCATCTTCCAGAAGAGTAACTACAAGGTCTGCGGCTGCTTTCACGGTCTGGGTCTGATAGCCCACATACGACACGCTAATGTCAGCACCCTGATTTGCTTTCAGGACGAAATTACCGTCGAAGTCAGATACGGTAGCGGTCTGTGTACCTACCACACGTACGGTTGCTCCGATAATCGGTTCACCCTGAGCATCTTTAACATGACCTTTGACATCAATCTGTGCAAAGGCACCTACCGAAAGGAAGAGTCCTAATAGAAGGACAAACATCCTCAGCGGAGTCTTAATGTTTACCTGCTTCATCATTTCATTTTTAAAGATTAGTAATATGTTTTTAGTTCTCATTTCGAAAATATCACGATGCAAAGATAGGATTTGTTTCCATTCGTTAATACTTTTTTTGAGTTAAAACCGTTATTAGAGAAATGCAAACGTTTGCATTTCCGCTGACCTATAAATAAATGAAGGTAGAAGTACCAGATATGGAACTTTTCCCTATCTTTGCAAAGAAAATCTAAAAACCGCAAAATGGCAGAACATACACCCCTGACAATGAAGGATATCGCACGTGAGTTCGGCATCAGTGTAGCCACTGTCTCCCGTGCCCTGAAGGACTCCCCACGTATCTCCGCAGAACGAAGGGCCGCCATTCAACAATATGCTAGGGAACATAACTTCACCCCCAACCCGATTGCGGAGTCGCTGCGCCATTCTCGGGTGAAACCCCAGAAACTCATCGGAGTCATCATTCCCAATTTCGTACACTATTACTTCGCCTCGGTACTGAGCGGTATTGAGGAGGAGGCCTCCGCTCACGGCTATCGTCTGTTGGTGGCCACCAGTCAGGAGAGTTACGAAAGGGAGGTACGTATCTGTCAGGCATTCTATGAGAACAAGGTTTGCGGTATTATCGTCTCACAGGCCAAGGACACCCAGAAGTACGACCACTTCCAACGACTGATGGACGCAGGAGTGCCATTGGTCTTCTACGACCGTATCTGTACGGGTGTCAATGCCAGTCGTGTGGTCGTCGACGATTATATGGGAGCCTTCAATGCCGTCACCCACCTCATTGAGACAGGCTGCAACCGTATCGCCTTCTATGGCTCCTCGATGACGATGGAGATCTCCAAGAACCGTTTCAACGGCTACAAAGACGCCTTACTCAAACACGGTCTCCCGTATGACGAGCAACTCATCCGTATCTGTGACAACCGCGCAGACGCAGAGGCCATCACTCCGGAACTACTTCAAAAAGATGCCCCCCCCAATGGCTTTTTCGCCATTAACGACGATACGGCCATCGGTATCATGTATACGGCCAAACGGATGGGATTCAAGGTACCTGACGATGTCTCCATATGCGGATTCACCAACGGCTATCGTGCCATTGCCTGCGACCCCATGCTGACTACAGTGGAACAGCGAGGAAAACGTGTCGGCGAGGAAGCAGCCAACATCCTGATAGGACATGTAGAACAGACCATCCCACTCGACAAGGTGGAGCGTCGTATCGTGCGTACCAAACTGATCATCAGGGGAACGACTAGGTAGATATGAGATAAGAGATATGAGATAAAAGATAAGAGATAAAAGATAAATGATATGAAACAAAAACCGAATTTACCGTTTTGGAGTCTTTGGAACCTCAGTTTTGGCTTCTTTGGCGTACAGATTGCCTATGCCCTACAAAGTGCTAATATCTCCCGCATCTTCGCCACCCTGGGGGCAGACCCCCACAACCTGAGTTACTTCTGGATTCTCCCCCCGTTGATGGGTATTCTGGTACAACCGATTGTCGGTACATTAAGCGACAAGACATGGACCCGCTTCGGGCGACGTATACCTTATTTATTTATAGGAGCAGCCGTAGCCGTACTGGTGATGTGCCTGTTGCCCAATGCCGGCTCCCTGGGGCTGACCATCAGTGCCGCCATGATGTTTGGATTGATTGCCCTGATGTTTCTGGATACCAGTATCAACATGGCGATGCAACCTTTCAAGATGTTGGTGGGTGACATGGTCAACGAAGAGCAGAAAGCCAAGGCGTACAGCATCCAGTCGTTCCTCTGCAATGCCGGTTCGGTGGCTGGCTTTGTCTTCCCGTTTCTCTTCACGTGGATTGGTGTCAGCAATGTCGCCAAGAAGGGAGTCATTCCCGACAGTGTCATCTGGTCGTTCTATATCGGTGCCGCCATCCTGATCCTCTGTGTGATCTATACGACCCTGAAGGTAAAGGAATGGAACCCACAGGAGTATGCGGAATATAATGGAACCAGCACCTCTGGTGATTCCGATCATACCAACGGCACTAATAACGCCAGCGACTCCAGTAACTGGCTGACGCTGCTGCGCAACGCTCCCTCCACTTTCTGGAAAGTAGGACTCGTACAGTTCTTCTGTTGGGCTGCCTTCCTATATATGTGGAACTATACGACGGGAGCCATTGCCGAGACTGTATGGTACACGACAGATCCAGCCAGTGAGGACTTTCAGACGGCAGGTAACTGGGTAGGTATTCTCTTTGCAGTACAGGCGATCGGTTCCGTCATCTGGGCCACCATCCTTCCTCAGTTCAAGAACACCAAGGTAGCATATGCCGTCAGTCTGATTATCGGAGGAATCGGCTTTGTGTTAGTACCCTTCATCCATGATGCCTACCTGCAGTTCATTCCCTTTATACTGATCGGCTGTGCATGGGCCGCCATGCTCGCCATGCCGTTTACCTTTGTCACCAATGCCCTGCAAGGCTACGGACACATGGGTGCCTATCTCGGTCTGTTTAACGGTACCATCTGTATTCCCCAGATTATTGCCGCACTCTGTGGAGGTATCATCCTCACGCTGGTAGGCAGTCACCAGTCGACCATGATGATTGTATCCGGTGTCTTGCTCTGTATCGGTGCCGCCTGTGTAACCATCATCCAAAAGAAATGAGATAGCGCAAACGTTTGCATTATTTAACGCATAAAACATTCCCCATTCGATTTTAATGAATGGGGATTTTTTGTACTTTTGAAGGCAGAAACTATAAATATGCGCTTATGAAACTACTGTTTAATGTCGAATACCAGACCACATTCGGAGAATCTTTGGTATTGAATTTACTGACAGAGGATGACACCACAAAGGTGGAAAGTCATCAGATGAGTACCCTGGACGGACTACATTGGTTCTATGAGTTGACCAAAGCGGCCAAGCCCGGCACCCATATAGACTATTACTATTGTGTAAAACGAGGTGACGAGACGGCCCGCCATGAATGGCTGATGGAGCCGCACCGTCTGGAATTCGCCGCACAGAAAGCCAACCGCTATACGGTATATGACCACTGGCTCGACATTCCGGAAGATGCCTATCTGTACTCTTCCGCCTTTACAGAGTGTATCGCTGTCCATCAGCGGGAACTGAGCACGAAGACAGAATTCTCTTCAACCATCCGCCTGAAAGTACGGGCCCCCCAGTTGCGCAACGGGGAGCGGCTCGCTGTCGTGGGTGAACCAGAATATCTGGGAGCATGGGATCCCAAACAAGCCATTCCTATGGCTGAACATGAATACCATGAGTGGGTGGTCAGCCTGGATGCCTCCCGAATACCTACGGATCGTTTTGAGTTCAAGTTTGTGATCCTCAATGACCAGAAAGAGATAGCCACCATCTGGGAGCAGGGTACCAACCGATCTATCATACCAACGACTGTGAATGCTAATGAAGTAGTGGTCTATGAACTCTCTCAGGCATTCTTCCCCATCTATCCTTGGAAGGGAGCCGGTACCGTCATTCCCATTTTCTCCCTCCGCAGCGAGGGAAGTTTTGGTGTCGGTGACTTCGGGGATCTGAGACTGATGGTCGACTGGGCGGCCAAGACCAACCAGCGCATCCTTCAGGTTCTACCTATCAATGACACGAATATGACACGGACGTGGCAGGACAGTTATCCCTATAACAGCATCAGTATCTATGCCCTGCATCCCCAATACACGGACTTCCGCCAATTGCCCGAACTGAAAGACAAGGACAAGAAGGAGCATTTCGAGCAGTTACGCCAAGAGTTAAATGCGTTGTCTCAGATTGACTATGAGAGAATGTTCTCCGCAAAACTGGACTATCTGCATGAGTTGTTCGAGCAGGAATGGGCGACTATCAAGCGTCGTGCCTCCTACAAAGAGTTCTTCGAGCAAAACAAGGAGTGGCTCATACCTTACGCCGCCTTCTGTTATTACCGTGACAAGTACGGTACCGCCGTCTTCTCCGAATGGCCCAAGGAGGCAACCGCTAATAGTAAAGAACTAAAGGCAAACAGCCAGGTAGAGTTCTGGTATTTCGTACAATACAACCTCGACCAACAAATGCATGCCGCCCATGAATATGCCCGAAAACATCGTGTCATCCTGAAGGGCGATATCCCCATTGGTATCTCCCGTGATGGTGTGGAAGCATGGGTGGAGCCTAAATACTTCAACCTCAACGGACAGGCTGGTGCGCCACCCGACCCGTTCTCTGCTGATGGACAAAACTGGGGCTT
Source organism: Prevotella sp. (assembly GCA_017449675.1). GTDB lineage: Bacteria > Bacteroidota > Bacteroidia > Bacteroidales > Bacteroidaceae > Prevotella. The sequence continues at coordinate 275,581 of JAFTFG010000006.1, forward strand.
CCCCACCTACAACTGGGACGAGATGCTCAAAGACGGCTGTGCCTGGTGGGTACGTCGCTTCCGTAAGATGGCACAGTATTTCGATGCCTACCGCATCGACCATGTATTAGGGTTCTTCCGCATCTGGGAGATTCCCGTCCCCGAGAAGTCGGGACTGATGGGACAGTTTGCTCCGGCCCTGGGACTCAGCAAGGAAGAGATTGAGGGGTATGGTGTCACCTTTAGCGACGGGTTATTCCTCGTCGACCATAAACGTAACGACCGCTGGCATCCCCGTATCGCCATCCAGTATAGTCAGGCCTATGAACAACTCAACGATAGTGAGAAATACAATTTCAACCGGCTATACAACGATTATTTTTATCGTCGCAATAACCAGTTCTGGTATCAGGAAGCCATGAAGAAACTGCCACGGCTGACACAGGCCACCCGTATGCTGGTATGCGCCGAGGACTTGGGTATGGTACCCGATTGCGTACCCTGGGTGATGAACGAGTTGCGCATCCTCTCACTGGAAATCCAGTCGATGCCCAAGGACGATAAAGTCCGTTTCGGTCATCTGTCACGCAACCCCTACCGCTCTGTCTGCACCATCTCTACCCATGACATGCCGACACTCCGGCAGTGGTGGGATGAAGACGAGGAGCGCACACAGAACTATTTCAACACCATGCTCTATCGTGGTGGAGCGGCCCCGCATCCGCTACCCGGATGGCTGGCCAAGGAGATTGTGAGCCGTCATCTGACCTCTCCCTCCATGCTCTGCCTGCTCTCCCTCCAAGACTGGTTGTCTATTGACGAGAAACTACGTCTGCCCGACCAGAACGCAGAACGTATTAACATCCCGGCTAATCCCCGCCATTACTGGCGCTATCGTATGCACCTCAACATCGAGGAACTGCTCAAGGCTGATGACTTCAATGAGACCATCAAGACACTCATTGTACAAAGTGGAAGGAAATAGGCGAATGACATGAAGAAGATCATTGGGATTGGAATGGCGGCACTATTGACGGCATGTGAACCGAGTCAGGAGATATTCCATTTTGACGAGGTGACCTACTCTCCAAGCGAGACGGTCTTTAGATTGTTTGCTCCCGCCGATGCGATATGCAGCGTGGTGGTTGACAAGGATACGCTGGAGATGACTCTACAGCCAGACAGTATCTGGACGGTAAGCATGAAAGGAGACCAAAAGGGAAAGACCTACCGATTTCTGGTGAATGGCCAGGCCTCACCGGGTGTCTTTGCCAAGGCCGTGACTGTGAATGGTGAGAATGGGGTGATCGTGGATCTCCATGACACCGACCCTGAAGGATGGGCAGACGACCACCATGTGTGGCGTCCTCTCCAAGACAACATCGTCTATGAGTTACACCATCGTGACTTCTCCATCGCCCGTCCGGAAGCCAAGCATCCTGGTAAGTTCCTGGCACTGACTGAGCCCTGGGCCATCCGTCACCTACAGGAATTGGGAGTGAATGCCGTTCATATCCTTCCCAGTTATGACTATGGCTCGGTGGACGAGACACGTATGGATGAGCCACAGTACAACTGGGGATATGACCCTGTCAACTATAACGTGCCGGAGGGAGGATACTCCACCGACCCCTATGACCCGCTCTGCCGCATCCGAGAATTCAAGCAGATGGTTCAGGCACTCCACCAAGCAGGCATCTCGGTGATTCTCGATGTGGTATATAACCACACCTACGATATCGAGCATTCCAATTTCCAGCGTACCTATCCCGATTATTACTATCGCAAGACAACTGACGGCTCCTATAGTAACGGTTCCGGCTGCGGCAATGAGACAGCCTCCGAGCAGCCAATGATGCGGAAGTTCATGATAGAAAGCGTGAGATACTGGATCAACGAGTATCATATTGACGGTTTCCGTTTCGATCTGATGGGAGTGCATGACATTGAGACCATGAACGCAATCCGACAGATGGCCGATGAGATCAATCCCGATATATTAATCTATGGTGAGGGATGGAGCGCCGGGCCCTGTGGCTTACCCAACGAGCAACTCGGTATGAAGGCCCATATTCCTCAGATGCCCCGTATCGCCGCTTTCTCCGATGAGATTCGCGATGCGTTGCGCGGTCCTTTCAGTGATGACACCAAGGGGGGATGGCTGGCAGGTGTTCCAGACTGTGAGGAGAGTCTGAAATACGGTATTGTTGGAGCCATTGCCCACCCACAGGTCGACATGTCGAAAGTAAACTATTCGAAAGAACCCTGGGCGACAGAGCCGACACAGATGATGAGTTATGTGAGTTGTCACGATGACATGTGTCTGGTCGACCGTCTGAAAGCCAGTATTCCCAATATCAAGTCCGAGGAACTGATCCGTCTCGACCTCCTCGCACAGACTGCCGTCATGACATCCCAAGGTATTCCCTTCATGCTCAGCGGTGAAGAACTGCTGCGTGACAAGAAGGGGGTCCATAACTCCTTTGAGTCACCCGACAGTATCAACCACTTGGAGTGGTCGAATATACAACGTTATCCACAGGTGTCAGACTACTACAAACGACTGATTGCCTTACGCACCCATCATCCGGCATTCCGGCTGGGCAGTGCCGATCTGGTCCGTAAACACCTGGAATTTCTAGAAGTCCCCCGGCAAGTGGTCGCTTTCCGACTGAAAGACTTGAAGGGTATCGATCGCTGGCAAGAGATCATCGTTCTCTTGAATGCTGACAAGAAAGCACTGCAGGTAACGATTCCGCAAGGTAAGTATACCGTTGTCTGCCAAAACGGACATATTGATGAGCAGGGATTAGGAACACTCCAAGGCCGGACAGCCACCGTTGCTCCTCAATCCGCCCTTATCCTGACTATTCAGTAACCGACACCATCATTAGACTTACATATGTAAAGAGCCCGGATCTTCACAGACCCGGACTCCGCACAATGTAAAGTTCTAAAAATTACCCAAGGGGTAATGCCTTATTTACCTGCAAGGCCGTCTGCAAATCCTGCATAGGCATGCTTGCGGTTGAAATTCAAATCCCAGAGACCAACGGGCTCACCACCACGCCAGCCGCTATTCTCCTGTGAGTCAGTGATGCACCACTGTGTGATGCCATACTGCTGATTGGCAGGAATAATCTCAAGATACTTCTCAATGACAAACTTATAGAGTTCTGCCATCTCCTTATGCTGCTCTTGAGTCAGTTCTGTCGTCTTCAGAGATGCCCCCTCAGCATTCACATAACCCATATCAAGTTCACTGACACGTACCAGTTTTCCTGTGGCAGCCATCAGTCTGAACATATTCTCGATAGCCTTCTTCTTGCTCTCCTGAGTAGCAGGATTTGCATAACATGAGATATGCATCTGCGTACCGATACCATCAATCTTAGTCACACCGTCAGCCTCCCAACGCTCAATCCACTTGATCAAACTCTTCAACTTACCATTCTGATCCCAGTCACTCTCGAGGTTATAGTCGTTAATAAAGAGTTGAATATCCTCAGGACCATACTCACGAGCCAGTCGCACGGCTGTACGGACATAATCGAGGTCACCCAAGTAGTCCTGCCAGAAGAAATCTGTAGCAGCATGTTCGCCACCGTCATCACCGTGTTGCAGTGCATAGACACCCTCACCATCAGGATTACCACCGGAGATAGCCTCATTGACAACATCCCAGCCTTTGACCTTACCGCCACAGGCTTCCATCATGCCAGCAATCCAGGTATCCATTGCACCTGTAAGCACTTCCTTTTTCTCCTCCGGAGTCAAAGGAATAGAATTACCGGACTTCTCAATCTCAAGGACAACATTATCAATATAGTAGTTACCATCGGCAGCATTCGGAGACATATTGAAGGCGATAGACTTCATACCCTTACCATCAGGAGCCATCGAAGTATCGAGGACTACGACCTTATCGTAAGTCTGCCATGCATCGGTGAACTTAGGTGAGCCGGCACATGACCAGTGCTGATACTCACCAGGACCGAAGTGAGCCTGGGTATCCACAGATGTGCCTACACAACCGCCATCAGCTCGATAGTCAAAGGCTACGTGCACCTTATCACCTGCGTTGAGCACCTCATTAGAGACTATCCAGAACTGACTTTCCCATGCATCAGCCTGGCCACCCTTTGAGGCGATTTTAACACCACGGCCACCGTCCTTACCGACACCATCAGTAATCTCATAGACAATACTACCGCTATTCTCCTTTTTGGCGAAGTTCTTGGCATCATCACCTTCCATATCGCCATTATCAATCAGACTGACCATATAGGTGGCAGGACCTGCTCCTTCTTTTCCAACCTCAAAGGTCAGACTTCCATGCCAACTATTCTTACGCCATCCAGATGTAGCCTCTTCATCAAAGTTCCCATTCGCAACAAGGTTTTCTTCTGAACCGTCCTCGATAAGTACGATATCATCAAAGCAAATTGTTCCGTTCAAGAAACCAATTGCCCACTGCAACTGTTCGAGATCATCAGAAGCCTGGAAATCCCATGAAAGAGTTCCCCAACTAGTAGGCACTTCTGGATCCGCAAGATATTGAGTTGCACCACCATCCTTATAAGGCCAGAAACCCATCTTGAAAACATTAGCGGATTTTACACGCATAGTCAAATGATAGGTTTTACCCTTAACCAAAGGAGTAGGAAGCACGTAATAAATCTGCCAAGCATAACTTACATCACCTGCATTTGGAACGGTAATCTTCAAGAAATTGTTGGAAGCATTAGGATCAATAGGTACAGGTTTGTCTGCCAACAGAGAGTTCAGCCATTTAGCAGGCTGTTGCGCATGCCATGCCAAGGTATGACCATAGACCGTCATGCCATTCTCTTCCGCATTGTTGACAAAAGTCTCAACAGTACCGAAGTCCATCTCACCCTTGTCATTGACACAAGATGCCATCTTCATCTCGTTGCCTGCAACGAGTTCATCGAAGTTAGCATTAGCAAGACGAGTCCATATACCATCGGCATTATAATCACCGGCAGCCAGTGCCGCACCCAACTTGAAGTTGGGAGCGACATTACTATTGCTGCTCTTATAGTCTTTCAATGCACCATAGTTGGCAAGGTACTCCATGCCCTCTATAGAGGACGGCTTCTCGTAGGCATACTCCAACGGATCCATGTCTGCACATGACGTGAAGACAGCCACAGCCATCAGCATTGTTCCGAAAATCTTATTTGTATGTTTCATTTTGTATGTCTTTAAATCTGAAACTGCTAATTACTTTTTCTCCACCGTAAACCATTCGGCTTTCACACCACGGTCGCGGACAACCAGTGTATCCTTGGTGGCACAAGTGATACCATCATAGTTGAGGGTGTAGTCTAAATAGAGAACATCACGGTCTTTGTCACCCCAACTGTTCTTGTCGCCCTTAGAGACGAACTGTCCATTACCGGTAGCGGTGACACCTGCAGAGTTTGAGGTGACAGTGCACTTACCCTCTCCATCGAAATTCAAAGCCAGGTTGCATTCGATATTCTCCCCTGCCACATTCTTTGTAGGACGAGCCCACTGTACAGCATTGATACCTAATGTCTTGAACTGGTTCTGAAGCACTTCGTCCTTCTCTACGTAAGCAGCGTGACGAACAGTGGTGCCAGTCTGGGCACCTGTGTAAGTATCCACACCACGACGCAAGTAGTTAGACTGATACTTACTGATGTATTTCACAGCATAAAGGGTATAGTCTTTCGGAGCGATAGACCAGTCGGTATCAAACACACGGACGGGATTCTCAACACCATCCTTAGGCTGTCCACAGAGGATACTGTCAGCACCCTCCACATGAGTCATCACTACAGGAATCACATAGTTGAGTTCGGTTGACAGGGGATCTGCGAAGAAGGCATCTGTCAACTGAACGGTCACACCGCCTAACACCTTACCATTGGAAATCACAATCTGATTACCACTCAAAGTATAGTGGGTAGCAGGCATAGCCACGATATCACCGCCATCTTTCACTTTGATACCGTCACAGAGTGAATTGTCCAGACGGATGTCAATCACCACATTCTGAGTGTTCTCATAGACACCGCCAATAGTTGCCATAATCTGAAACTGGTGATCGTTGTCCATAGAGGTATCGACATTCGCATCCTCACCCAACGTAATGGTACGAATCGGGCTCTGATAGGCAAAATACACTGCTGTGTGATCGTTGTCGGGGAAACTCCAGTCTCCGTTCTCACATGCTGCGAACAGCAGACCTGCCAGCAACATATTAGCGATATATAATACTTTCTTCTTCATAGTTTTTTGAATTTTACATTGTTTGATTACCATCCCTTATTCTGTTTAAGTTCGGAGAATTTCAATATCTCACTGTAGGGAACAGGTCCGTAGTACATATAATCCTGATAGTGACGTGTCTCCACATCTACCACCTCGTACTTATTATTCTCAATCTTCATACCTTTGACAGTCTCGTTGAGTTTGCTCAAGTCAACCTTCCAACGACGGAGGTCCCAGAAACGGAAGCCTTCGAAGCAGAGTTCAAGACGACGCTCATTACGAATGAGTTCACGCATCTTGTCCTTATCGTTCTTGATACTCTCCAAATAAGCATCACCATTATCCTTACCTACACCGGCACGTGCACGGATGGCCTTGATGACATCATAGGCGGAGAATCCGTTTGATCCGGCACCTGTAGGTCCGAAAGCCTCATTAGCAGCCTCAGCATAACTGAGGAATATCTCCGTATAGCGGATCCAAGGCTTCACGTGAACACCATTGGTTGTACTGGTAGGATTAGCATTGACATTTTCCACCAGGAATTTCTTCAGGTAGTAACCCGTACGAGTCGACTGACCGTCGAACTTGTTCATGGCGTTATTGTCAGTACCGTCAACAGCCGTCACAATCGTACTACCCTTGAAGGTAGAGTTATTGTGGATAATATAGAGATCCAAGCGCGGGTCACGGTTTGCATAAGGATTCTGAGCATCATAACCACTGTTAGCAGCATCGGTAATAGGATAGCCGTTGGCCATGGGGAACGCATCTACCAGGTTCTGAGAGGGATTCACACGACCACTTCCAAACAACGTGGGAGGGAACTGGTCTTTCTCCATGTCAGCACTCTCGTCTTTGTTAGAACGCCACAAGAACTCGGGACGGTTGTAACCAGCCTTCATGCTAGCCAGTCCGCTGGGATCGGTATACCACACATTACCTGTCGGGTCGATATTAGCAATAGGATTGCTTCCGAGACCATCCTTCAGCACACCAGCCATCAGGTTGGCTGCCTGCTCCCATGTCACACCAGAACCCTCACTGTAAGCAGGGCTGGCAGCCATCAGGGCAGCCTGAGCGCGTACAGCCTTAGCAACACGGGCGCTCATACGGTTCTTGGCATGGTCTCCGAATACACGGCTGTAAATCTCCGCATTAGCACCTTTGGCTACATATTTCGAAGGTACATCTGCCTCAGTCGTGATATCACCATAGTCTTCAGGAAGCAGGTCGACTGCCATCTGTACATCAGCATTCAACTGCTCAAGACACTCCTTGAAAGTATTACGAGGCAGGTTAAACTCAGAGTTGACCGTCTCGGACTCTTTCAGAATGGGAATACCCAGCAGTTGTCCGTCCTCTGTCCATCCTGCATGAGCCTGCAACAGGTGATACATATAAAGCGCACGCATACCATAGGCATCACCCTGGAAGCGCATCCGATACAATTCGGAAGCAATGGGGTCGGCAGCCCACTGTACGTTCTCTGAAACCTCAATACACTGGTTGATATACTGCCAAGAGGCACGCAGATATTGCCATCTGTCCATCGCATTATTATCAGAGCGCCATGCACCTGTAGCCATACGCAGGTAGTTGTTGCTGACGTTATTGGTGACAGCATCGTCTGTAGCGACCTCCGACCATGTCCAACCGATGGCACTTTGTCCCAAAGGATTACTGATATAGGCATGTCCCAGAAGACCGGCTGCCCACGTAGGCATGTCTACCAACTGCTCCATATCCTTGTGATTCTCTACAGCAGGATCGAACGCATCGTCACAACTGGTCAGAGAAATCGCCATCGGTGCTATCATTGTAAGTATTGCTACTTTACTAAAATTTTTCATATCTTTATTCAATTTAGAATTACATTGTTTAGAACGAAGCCTTGAGACCAATGCTGTAATAGCGTGTCTGAGGAGCACTGCCGACATTCATCTCCAGGAGTTTACGTTCCTTGGCGATGGTCAACAGATCGTTAGCGGCCACATAGACATCCAGACCCCTTACAAACTTAGCAAATGTATTGGCAAACACCTTTGCGGGGAAGGTATAGGTCAACTGTACCTTACGAAGGGTAAAGCGATCATTGCTATACATCCAATAGTCAGAATAACGGTAGTTGTTATCACCATTGGCAGTGGTCAGACGCGGATAGATCGCTGTCTCTGCAGTCTCTGGTGTCCAACACTCACGAGCAATCTCAGAATATTTAGCAGTACCGGGCATCCAGAAGTAAGAACTGCTCTTCATACCGTGACCACCCAGATAGAGGTTACCCATCGTGAAGAACGTGAAATTCTTCCATTTCAGAGTCAGGTTGATACCACTCATGAACGGAGAGTCCCAACGACCGAGGAATACCTCATCGGTAGCGTCAATCTTACCATCGCCATTCTGATCCTTATAGCGGATATCACCAGGCTTCACATCACCGAAGGTCTGTGTAGCAGCCTCATCAATCTCTGCCTGTGTCTGGAACAGACCCTCAGCCTGTAATCCCCAGAGACCATTAAGAGCCTGTCCTACACGGCTCTGATAAGCATACTCATAGTTCTCATCACGCTTGTCAGCAGTGCTCTTATACCACATACCGCTGACACCGAGTTTCATATCCACCTGTCCAATCTTCTTGTTCAGATAAACGCTGAAATCGATACCAGTGCGGTTGTCCACATTGAAGTTCACATAAGGGATAATAGAGGAAGAGGGATAGCCTACCTGTGTGAAGTAGTTAGGATAGAGTGAAGAGGCACGTGTCAATCCACCATCCATCTTATTGGTGAAGAAGTTGAAGTCAAAGGTAATCAACTTGTTCCACATAGAACCGCGAAGACCAATCGTAAACTCCTTACGCTTCACATAGGTCATATCAAAGTTGTTACCACGCTGGAACTCGGTAGCAGCCATACCGCCATTGTCACCCCAACTGTACCAACCGCCCTGTTGCATCACAGTCTTGTAAAGATAGTAACCATCCTCATTGTCAGAAGTGGTGATATCCAAGTCCTGATTGATGACACCATAAGAAGTTGTCAGCATCAGATCGTCAACAAAAGTATCCTTCAGGACATCCTTGGTAGGACGCCATCCTAAGGTGAGCACAGGAGATACCTTGCTACGATTACCCTCAGGCAGTTTTGTTGAATAAGGCAGTGCTGCGCTGAAATCCACATAATAGGTGTGGTCATAGTTGTAACTCAACTGCAAACCAAGGTTGGCATTGGTCGTACGGTGATAGTGACCATTGCGCTGTGTCTGCCAGAGATTAGCCACCAACATACCGAAGAAGTTGTGTTTCTCGGCAAAGGTGTTGGCATATTCAAACTGACCTGATACATTATAAGTATATCGGTAGGCGGAATTAGAGATATTCTCCTGACCAGACTTATAGTCCCTGCCATACTGTGTGATGTCACGAATCATATCCTGACCGGAATAGTTCGTCCATGAGGGAGAGAAAGTGGCGTACTCATTCGAATAGCCCTGGTTGTAAGTAGAAGCATAGTCAATACCATAGCGAGCACGGAACATCAAACCCTTCAAGATCGCATTCAGGTTGACATCAAACTCTGTATTGAACTGGAACTGACGGCTCACATACTTGTTATCACCGGCTGCAAATGCGGCAGCATAGGGATTGGTCGGGTTCGCCTGTGTACCCCCCAAGAAGTAGTCACCTTGCAGATAGTTACTGTTCAAAACGGTATTCAGAGAATTCTTATCCGTAGCCTCGATGTAACTGATAGGAATCAATGGTGATACCATATTGGGACGCAATGTAGCGGCCTGTCCCCACCAGTCGGTGTTTGCCGTATAAGCATCGTAGAAGGTCACATTAGCATCTGCCTTCACAGAAAGGAAGTTATTGAGTTTCACGTCAATATTACCACGCACGAAGAAACGACTGGTATAGTTGTCGTTGGTATTACCCACCTTCAGCAGAGAAGACTCACGATAGTAACCCGTCGTGGTGTAGTACTTCATACGCTCTGTACCGCCGGTCACTTCCAAGATACCCTCATAGCGACTGTATGCCTTCTTGATATAGTCAGAAGAATACATGTTGAAGTTGGGATAGCGATAAGGATTCTCACCAGAAGCAAAATGATAGATATCCGCATCCGTATAGTTGGGGGTCAAACCATCGTTCAAACGAGCCTGGTTATAATAACTCATATACTCGGCAGAGCCCAAATACTTCGGCATGTCTTTCGGAGTATAGAAACCCGTATTGGCATGTACATTGATGCGTAGGTCACCAGTCTTACCACGCTTGGTGGTAATCAGGATAGCACCCTTGGCGGCACGAGGTCCGTAGAGGACGACTGCCTGTGCGCCCTTCAACAGGGTGATCTGGTCGATTTCCGTAGGCAGCACGTTATTGGCATCACGCACCATACCGTCAACGACCACGAGATATTCGGTGTTTCCCCAGATATTACCGTTGAAACCACCCACTACATTGTCAACAAATCTCAGGCTATAACTATCATATGCTTTGTCAGAAAGTTCCTGCATGTCGATGACAGAGATGCCACCCAGCATGTCCTGCTTGTCAATGGTACGGAAAGCCACATTGACCTGAGTCGAGTCCGACTCATTCTGAGCGACAGCAGGTGTGACTGATGACAGAGCCATGAGTGCTGACATATAAAATATCTTATGTTTCATAAATCTTTTAATTTTTGAATTTGTATTTTCAAAAGAATTACCAGCCGAAGTTCTGTTTGAACTCAGAAGATATCATCACATCATCGTTCTTGAACGGTAACCAATAGTGCTTGGCACTGAAGTTACGCTGGATAATCACCTCTTCACGGAAGTTCTTCACCTCGTTCTCTTTGGGATCAACGGAGGTATCCAGTTCTTGAGCACGATCGAACTTCTGCGTGGTCTTGATATTATAGGGATAGACTGTCAGCAGTTTCCAACGACGCAAATCGTTAAAGCGATGACCTTCGAAGGCAAGTTCTACGGCACGTTCACGACGGACCTCATCAATAAACTTATCCGTTGTTCCAGTATACTTTGCATTCACATCAGCAACACCGGCACGCTCACGAATCTTATTCACAGCATCCTCAGCAGTCAGAGAGCAGTTGTTTGACTTACCCTTGGCACCGCCATATCCCTCAGCAGCGGCCTCTGCATACATCAGATAGACATCAGCCAGACGCAACCAAGCCAGATGGAAGTGAGTTGCCTTACCATAACCGTAGTCTGCATCATCGTTGTTAGCACCAATAGGAATAAACTTATAGTTGAAGTATCCCGTACGGCTGGTCTTACGAGGATCGTCACAGCAGTTGCCGCCCTCATACAGGTTTGCATACTGATATTTCTTATTATCCTCTGAAGGAGCCTTGATCTGCTTCACACCATCATAGATGAAGTTGTTATAGAAGCGAGGGTCACGATCCTTCCAAGGATGTGTCTTGTCAAAGGTTGATTCCGGATCATTCAAAGGAAGACCATTGGCCATACCGAAATAGTTCACGTAATTGGCAGCGGGACAAAGGATGATACCGTCACCATTACAGATAGTAGACAACTGATAGGAGTTCATCTGACGCCAGAAAGAGTCAGCACCATAGGTGGGACTGCGCATGATGGCCTCAGTACTACCGGGCATCAGCCAGTTCTGCTCTTTCGTATAGAACAGAGAACTGTAGTCTTCAAAATCAACCAGTGCATACTGGGTCTGACCACTCTCCACCAACTGCAATACCTGTCCAAGAGCATCAGCGGCACGCTTACAGTAGGTAGCATCATACTTATACTGGTCACCCGTAGCCTCCTGTCCATTGACCATCAACGGACTGCCGGCATAGAGCAGACACTTGCCCAGATATGAAAGTGCCCAGATCTTGTTAGGACGGAAAGCGTTTTTACCCTTGGTATTAGCACCTGTAGAAGTGGCATCCCAGTCAATAGGTAACAAATCGGCGGCTTTCTGGAAGTCAGCAGCCATCTTTTCAGCACACTCCTGGTAACTGTCACGAGGCAGGTTGAACTGAGCGGTAGGCTCCATTGGTTCTGTCAGATATGGCAGACCGCCCCAATAACTGGTCAGTTGGAAATAGAACCAGGCACGGAAGAAATAGAGTTGTCCGGCTATCATGTCACGCTGCTCTTTGGTGGCATCTTTCAACAAGCCCTCTTCCAGAGCCTGCAAGCCTATATTGGCCTGACGAATGGCATACCAGCCGCCACCCCAAAGAGCCTTATCAAAACGTGCACCAGCACTTCCCTGAATTTGATCAACAGCCCAGTTCCTATCCAAGAAACATGCGCCATTATTGAAGTAACTACGATAGTTACCATTATCAATTTGGAAGCCCATGAGGTATTCACCATTACCGGTTGTAATCACCTCATCCTCGCCCCAGTTGAATGAACTGACCCAATAATGCTTTGCCACATCAGGAATGACGTTATACATAACCTCAATATATCCCTGGAAATTGGCAAAGTTCTTAAATGCATCTTCCTTCTGTAGTACCGACTCGGCATCTGCCTCCAGATAGTCAGTGCAAGAGGTCGTGCCAAAAGCCGTAGCAGTCAGCAGTGCGAACAGAATATATTTAAATGACTTTTTCATTTCTACTCATCATTTTAAAGTGTGACTTTAAGACCTAAGTTAAAACGACGCTGTGTCGGATAAGCACTCCAACCACCGGTGTTCGACTCACGGTCGTCAGGCATATTCGTCCAGAGGGCGAGGTTGTTACCGTTGATGAACAACTTCAGGCTCTGCAGACCTGCTGCCTTCAACCATTTCTCCTTAGAGAAAGTGTAAGAGATCTCTGCATATTTCAGACGGAGATAAGAACCATCGTACATAAAACGCGTACCATTGGTATAGTCGCTCTTCTGTGTCAGCCAACGAGGCAGGGGCACGTCCGCATTCTGGTTGTCCTTGCTCCAATAACTACCCTCATAGTATGCGGTGTTACGAGAACCGCCCAGGCTCTCCAAACCAACCGAACGGGAAACGTTGTTAGTGCCATAGAACTGTACGAAAGCACTCCATCCCTTCCAGTCAACACCTACTTGGAAATTGAGAGTGTTCTGTGGGATACTGGTAAATCCATAGGGGATATTATCGTTTACGGAAATCACACCATCTGCATCATAGTCGAGGATGATGTAGTTACCAGGCATACGGGCATCATCTTTATCAAAGTGAGCGGTACTACCATACAACTCATCCCAGTTGTTATAATAGCCGTGATCCAGATAGGTATAGGTCTGGTTGATGGCCTTACCTGCCTTCTTTTGGTATTCTGGCTTCAACTGAGGATCGTCAGCCTCTTGAATCTCACTGGTAGCATGGGTAAATGCCAGATTTCCCCAAAGGCGCAGGTTCTTATTGAGTTGTTTATTGAAGCGCAGGTCCACCTCATAACCGGAACTCTTCACCTCGCCCAAGTTGGCTGTTGGCGCATTACCACCATAATAAGATGGTACGGCACGAGAGGTACCTGCAATCAGAATGTTAGAGCGATGCTCTCTGAAGTAGTCGAAGGAACCGGTAATCAGACCACCGAAGAAGCCGAAATCGACAGCAAGGTCTAACTTCTTGGCAACCTCCCATTGAAGTTCCGGGTTACCCTGTTGTGACTGCTGCCACCATGTGTAGGGACTCTTGGCAGGATCAACACCCGTCAAGTCCTGACGATAGTTACCGCCATTGGCCCACTGGTCACGATAAAGCCAACGACCTGAGACATAGTCATCACCAATCTCACCATAAGAAGCACGGAGTTTCAACATATCGATGATGTGCTTCTCACGCAGTTTTTTCATGAAGGGCTCCTCACTGACCATCCAACCGATAGCACCAGAATTGAAGAAAGCAAAGCGGTTCTCGTCAGAGAAAATCTCAGAGCCGTTGTAAGCACCATTGTACTCAAACAAATAACGGTGAGCAAAGTCGTAAGTCACACGGAATACCCAGTTCTCACGATAATGAGGTTCCTGAGTTCCCGTTGCATACTGCTCACGGCTAAAGTTACCCATCGCACCGATATTGTGAAGACCGAATTCACGGTTCCAGTTGATCTGAGCCGAGTAGTTCAGACGACGATAAGTCGCCCAGTTATTCATATTACCGGCACTGGTTTTCCAAGCCACGTTATTCTTGAAGTCAAACTTGTTCAACGCATCCGGATCAACATCCGTATGGGTCACACCCGTATCCGGATCTATCCACTTGTGGGCATCGTCCTCCCAGTCGGTCGTATCGTCAATACCACGACCGGACTCTTGGAATGCATTGTCGAAAGCCAACTTGAGTTGAGCCTTCAAACCCTTAGTGATAAAACTAAGATCCTGCTCCAAGGTGAAGTCGGTATTCAGACGGTCATCGGTGGTATATCCGATACCCCCAACACTCAGATACTCCATTGAGTTCTGGGCTGCCTGAGTGGGGTTGGGGAAATAATAACCCCAAGTACCATCATCATACAAAGGACGGAAGGAGTCGGGAGAAATGCCATAGAAAGCAGACCATACCAGATTCTCATACTGTGCCTGTGTAGCCTTCTTCACGGCGTGAGAACCGGAGAGGTTGACATGCAACTGAGTGGTCTTTGTCAGATTGAAGTCCAAGTTACTACGAACGTTGATACGGTCGTAAGAGAAGCCCGGCTCATAACCACGGAAATTAGGCATCTTCTTATAGATATCACCCTCATGAGCATAGTCGGCATTCACGAAGTACTTCACGAACTTGGAACCGCCAGTCACATTAACATTAACATTATAAGAGGTGGCGACATCCTTCAACAACTCGTCTACCCAGTTCACGTTGGGGTAACGCTCGAATTCATCACGGTTGGCAGGATAGCGGTACTTGTTCAGAGTTGCCTGAGGCAGATAATAAGCCCAAGACTCAGGACGGTAAGCCAACTCACTCTCAATGACTTGGTTGCGGAGTTTCAAGGCATCATAGGCATCCATCATGTCAGGCAACTTCGAATAAGTCTTCAAGGTCATGTTGGCATTGATGTTGATGGTAGCCTTACCCTCTTGACCACGCTTGGTGGTAATCAGGATAACACCGTTAGCACCACGTACACCGAACACGGCAGTAGCAGAGGCATCCTTCAACACAGAAATCGTCTCGACAGAGTTGATATCAACACTGTTCATGGGACGCTCTACGCCATCCACCAGAATCAGAGGAGAACTGGAGTTCCATGACGTCACACCACGAATGGTAATCTCAGGATCCTCGTCACCCGGCTTACCAGTAGTACTCATCGTTACTACACCAGGGAGGTTACCTGTCAAAGCCTGTCCAAGGCTCGTCACACCACCAGTACGTTCCAGCACTTTAGAATTGGTCTGGGTGATTGCTCCCACCACAGACGCTTTCTTCTGTTGACCGAAACCTACAACTACGACCTCTTCGAGTTCTGTGTCGTCATTCAGCGTAATATTGAAAGTACGCTGCTTGCCAACCTTCACCTCACGAGTAGTCATACCCACGTAGGAAACGACGAGTGTCGTATTCTCCGAGGGAACTGACAACGTAAAGTTACCATCGAAATCAGTCACTGTTCCAAGGGAAGTTTTTCCCTTCACTACAACCGAAGCACCAATCAGAGGCTCCGAATTGTTGTCAACGACTGTACCCTTAACGGTAATACCCCCCCCGCCTTGCGCTTGCAACTGGAGAGAGAATGCTATCAGCATCAAAACCGTAGGAACAGCCCTTTTGATCAATTGTTTTAGATTTCTCATTGTTACTAAATTTGATTCATCGGTTTATTATGTTTATTTAAGTGAACTTTCAACAGATATTTAACATTGCGGGTGCAAATGTAAACACTTTTTTATATTTGGAAATTCTCCCTTGTAACAAAGTCTTTGTCATTTGTAACATACTTTAAAAACTTGCATTTTGCCTGACTTTGTCACTGTTTTCATGATACAAATACCACGGGCCGGTGTTACAATTCTGGCACCCGAAAGGGTATAGTATTCCCTGGAAACAATTTCGTCAACACCATCCACATCCAGGATACCGGTCGGTGTTACTCCGTCATTACTCAAGAAAATCTGCTTGATATAGATGGGGCTGCCGCCATAGGACCAGAAGCCAACGATATAGACATGCGAGGGATCAAAGTTATGATCAAACTTCGTACAGGCATCATCCTGGTAGGCTTTCAAGTTATGCAAGTCTAATACGATCTTAGTGTCAGAACCAAATCCAGTACGTGATGGACTGGTCCAATAACTGTTATTGTCGAACATACGGAAGTTTGCGCCAGCACTCTGCACCTGTTTGAGTTCCACCACCAGATATTTGTAGGCCGACAAATCAACACCCTCCGGATATTGCCAACCGCCGAAACCATACTGCCCCGTCTTCAGCGCACCTGTTGCCTCATCATAGGTCCCCTGTTCAAAGATGCTGGGATTAAACCATTGGGCAGACAAGGAGAATAGCGGTTGCTTCTCGCGTACATATTTATAATCGGGGGCATTGATCATGTCACTATACTCCTGAGAGGCATAATACTGAAACCTTCGGAAACAGGGACGAGGACATGCCTCCGGGTCTGTCAAGAAAGTCTCACCATCAGCGGCGACATCATTATACTTCGCCAATATCTCGCCACCCGTAAAAAGCAACCAACTCACATTACATGTCTCATCAGCAATACGGATGAAATTGGCACCGAAGCCCTCACCACCTGCGACACCCGTCTTGGAGAATCCAAAGGAACACCGCACTAGAAACTCAGTAGTACTCCCTTCCTTAAACGGGCTATACTTCTTTGGTCCCCAGTCCATCTCCGTCACGACAACAGGAGCGATTTCAGCCACAGGACCAATCTGGTCTTCCCAGCCTCGTTTGAATTCACGGTAGTTGACCACTACATCCTGACCATCGGAAGTACCTGCATTATACCACCCTGGATAACAATGGACGGCATAACCGATATTCCCGCCCGTAATCGGATATTTGGCAAAACCGGCATACTGCGACTGCCAACCCAGTCCAGGAATCAGCAGGATGTTATTGCAATACTCACGGATCTTATTGACGATGGTCTGAAAATATTGAGTCATCGCCTCATCGCGCGTACCACTATTATATATAATACTCACCGGTTCATTGGCTAACTCAAAGATGATGGCATTGTTGTTCTTCAACTTCGGATGCTGCGCCACACATTCCCAGACTTTCAACAGATATTGCTGATAGGCATCTCCCACAGCGATATTCTCAGGACAGACACCAGGAGGACGCATCACCACATACAGCCCTTTGGACATCGCATACTCCGCCATCGGCACAAAGACCTCATCCAAATACTTTTTAAAACGGTCAAATTTAAAATACTGAATGTTATTTTCCGGAACATAATAGACACCTGCCGGAACATCATTACTCCAGTAGGGATCCATGTGCTGACGTACGAACGTCATCTTCCAACCAGCATTCATAATACCGTCAATAATACCTTTATTATATTTCAGGCATCCGTTGACATCAAAGTTAGTCCATTTCGTCCCCTGCTCGTTGAACCAAGGACTGAATGTCTGAGCAAAGCCATGCATATTCACACGCTTGCCGGTAGCATCCACAAAGAACTGCCCTTCCACATGCAAAGGGGAGGGTGCCTGAGCCGTTGTCACTCGACCACTAAGACAGAGCAGCAGCAAGAAAAGGAATGTTTTGAGTTTAAAGTTATTCATTGTGCAATCAATATTTTGAATTTACATTGTTTTTCAAACAAATGGGGAGGTGACTCACGTCAGCCCCCCATGACTAAAACCATAACTAGCATAACTACTAATCAAATATTTCAAATCTAACCTAAGTCGTATAATGCTTTTCATTTGTGATGCAAAATTACAACTATCTGACAAACACTCCAAACTTTCCAGTTACACGAACTTTTTGATTTGTAACAATCCTGCCGGAATGTCTTAATTGTTACGTCAAAGAAAGTTTATGTTACATTTCCCATCTGTTTACTCACAAAAAAGCCATAACTTTGCAACACAATTAAAAACCAAACCATTTCACAAGATGAAAAAGAAAATCCTAATGATGCTAACATGTCTCTGTGCTGTGTCAACGACTTACGCACAGGATCCTAATTTTTACATCTTCCTCTGTTTCGGACAATCGAATATGGAAGGAGCCGCACGTCCTGAGCCGCAGGACATGGAAGGAGTAAGCCCTCGTTTCTTGCTAATGCCGGCCGTCGACGATCCTGCCCGCAACCGCAAGATGGGAGAATGGTGCACGGCACTGCCACCACTCTGTCGGCCGAATACTGGTCTGACACCTGTTGACTACTTCGGCCGTACACTGACAGAGAATCTCCCTGATGATATCCGTGTCGGTGTTATCCATGTAGCCGTTGGCGGTATCCGTATCGAAGGATTCATGCCCAACCAAATTCAGGAATATACGAAAAATGCCCCTGGATGGATGAAAGGCATGTTGGAAGCATATGGCAACAATCCTTATGAGCGACTGGTCAACTTGGCCAAAAAGGCTCAGAAAGACGGTATCATCAAAGGCGTATTGATGCATCAGGGAGAATCCAATACCGGTGAGAAAGACTGGGCTGAAAAAGTACAGAGTGTCTATGACCACCTGCTGGGTGACCTACAGTTAAAACCCGAAGAAGTGCCCCTGTTGGCCGGCGAGGTCGTTCAGGCTGACGGCAAGGGACAATGTATCGCCATGAATCCGTTGATCAACGAACTGCCTAAGACACTCCACACCTCCCATATCGTCTCCTCGACGGGATGTACCAATGGTCCTGACAACCTCCATTTCGATGCAGCAGGCTATCGGGAACTGGGCCGTCGTTACGGAGAAAAGATGCTGGAACTGATGGGCTACCATATCAAGTCACCCTTCACAGTTCCTGATGATGCCTTTATCGCTGAAACAACGGTTCCAGGCAATGATTTTCCAAAAGTAGACCAAGAGGGACGTGCCTATTTCCGCATCAAGGCTCCTCAGGCCCATAGCGTACAGGTGGATATCTGCGGTAAGAAGTATGATATGCGCCAAGACCAACAGGGTGTATGGTGTGCTGTCACCGATCCGTTAGTTACCGGTTTCCATTATTATTTCATCAATATCGGAGGAGTCAATGTCATTGACCCGGCTACCGAGACCTTCTTCGGCTGTAACCGTGAAGCCGGCGGTATTGAGATTCCTGAGGGAAAAGAGGGAGACTACTACCGTCCACAACAAGGTATCGAGCACGGACTGGTGCGTTCTATCTACTATTTCGCCAGTGCCACACAGGAATGGCGCCATGCGATGGTATATACCCCTGCGGAGTATGAGAGAGGTAAGAAACGGTATCCTGTCCTCTATCTCCAGCATGGAATGGGTGAAGATGAGACTGGATGGAGCAAACAAGGACATATGCAGCATATCATGGACAACCTGATTGCCAACGGTGAGGCAAGACCCATGATTGTTGTCATGGAAAGCGGTGATGTCAAAGCACCTTTCCGTGGAGGCGACAACCGTCAGGGATTCAGTGAATACGGTGCTTCGTTTTACAAAATAATGATTAACGACTTGATACCAACTATCGACTCAAAGTTCCGTACTCTGACAGACCGTGACCATCGTGCGATGGCCGGTCTGTCATGGGGCGGACATCAAGCCTTCGATTTGGTATTGAATAATATAGATAAATTCGCATATATGGGTGCCTTCAGCGGTGCTATCTTCGGACTGGATGTGAAGACGGCATACAATGGTATCTTCACCGATGCGGAGACTTTTAACAAGAACATACATTACCTTTTCCTCAGTTGTGGCAGTGAGGAGAATTTTGGCACAGAGACCTTGGTAAGGAACTTGAAGGACGCAGGAATCAAGACCGACTTCTATGTCTCACCAGGTACGCATCATGAATGGCTGACATGGCGTCGGTCCTTCCGTCAGTTTGTGCCTCACCTCTTTAAGAAATAACCCTCTATGAGAATAACTATTTCAACTATATTATTACTCATCACGTCGGTAGTATCAGCGCAAAACCCTATCATCAGGGAACAATTTGCTGCTGATCCTACTGCGCGTGTCTTTAATAATAAGGTATATGTTTACCCCTCCCATGACATTCCCGCTCTGGAAGGTCAACGACAGGACTGGTTCTGTATGGCCGACTATCATGTGTTCTCCTCAGAGAATCTGACCGACTGGACCGATCATGGAGTCATCGTCACACAGGAGAATGTACCTTGGGGTAAATCGGATGCCTACTCGATGTGGGCACCCGATTGTGTCTACAAGAACGGGAAATACTATTTCTACTTCCCTAATGCGCCTAAGAACGGACGTGGCTTTGCCATCGGTGTGGCAATAGCCGACAGTCCAGAAGGACCTTTCTTCTGTGAGTCCGAACCTATCAAAGGCGTGTCAGGAATCGACCCCTGTGTACTCGTCGATGAGGATGGTACTGCCTATATCTATTGGAGTGGCATGGGACTTCGGGGAGGGCGTTTGAAAGCCAACATGAAAGAGTTGGAGGGAGAACTACAGGAGGTAAGAATACCCAAACAGGACGGGATGCCTGAGATGCCGCCAATAAAGATGGGTGGACAGGCAATGGAAGGTCTTCCTGACGGTTTCAAGGAAGGTCCCTTCGTTTTTAAGCGCAACGGCTGGTATTATCTGACGTTCCCTTGGGTTCGCAAGGAGAACGGGACGGAGACACTGGCCTATGCTATGTCAAAATCCCCTCTGGGTCCCTGGGATTTCAAGGGAATTATCATGGCAGAGCATGCCAACGGCTGCTGGACCAACCACCACAGCATCCTCGAATACAAGGGACAATGGTATATCTTCTACCATCATAACACTCTCTCGCCCAGCATGGACAAGCGACGTTCAGCCTGTATCGAAAAGGTATCCTTTAATACCGACGGAACAATACAGGAAGTAAAACCGACCTTACGTGGTGTAGGCATCAACCAAGCGACGGAAAAGATCGAGATAGACCGCTATAGCACGGCAAGCAGTGATGCGACCACACACCTCATCGATACGGTCAATACTTTTTCCGGCTTAGAGGCGACACTCCCTCAAAAAGGCAGTTGGCTCCGTTATAACGACGTGGATTTCAGTGCTGTAACAGACGGCTATCTCGTCGTCAATGTCAAGGCCTCCGACAATACGGAGTTTTACGTTCGCCAGAAGTCGGCAAAAGGAAAGATTATCGCTAAGGTTCCGATGGTTGTCAAGAGTGAGACGAAATTTCCAGGAATGTCAACTCCTTTCCGTCGTGACCAGAGCAATCAGTGGCTCACGATGACGGCATCGCTGGAAAACCTGCCGAAGGGAGTGACAGACATCGTCATCACCAATGAGGGCAATGCGGCGGTCAGTATCAACTGGCTCCAGTTCAAGAACCGCCCTAGGTATTTCACTCCTGCCACGACGACAACGGCACAGCCTGACAACGACGGTTTTATCCGCCGCTGGCGATTGTTGGAACCTATCGCTGCCGATGTACGTTCCAATGTCATCTTCACCTACTCTTGGCTACGTGACAAGTTCGACCAAGAACTTACTAATTTGCCAAAGCAGAAAGGGAAATGGTATGCCTTGGATAGCGAGACCTATAACATGAAACTATTCCGCTTCGCCGAGAAGTACGGGAAACAGACCTACGGCTCCTTCTACTGGTGCGAGACGGTCATCGACAATCCTGAGGAGCAACAGAACGTCCGGTTGGCATGTGGCTCTAACGGAGCATCAATGTGGTGGCTCAACGGAGAGGAGGTCTTGCTGCTCGAAGGCGACCGACGTATGGTGGAGGACGACGGCATGTCTCAACGCCTGACACTGAAGAAAGGACGTAATACCCTGCGCTGCGCTGTCATCAATGGTCCTGGACTGAGTGACATGTGCGCCCGTTTCATGGACGAGAAAGGATGTCCTATTATTAACTATACTATTAACGCTCAGTAATGATGAAACGAAAGATTTTCGCTTTCTGTGCCGCTGTGTCCCTTTTTTCTTTTGAAGGACAGGCACAAGTAGGTACGCCCTATATCCACGACCCGTCAACCATTGCCGAATGCGAAGGGAAATACTATACTTTCGGGACTGGCGGAGGAGGATTGATCTCGGAAGACGGATGGAACTGGCATGATGGTGCACAGCGCCCCGGAGGCGGTGCTGCTCCCGATGTTCTGAAGATCGGTGACCGATACCTTATGATATATGGTGCCACTGGAGGTGGCCTCGGAGGTGGCCACAACGGCCGTATCCTGACGATGTGGAACAAGACCCTTGATCCCCAGTCACCCGACTTCCGGTTTACCGATCCTATTGAAGTCTGTTCTTCTGATGGTATGGAAGACCAAGATGCCATAGACCCCTCCTTACTACTTGACCCCACAACAGGTCGTCTCTGGGTGAGTTATGGTACGTATTTCGGTACTATTCGACTGATAGAACTAGACCCGAAGACCGGTGCCCGCATGAAAGGTAACAAAGAACTTGACATAGCCATTGACTGTGAGGCCACCGACCTCCTCTACCGTGACGGCTGGTATTATCTGCTGGGGACACACGGTACCTGTTGCGACGGTGTCAACTCGACCTATAACATCGTGGCAGGTCGCTCACGCAGTGTGACAGGCCCCTATCTCGACAATATCGGACGGGACATGTTTCACGGAGGTGGTAAGATGGTGATCGCTGCTGGTAACCGTAAGACAGGTCCGGGACATTTTGGCCGTACCGTCATCGAAGACGGAGTTGAGGTCATGTCATGCCATTATGAAGCCGACTTCGACCGTAGCGGACGTTCCGTATTGGGTATCCTTCCTTTGGTTTGGAAGAACGGATGGCCTGTTGCCGGCGAACATATCCGACAAGGCAACTATGCGATCGTCTCAGAGCGAAGGGGCTATAGCCTTGAACTGGCTGTTGACTTCATCCGTATGGAACAACAACGGGAACGGTTCTGGGAGATGGATCTCACGAAACCGCTTGAGAAAATTCCCGAACAGACACTCGAAGAAGTCATGGGAACATGGCCCAAGGGAGAGATTTCTGTTCGCTGCAGCGATTATATGTTCCGACCTCATCAACATTGGACCATTACACCTGTTCCCGAAGCGGGTGGAAGACTGACAGGCCCACTGTACGAGATCAAGATAGAGGGTACCAACCGGGCCCTGACGGCTACAGCCGGCCTGGAACTGACCACCAAGGAGTTCCAAGGAGAAGATGCCCAACTCTGGTGGATTGAGCAACTGACAGACGGTACCTATCGTATCTTGCCTTTCAGTATTCCTGGACAGGAAGGGTTCAATACAGAATATTGCCTCTATTCCGCAGGAGACAGTACTCCTACCCTTGCCAAATTCGACAACCAAACAGATAACTCCAAATGGAGTTTCCGAAATCACAATTAGAAATGACAATGAAACACATCTCTCTTTTGTTATCACTGGTGGTCTCCCTCACCGTAAAAGCACAAAATCCTTTCGTACAGACCTGGTATACATCAGACCCCGCACCACTGGTACATAACGGTACGATGTATGTCTATACAGGACATGATGAAGACAAGGCCGACTTCTTCTGGATGCAGGAATGGCGTGTCTACTCTACCCAAGACATGGTGAACTGGCAGGATCACGGTTCCCCGCTTGCCTTGGAGAGTTTCTCATGGGCCGACGACCGTGCATGGGCCGGTCAGACCATTGAGCGCAACGGTAAGTTCTACTGGTATATCTGTGCCCATTCCAAGATATCCAACGGTATGGCAATCGGGGTCGCTGTGGGTGACTCACCGACAGGTCCTTTCCGTGACGCTATCGGGAAGCCACTCTATGAGGACGGGAAATGGGATCATATTGATCCCACTGTGATGATTGACGACGACGGACAGGCTTGGCTAATGTGGGGCAATCCCCAGTGCTACTACCTGAAACTGAACAAGGATATGATATCGTACAATGGTGAGTTAGGACGCCTTGACATGACGGAGGAGGCGTTCGGTGCACCCGCTATGGACAAACGAGAGAAAGGAAAGAAATATAAGGACTGCTATACAGAAGGTCCTTGGCTGACCAAACGTAATGGCACCTATCAGTTGCTCTATGCCGCCGGCGGGGTGCCAGAGCATATCGCATACAGTACGGCACCCTCGCCTACAGGTCCTTGGACTTATGCCGGTGAGATCATGCCTCTCTGTGATACGGGTTCCTTCACCAACCACTGTGGTATCGCCGACTACAAGGGACATAGTTACTTCTTCTACCATACAGGAAAACTGCCTGGTGGCGGAGGCTTCGGACGCAGTGTCGCCGTGGAAGAGTTCCAATACAATGCTGACGGCAGTTTCCCCAAGATCATGCCTACGGATAAGGGTGTGAGTCCTATCGCCAACTTCAACCCCTATCGTCGTATAGAGGCAGAGACGATGGCCTTCTCGAAAGGGGTTAAGACAGAACAGAACGAGAAGATCGGTGTCTATGTGACTGATATTCATAACGGTGACTATATCAAGTTACAGGCGGTCGACTTCGCAGGCAAACTGCCCCGTACCTTCACGGCTCGGGTGGCAAGTGGTCTGCGTGGTGGAACTATTGAGATACGTATCGACAGCCTGGGCGGTCAACTACTGGGTCGCCTTGAAGTACCAGGCACGGGTGGCTGGGAACAGTGGCAGACAGTAACCACTGACCTGACTGCTTTAGCCACAGGCACCCACGACCTCTTCCTCGTCTTCACAGGTCGCAAGGGTCCGAAACTCTTTAACTTCGATTGGTGGAAGTTTGAATGATCATTAAATAATAACGATATGAAGAAGATTTTAGTTTCAGTAATAGCACTGTGTATATGGTTAACGATAAAAGCACAGACAACACCCGAGACGGAGTTTGTCATGCAGTTAAGGGTCACACTGGACGCTCCCTACTCGATTGGAGAAACGCCACAGGGACGACGTACGGCCATTCCCATCACTGGAGGTACCTTCGAAGGCCCCCTCTTACGTGGTACCATCCTCAATGGCGGGGCCGACTGGCAGTTATCGGACGGTCAGCGTACCACCCTGGAGGCCATCTATAGTATCAAGACCGACGACGGTGTCTATATCCATATCCGCAACAGAGGCATCATCTACCAAGGACCGGACGAGCACGGGAACCCCTCGTTCTATTTCAAGGCAGCCCCTCAGTTTGAGGCACCCAAAGACAGTAAATATGCCTGGCTAAACAATGCCCTTTTCCTCTGTGCCCCTGATTTCTCCCAACAAGGTGGCGGTATCACCCTGAATGTATGGAAAGTAAAATGAATTAGTTTTGTACATTGAAATAAATGATGTCGTTTTGCGTTGTTATAGAAAAAGACACACACTATTACAAACAAGAAGCAAAACAATGAAGAAATTGGCTCTATTAGCAGCATTCGTCTGCTGCACGACTGTGATAAACGCACAGAATCCACAAGGTAAATTCTCTATCAAGCCGTTGGCTGGTATCAATGTGACAGGCCTGAGCGGGGGTGATGTCATCAATGGGGTAAACGGAAATAACATCAACCTCTATCATTATAAGGTACGTTTCACGGCAGGAGTAGAGGCTGAGTATGGCGTGAATGACTGGCTGGGTGTATCACTTGGTGCCATCTATTCTCAGCAGGGAGCAAATATAGAATACACAGAGCAAACAGAAGTCAATCAGGCAGAGGGTGATTTCCTTGAAGTAACGGAGATTGATGGCAATATCAATAATCATTATATTAATGTTCCTTTGATGGCAAACGTCTATATCCCAGGAGTGAAAGGGCTCGCCTTAAAGACAGGCATACAGGTTGGATTCTGTTTGAGCAGCAAGGAGAATATGAATACAAACGTTTATACGGTCCCACTCTCATCAAGCCAATGGACCATTATTGACTATGACTCTCAAAAAACCTTCACGGAATTAAAGGATTTCTGTAAGACTGTAGACTTCGGCATCCCTGTAGGTCTGTCGTACGAGTATAAGAACATCGTACTGGATGCCCGCTACTACTTTGGCTTGACAAAGATCGACAAAACGGAGTTCCCGGATGACAGTCGTAACCGTTACCTGAGCGTCACACTAGGTTATCGATTCCATCTATAAAATATAACGTGAGTTCGACGAATTGTATACTACGAAATTTCATAGTAGCAATTTTCAAGGAAAAGGTTGTCAGGTTGACAAGACACCGATAACTACTGGTTTCGCAACCTTTTCAAGGTCGTCAAGGTTGGCATAACGTTGTCATCAGAGACGGGATAGTCGATGAATTCTCTAGAGAATTGGAGCGTTTGAAGGCACCTAACGGGGTGAAAGGTGCCTCCTTTCGGATGAATTCTCTAGAGAATCTAGCAAGGAGTGGCAATATAAAGACTTTGATATCCCAAGCAAAAGCATTGTTTAGTCCTGCGTTCGTTGGATGAATGATACATCATGAAAAGTTTCTGTTACGAGCAATATAGAGATATGTGAGGAAAAATCCGTACCTTTGCAACCAACATTACCAAGA
This sequence comes from Prevotella sp., assembly GCA_017449675.1. Taxonomy (GTDB): domain Bacteria; phylum Bacteroidota; class Bacteroidia; order Bacteroidales; family Bacteroidaceae; genus Prevotella. The sequence continues at coordinate 302,378 of JAFTFG010000006.1, forward strand.
ACAGCAATGAATAAAATGATGAAGAAATTAGCGCTATCAACCATGATGCTGGGACTCGTCATGACAGTGTCAGCACAAAATCCTTACCTACCCCTCTGGGAACATGTGCCCGACGGGGAACCCCGTGTTTTTGAAGATCCTGACCACCCTGGTAAGATGCGTGCCTATATCATCGGCTCGCATGACACCCATTACAAAGAATATTGCGGCAACGATATCCGAATGTGGTCTGCACCAGTAGAAGACCTCAGCCAATGGCGCGATGAGGGTCCTATCTTCTCTTGGTATGTCAATGGTCGCTGGGATACGATGTTTGCCCCTGATCTGGTAGAGGTAAAAGATCGTCAGACAGGGAAGAAGACCTACTGGCTCTATCCCCATTCCCGAGGATGGCAACGTGTACCGATGGTATGTAAAAGCGACCGTCCCAACGGTCCTTTTGTACCAGTCAATCTGACTGCTGACGGCACGAAATGTCTGGAGGGTTCCCTGATTGACTTCGATCCTTCCGTATTTATTGAACCTGTCACTAACAAGAAAGACCCGGACTTTGATAAGGGCTACCGTGCCTATGTCTACTACGGGTTCCAGCACTCATCCGCCTTTGAACTCGATCAACAGACCATGTACTTGAAACGTGAGGGTCGTGAGGTGCTTGATGGTTTTATCCCCGATGACATGTATTTCTTCGAGGCTTCTTCCATCCGTCAGATAGGCAATAAGTATGTCATGATCTATTCGGGTTTCAGTGGTCCAGAATATGGACTGGGTCGAAGTAACTCCACCCTACGCTATGCATTTGGTGACACTCCGCTCGGTCCTTGGACCAGCGGTGGCGTACTAGTAGACTCCCGAGGGGTAGTTCCCAATGAGGACGGATCCCATCTCACTACGACAAATGCAGGACATAACACACACGGTTCACTGCAAGAGATCAACGGGCAGTGGTATGTGTTCTATCATCGTCCACCTCGCGGCTTCGGCTACGCCCGTCAGGCCATGGTGGCCCCAGTCAAGATCACATGGGACAAGAAAGCAGTTGCCAAGGGCGGTCAGGTACGCATTACTGGCTACGACCCTTATTTGCAGGATAACGAGTGGATTGCAAAAGCAACTGACGGTTCTGTATATGCCGGTGCGGAAGTGACCAGTGAAGGCTTCCAGATATACGGTCTGCCACCTTATCATTATTATTCTGCCGGTATTGCTTGCTATATGACAAATAATCAATGGATGCAAGACAACCACGACGTATGGAACAACCACATGGACCTGACAGGTATACCTGATAAAGGAATTGTAGGCTTCAAATACTTCGGCTTCGGCGGACTCGCTGCAGACACCAAAGGCCTGAAAGCATTCCAAGGGACACAACAGGGTGACGACACTCACTTGAACCTCAATCTGACTCCTTGTGGACAAGGAGCCTTCAAGATCCATATCATGCTGGACGGACCATACGATAATACGGTATGGAACGGAAAAGAGATTGCCGTTCTGAATATCCCCGCTGATGCTCCACGTACAGCAAAGTCATGGCAGGTGGCTGTCCCTGCCGTAGAGGGACTGACGGGAAAGCATGCCATCTATCTCGTCGTAGAGGGTCCTGAGGCAGAAAAAGGACTTCTCGACTTGCATGGTATCGGGTTCTCGAAGACAGGTATGCCTTGTGAACGTCCTATCGTCCCCACCGTCTCTATCTACGCAGACGGGAAACGACTGGATATTCCCACGACTCCACTTTTCTGTACAAATGCCAATGGCTATATGGAGATGAATCATTATCAGGTATATGCCCCACTAAAGGAAGACTCTAAGATTCAGGTCGTCACCTCCGATCCGACGATTCAAGTTACGGTGAGCAACATCTCAGACGGACGAGCCACTGTAAGATGTGTGTATAACGGTAAAGAGAAAATCTTCTTAATCAACTAAATAATGACCAACCACATATCTCTCAAGTTACTGATCCTCCTGTTGCTGACCGTCAACCTGCAAGGTAATACCTTTGCCGGCGACAAGATCAACAACCCGATGCTATGGGCAGATGTGCCCGATCCGGATATTATCCGTGTGGGGGATACGTTCTATCTGGTATCCACTACCATGCACCTGATGCCAGGAGCCCCTATTATGGCCTCCAAGGACCTGAAGAACTGGAAGACCGTCAGTTATCTCTTTAACAGACTGACAGACTCACCGAAATACGATTTACAAGAAGGAACGGTATACGGTAGAGGACAATGGGCCACATCGCTCAAATACCACAAGGGTAGATTCTATGCCTTGATGGCCCCCAATGAAGCCGGAGCAATGGGAGACACGTATATCTTCAGTGCTGAGAAGGCGGAAGGACCTTGGACCATCCTCTCACGGATGCGCCATTTCCACGACTGCTCACTGTTCTTTGATGATGACGACCGTGTATATGTCATCTATGGGACAGGAGAGATGATGGAACTGAAAGCCGACTTGTCGGATGTTATAGAAGGCAGTCACAGACAACTCTTCCAGCGGGAGGCCGACGAGACAGGAATCCTGGAAGGCAGTCGAATGATTAAACACAACGGAAGATACTACCTGTTGATGATCTCCCATGTCTACGCACCGGGGAAGCATCGCCGGGAGGTATGTTACCGTGCAGACAATATCCAAGGACCCTATGAGAAGAAGACCATTCTGGAGGCCGACTTCGGAGGAGGGCCCTATGTAGGTCAAGGAACAATCGTCGATCAGGAATACGGAGACTGGTATGGCGTTATCTTCCAAGACAGAGGGGGAGTCGGACGAATACTCACCCTGATGCCCTGTCGATGGATTGACGGATGGCCGATGCTGGGTGATGAGAACGGACAGATACCCGTTCTGATGCGCCCGCTTGTCAGTGGTCAGCCGGAAGAATCGATTGTAAAAAGCGATGATTTCAGCAGTTCCTCCCTGGGACTGCACTGGCAATGGAATCACAACCCTATTGATGAAGCCTGGTCACTGACGGAGCGACCGGGATTCCTGCGCATGAGAACCAACCGCATCGTGAACAACCTCTATCTGGCCCCCAACACATTGACCCAACGCATGGAAGGACCTGCATGCAGTGGTGCTGTCGCCTTTGACCTGTCACACATGAAAGACGGTGACTGCACTGGTCTTTCCGCTTTCAACAGTGACTCTGGTGTACTGACCGTCAAGAAGACCGGTAAGAAATTATCCTTGGAAATGAGTGAGCAGTCTGTCACCCTGTCTGACAGAGAGAAAGCAGTCATCAACGTCGACGAGAAAGTCATAGAACACATCGAACTGAACCAATCCAAGATATGGCTGCGCCTTGACAGTGATTTCCTCTCGGGCAGGGATATCGCAACGTTCTATTATAGTCTTGACGGAGAACACTGGACAAAGATTGATCATGAGCACAAGATGCGTTTCGACTGGCAACGATTCTTTATGGGTTCCAAATTTGCCATCTTCTGTTATGCCACTAAAAAGAAAGGCGGCTATGTGGATATCGATGAATTTAATTACAAGAAAATAGAAAACTTATTATCACAACAATGAAAAGACCAAATCAGACAATGAAACAAATCACTATTATGTCAGTACTGCTCTTAGGTTGTATCGGAACCTGGGCACAAGGACTGAAAGAGGCTTACCAAGACTATTTCTCTATTGGCGTGGCTGTCAACCAGCGTAATGTAACGACTCCGGAGCAGATGGCACTTATCGAGAAGGAGTTCAACAGTATTACCGCAGAGAACGACATGAAGCCCGTCTCTGTACATCCCAAAGAGGGTGTATGGAACTGGGGAGGAGCCGACAGTGTGGCAAACTATTGCCGTGCAAAAGGCATCAAACTACGTGGTCACTGCCTGTGCTGGCACTCTCAGTTCTCCGACTGGATGTTCTATGACAAGAAAGGAAACCTCGTCAAGAAAGAGGTCTTCTACCAACGTTTGCGTGAACATATCCACATGGTCGTCAACCGCTATAAAGACATCGTCTACTGTTGGGATGTAGTGAATGAGGCTATTGCCGATCAGGCCTTCGGTTGGCCAGGACATCCAGCCAATCCCTATCGGGAGAGCACGGTCTACAAACTCTGTGGCGACGAGTTCATCGCCAAAGCCTTTGAGTTTGCCCACGAGGCCGACCCTCATGCCCTGTTGTTCTACAACGACTATAACGAGTGTGATCCCGGCAAGCGTGACCGTATATATAATATGGTGAAGAAGATGCAGGAACAGGGAGTTCCCATTCATGGTATCGGTATGCAAGGCCATTATAACATCTACGGTCCCTCGGAAGAGGATATCGATGCGGCTATCACGAAGTACTCTGAATTGGTGAAACATATCCACGTCACAGAACTCGACCTGCGCACCAATACTGAACAAGGAGGACAACTCCGTTTCTCACGCGGTGAGGCAAAACCGCTGGCTCCCTATATGGCCACCCTACAGGAAGACCAGTACGCACGCATCTTCCGTATTTTCCGGAAACATAAGGACGTGATTGACTGTGTCACATTCTGGAACCTCTCCGACCGTGACTCATGGCTGGGCATGAACAACCATCCACTGCCTTTTGACGAGAACTACAAGCCCAAGAAATCTTATGAGATTATCAAGAATTTCAATGCGTCATTAGACAACCATAAACCCAAAGAGGACTTTCGTCCCAACGAACTCAACCAGCACGGACAACAGTATCCGATGGTTAATTCTGAAGGCTATGCCCGCTTCCGTGTCGTTGCACCTGATGCCAAATCCGTCATTGTCAGCCTGGGACTGGGCGGTCGTGGCGGTACCGTACTCCGCAAAGACAAGGACGGGGTATGGACAGGAACTACAGAAGGTCCGATGGACGAGGGTTTCCACTATTACCATCTGACCATCGACGGTGGTACTTTTAACGATCCGGGAACTCATAATTACTTCGGTTCCTGCCGTTGGGAAAGCGGTATAGAGATTCCCGCTCACGACAAGGACTTCTACGATAACCGCTTGGACATTCCTCATGGAAACATACAACAAGTTCTTTTCCCCTCAAAGAGTACACATCAATTGGCACGGGCCTTTGTCTATACCCCTCCGACCTATGGAAAAGACAAGAAAGAACGCTTTCCTGTACTCTATCTGCAACATGGCTGGGGGGAGGATGAGACAGCATGGAGCAATCAGGGACATGCGGGTCTCATTATGGACAACCTGATTGCCGATGGAAAAATAAGACCTTTCATCATCGTGATGACATACGGTCTGACCAATGATGTCAAGTTTGGAACGATCGGACAGTTTACAGGTAAAGAGTTCGAGACACTCTTGGTCGATGAGTTAGTTCCCTATATCGACAACCATTTCCTGACCAAGACCGACAAATGGAACCGTGCGATGGCCGGACTGTCGATGGGTGGTATTGAGACTAAACTGATCACGCTGCGTCGCCCGGAAGTCTTCGGATCATGGGGACTGCTCAGTGGTGGTATCTATATGCCGGAAGACATCAAAGATCCTAAGGCCGTCAAGTATATCTTCGAGAGTTGTGGCAGCAAAGAGAACCCTGACGGTATCAAAAAGTCGGTAGAAGCCCTACAAGCAGCCGGCTTCCATACCCAAGGCTATATTTCGGAAGGTACTGCCCATGAATTCCTGACTTGGCGCAGAAGTCTGTATCAGATGGCCCAGCAACTCTTCAAATAAACACGCATGAAGAAAAGAATCTTTCCTGCACTACACATTGCCGCTGCTTTCATGGTATTCGGGTTCCTCTGTTATGGGTGCCCCTGGTTGTTGACTGCCCGTGAGCAATCACAACTATGGCTCTATAACAGCGACTACCTGTTGCATCGTTTGTCAGAAAACGGGGGAGTAGCCCGTTATGCAGGTGAGTTTCTCGTACAGTTTGACTACTCCATCTTCTGGGGAGCCGTCGTTACAGCACTATTCTTTCTCGCTTTAGAAGGGGTATGGTGGCTGGTGCTGCGCCGTATCTGGCAATATTACCGCAAGAGCCCATATCCCTTATGGCTGCGACTACTATCCCTTATCGGTCCCATCCTACTATGGTCTTTGCTACTGGATATCAATGTACAGATGACATTACCTGTCGCTATCTTCTTAACGATGCTACTGTCACTAGCGATACCACAACGACCTGTCATTGCCTTCCCTGTCACGATAGGGTTGATGTTGACAGACTGGTGGGTAGCAGGCCCCGTCTGTCTGTTGCTGCCGCTACTGGCTCCCTGGTCATTATTGCCAAACGCATCAGGACCGAGAACTATTGGCAAGGGGGCATTGCGAATCGCCTTCCTGACCATACTACTGATGGTAGTCATCCGGTTGTACGCCCCGCATACCAACTATCCACTGCACCGCCTGCTTGTCGGTATCGACTATGTCCATGATGCCGGTTTTGCAGGAACCTCGGAAGAACAACAGTATGACCTGTTGGTACACCTGCATCTGTGGGAGCGATTACTGAAAGTCTCCAAGAAGCAACCACCAAAGTCCCGTGCATGCCAGTATGCCGTCCTATTGGCAGAATGGAAATTATGGAATACGCGCGAGGCAGAACTGCGACAATCGATGCAAGACACATGGGGCTCTTTGTCCAGTTGTGCCGCTTCCTTCCTGATGAGTGACCTATACTTACAACTGGGATGGATCAACATGTCACAACGTGCCGCATACGAGGCGATGGTGTCTTATCCCAACTACAACTGTAGCGGACGGGCACTAAAACGTCTGACAGAGATGAGTCTTATCACTGGACAATATGACTTGGTTCGGAAATATGCAGGCATTTTGAGGCAAGCCCCATTCTATCACTCATGGGCAGAAGAGATGCTACAGTTGGTTGAGCACCCTGAGCGTATCGAACGGAACGTCAACTGTATGCGACTGCGACAGATCTATCATATGACCCCTGACGGAATGTTCTATTAAGTGACTCCATAAAGACAGAGAAGCGATGAAGAATCTACTAGGATACTGTTTGACAGCAATGATGTTGTTGACGATGGCCTGTCAGCCACAACCACACGATGTAAGTCCGTCAGAGACTTTGCCCGATATCTTTCCAGATTATGTAGGAGTGACTGTTCCTGTGGACATCGCTCCTTTGAACTTTTCCATGTCAGACGACCATGCCGACTGGCTGTGTGTTGACGTAAAAGGTTCGAAAAGCGGACAACTGACAGTAGCAGGAGAGGAGGCAGACTTCGACCTAGACGAGTGGCATCAACTACTCGCTGCCAACAAGGGAGGGCAGTTGACAGTGACCGTGACAGCGAGAAATAACGGTCAGTGGACAAGATACCGACCATTCGTTGTCTACATCAGTTCATCTCCTATAGACGAATGGGGCGTTACCTACCGCCGCATTGCACCCGGCTATTCCATGTATGGTCTGATGGGCATTTGGCAACGTTGTCTGTCCACCTTCGAGGAGACCCCGCTGTTGATGAACTCACAGTCACCGGGTATGTGCGTGAATTGCCACACATCCTGCCGCACCAACCCTGACCAGTATGTGTTCCACGTCCGAGGTGCTCATGGAGCCACTGTTATCCATCGGGAGGGGCATACGGAATTATTAAAAGCCAAGAACGACACCCTAGGCGGTTCTATGGTGTATCCCGCATGGCACCCCGGAGGGCGCTACTGTGCCTTCTCCACCAACAAGACAGCACAGGCCTTCCATATGAGAAATCCCAAACTCATCGAAGTCTATGATAACGCCTCTGACATCTTTATCTATGACACGAAGACACACACCATTCTCCGTGATACCCTGACAATGACCTCCGACTGGTCGGAAAACTGTCCGACTTTCTCTGCAGACGGTCGTTGGCTATACTTTACGACGGCGTTACAACGTACCTATCCACAGGATTATCAGAAACAGCGTTATAACCTCTGCCGCATCGCATTTGATGAACGTACAGGGAAAATGGGACAGCAAGTCGACACCCTGATACGGGCAGATGCCATGCAGAAGAGTATCTCATGGCCACGAGCCAGTTATGACGGCCGGTATATCATGTATACCCTGAGTAACTACGGCTACTTCTCCGTATGGCATCCAGAAGCCGATTTATGGCTGCTGGATCTACAAACAGGTGAGAGCAGGTCGATGGACGAGATCAACAGTCCCCGCTCGGAGAGCCTCCACCAATGGTCGTCCAACAGTCGGTGGTTCCTTTTTACCAGTAGACGAGACGACGGCCTGTATACCCGTCTTTACTTTGCCGCTATCGGTGACGACGGCAAAGCCACCAAGCCTTTCCTGTTACCACAGCGACACCCAAAACGTTACTATCGCCAACTGATGGACTCCTATAACACCCCAGACTTTACATCCCGTAAGATAGAGGTCAAGTCCCAAGAGTTAGGAGAAGCCATTGAAAGCGACAATCGTATCAAGACACATATTCACTAAAAACAGTCATCCCATGACCAAACTAATTACCATCTTTGCCTTATGTATGCTGTCGCTTATGACATCAGCCCGGCAGTATACGGGGCATCCATACCAGAATCCGAACTTGTCGGCACATGAACGGGCCATTGATCTCTGTTCCCGACTAACCTTGGAGGAAAAAGCGATGTTGATGCTCGATGAAAGTCCCGCCATTCCCCGACTGGGCATCAAGAAATTCTTCTGGTGGAGTGAAGCCCTGCACGGAGCAGCCAATATGGGAAATGTAACGGTATTCCCTGAGCCTGTCGCCATGGCAGCCTCCTTCAACCCGGACTTATTATATAAGGTATTCGATATCGCCAGTACGGAATTCCGGGCCCAGTATAACCATCGAATGTACGACCTGAAAGGTGAAGACATGAAGATGCGCAGCCTCAGCCAAAGCGACCCTTGCGGGGACAGATGTAGAATGTGGCTATGGATATGCCTATCGGAGTATTCCTGAGGCCGTACATCGAGGACTGATCAGCGAAGCAGAGGTTGATAAGCATGTCATCCGTTTATTGGAAGGACGTTTCGACTTAGGAGAGATGGATGATCCCTCACTGGTAGAATGGTCTAAGATCCCCTATTCTGCGATGTCTACAAAGGAGTCAGCAGCCACCTCCCTAGATATGGCTCGCCAGACCATCGTCCTGCTCCAGAATAAGCAGCATATCCTGCCGCTGAAACGGAATGCGGAGAAAATTGCTGTCATCGGGCCCAACGCTGATAATGAGCCGATGATGTGGGGCAACTATAATGGTGTTCCCAACCGTACCGTAACGATTCTCGATGGCATCAAGGCGAAACAAAAGAACATCACCTACCTCCCTGGCTGTGACCTGACCTACGATAAAGTGATGGACTGTCGGATGGCAACTGAATGTTCCTACGATGGTAGAAAGGGGCTGAAAGGTACATTTTGGAATAATACGGAAATGGAAGGAAAAGCAATCGCTACCGAATACTACACCCAACCCCTTGCCGTCACCACCAATGGCATGCATGTCTTTGCGACAGGTGTTCCCGTTGAGGATTTCTCGGCTAAGTATGAGACCACCTTCATCCCGAAGGAGGCCGGTGAGTATGTCGTCAACGTAGAGGGAACCGGCCACTTCGAACTATATATTAACGGAGAGAGGAAGTTCAGCCACCATATCTGGCGTGCCACCCCCACTCGCACCGTATTACAAGCAGAGAAGGGACAGCAGTTCCAGATAGAGGTACGTTTCCAAACGGTGAAGACTTGGGGAGCCAGTATGAAGATCAATGTGGCCAAAGAATTGGATCTTGATTACCAACAGATGATTGCCCAACTCAAAGGTATTGACAAGGTTATCTTTGTGGGAGGCATCTCCCCTGCCCTCGAAGGCGAAGAGATGCCTGTCGAGATTGCCGGTTTCAAAGGAGGCGACCGCACCAGCATAGAACTACCCAAAGTACAGCGCGACTTTCTCAAGGCACTGAAGGCGGCCGGCAAGCAGGTGATCTTCGTCAACTGTTCTGGGTCTGCCATAGCACTCACCCCTGAGACGACATCCTGTGAAGCCATCATACAGGCATGGTATGCCGGACAGGAAGGAGGAACGGCTATCGCTGACGTTCTCTTCGGTGACTATAACCCCAGCGGAAAACTACCAGTCACCTTCTATCGGGACGACAGTCAGTTACCCGACTACGAGGACTATTCCATGAAGGGACGTACCTACCGTTACTTCGACAATCCGCTCTTCGCCTTCGGCTACGGACAGAGTTATACAGACTTTGAGATTGGTAAGGCAGAGATACAAGGACAGAACGGAACTTACAAACTCCATATCCCCGTAACCAATACGGGTAAGTGTGAAGGTACCGAGACGGTACAGGTCTATATCCGTAACACAGCAGATCCCGAAGCACCATTGAAGACTCTCCGGGCTTTCCAGCGCATAACCCTCAAGGCCGGACAGACAGCCACTGCCGAACTGACACTCACGCCCAAGAGTTTTGAGTTCTTCGACAGCGAGACCAATACCATGCGTACCAAAGCAGGAGAATACCGGATTCTCTATGGCAACAGTTCACGCTCGGAAGATCTGAAAGAACTCCCATTGATACTGGATACCATACCCGAATAACAAAGGCGATTTTAGAATTCCGCCTGATTTGATTTGCGAGATGTAACAAGAATGTAGTATGTTACATCTCGCAATGTATTTGTTACATACGAAAAACAGACGTTAAAATATCTTTCTTACATTTGCAGCGTCTAGCAAAAATGCGGACAAACATCGCTAACTAACACAACATATATAAATAACCTAGAATAAAACTATTATTTTTAACCAAATTAATTCATTAAACATTAAAGTATGTGGAACATTAAAACGCTACAAAAAACTTTAACAGTACTGTTACTGCTCTGTTTACTCCCCATCGCGGGCTATGCACAGAACATCGTAAAAGGAACTGTAAGTGACGAGTCAGGCGAACCCATTATCGGAGCCACCGTCAAAGTACAGGGTAGCAACGAAGGTACCATTACCGATTTCGACGGTAACTTCAGTGTGAAGGCTGCCTCCGATGCGACCCTAAGTTTCTCTTATGTGGGTTATGTGACCCAGACAGTGAGCGTAAGTGGCAAATCATCCATTAACGTAACCCTGAAAGAAGACAACACGACGCTGAATGACGTGGTGGTTATCGGCTATGGTACGATGAAGAAGAAACTGGTGACAGGTGCCACTGTTCAGGTAAAGGGTGAGGATATCGCCAAACTGAACACCACCAATGCACTTGAGGCTATGCAGTCACAGACCCCCGGCGTACAAATCACACAGTCATCTGCACAGCCTGGTAAGGGCTACAAGGTGTACATCCGTGGTATCGGTACGACAGGCGACTCCCAACCCCTTTATGTGATTGACGGGGTTGCAGGTGGCAACCTGGACGGAATCAACCCTGCAGATATTGAGAGTATCGACGTGCTGAAAGATGCTGCATCAGCAGCCATCTATGGTGCCCGTGCTGCCAACGGTGTCATTCTTGTTACTACCAAACAAGGAAAGGCTGGTAAAATTGAAATCAGTTACAACGGTGCCATCGGTTGGTCTAACGCCACTAAGCGTCCGCAGTTACTCGACGCTCAGCAGTACATGACTGTCATGGACGAGTTCAGTTTTACGACTACGGGTGCAAAGATGGACTGGGCAGGCTATGTTCCTCAAACCATTCTTGACAAAGTTGCCCAAGATTGGAGAGGCACTGACTGGTGGGGTGTATTCGAGAACAAGAATGCCGTTCAGCATAACCACTCGCTGACCTTGACAGGTGGTAGCGACATTTCAAAATTCATGATGTCTTATACCTACACTGGTAATGAAGGTATCATGGGTGGTGCGCAGGCCTCTTACTACAAGCGTCACACCATCCGCCTGAATAGTGATCACGTGCTGTTGAAAGCCAAGAACTTCGATGCCATCACTATTGGCGAGAACATCTCTATCGGCTACAGTAAAAACCATGACTTAGCAGAAGATGGTATGTACTGGAGTTATATCCACGATCTGATGCAGACCGCTCCACTAGTACCACAGTACGCTGATAATGGTGACATTTACAATTTCAGCAAATATGGTGACGGTTGGAACGACCAGATTTTCAAGAATCCATGGGAAGCCCTCACTAAGGGTGGTTTCAACTCTATGGCTGAGAGCCGCGCACTCAATGTCAACGCAACAGCATTCCTCACCGTACAGCCCATTAAGGGTCTGAAATGGCGTTCTCAGTTTAACTACAACTGGAATTCTGGTGCATACCGCAGTTATGGAGAGCCACGGTCTCCTGCCAACGGTTCTGCTATCGTAGATTCTTATAGTGGCAGTCAGAACCAGAACATGAGTTCTAACTGGTCTATAGAGAATACTGTTACTTATGAACTGCCCATCTTCTCTGGTCACAAGATTACCGCCATGGTTGGTCAGAGTTTCCAGAGTTCTGCATGGGGCGAAAGTATCGGCGGATCCAACAAGGCCAAATACGGCGAACAACTTGCAACGCTGAAAGGTTGGGATTCTGCCTACTTGTCTAACTTCAAACTCACAAGTGCCACCGATGCCACTCTGACTGGTTCACCAACTGATGAGAACTACCTCGCTTCATGGTTCGGCCGTGTAAGTTGGGACTGGAATGAGAAGTACATGGCTACCGTAACCTTACGTTATGATGGTTCTAGCGTATTCAACGACGGACACCGTTGGGGAACTTTCCCATCATTCTCTGCAGGTTGGGTCATCAGCAATGAGAAATTCATGGAGAAGACCAAGAGTTGGCTCGATTTCTTGAAGATCCGTGCTTCTTGGGGTCAGAACGGTAACTGCTCAATCCCTGCCTATCAGTATCTGGCCACTATCGGTCAGTCAGGTGAGGCTAACGACAACGGTTACAAGTTCTCTTCAGACATGACGACTTCTACATCTGGAACACCAGTTACTGGTGCTTACGCAAACATCCTGCCAAACTACGACCTTACTTGGGAGACTTCTGAGCAACTTGACTTCGGTCTCGACGCACGCCTCCTCAACAGCCGTTTGGGTATAACCTTCGACTGGTATAAGAAGACTACTAAGGACTGGTTGATTGGTGGTCCTCACGTAGCCATCTACGGTACTAGCCCCGCTTACATCAACGGTGGTGATGTTCAGAATACCGGGATAGAACTCGCTATCTCTTGGAACGACAGAATCGGCAAGGATTTCAGTTACAATGCTAGCGTGAATATCGCTACCAACAAGAATAAGGTAACCCGCATCGCCAACGACAACCACTATCTCAACGGTCCTAGCGGTGTTCTTTCACAGGGTACAGAGTACTGTTACCGTGCTGAGGAAGGCAAGCCTATCGGTTATTTCTTCGGTATGTCATACAGCGGCATCTGGCAGAATCAGGAACAGATTGATGCTGCACGTGCAAATATGGAGGCTGCCATCGCAGAGGGTAAGATTCCTACTACCGTCGTTCTTAAGAATGCGGCTCCTGGTGACCCCATCTGGGATGACTGGAATCATGATGGTGAAATCAATTACTCTGAAGGTGACAAGTGTGACCGTCATGAGATTGGTAATCCTAATCCTGATTTTGAACTGGGTATCAACCTTGGTTGCTCTTGGAAGGGCTTTGACTTCTCTATCAATGGAGCCGGTAAATTTGGTCATCAGATCATGCGCTCTTACCGTTCATTCGGTGACAACCCTTATCAGAACTACGACACCACGATCCTGAATCGTTGGCATGGTGAGGGAACCTCTAACGACCAGCCACGTCTTTCGGGAACAGGTCATAATAATACGATCTGGGTATCTACTCGTTATATGGAGGATGCCGACTTCTTCAAAATCAAGTCTATCACTCTCGGTTACGACTTTAAACATCTCTGGAAAGCCTGTCCATTACAGCAACTCAAATTCTATGTTCAGGTTCAGAACCTCGTAACCTTTACGAGTTATACCGGCCTCGATCCTGAGGTAGGTAATTCTGCCGGTGGTTCAGGCTGGGCACGTGGCATTGACCTTGGTCTTTATCCTACCCCACGTACTTTCCTGGTTGGTGCAAGTATTAAATTCTAATTCGATAATAAACTATGAAGAAATATATTTTATCCTTGTTGACAGTTTTATCAGCAACAGCCTTGTTTACATCTTGTAACGACATGCTGGATACCGATCCGCGTAAGACCGAGATGAACAAGGAGACTTTCCCTGGTAAATCCGGAGACGTTGAGTCTCAACTTGCTGGTATCTACAGTATCATGAATGTGCTGGGCGGAGGCGACTCTGACACGACATTCCCCCTGTACTGGTGGGAATTGATGTCTGATAACTGCTACGGTAGTGGTGGTTTGCAGGACAACAAAGTCAAGTCTATGCACTATCTCGTACAGATGAGTTCTAATCAGTACGAATTCCCATTCGTTTCTCTTTATGGTGGTGTAAAGCGTTGTAACGACCTCATTGAGAATATCGACAAAGTGCCTTGGCAGGAAGAAGAAAAAGAACTGCGTGCCCAACTCTTGGGTGAGGGTTTCTTCATGCGTGGACTCTATAACCTCTGGCTTACCCAGTTGTATGGCGACATTCCTCTTATCACCGCATCAGAAGTTCCTGCAGAGATGGAGGAACAGGTAAGCGCAGAAGAGGTCATCTATCCACAGATTATTGCAGACTTCGTATCTGGTATGAACCTCATGGGTACAACCAGAGGCTTTGGTGATGGCCATGCCAACAAGTATGTTGCCGAGGCATTCCTCGCTCGTGCATATATGTTCTGGGCTGGTTTCTATAAAAAAGTTGGCGAACTGAAGAACGGTGCTCCTGCTATTGAACTTCTTGACCGCAATGGGGATCCTATCGAGCAGGAAGGCTGCAACGTCACATCAGTTTCTCAGACTGATGTCGTCAACGCCCTGAAGAATGTATATGGTAAATACCAACTTTGTAAAGACTACCGTTCACTCTGGCAGTACTCTAACAGTCTTCTCTGGGATGAGGCTCATGATAATGAAGACGGTACGGGCAATAAGGAAGGAACCCATGCATACGCTTTTATCGCAGATATGGATCGTAGTGACTGTTTCGATCAGCCTGGCATGGGTAACGGCAATACCGAGGAACTCTTCCAGATTCAGTTTATGAATGCCTCCAAATGGGCTATCCCTGGTGGTTACTATAGCACCGCACGTATGTATTCATGCTATGTATCATGCTTCTGGGGTCTGCGTTGTAACGGCAATAATGGTAAGCGTGACTCTACCTATCCGTTCAATGAGGGATGGGGACAGGGTACTCCTTCCTGTAATATCTGGGATGACTGGACACACGCAGAAGAAGTTGGCGGTTATACAGACATCCGCAAACTTGGTTCTTTGATTGACTGTGTCAATGAATTAGAGTCATACACATTCGTGAAAGATGACTGCGAGGAGTCTGGCTATGCTGTCAAGAAGTGGAACTCTGTAGAACTTGATGCATGTAAGAATGACAAAGACACTTGGTGGACCAAGGCTCCTGGCTATACCAGCAGTTCACTCGACAACAGTATGCAAGGTGACCATTTCGAGGACTTCTACCTGATGCGTTATGCTGATGTTCTTCTGATGCTTACCGAACTTACCGGCGATGCCCAGTATATGAACGAGGTTCAGCGTCGTGCTCATGTTCCTGAGACTGGATACTCTTTGGAGGCTGTTCAGAACGAGCGCCGTTGGGAGTTCGCCTTCGAGGGTCTTCGTTTCAATGACATGCGTCGTTGGACGGGTATTGACAACAAAGATGCGAACGCATACGCTCCCAAGGCTCTTCAGGCACAGACCGGTAAGACAACTACCCACCACGGTAACAAGAAGTCTACCATGAAGCACATGACCTGTTCTTGGACCAAGCGTTATCAGGACACAAATGGCTTCTTGGCCAAGCCTCAAAGTCAGATTAATCTGATGGGTGACAAACTGAAGCAGAACCCTGGTTGGGATTCTAATACTCCTGAAGAAGAGAAAACGTATGTGACACTTTATTAATCAATATTATAATAGGAAATCAATATGAAGAAGATATTTTTGTTTTTTGCCGCAGTATGTACCTTTGTTGCATGCGATCCTGCCCAAGAGGATATCAGCAACGGTACTTCCATCTCTCTTGACGAGTTGAAGGCAATGACCAGTGTCACTGTTAACAAGGCAGAAAATGGCCAGAATGGTAATGTCATTACCTGTGTGACCACAGCCCCTGTCAATGCCAAATGGACTTTCAAACCCTCTGTGGGTCCTGGTAAGGATATCGTCAGTTATGGTGTCACCAAGAAGATGGCTATTGACGACTATATCGTTACTCTGACTGCACTTTGTGCTGACGGTACTGAACTTAAAGCAGACTACCCCATTAGTTGTCAGGTTATCACAGACCCGCTTGTGAAGGTTTATCTGTATGGAGAGGATCCTACTACGGAGCCTCCGTTTACTCCTAATGCCTGGGATATGGGACAGATGCGTTTCAGTGATTTTGAGGGTGCGTATCTACCCTATCTCTCTGACGAAGTCTACGAGAACCTCACAACCATCATCTTTGACGTTGCAGAGGCCTCCGATGATTGCAAGGTTGCGATCTCGAATGGTTGGTGGGGCAACTGGTATTATGATACCAACCCTTGGTCAGGTACCCCCAAATCAGTTAAGCCTGGTTTGTTTGAAGTGGCCATCAACGATGATATCAACAGAGAGTGCTCAAGGAAATACAAAGACGCAGATCCTGCAGGTGGCAAGGACCTCGCCCTCATGGTTGTCGGTGGCAGTTGTACTATTAGGGCTGTCTACTATGAGGAATAATTAGTGCTTAAAATTGCAAATACATGATAAGTAAAAGGAGTGTCATGTCGAGAGACATGATGCTCTTTTTTCGGTGTTTTGTAACGCATACTTTTCCAAATGTAACATTTTAGGAGGATGATTTACTTTTTTCTTTGTTACACAAAATAAATTCCCTACCTTTGCACTTGTTCTGGTGTAACATCACCTACCACTAAAACCTATTATGAAAAGTAAAGTTCTTGATCAAAACAAAGTGTTACGCACACTACTAACCTTGGTCACCTTATTCATGCTCCTGAGCAGTAACGCCCAGACAGGGAAGTTGTTTGACGCTGATAAGTATCTGTCAAGCAGTTTTGTGAGCCAACTCTATATCGACCACGACGGATTTATCTGGATAGCCACCCGTAATGGACTGAACCGCTACGACGGTTATCAGACCTATGTCCTGAAGAAAGAAAAGGAACAGGCCCTCGGAATGGCCAGCAACTATGTCAACTGTCTGATGCAAGACCATAACGGTCTCTTTTATATCGGTATGTGGGGACACCTGCAGACCTTCAACGGCTATCAGTTCAGGAATATCAAGGTATATGACCTGCAGCAGCATGAGACACCTCCCTACGTGACATGCCTGGTTGAGCGAAGCAACGGTGAGATATGCGCCGGCACCTCCGGTCACGGACTGCTCCGTCTGACAGGTCCAGAAGAGGCTCATCAGGTAGGTGGTGCTCTCAAAGACATCATCGGCATCCACCGGATGGCTGAGGACCGGCAGCACCGTCTCTGGCTCCTCACGGAAGAGCAGGGTCTGATTTGCTATGACGGTCAAAAGGCCCACCGTTATTTTGAAGACGAGACACTCCGCACCCAACTCCGTTCCGTCTGTATCGGAGAAGACGGTAATATCTATGTAGGTATGGCACGTTCCGGTATGTATGTCCTGAGAAGCAGCGGTCATTTCGAGCATATCGCCATCACTGCCGACCTGCCCGTCGTAGAGATCTATAGCAACCACAAGGGAGAACTTCTGCTGGGGTATGACGGCAAGGGCTTCGGCATCTACAACCCCCAGACAGGTGTTTTGAAGAATAACCCTTTCTACAGCCGTGACATAGACCTCTCTCTGGTCAAGTGCTACTCTATTGTGGAAGACCAGATGGGCAACACATGGTTCGGTCTGCTCCAGAAAGGTGTCTATATGCAACCCCGTACAGAAACACCTTTCCATTATATGGGTTTCAAACTCGGAACACGCAACCAGATTGGGGAGGCTTGTGTCACGAGTGTCTTGATAGACAGTCGCGGATGGACCTGGGTGGGCACCGACAAGGATGGCCTTTACAGTTTCGATGAACACGACCAGCCCGTCTATCATTACAAAGACAACTTCCCCAGTACGATACTGGGACTGACGGAAGACAAGGAAGGACGTGTCTGGATCGGTTCTTTCCGCGAAGGCTGCGGATGGATTGACCACATGCGGCATACCTATCATCGTCAACAACTGCCACAGGGAACGGCAGTCAGCATCTTTGACCTGGAATGCGATCCCGACGGTAACCTCTGGTTGGGGACGATGGGGGAGGGGCTCTTACGGCTGACACCTTCCACCGGTTCCGTCAAGGCTTACACGACATCGGAGAATGCAGGTTCCAACCGTAAGGAAAACAGTATTGTCAACAACTATATCTCCCAGATCTCCCTATCGCCTGATAAGCGTCGTATCTACGTAGCCACCACGATGGGTGTCTGTGCGATGGAACTGGCCACCGAGAACTGGCTGAGCACGTTCAACGGACAGAATTGTCCGAACTACGGCACTGCCGTACGTATCGCCCGTGAGTTTGGCTCAAAACTGCGTATCGGTACCAACGATGGTCTTTTCTGCTATGATCTGAAGAGTCATAAGATGGAGCATCACGGCATAGAAGACGGTCTGGCAAACAACGGTATCTCCAGTATTGAGGAGGATCATGAGAAAAACCTGTGGATAGCCACTGATCACGGTCTCTGCTGTATCGATACGAAGACACAACTGACCACCAGTTATTTCGTAGACAACGGTCTGCAGGGTAATGAGTTCAGTGACGGTGCCTCCTGTGTCTCAGCCAAGGGGACGGTACTCTTTGGCGGTGTAGGCGGTGTCACCTGGTTTACGCCCACCGATATCCACCAGTCGGAGTGGAAGGCCGATGTCAAACTGACGGCCTTCTTCATCAACGGAGAGCCAGTGACTCCCGAGAGTAAGTCGGGATGGTATCAGGTGACAGACACCACCGTCATTGCCTCCAAGCGTTTTGCCCTCAGTGCCGGCGACAACTCATTCACCATCCAGTTGTCGACCCTGACTTATGACAATCCCGAGCATATCATCTATAGTTATCGGATCAACCATGAGGAGTGGGTACGTATGCAACCCGGTATCAACGAGATCACCTTCAGCCACATGGCACCCGGTAATTACGACTTCTGCGTCGTGGCACAGCGTAACAACCAGACAACGGAGGAGCGTTGCTTCACCGTATTCATCCATGCCCCTTGGTATCGCACCTGGCTGGCTTATATCACCTACCTGCTCATCTTGGGATTCATCGCATGGAAGTATCTGCACTACCGTCGTCAACAGGAACAGAACCGGCTGCGTCTGCAAGAGCATATCCATGCCGAGGAGATGGGTGAGGCGAAGTTACGTTTCTTCATGAATATCAGTCATGAGATACGTACGCCTATGACCCTCATCGTATCCCCTCTGCTCTCGCTGATGAAACAAGACGACGATCCCCATCGGCGCAGTGTCTATGAGACCATCCGGCGTAATGCAGAGCGTATTCTGGGCCTCATCAACCAGATGATGGATCTGCGTAAGATAGATAAGGGACTGATGCAGATGCGTATGTGTGAGACCGACCTCATCAGTTTTGTGGGCGATATCCATACGCTGTTCACCCAACAGGCCAAAGCCAAGAACATCCGGTTCAGTTATGAGCACGACACCCAGATGCTCCCGATCTGGATCGACCGTGACAACTTCGACAAGGTTGTCGTCAATATCCTGTCTAATGCTTTCAAATTCACCCCCCCCGGTGGCGTTATCCGCATCAGTCTCTCCCACGACGACCGTCAGGCCACGATCGCCATTTACGACAGTGGAGAACAGATTCCCGAAGACAAACTGGAGCGTATCTTCGAACGCTTCTACCAGTCGCCGTCCAGTGTCAACGACCGTAAGTTAGGTACTGGTATCGGCCTCGACCTCACCCGTTCACTGGTAGAACTGCATCACGGTACCATCAGTGCCCATAACAATCCTGACGGGGAGGGCTGTGAGTTCGTCGTCACCATCCCGTTGGGTAACAGTCACCTGAAACCAGAGGAGATGATTACCGAGAAAGAGGATGTGGCCCATTCCACCAGTCTCTTCGACGAGGTGACCGATGACGCACCGATAGTCACAGAGTTGCCTAAGGCCAGCCGCCAACAGCGAATCATCATTGCCGAGGACGACCAGGAGATCCGCGACTACCTCGTGCAAGAGTTGTCCAACGACTACAAGGTCATCGCCTGTGAGAATGGTAAGGAGGCCCTGACAGAGGTACTGAAGTCGATTCCTGACCTGCTCATCTCCGATATCATGATGCCTGAGATGGATGGCAACACCCTATGTGCAAAGGTGAAGAGCAACCCCGCTACCGGTCATATCCCTGTGATCCTGCTGACTGCCAAGAACCGTGATGAGGACCAGTTGGAGGGTCTGGCCACCGGTGCCGATGCATATATCGTCAAGCCCTTTAATATGGATATCCTGCGGCGTAGCATCGTCAACCTCATCCATACCCATCACATGCTACGCCTGAAGTACGGTCGCAACGACCGGTTGGAGGAGAAGGTGGACGAGGTACAGATGAAGTCGCCTGACGATAAGTTGCTGGAGCGTATCATGCAGGTCATCAACAAGAATATCAGCAATGCCGACCTGAGTGTCGACTCTATTGCCGACGAGGTAGGCATCAGCCGTGTTCACCTGCATCGTAAGATGAAAGAACTCACCGGTCAGACACCTCATGACTTCATCCGTAATATTCGCTTGAAGCAGGCTGCCAACCTGTTGGCCAACCAAAGTATGAATATCACGGAGGTGATGTATGCCTGCGGCTTCAATAACGCCGCATCCTTCTCCACCATTTTCAAGAAATTTTATGGTATGTCACCACGTGAGTATATGAATGAGCATAAGTCGGAGGAGCGTGCAAACGATTAACCTCTCCGTTCTGCAAACTCCAACCATGCCAGACAGCACACTTACGGCACTTTTTGTATCTTTGCCCTGAATTAATAACTAAAAACAGGGTTAGACAATGAAACGGATATTATTTCTCACATTCCTTACATGGCAATTTATCGGGATGAACGCAGCAGTGAAAATTGACAAGATAGAGCCCGCCGACTGGTATGCGGGCATGAAGAACCCCACCTTGCAGTTGATGGTCTATGGCAAGGACATCGCTGCCGTCAAAGAGGTCACGACCGACTATGACGGTGTGCGTGTCGACAGTGTGGTACGCCTGGACTCTCCCAACTACCTGTTGGTATACCTCAACCTCTCTGCGGCCCGTCCTGGTACGATGACGCTCAGGTTTGACAAGCAGAAAGTAAGTTATGTCCTGAAACAGCGTGAGAAGGCCGGAGAGGAGCGCATCGGCTTCTCCAATGCCGACGTGCTGTATATGCTCATGCCTGACCGTTTCGCACAAGGAGCCCATCATCAGCAACAGATCAAAGGGATGAACAGGTATCAGGAGGACCGCAACGCTCCCTCTCTGCGTCATGGCGGTGACCTAGAGGGTATCCGTGAGCACCTCGACTACTTCAAGGAACTGGGTGTCACGGCGTTATGGTTTACGCCTGTCCTGGAGAACAACTCACCTGATAACGAACAGGGATACAGTACCTATCACGGCTATGCCACCACCGACTACTACCGTGTGGACCCCCGTTTCGGTACGAATGACGACTATCGGCGACTGGCCGACGAGGCGCATGCCAAAGGCCTGAAGATCGTGATGGATATGATCTTCAACCACTGCGGCTTCGAACATCCATGGGTGACTGACATGCCCTCAAAAGACTGGTTTAACACCCCTGAGTGGCTGAAAGAGTCGAACGGCACGTCACAGCCTACCAAGAGTTTCCTGCAGACCAGTTATAAACTCACACCCGTCAAAGACCCCTATGCATCGAAGATCGACCTCCATGAGACGGTGGATGGCTGGTTTGTACCTACCATGCCCGACCTTAACCAGCGGAACCCGCATGTGATGACCTATCTCATCCAGAACTCTATCTGGTGGATTGAGACGGTGGGTATCGACGGTATCCGCATGGATACCTATCCCTATGCCGATGCCAAGGGGATGGCACGCTGGATGAAGACCCTCGATGAGGAATATCCGCATTTCAACACCGTGGGTGAGACATGGGTCACGGAACCCGCCTATACGGCTGCCTGGCAGAAAGACAGTAAACTCTCTGAAGAGAACAGTTACCTCAAGACTGTCATGGACTTCTCCTTCTTCGACAAACTCAGCCAGGCGAAGAAAGAGGAGACTGACGCATGGTGGCAGGGACTGAACCGCATCTATAACTCGTTTGTCTACGACTACCTCTACCCCAACCCGTCGTCCGTCATGGCATTTATCGACAACCATGACACAGACCGCTTTCTGGAGAACGGTTGCGACACCCTGGCTCTCAAACAGGCACTGGCCCTGTTGATGACCGTCAACCGCATCCCGCAACTCTATTATGGTACGGAGATCCTGATGAATGGTACGAAAGAGGTGACTGACGGGCATGTGCGTAAGGACTTCCCCGGCGGTTTCCCTGGCGACACCCGTAATGCCTTCACACAGGAGGGTCTTTCCAAGGCAGAGCAGCAGATGTTCCGATGGACCAGCAGACTGCTCCACTGGCGACAGGGTAATGAGGTGATCAGCAAGGGTCGACAGATCCAGTTCATCCCCTATAACGGTATCTATGTCATCGCCCGCCAATATCAGGGGCACACCGCCCTCACCATCCTCAACGGCACTAGTCAGGCGGCAACGATGCAGGTGAAACGCTATGCAGAGGTGATCGGTGGTGTGAAACGGGCCAAGGATATCCTGACAGGCCGCTATTACGACTTGTCTTCCGACCTGTCATTACGCCCTCGTCAATCATTGATCTTGGACTTTTAAGTATTAATCAAACTTAAAACGTATTATAATAAGGTGGCAGTTCAAAAAAAATTGCTATCTTTGCAAAATGATTGATCACACTAAAACAAAAACAGTACAACTATGGCAAACATTTTTTCATTAGAAGGTAAAAACGCCTGGATCACAGGTGCTTCTTACGGAATCGGTTTCAACATTGCCAAGGCCTTTGTCGCCGCTGGCATCAAGAACATTATCTTCAACGACATCAATGAGGCAGCCCTTGAGCGCGGTCTCAACAACTACAAGGAAGCCGGTATCACCAATGTACACGGCTATGTATGCGACGTGACAAAGGAAGATGATGTGAAGGCCCTCGTAGAGAAGATTCATCAGGAGGTAGGTCAGATAGATATCCTCGTCAATAACGCAGGTATCATCAAGCGCATCCCCATGCATGAGATGAAACGTGCTGAGTTCCAACAGGTCATCGATGTCGACTTGGTGGCTCCTTATATCGTCAGCAGTGCTGTCATCCCTGAGATGATGGAGCGTCGTGAGGGTAAGATCATCAATATCTGCTCCATGATGTCTGAACTGGGTCGTGAGACTGTCAGTGCCTATGCAGCCGCCAAGGGTGGTCTGAAGATGCTGACCCGTAATATCTGCTCTGAGTATGGTGAGTACAACATCCAGTGTAATGGTATCGGCCCGGGTTACATCGCCACACCGCAGACTGCTCCGCTCCGTGAGCGTCAGCCGGACGGCAGCCGTCATCCGTTCGACAGTTTCATCTGTGCAAAGACTCCTGCAGGCCGTTGGCTCAATCCCGAGGAACTCGGTGGCCCCGCAGTATTCCTGGCTTCTCATGCCTCTGATGCCGTCAACGGCCACGTCCTCTACGTAGACGGTGGTATCCTGGCCTACATCGGCAAGCAGCCCTGATACAACAGATGAACAAGAAATAAAAACATTTGCATGAACAGAATAGCATGCAAGGGTGAACGGCAGCCTGTGAAGGTTGCCGTTCTTGAGTATTACAGAGACGGGAATCAAAAACGCCTGTGACTCTTCCAGATATTGGAATAAGTTGTCTTAGATATAGGTACGTTTGAAAGGGATGGCACTTTAAGGTTGTAAACAGATAGTGGAACAAGTTGTTCCCCGGTACGGAACAACTTATCCCCCGGTACGGAACAAAGTGTTCCCCATAGGGGAACAACCCGGGAGGCGGCACCTCCAGCCCTTGAAGGCGGCACCTCCAGCCCTCGAAGGCGGCACCTCCAAGAGCCGAACCCTGTGGCTTCGAGCGGGAAGTCGAGATATCGCAGGTCGTTATATCGTTATCTCGAGATATCGCAGGTCGTTATATCGCTATCTCGATATATCGAAATATCGATTTTTTAGCCCTTTTGCCCCCATTTTAGCCCCTTATCCTACAATCTGCCACA
Organism: Prevotella sp.; assembly: GCA_017449675.1. GTDB lineage: Bacteria > Bacteroidota > Bacteroidia > Bacteroidales > Bacteroidaceae > Prevotella. The sequence continues at coordinate 326,824 of JAFTFG010000006.1, forward strand.
CATCTGTAACACGTAAACACCTGACTTTCAAGAAGTGTTGCAGAATGGCAGATGTTGCAGAGGATTAAAAATCTGTAGTAGGCGTGCAGTGTACTGAATAAGTGGGGATAAATTTGTTTTTTCTCATTCTATTTTCGTATCTTTGGCTCCGCCGAACTTACTCGGCACTCGAAAGAACTCAAATAAATTTGGTTCTTTACTCGTTTTTTTCGTAACTTTGCAATCGATGAAGAAACTGTTATACATACTGGTAATCATCATGACTGTGACGGGATGTGTCACAGATGCCAAGCGTACCAAGATGCGAAGCGGGCTTGACAGTATCAATATGCGCAACCGTTCCGACCAGCCTTTTACTGTTGAAGACGTGAAGCCCTACGTTCAGTTCTTCGATGATCACGGGACTCCCAACGACCGTATGCTGGCTCACTATCTGCTGGGAAGAGCCTATTACGAGCACCACGAGGCACCGATGGCATTGCAATGCTATCAGCAGGCCATTGAGCATGCAGATACCACCGCCACCGACTGTGACTACGCCCAGTTGAGCAGGGTGTATGGACAGATGGCAGATATTTATTATCAGCAGAATCTACCTCATCATAAGGATATAAGAGGAAAAGCAGTCTTTTATAGCCAAAAATCAGGTGACACCTTAAGTGCCCTATTTCATTATGAGCAGGAAGCAAATGACTATGAGAGGAATGGGAATACAGATTCTGCACTCTTAGTAATAGACAGTCTGATTAATTGGTATGATTCACATGGATATCAGCAAGATGCTGCCATATCAAGTGGCAGAGGCTTTACAATCTTAGTCAACCAAGGGAATTATTCCATGGCCAGAAAGTATATGCAACTATACGAACAAGGCTCAGGCTTCTTCGACAAAAATGGTACCATATTACCTGGTCGGGAGATATTCTATTATTTCAAATCCCTTCTGCTAATCAACGAAAACAAACTGGATTCTGCTGAGTATTGGTTGAGAAAAGAACTGCTTGATGGCAACGACTTTAATAATAAGAATGCAGCATCCAAGGGATTGGCATTCCTTTACGAAAAGAGACAAATGCCGGACTCTGCCATGAAATATGCACTTTACAGTTATGCCATGAATGATTCTGTCTATTCCCAAATGACAACCAATACTGTGGAACAGATACATGGTATGTATAATTATACCCGCCATCAGAATGAGGCAATGAAGCGAACCAAGGAGGCTACGCATGAACGGATGATGAAAGAAACCATTTTTCTTGTCCTGTGTCTTTTTGTTATATTTTCATACATGGCTATTAGACGACTGGTCAAAAAGAGAAAAACAGAATTTCTGAAATACAAGGAGGGAGTAGCAATGATAGCCCGACAACAGGCCGAAGTTACGCTGCTTCGACAGCATGAACAAGATTACAATCAGTTAATAGCCGAGAAAGAACAACAGATAGAAGCACAAAAAAAAGATATAGCACAGTATAGGAAAACAAAGATTGGAGATGATACAGAAAAACGTTTACAAGAGTCTAAGGAATACCATGATTTAATGAAACTTGCTGTTAAGGGACAAGTACCTACAAATAAAGAGTGGCAGATGATAGACATGTTAATCATAGATCATTTTCCAGAGTTCAATGACTTTATGATGTCCAAACGTTATCTGATGAACATGAAAGAATATCAAACATGTATCCTATTCCGTCTTCATCTAAAGCCTCAAGACATCAGTCACATGCTTTCTGTATCACCAGCATACATATCGAAAATATGTTCAGAGATGATGAAAAAAATCTATCAAGAGCAGGGTAATGCCAAGCAATTGATAGAGAAACTAAATGAAATATCATAGGTTGAAGTATGCTTTATTCTTCATATCATGTTAATTATCAGGACATTACATTAGGTTAATTTTTGGTTAATTTTTAGCGTAGATTATTTGCTGTAAAATCTATTCATTTCATATAACTTTGCATCAAAAACCCCAAACAAAGTTTATTATGAAGAGATTTTATTTATTTTTAGTGAGTAGTTTGATGACATGTAGTTATTGTCTGGCGGGAGGCCCCATCGACCTGGATGTTGGTATTATTGATCCTTCTCCAATTGGGCATCAAACCCCCAAAGCCCCAGTCCGACCTCCTGTGGTATACATCGAGGACTACACCCTTCTTTTTGGAAGCAATCATCCTGAATATGTTCTTAATATCAAGGATGAGGATGATGATGCCTATTTTCTTGACGGCAAACGCCTGATCCTTTCTTCCGGGACGGAAGGAGCCGACGGGGCCGTCTATGCACCGGAAGGCAATGCGCTGACACTGATCACCATGCACAACAGTGGTGGAACTATCTGGTTCGAGGCCAATACGACAGACGGTATGCGCTATGAATACGGCCGTACCTCTGCTGAACGACAGGAATTCACCCTTGGTGGAATGACAGTCTCCAACGCATGGTACTTAAGTAAGACGGAGAATCCCGTCGGCATGACTGGGGAGCGTCACCAAACTCGTTGACCTGGACGGGAACGTGGACTTCGAGGCCTCCTATGACGCTTGGGGAAGGCAGACCCTCGCACAAGGCAACATCATCGGGTTCCATAGGGGGTATACGGGGCATGAGATGCTGCCGGAGTTCCATTTAATAAATATGAACGGGCGCGTGTACGACCCAGTGCTGGGCCGTTTCCTCTCACCAGACAACTACGTGCAGATGCCCGACTTCTCCCAGAGTTTCAACCGCTACAGTTATTGCCTTAACAATCCGCTGAAGTATAAGGATCCTGACGGGGAGGCTTGGTGGATTATCCCGATGATTATAGGAGGAGCCTACCTAGGTGGAGTTGCCATGAATAAAGGCGAATTGAATCCCCTAAATTGGGATTACAGCAATCCGTTTACCTATATAGGAATCGGAGTCGGGGCTATTGCCGGCGGTATTTCCGGCTCTGTCATTGCCGGCTCTACGGCATGGGGAATTACCTTCGGTGTTGAGAGTGCCTATATTGCCGGCGGTTTAACAATTGCTGCAACGGCTAATACAGGATTATCTTATGGTTTCCACTGGACAACAGCCGGAGGTGGAGGAGGCAGCATATCCAATGTGGGATCTCCAGATAGGAACGTTGATGCATCTATAGCCAAGGTACGTAAAGAAGAAAGTAACTATAGGCAAATGATTAGCGATTATAATAATATGATAGGGGATGTGTCTAGGGGCATAAATAACTATGGGAAAGGCTACATCATGAATATCGCTTCCTCTGTTAATAAATATTCTTCCAGGTTAGGTTATTTATGGGATTATGGAGGTATTATTTCTGATGTTGTTAATACAACATCTATAAGTAAAGAAAGTCAACGAGATATCTTCACAATAACAGGAGGTAATATTGGAGCAAATATAATGGGGACTTCTTTAGGTATTTTTGCTGCAGGCTTAGCATCAGAGACAGGTCCAATAGGAGTGGCATATTTTGGAGCATTGGGAGTCTCTTCAGGAAGAGTCCTTGGTCGAGAAATGGGTAGTTATATCGGTGGATACCTCTTTGATAATATTTATACGCCATACATATATACTCCGATGAATAGGATTAGGATGATAAATATCCAATTAAGGAATGAAATTGAGTATAACAAACAATTTATTCCAGATTATTGGAATTATCCATATTAATTTCGTAATTTTGCAACATGAAAAAATTTATGAATCATATTCTATTCGGCTATCACCTTCTAGTAGGTCGTTTTGATATTTTTAAACCTGATGTACCTTCTTTAATTGCTCAAAATTTGTTAAACCTTATATTGATGATTTATACAGCTGCTTTCACTATACTCCTGATGACATTATTAGGATTAAGGAATGTATTGGAGAATAGGTGGCTATTTTTAATTATTATTTTTGTTTTTACTACTATAGAAGACTATTGTTTTTTTGAAAAAAACAAAAATGCTAATAAGTGTTTTCGAGAAATTATGATTTCAAAAAATAAGTCAGATGTCAAATGGGAAATCTCGGCTGTTGTTTTTTCTATTGGTGCTATTGTGTGTTTATATATAGCATTGAAAATATTATGGGCAACAAATTGAGGGGATTTTTTGCTATTTATTTATAGACGTAATTATATATGTATACAAAGAAAATACGAATCATCTATACTCTGGCATTACTGCTGATAGCCATTAACGCCAATGGCCAACGCCGATACTGCGACACCTACGAGGACTTTCTGGAAGGACGATGGATGGAATTGGATACCATCCACGTCACCTGTCATCGCAAGAATCTTGAGGTATGGGAAGGTGGTAACATCTATACGATGACCACAGGAAATAAAGACACGGATAAAATCCTGAAGAAAAAAGCCTTTGCGGTGATGCTGGCAGATACGCTGTATGTGAACTGCCGCAATCTGCGATATGAGAAACAAGGCTTTGGCAACGGCTATGCGAAAGGCAGGCGGATTGGTGAACGCAGCATACTGATTGTCAACAAAATCATAGGTCAAGATGCCAATGTCAACCAGTTCATGTCTGGCTTCATGTTCGGTCTCATCGGCAGTGCCATCACTGCCAGCCAACAGATGAAGCAGCAGGTATGTTATATCATCTCCAGTGGTGCAGACAATCAGGGAGAAATCCCCATTCGTCTTATCAGCGATGACTTGATGGATCTCATGATTGTAAGACATGATGACCTGCGCAAAGAATTCTTTGAAGAAAAGAAAGCCTCGAAGCGTATCTTAGCCAAGCGTGTGATTCCCCTTCTTGAGAAGGCCGGCCTCTTTGAACAATATAAGAAAACAGAATGACATAGGGGCAGATTCTGTCCCTTCTCATCTCACTGGGGCACTTCATATATCGCATCTATCCTTCGTGATAGGTGCGATTTTCTGTTATCTTAAATGATGTGAAAGTCTTTGCCATATAGATTTTTTGTTGTACCTTCGCAGACGAGAATAGGAACATCAACTATTCGACTATCATTGTATGGAAAAGTTAAACATCAATCAATGGGCAGAGGAAGACCGTCCTCGCGAGAAACTGATGAGGTTAGGGGCTGAGGTCCTGAGTAATGCAGAACTGCTGGCTATCCTGATCGGGTCTGGTTCACCGAGAGAGAGTGCCGTCGACCTGATGAAGCACGTGCTGAATGACTGCCACAACAACCTGAACACCCTGGGAAAGAACAGTATTGACGGACTCTGCCGATACAACGGTATCGGAGAAGCCAAGGCCATCACCATCCTCGCTGCCTGTGAACTAGGGAAGCGTCGACAGATGGAGGCACCGGAGGAACGTCCTGACCTCGGTACTGCAACCCGTATCTACAACCACATGCACCCGGTGATGCAAGACTTGGACGTTGAGGAGTTCTGGATCCTGCTCATGAACCAGAACTACCGGCTCATCAAGAAGATGCGTGTCTCACATGGAGGTCTCACCGAGGTGGCAGTGGATATCCGTATCATCATGCGTGAGGCTGTTCTTGCCAATGCCACCATTCTCGCCGTCTGCCACAACCATCCCTCAGGCAGTCTGCAACCCAGTCCTCAAGATCATCATCTGACCCACAATATCAAAAAGGCCTGTGAGATCATGCGCATCCATTTCCTCGACCATGTGATTATCACTGACGGTCATTACTATAGTTATCATGAGGCAGGTCTTCTCTAGGTTCTTGCAACCCAGTTGCAGAAATAAAGAGGTTTTCGGCTTTTGCAACCAGGTTGCGAAAGAGTTTCCATACCTTTGCAGTCAGAAACCATTAAACGTAAAAGATATGTCACACGAACATCATCATGAGTGCTGCGAGCACGAGCATCACCACCATGAGCATCATCATGATGGATTGGTAAAACAGTTGTCGCTAATCATTGTCGATATCAATTTTTTAATACTGGCAGTAATTATAGAGAAGAAGTTCTCACTCTCCACTTGGCAACTACTGCTTGTCTACCTTGTCCCCTATCTACTCATCGGGTATAACACATTGAAAGAGGCTGTGGAAGGGATTGTACATGGTGACCCTTTCGACGAACATTTCCTGATGTCCGTAGCCACAATAGGTGCCCTCTGCATCGGATTCCTGCCTAGGGCTGAGCACCAGTTCCCAGAGGCAGTCTTCGTCATGCTGTTTTTCCAAATCGGAGAACTCTTCGAGGGCTATGCCGAGGGAAAGAGCCGAGAAAGCATTTCCCACCTCATGGATATCCGACCCGATGTGGCATATGTGGAGGCTGTTAGCAGTTCGCCATTAGCAGTTGGCAAAGAGCAAAATACCAAAAGCCAAACACTAATCGCTAAAAGTCCGGAGGACGTAGAGGTAGGTTCCGTCATTATCATCCGTCCTGGTGAGAAGGTACCATTAGACGGTGTGGTGACCGAAGGGGCATCCTCGCTAAACACCATTGCCCTGACTGGTGAGAGTCTGCCCCGTGAGGTGACGGTGGGCGATGAGGTCATCTCAGGTTGCGTCAACTTGTCGGGAGTCTTACGCGTACGTACCACTAAGAATAGTAGTGAGAGTACCGTATCTAAGATCATCGAACTGGTAGAGCATGCTAGTGAGCATAAGTCACAGAGTGAGGCGTTTATCACGAAGTTCGCTCGCATCTATACCCCTATCGTCGTCTTCCTGGCCCTTGCCATAGCCATCCTCCCACCTATGATTATTAGTCTTTGGCCATTGGCATTTGGATCAGAGTTAACTACTAACAGCCAACCGCTAACAGCCACATGGATATACCGTGCCCTTATGTTCCTGGTGGTATCCTGTCCCTGTGCCTTGGTCATCAGTGTACCGCTGACCTTCTTCGGTGGTATCGGTGGTGCCTCACGTAAGGGTATCCTCATCAAGGGAGCCAACTATTTAGATATACTTGCCAAGGTCGATACCATGGTATTCGATAAGACCGGTACATTAACCCATGGACAGTTTGCTGTAGAAGCCGTACATCCCAACACCTATAATGAGCACCAACTGCTGCATCTGGCCGCCCACGTGGAACACTACTCCACCCACCCCATCGGGGCCGCCCTGCGTGATGCCTTCCCGGAAGAGGCCACAGACGGTTGTCGACTGACTGATATCGAGGAAATTGCCGGACAGGGTATCCGGGCCAAGGTGGAAGACCACCTCGTATGCGTGGGTAATACCAAGATGATGGATGCCATAGGAGTCCAATGGCATGACTGTCATCACATCGGCACCATCATCCATGTAGCCATCGATGGCATCTATGCTGGTCATATCGTCATCAACGACAAAGTGAAGGAAGACAGTAAGGAGGCCATCCGCGACCTGAAAGCATTAGGAGTTCGGAAGACCGTCATGCTGACGGGTGACCGACAGGAAGTAGGAGCCCATGTCGCCACCCTGTTGGGAGTGGATGAATACCATGCAGAACTCATGCCGACCGACAAGGTTGCCTATATGGAGCAATATACCAGCCAACAGTCAACAGTCGCCTTCATCGGTGACGGCATCAACGACGCACCGGTCTTAGCCCGTGCTGATGTGGGTATCGCAATGGGGGGACTGGGCAGTGATGCCGCCATCGAGGCTGCCAACGTGGTATTGATGGACGACCGTCCCTCAAAGATCGCCACCGCCATTCGTATCGCCCGCCGTACACTGGCTATCGCCCGCCAGAACGTCATCTTCGCCATTGGTGTCAAAATAGCGGTACTGCTACTCGCTGCCATAGGTCTTGCCACGATGTGGATGGCCGTCTTCGCTGATGTAGGTGTCACCGTACTGGCAGTGCTGAATGCCATGCGAGCGTTGAAAAATGCAAATTAATTTGGTTATTCTCTCGTTATTTTGTATCTTTGCCATTCAATCAATACTAACGACAATGAGAAGACTATTATTGGCTATTGCCTGTTGCTCTGTGATGGGAGCCATGGCTCAGACCGTGAGACCCGCCATTCCACGTGACGCACAACTGGAAGCAAAAGTAGAGAAGACCCTCAAGAAGATGACGCTCGATGAGAAGATCGGACAGATGCTCGAACTGAATCTCGACATCATGGGGCGCTACGACGCTACAGGTAAGTGGCAACTCAACGAGACGATGCTCGACACCTGTATCTCCAAGTGGAAGGTGGGCTCCATCCTCAATGCACCAGGCACTCGTGCCGCTACCGTCGACCAATGGCAGGAATGGATCCAACTGATCCAGAAAAAGTCGATGAACTACATCGGTATCCCTGATATCTATGGTCTCGACCATAACCACGGCGTCACCTACACACAGGGTGGCACGCTCTTCCCTCAGCCCATCAACCTAGGAGCCTCGTTCAATACCGAACTGGCACGCACAGGTGCAGAGATTACTGCCTACGAGAGCCGTGCAGCCAACTGCCCCTGGGTGTATAACCCCGTAGTCGACTTGGGGCGCGATCCCCGTTGGCCCCGTATCTGGGAGAGTTTCGGCGAGGATGCCATCGTGAACTCGAAGATGGTGGTGGCTGAGATCAAGGGGTATCAAGGCGATGACAATAATCATATCGACCGTTTCCACGTAGGTACCAGCACGAAACACTACTTCGCCTATGGTGCCCCCTGGACGGGTAAGGACCGTACGCCAGCCTATCTACCGATTCAGATTCTGCGCGAGAAATATTTCGAGCCTTTCAAGCAGGCTGCCCTCGCAGGCACCCTGACGATGATGGTCAACTCCGCTTCTATCAACGGTGTTCCTGTTCATGCCAGTTATGAGTATCTGACGAAGTGGCTCAAGGAGGATCTGCAGTGGGACGGATTCCTGGTTACTGACTGGGCCGACATCAACAACCTCTTCACCCGTGAGCACGTCGCCAAAGACAAGAAGGACGCTATCCGCATTGCCATCAATGCCGGTATCGACATGTCGATGGACCCCTATAGCGTCGACTTCTGCGTGCTGCTCAAAGAACTTGTCGAGGAAGGCAAGGTGCCTATGAGTCGTATTGACGATGCCGTGCGCCGTATCCTACGTGCCAAATACCGCTTAGGTCTTTTCGATGAGCCGAACACAGGTGGTAAGGGCTATGAGAAATTCGGCTCCGAAGAGTTTGCCCAGAAGGCCCTCCTGGCTGCTGAAGAGAGTGAGGTTCTGTTGAAGAACGACGGCATTCTGCCACTCGCCAAGGGTAAGAAAATCCTCCTCACTGGCCCCAATGCCAACCAGATGCGCTGTCTGCACGGGGGCTGGAGTTACACCTGGCAGGGCTCTAAGGCCGAAGACCTTGCAGAGAAATACAATACCATCTACGAGGCCCTCTGTCATAAATATGGTAAAGAGAACATCATCCTCGAACAGGGTGTGACCTACCAAGAGAACGGACAGTATTTCGAGGAGAACGAGCCGCAGATCCAGAAGGCCGTCGATGCCGCCGCTCAAGCCGAAGTCATCATCGCAGCCATTGGCGAGAACAGTTATACGGAGACTCCGGGGAACCTGAATAACCTCTGGCTCTCTGAGAACCAGCGCAACCTCGTGAAGGAACTCGCTAAGACGGGCAAGCCCATCATCCTCGTGCTCAACGAGGGGCGTCCACGCCTGCTGGCTGATATCGAGCCATTGGCCAAGGCCGTAGTGGATATTCTCATCCCCGGCAACTATGGTGCCGATGCTCTCGCCAACCTGCTCGCCGGCGATGCTAACTTCTCTGCCAAGATGCCCTACACCTATCCGCGTGAGATCAACTCACTGAACACCTATGACTATAAGGTCTCTGAGGAGGTCGGTACGATGGCCGGTGCCTACAATTACGACGCAAAAGTGTCGCTGCAGTGGCCCTTCGGTTATGGTCTCAGTTATACCACCTACGAATACTCGAACCTCAAGGTCGACAAAACCCGTTTTACTGCAGATGATATACTCACCGTTACCGTCGATGTGAAGAATACAGGCAGTCGTGCCGGCAAGGAAGCCGTACTACTCTACTCCAGCGACCTCGTGGCCTCTGTTGTACCCGACAACCGCCGTCTGCGCGACTTCACGAAGATCGAGTTGCAGCCCGGTGAGATGAAGACTGTTACCTTCAATATCCCTGCCAAGCAGTTCGCTTTCGTGGGTGCTGACGGCAAGTGGACCCTTGAAGAGGGTGACTTTATCCTAAAGGTCGGCAACCAGAAGGTTGGCATTGCCTGTACCCAAACCAAAATCTGGGATGAACCTAATATTTAAACAGACTGACATGACACAAGAAGAAAATACGATGGGGAGCACCAAACGCTCACTGCTGGAAGAACGTATCGTGGACGTATTAAAGACCGTCTACGACCCTGAGATACCTGTCAACATCTTCGACCTCGGTATGATCTATAAGATTGATGTCAAGGAAGATGCTACAGTAGACTTGGATATGACCTTCACTGCCCCCAACTGCCCTGCCGCTGACTTTATCTTGGAAGATGTACGCACGAAAGTTGAGAGTGTCGAGGGCATCAGTTCCGCCAACGTCAATCTGGTCTTTGAACCTGCCTGGGACCAGTCGATGATGAGCGAAGAGGCCAGAGTTGAACTGGGGCTTGATTAAGATGTCGAAATGTCGATCTAACGAGATATCGATATAACGATATTACGAAATTACGAGACAATGAAGAATATCTATTTCCTGTCCGATGCCCATCTGGGCTCACTAGCCATCCCGCATCAGCGAATGCAGGAACGCCGCCTGGTGCGTTTCCTTGACAGTATCAAGGAGAAGGCTGCCGCTATCTACCTGTTGGGCGATATGTTCGATTTCTGGTATGAGTACAAATATGTGGTACCTAAAGGATTCACCCGGTTCTTGGGGAAACTGTCGGAACTGACGGACATGGGCGTTGAGGTGCATTATTTCACAGGTAATCACGACATCTGGTCCTACGGTTATCTGACTCAGGAATGCGGAGTCATCCTGCATACCAAGGCTGAGACTACGGAAATCTACGGTAAGGAGTTCTTCCTCGCCCATGGCGACGGTATGGGTGATCCCAACAAGTCATTTAAAGTGCTCCGATACCTTTTCCATAGCAAGGTCTGTCAATGGCTGCTCTCTAACCTACACCCCCGTTGGGCCATGTCCCTTGGTCTCCATTGGGCCAAGCATAGTTATATCAAACACAAGAAGACTGATGATGTGGCTTTCATGGGTGAGGATAAGGAACACCTCGTGCTCTTTGCCAGAGACTATATCGAAGACCATCCGAACATCGACTATTTCATCTTCGGGCACCGACACATCGAACTCGATATCAAACTGGCACGCCACACCCGTCTGATGATCCTAGGCGACTGGATCAGTCAGTTTACATATGCCGTCTTCGACGGAGAGCACATGTTTCTGGAGGAATACGTAGAAGGAGAGAGTCAACCATAACACCATGAGAATAGTTACTTTTGGCGAAGTATTACTTCGCTTCTCGAAGGCCGACAACCAGAGAATCTCTCAGGGAAATACGATGAATGCCAACTATGGGGGCAGTGAGGCGAACGCTGCTGTTTCCCTCTCCATCCTCGGTAATGAGGTACGTTATGTGACACGCCTGCCAAAGAATGCGATGGGACAGGCCTGTATTCGGAAACTGAGTGAGATGGGACTCGACACCCATTTCGTATGCTGGGGTGGAGAGCGGATCGGAACTTATTTCTTTGAACAGGCAGCCTCCCTCCGTTCTCCTCGGATGGTATACGACCGCAAGGACTCTGCTTTCTACACGCTGAAGCCTGGTATGATACCTTGGCGGGAGGTGTTCCGTGACGTAGACGTGTTTCACTGCTCTGGAATCACCTGTGCCTTGTCACAGGATGCCGCAGATGCCACATTCGAGGCTGTGCGTATCGCAGATGAGATGGGACTGACTATCGCTTGTGACATCAACTATCGTAAGAACCTCTGGAACTATGGTGCCAAGGCTGCCGAGGTACTGCCCCGCCTGATGACATACAGTGATGTCATCTTCGGAGACGCAGGGGAGTGGGAACTGGCTGGCGGACTACCCCGCATTCCTTTCTTGGCGACATCATCCGATTATCCCATTGACATGGCCGCCTATACAAGAATGTTCGAGCAGATTGCCGAGAAATTTCCCCGTTGCCAGAAGTTTATCTTAGGACTACGCAACGAGGTATCCACGAACCATCATCTGTTGAGTGGAGTACTGTATAATAGGGAACGCCTTTTCACGGCAAAGATATACGACATCAATCCTGTGGTCGATCCGATGGGTGTCGGAGATGCTTATCTGGCAGCCTACCTGCATGCCTACCTGAACAGGAAGGATGATGACCAAAGATGTCTTGACTTCTCTTTAGCAGCCTCAGCCCTGAAAAGTACGATTAATGGGGATTTCAACCTCTCGACAGAGGACGAGGTGCTGAGCCTGTTATAAAAAACGGGCTTGCCGAAAGACAAGCCCGTATGACAATAGTATGTGCGATATTACAGCAGGTTCATCGTATCAGTAGCAATCATCAGTTCCTCGTCAGTAGGAATGACAACGACCTTCACCTTTGAGTCATCGGCGGAGATGACAGCCTCCTCACCACGAACATTGTTCTTCTGCTCATCGAACTTAATACCCAGGAACTCCATGTTCTTGCAGACCTCAGAGCGCATGCTGATCTGGTTCTCGCCAACACCTGCGGTGAAGACAACAACATCGAGGCCACCCATAGCGGCAGCATAGGCACCTATGTACTTCTTGATACGGTAGAAATACATGTCCTGAGCGAGTTTGGCACGCTCATTACCTTCCTTAGCGGCATTCTCAACATCACGCATATCGCTGGAGCCACCTGTGATACCGGCCACACCACTCTTCTTGTTGAGCAGGTTACTCATACCATCAGCATCCAGTCCGAGTTTCTTCTCTATGAACGTCACGGCACCACCGTCGATGTCACCGGCACGGGTACCCATCACCAGTCCCTCCAACGGAGTGAGACCCATCGAGGTGTCAATGCACTTACCATCAACGACAGCAGCGATAGAGCCACCATTACCCACATGGCAGGTCACCATCTTGGTACCCTCAGCCTTGATACCTAAGAATTCACAGGCACGGGCAGAGACATAACGGTGAGAAGTACCATGGAAACCATAACGGCGGATGCCATACTTCTCATACAACTCGAAAGGAATGGCATACATATAAGCCTTAGGAGGCATGGTCTGATGGAATGCGGTATCGAAGACACCCACCTGAGGCAGACCAGGCATCAACTCCTTCACGGCATTCACACCCTTCAAGTTAGCGGGGTTATGCAACGGAGCCAGGTCAGAGCACTCCTCGAAAGCCTTCAGCACCTCATCAGTCAGTACCACCGACTTATTGAACTTCTCACCACCATGCACCATACGGTGACCCACAGCATCAATCTCTTTCAGGTCTTTGATAACACCAATCTCCGGGTCGGTCAACAGGGAGAAGATAAACTTCACACCCTCGGTATGCTCAGGGATGTCGTGCATGATCTGCTTCTTCTCACCATTAGCCAGTTTCACCTTCACAAAGGCACCGTCCAAACCCACACGCTCAGCACCACCACTGGTCATCACACTCTTGTCGTCCATGTTGTACAAAGCGTACTTGATAGAGGACGAACCACAATTCAATACTAATATCTTCATATTCTCTAAACTTTAAACGCTAAACTAAGCCTTCGCATCCATTGCCTGACAAGCCGTGATGGCAACCATGTAGTAGATATCCTCTACGGAGCAACCACGAGAGAGGTCATTGACTGGACGGGCAATACCCTGAAGGATTGGACCGATAGCGATGGCATCACCTAAGCGCTGTACGAGTTTATAACCGATATTACCAACCTCCAGATTGGGAAATACCAACACGTTGGCTTTTCCTGCAATATCAGAGCCGGGAGCCTTCTTAGAACCTACACTTGGTACGAGAGCGGCATCAGCCTGCAACTCACCGTCAATCTTCAGACTGGGATCGAGTTCCTTGGCCAACTTGGTAGCCTCCACGACCTTATCCACTACCTCATGCTTTGCAGAGCCCTTGGTGGAGAAACTCAACATTGCCACGCGCGGATCAGCAAAACCAGCCACCGACTTGGCGGTCTGAGCAGTACATACGGCAATCTGCGACAACTGGGCGGCATCGGGCATCGGGGTCACAGCGACATCACCAACGACGAGAACACCATTCTCACCATACTGCTGCTCCTTAGAGATCAGTAACATACCACCGCTGACACAGGTGATGCCAGGAGCGCACTTGATAATCTGTAAGGCAGGACGCAGGGTGTCGCCCGTCGTAGACAGCGCACCACTGATCTGTCCGTCAGCGCCCTCGGTCTTGATTATCATACAACCCAGATAGAGCGGATTCTTCACCAGTTTACGGGCCTCTTCAATGGTCATACCCTTCGACTTACGAATCTCAGCCAACTTCTCGGCCATCTCTTCGCTACGCTCGTAGTTCTCCGGATCGATAAGGGTGGCCTTGCCGATATTCGTCAGGCCTTTCTCCTTAGCCAGTGCGTTCACCTTCTCCGGGTTACCAATCAGAATAATGTCTGCAATGTCGTCAGCCAGCACCTTGTCGGCTGCTGTCAGGGTACGCTCCTCTTCTGCTTCCGGGAGCACAATGCGCTGCTTGTTTGCCTTAGCACGCGCTACGATTTGACTTAATAAATCCATAGTTTGTTTTTTATCATTGTTTAAGATATATACTCAATTGCAAAGGTAGTTATTTTAGTGAAGAATGAAGAGTGAAGGATGAAGAATTTGCTACTGCCTTAAACTTTTTTATCATTTTAGTGATTTTCCATTCTTCACTCCTTGCTTACATCATTTCCTTGGTCAGGATACTTTCCAGTTTCTCTGCCGTCAGACGGATTTGCAACTCTGACTTGATGGCAACGGTAATACCACCCGTCTCCTCACTCACTACAATAGCCACACAGTCGGACTCTTGAGAGATACCCAGGGCAGCACGGTGGCGAAGTCCCAGTTCTTTGGGAATATCAAGATTATGACTCACAGGAAGGATACAGCCTGCAGCCTTGATACGCTTATCAGAAATAATCATAGCACCATCATGCAAGGGAGAGTTTTTAAAGAAGATATTCTCGATGAGTTGCTGACTGATATTTGCATCAATCCGCTCACCCGTTGCCACCACATCATCCAACAGCATATTACGCTCAATGACTATCAAAGCACCAACTTTACGTTTGCTCATATTCAGACAAGCCATCACAATAGGCATGATGATTTTCTTCAACTCATCACGGTTTGTCGTCCTGCCCTTACCAAAGAGACGCTTGATTGTACGCATCCGTTCCTGAGCACCTAAATTATATAGGAACTTACGAATATCCTCTTGGAACAGGATAATCAGACCAATCACACCTACACTGACCAGTTTGTCCATGATAGAACCCAACAACCGCATCTCCAGCACCTGAGAGACCACCAGCCACAACACCACGAAAATCATGATACCCATGAATACATTCAGGGATCGTGACTCCTTCATCAACCTGTAGATGTAGTACAGCATCAAGGCTACCAGGACGATATCAATGATATCCTTTATTCCGAATTCAAACAACATAACAACTATTTTTATGTCATCTATACTGCGACGACATCGCAGTTACTATCCTCACACACTCCACTGCCTCACGAACATCATGCACCCGAAGGATGGAAGCACCCTTCATCAGGGCTACGGTATTTAAAACGGTCGTACCGTTCAATGCCTGTGACGGCTCTTGTTCCAACAATTTGTATATCATCGACTTCCGGGAGATACCTACCAATAATGGTAAATGCAGCATCTGCAACTGTTCTATCTGCCGCATCACTTCGTAGTTCTGCTCTAATGTCTTACCGAAACCGAAACCGGGATCAAGGATGATATCTTTCTGTCCCAACGAGCGTAACATATCCACCTCACGGGCGAAGTGCAGCAACATCTCACGCATCACAGGCTGAACTGAGGTCAGGACATAGACCACACCCAGACGGGCCACCGTACGGAACATCCGTTCATCGGCACCTTCCGATACATCATTGATGATACTCACCCCATACTCCTCAACAGCCATGCGGGCCACATCCGGACGGAAGGTGTCAACACTGACCACTGCATCTGGTGCCTCCTTACGAACAATGCCGAGGGCGAAACGCAGGCGTTCCATCTCCTCCGCCTCTGTAGCACAATCAGCCCCGGGACGTGTAGAGCATCCTCCTATGTCAATGATACCGCCACCCTCAGTCTGTATCTGGCGGATACGCTGTACTATCTCCTCCTCCGTCTGCTTCCGACTTCCCTCATAGAACGAGTCGGGGGTCACATTCAGAATACCCATCACCTGAGGGGTGCTGAGATCCAACAATCGTCCGTTACAATTGAGCGTATAATCCATATCAGCCACAAAGATACAAAAAACTCTCAACTCTACACTCTAAACTCTAAACTTTTTATTACCTTTGCACCATAAAAGTCAAAAACTATATGGATATCAAGGAACTCTATAAACTTTACCAACAGCACCCTTGCATCACCACAGACTCAAGGAATTGTCCTGAGGGAAGTATCTTTCTTGCACTGAAAGGTGCCTCTTTCAATGGTAACGACTATGCGATTGCCGCCTTGGAGAAAGGATGCAGTTACGCCATTGTGGACGAAAAAAGAATTCCAGACAATATAGAACATCTAGGAAAACCGGATATCCTAGAGAAACTAGTCTTAGTCGACGACTGTCTCCAGACCTACAAAGACCTGGCCCGTGAGCACCGCCGCCAGTTCGACCTTCCCGTTATCGGTATCACAGGTACCAATGGCAAGACAACAACCAAGGAACTGATTCGCGCCGTCCTCTCGGAATGCTACAATGTCATGGCGACAGAGGGGAACTTCAACAACGATGTAGGAGTGCCCAAGACACTGTTCCGACTGAATGAGGAACACGACATTGCCGTCGTCGAGATGGGTGCCTCACATCCAGGAGATATCAAGACCCTTGTGGAAACGGTTGAACCCTCGTGCGGTCTCATCACAAATGTAGGGCGTGCCCACCTGTTGGGTTTCGGCTCTTTTGAGGGTGTCTGCAAGACAAAAGGGGAATTATATGACTATCTTATCAGTCACGACTGTCCCCTCTTCATCAATCGTGACAACGAGCACCTGATGAAAATGGTCAATGGTCATCACCCCGACATCTATTACTATGGACAAAGCGACAACCCCGACATTCTGATTCGTGGCGAGGTCGTCAGTTGCGCTCCCTTCCTGAAGTTCCGTTGGCGTGAGCAGGATATGGACACCGACTACCAGAGTGAGTGGATGGAGGTACAGACCCATTTGATTGGTGCCTATAACCTCGATAACATCTTAGCAGCCATCACCCTAGGCTATGTGAATAATATTCCCTTTGAACAGATCAACCACGCCATTGCTAATTATATTCCTCAGAACAATCGTTCACAAATGACGGTCACGGAACATAACCATCTGATCGTGGATGCCTATAATGCTAATCCGACCAGTATGAAGGCCGCACTCGATAATTTCAAACTGATGGAGGTATCGCCCAAGATGGCGATTATCGGCAAGATGGGCGAATTGGGTGATGTGGAACAAGAGGAACACCAGAAAGTGGTAGATATGCTTGCCGCCGCCCACTTCGACAAAGTATGGCTGGTAGGTGACGAATACAAAAAAGCCAATTGCCAAATGCTAAAAGCCAATTGCCAATTATTCCACGACGTAGAGGAAGTCAAGGCAGCGATAGCACAAGAGCAGCCCCAAGGTTATTACATTCTCATCAAGGGAAGTAATAGTAACAAACTCTTTGAGTTACCAGCACTGCTATGATACAACGACTATTGCTGATAGCCTGTGCCATCCTGATGATTGCCTGCCACGACAAACCGTCGCCAATGGAAGAGGGAAATGCCGTCTATTACTGGCGTACGGATTTGCAGTTGGACTCTCTGGAACGTGCCTTCTTGAAGCAATATCATATTAATAAGGTGTATTGCCGCTATTTTGATGTGGTGATGAACGACTCCCTGGGACCGATGCCCAATGCCACTATCACGTTCAGTGACACGCTGCCAGAGGGTATCGAACTGATTCCCACCGTCTTTATCGTGGAGAACTGTATGCATCAGAAACCAGAGAGGCTGGCAGAGAAGATCGTCCAAAGAATTCTCCAGATGAACGAGACGAATGACATCAAGGGTGTCAAGGAGATACAAATCGACTGTGACTATACCGCAAAGAGCCGTAAGAACTACTACGACTTCCTGACAACGCTAAACGCCAAACTCTCAACGCTAAACATTAAACTATCCACCACCATCCGCCTGCATCAGTTATCGATGAAGGCACCTCCTGTCGACTATGGAGTACTGATGCTCTACAACACAGGGCATCCGATGAAGTTCATGGAGCGTAACCCCATCCTCGACATCCGTGACGTGGCACCCTATCTGCGATATTTGGAAGACTATGACCTGCCCCTTGCCGCTGCCTATCCCGTCTTCCTCTGGCATCGCATCATTCAGGGTGTGGATATTGAGCATGTCGCTACTGCTGAAGAGATCCTCAAGGTAAAGACCGCCGTGGAGAAGGAGCGTCCGGAACTGAGACGCCTCATCCTCACTTATGACTTAGCAAATGATAATATTAACAGATATAAAACCGAAACCTATGAAAAGATCTATTCTCATTAGTCTTTTGGCACTACTCGCCCTGCCGATGTTAGGCTGTGGCTGGTATGGCACAGACAACATCTACCTGTATCGTGTCTACGATAGCAAGGAGTTCAGTGAACGTGTCGACGAGATCACACGCAACAACTGGAAGGCATATCTCGGTAATACTGATGAGTATTACTATTTCAATGCCGACGAGGTCATCAAGACGGCTCGTGCTAAGAACGATGCGCTGATGGTCAGTTACGTCCAGAACTTGCAGAAGTACCTGAAGATATGCGACGAGGTACGTTATGACCAGTGGGACTATCCTACCAAGGAGAAACTGGCTCAGCGTAACCAGGCACTGCGAGCCATTCAGGCATATGCCCTCAGCAAGGTGAAGACGAAATTACGCTCCCAGCATGCCCTATTGTATATGCGCTGTAACATGGTGCTGGGACTTAACAAGGACAACGTCACTTTCTGGGAGGGCACGGCAAGCCAGTTTATCGAGACCGTCTACAAGGATATGATGAAGAACATCTATGCGGGTGCCCTCTATAAGACGGGACGTGATGCCGAGGCAGCAGAGATCTTCGCCGAACAAGGCGACTACAATAGTCTGATGACCCAGTTCTATAAGCGTCGCTCTTACGAGGCTATCCGTCAGGAGTATCTTCGCGATCCCAATGCAGGGGCATTGCCCTTCCTGTTGCAGGACTTCGTGAACAACTCGCAGGAGGCAGTGGATGGAGCAGAGGGGGGAAAACTCTTCGTCCGTGACATCAAACAGACAGAGGCGATGCAGATGGTACAGTTTGCTGGTCAGGTCGTCAAAGAGGGAAAGACCAACAATCCTGCCATGTGGAAGGCAGCACAGGGATGGCTGGAATATCTCTTCGGCAAGAAGCAGCAGGGCTACCAGGACATCCAGCAGGCGACACACATGGTTGGTTCTGAGCATGCGCTGTTGACGGCACGCCTCATCCACTTCTATATCAAGTCCGACATAGCACCTCTCAACAACCAGTTTGACGCATGGCTTACCGAAGAATTAAAATGGTTTAAGGAGCCAAGTAAACACCAATGGTTCAAGGATGGTGCCATGACACGTACCGTCAACCAGATTCTGTCTAAAAAATACGAGGGCCGCACCAACACGCTATTAGGACTGTATAACGTTACTGGCAATGGCAACTTTAGCACACAGACCGAGACCATGAAGGTCGAGGGTCTTGAGAAGTTCCTACAGTATGCCAAGGGAGCCGCCGACAATCCACTGGATGCCTATCTCATTGCCAATATCCATTATGATTCGACAGATATGGACGACCTCGTAGGCACCAAGCATCTGCGTGTTTGTCAATGGGAGCAGGCTATCCCTTGGTTGGAGAGAGTACCTGTGTCGTTCTACAACAAACAGCACTTCTCCATCTATGCCATCAACCGCAGTGTCGATGTCGCCCCATGGATTACCCGTCAGTGGCTTAGCGATGCCGACTACGAGAAGACCGTCAACCTGAAGTCAAACTATAAACTCGATTTCGCACGCAAGATGCTCGCCATGGAGAATGAGGCTGCCATCATGAAGGGCGATGCCCAATGTCAGCGTTACTACGACCTGGCCGTTCGCTATGCACAGGCATGCAACTCGGGAGACTGTTGGTTCTTGACCCACTATGGAAAGAGCACGGATGAGAATGTAGTAGGAGAAAACGAGAAAGACTTCAATGCCATTGCACGCCAGTTACTGCAGAAGGCAAGTCTGGCAAAGGCCCAGCGGCTGAAGGAGAAAGCGCTTTTCGGACTTTGCTACTGGTATCTTAACCCCGAGAAATGGCTCACCGACGAGTGGAACAACACCACCTATACGATGGATACCGTTGAGCATCCTGAGTCATCTCAGTTCCAGGCACTCCTTGCCTTGGAGAAGTTTGAGCAGTCCACGACAATGCCCACTGCCGATTTCATCTCCAACTGTGATGTCTACACCACGTTCTTGAACCGTAATAAAAAATAATACCTTATAACTGAGATACCTGTTTCTCCAATTGGAGAATAAGTTTGTCAGGACGCCAGTCCGGGAATACACGCTTCACCGTGTATTTCCGGGCTTCCTTTTTGGTGAGGATAGTCTCCACGGGATTCTTTTCATCATTCAGGACAAAGGTCACTACATTGCTTTTCGGTGTGATATCGTTACCCGCAGCATCCATCGTACCATATTCTTTGAAATCGTTCTGTACCGTTCGCATACCACGATAGTCAAAACGTGTCTGATTCAGTTTCTCTGGAGACAACAACGTAGTGTAGAGCCAGGTACAGCGAGGGTGGGTATGCCATCCACGGGCATAGTCAAACTGTGACATGATATTTTCGATGGTACAATGGTTGAAAACAAAGCCCCAGTCAGTCTGGGAGGTGCGAGGAGCGGCAATGACATTACGGCCCTTACCTTCTAGATTGCGCTTCTCCGTCACGATGCGGCAGCGTTCAAACCACACATCACCGGCTCCACAGATGAAGTCCACCGTACCATGTATCTCACAGTTCTGCAGATAGTGTAAGGCAGTCTCTGCCCAAGTATAATAAGTATCCTGATAGGACAACATACGTACCCGATTCAGAATCGTACGTGTACCTTTGTCTTGAAGACATACCGCACGGCCTGCCGCATTCAAGGAGTAATAGTCAAGGTCGTTACGCAAAGTCATATCCTGAAAGTAGTTGTTCGTTCCTAAATTCAGAATCACTGCCGTCGTACTGATTCCTTCCTTGGCGGCATCAGGGGCATTACGGATAATGGTGGCCAGCATTCCCTCTCCCACCAAAGCGATGTTATGACCACTCAGGGTCGTCAACACCTTTTCACCTAAGTTATAATAGCCACTGGGAATCATGACAAACAAACGCTCAGCCGTAGAATCCGCATTCATCACATTTGCCTGTTCTATGGCTGCTATAAGACTTTGAGCATTATTTTTCTCAACACGAATCACACGCTGTGCAGAGGTCATCATAACGACTGCCATACAGACGAAGGTTAGTATCTTCCGTTTCATTTCGATTAGTTTTGGCCGCAAAGTTAATCCTTTTTCGTTGCATATGCAAATTTTTTCCACCAAAACTGCACGAAATTCAAAAAATAGCCGTACCTTTGCATCCGCTTTCAAACATCGGGATGTAGCGCAGTTGGTAGCGCACTACGTTCGGGACGTAGGGGTCGGGCGTTCGAGTCGCCTCATCCCGACAAGCACAAAGTCGGAAAGCGGAGAAAGTGGTTGATTTTCAGCCACTTTCTTGTTTTCAAGCAGAA
>JAFTFG010000007.1 GCA_017449675.1 Prevotella sp.
ATTCGCCTGGCACAACATCAACCTCACGACTCTGGCCATCGATGCCTGTGCCATCCCGTTTGTCCTCGTTGGCGCTTATCTGGGAATCCGTCTGGTTAAATTCCTGCCAGAAAGGGAATTCCGTATTTTCACAACCGTTGTGACAATCATCAGCGTCCTCGTGATGCTGCTAACATAAGTTCTATAGCATAAAACTCGGTTTCGGCCGCTCTCATTCATACGGGCGGCGGCAACGAGTTAGGACGTACCTTCCTCCCTGTTAGCCCGTACCTTCCACCCTGTTAGCCCGTACCTTCCACCCTGTTAGCCCGTACCTTCCACCCTGTTAGCCCGTACCTTCCACCCTGTTAGCCCGTACCTTCCACCCTGTTAGCCCGTACCTTCCTCCCACTTATGCAGTATGGGAATTCGAATCATTTTATTTCTAACCCGTATTTCATCAGATAGTCCATATCACAAATTTATTTGCAAAGTTACGGAAATTTGCTCAATTTTCCGTATTTTTGCACCTGATATGTTGAATCTTGTAGCGAAAGGCAACGGGTAGGCGAGCATCGCTCGGGAATCTCGGCAAAGCAGATGCAAGCATCTTTTTGTCCTCGCTGCTCCAAGAATTAGGAATGTTTATGATAGAACAAGTAGAGATAACCCTAAAATCCAAGTCTCGCAGTTTCCATCTGGTGACCAACGAAATCCTGAGCCAGTTGCCAAAGTTGCCCAAGACTGGTATCTTACAGTTGTTGAGTGATATGAAAAGACGATTGATACTTACAATGGTGCTGCTGATATCAATAGTGGCAGGTGCCAAAGAGAAAGGTACGACGGTGGCACACTTCTCGCAGTTCACCTACACTGGGCAGGACGACTACTATCGGGAGAATCCGCTGACCGATGCCGCTCAGTTCTACAACCCCATTCTGCCGGGCTGGTATTCCGACCCTGCCATCTGTCGGGTGGGTGAGGACTATTGGTTGGTGACATCGACATTTGGTTACTATCCTGGTGTGCCGCTCTACCACAGCCGCGACCTGGTGAACTGGCAGTTGGTGGGCAACATTCTGTGTCGCCCCTCACAGTTGGCCTACCTCAAAGGGCAGTCTATCGACAAGGGAGGCATCTATGCGCCCACAATAGCATATAATCCCCAGAACCAGACGTACTACATGATAACGACCGACGTGGGCAAGGGTCATTTCTATGTGACCACTCGTGACCCGTGGGGCGAATGGTCTGACCCTGTGTTTCTGCCTCAGATCGGTGGCATTGACCCTGCTTTCTTCTTCGATGACGACGGACAGGCTTACATCGTCCACAAGGAAGACACCGAGGGCCAGCCCAAATGGAGCAACCACCGCAGTATCCGCTTCATCCGCTTCAACGTTGAGACAGGCCAGACCTACGGCGACGACATCCCTCTGCGCGAAGAGGGTGTTGGACTGGAAGAGCAGTTGCCGCGCGATGAGGGGCCGCATCTCTATAAGATTCGTGGGAAATACTACCTGATATGCGCTGAGGGCGGTACCAGTTGGGCACATTCTGAAGTGGCCTACAAGGCCGACTCTGTGTTTGGTCCCTACAAGCGGTGGCCACGTAGTCCTATGCTGACCCAGCGGCTTCGTAAGGCCGGAGCCAAATACGGTGTCAGTTGTACGGGGCATGCTGACCTGGTGGAAACACCCAACGGTGAGTGGTGGGCCGTATTCTTGGGTTGCCGTCAGTGGCAGGACGGCACGGAGCAGTTGGGGCGCGAGACGTTCATGATGCCTGTCAAGTGGAGTCTCGACGGTTATCCTTATATCACGCAGACCCGTGACAGCATCCCACTCATGCTACGCCGTGAGGGAGTCGTACGGAAAGAGAAAACGACCTATGGCAATTTCGCTTGGAACGATGACTTCTCGAGTAGCGAATTGCGCCCTGAATGGCTGTCGCTTCGTGGTCCTCTGCCCGTAGGCTGTAGCCAAAAGAAAGGACTGCACCTGGCCTGCTCGTCAGAAACCGCCAGAGGCACGCAGACACCAGCCTATTTGGGTCGTCGCATACAGCACCACAAGTTCACCGTAGAGACGACGCTGTCGTTCAGTCCCACAACGGGCGATGCTGCCGGCATCCTGATATTCAAGAACGAGGCTCACCAGTATTTTCTCTGTGTCACGACTGACGGTATTGCCCTCCGCCGTATCAACAAACGAGGGTTCGACATACTGGCGCAGGCACCTCTTGCTCAGTCGGGAACCGTCAACCTGAAAGTAGTCTGTCGCGGATTGACCTATGATTTCTATTACCAGCCAACGGGTAGCGACTGGCTACTGCTGGCCAGTGATATCGACGTGCGCCATGTGTCGTCCAGTGTCGGTGGCTTCACTGGTACTACCATCGGTCTCTATGCCGAGCATGAGTAGAAGTTAAGTTGTATTTTTATTTGTATTAACCGATCACATACTTGCTGCCGGGCAAGAATGACAAGAGTTTTGTGGTGACAGCACTACAGAGGAATGTCAGCAGGGCTATGGTTGGTATGGCTAGCCCAACGGGAATCAGAGGCTGGGCAGGGTTGTCGTTCATTATCCACAGGGCGATGGGACTCAAAAAGAACATGTGCATCAGATACATCCCAAATGATAACTGCGAAAGTTCTGTGACGACAACCGGGGCTTTGGGCTTTTGGATGCAAGAGAACAGCAGAAAAAGTCCGAAAGTGGTCAGCACCACATTAGGCGTACAGAAGCCCCATGACCATTCCATCTCAGGTATTCCCATCAGCACACTAGGTTCGCCCTTCCACCAAAAACTCCACGCAGTGAAGACGGCCCCAAGGCAGAAACAGGCAATACCGACAGCCAACCTCCTGCCGCATGACCACTTGATATGCTTGCGGATATAGTGAGCCAGCACCAGATAACCCAGGAAACCAGAGTTGTAATAGAGCATGGAATACTGATTCCAATGGCACTCACCCCATAGTTCTGGCGACACAAAGTGGTGAAGCCACGGGATGAGAGTCGTGAAGGCAAAGATGCCGAGGAATATTCGCTCGTCGCGTGCCGAGGCATCTCTCAGCCAGGGGGAAATGACGGGGATGATGAGATAGAGGCTGATGAGTGGATACATGAACCACAAGTGCGCTGCCGTCATTGGGAAATTGAAGGGCAAAAGGCGCAGGTCGTCGAGGGACTGTTCCCATGTCGTGCCTCCCCACAGCAGCGGCAAGAAGGTATAGAGCAGCAGGAAGCACACCATGGGCGGAATGATACGCATAAAGCGGCGGCGATAGAACTGTGGTATCGTCTGGCCCTCTCGCATGGGTACCAGCAGATAGGCAGACACGATCATGAACAATGGTACCGCTGCCCGGCTGAAGCAACCGTCGTAGAGTGCTACCCAGAAACGATTCTGCTCATTGGCTACCATCGCTTCCGTTCCTGACACGCAATAGAAATACTCGCTGGCATGAGCCATCATCACCGCCAGACATGCCAATACTCTGATGTAGTCAAGAAAGACTATCCGTCCCGCACTTTTTTCCACTTTATCGGTCATCTTTGTACTATAATCTCTTAAAATACTTTCATCAAAAAAACTTTTATCAGTTGGGCAATCTCTGTGTGATGGCTCTCCAGCGCGAAGTGGCCGCTGGGTACGAAGTGGATTTCAGCATTGGGCAGGTCGCGGCGGAAGGCGTTGGCTCCGGCGGGGATGAACGACGGGTCGTTCTCGCCCCAGACGGCGAGCAACGGGGGCTGGTTGTCGCGCAGGTACTTCTGGAACTCAGGATAGAGGGCCACGTTTGAGCGGTAGTCGAGGATGAGGTCGTTCTGCATCTCGGTGCGCCCGCCTCACGATAAAAGACTTTGCAGTCTTCAACTTGGATTTTGTGATACGTTATCATATTATTTGTCAGTTTCACTTATCGACGACAAAGGTACAAAAAATCTCCCACATCGGAGCGACATGGGAGACGTTTTTGGGATTATTTAGCGTTACTTCAAGTTCGCCTTGAAAAAATCTGCCAGTTTATCCCAGGGAATCAGATTCTTTGGCTCGCCTTTGACCTTCGGTCGAGCCTGCTCACGCTCGGAATTCGAAGCGAGTTCCGACTTCTCTCGCTCAATCGCAGCCTTGTCCTCCAACTCCGTATATCCACCGTCGTAAAGGTCGCAATGCGAGGCAGCAGGGATGATGAGCAGTTGCTTGTTCTCAGGAACGGGGTTGGGCTTGCCAACGACGTTATACCCATCTGCCTTGCCCTCCACCATATACTTGTAGGCAGCCTCGCCGAAATAACGCGAGTGGGCCTTCTCGCCGTGCATCACCATCACGGCTGAACGAATCTCGTTGATGTAGTAGAGGAAGCGGGCGTTGGCGTAGGCCTGGGTGCCGATGACTCGCCAGCCGTCGTTCGAGTTGCCGCTGCGCTTGTGGTAGCCGCGAGGGGTGATGTAGTAGTCGTAGTAGTCCTTCACGAACTGCGGCGCATCGTCGGGCAGGGGATTAACCACACCGCCACCCATAGCCAACGGGTCTGTCAGGCGCTGCTTAGAGAGTGCTTCACGGGCAGCATGGCGCGACTCCTCCTTGTCCTCGCTGTCGTAGTATCCGTTGCCACTGACGCGGGTCATGTCGTACATCGTAGAGGCCACCGTTGCCTTGATGCGGGTGTCTGCAGCGGCAGCATTGAGGGCGATGCCTCCCCATCCGCAGATGCCGATGATGCCAATCTTCTCAGCATCCACATTCTCCAATTGCGACAGATAATCGACGGCTGCCATGAAGTCCTCGGTGTTAATGTCGGGCGATGCCGTGCGACGAGGTTCACCGCTGCTCTCACCTGTGTACGACGGGTCGAAGGCCAGCGTCACGAAGCCGCGCTCTGCCATCCGCATGGCGTAGAGTCCGCTCGACTGCTCCTTCACGGCTCCAAACGGACCTGAGACGGCGATGGCAGCCAGTTTGCCCTCGGCATCTTTCGGAGTGTAGAGGTCTGCCGCCAACGTCAGGCCATACTGTGTTTCAAAAGTCACCTTGCGGTGGTTTACTTTCTCGCTCAGCGGGAATACCTTGTCCCACTCCTGCGTCAACTGTAGTGTTGTCATATTCTCTTCTGTTTTAGTTTGATTCTTGTCCGTGCAGCCCGCGAGCATCATGCCCATGAATGCTGCGAATAATAATGTCTTTCTCATCTTGCTATCTTTTTGCCGTTTTGAATGATGATGCCTTTTGTTCCTGTCTGAGCCACCGTACCTTGCAGCGTGTAAGCCTTTGATGATGTTCTGTCGGTATGAATCTGACTAATGCCCGTAGTATTGTTCAGAGACAAAGTCACACTGATGTTGCTCTCACCAGCCTTGAGGAACGTCCTCAACTCACTCTCCGTCAGCCCGTCAATCTTGCCCAGCCGCGTGTAACTCCAAGAGTTCGTGCCGTAGAACATACAGATGTTGCTGCCGTTGTAAAGGACAATGTCGCCCGGCTGAGCATTCATCTGTTCATTGCTCGTGGGCAAAGAGAACCCAAGCGCACCCCAAATCTCGAACCCTCCGCTGGAGTTCAGCGTCACCGTAAAGGGAGACGACTGCAGTTTAGTCACTAGTTCCTGAGTCGCAGAATTATCGACCAGCGTAGCCGTCTTGGTTATGCCGTCGATAGTGATATACATTACTTGTGCCATATTGCTTGTAGTTTGAAAGTTCTGAGTCGGCAGCCAGTTCTCAATCAGCGAATTGCGGTTGCTGTGGTTGCTGGCATTAATCCATAGCGCACCACCAGACCATGTGACGTTGGAGAGAAGTCGCTGTGCATCTGCCACCACGCCGCTGATACCACTCGAATGGCTCGACACAATTATCGCCACCGTCTTGCCTGCCAGTTTTGCACTGTTCTGGAAAAGGTACGTCTGCATGATAGCCGCCATCTGGCTCCACCAGAGCGGAGTCACGATGATGATGTTCTGGTAGTCATCGAGACTGACAGTCACTGGGTCGATGGCAGGATAACTGCTCGCATCGTTGGGATTCGCCTTGATAGCGTTCAGCAGTTGTGTACCCAGAGCATAGTTGTTCGCCTCGTACTTCAATCCCTTCTCTGCGGGCTGAATCTCCAACTGGTCAGCCGTAATCTGCGCAGTCAGACTATTCACGATAGCCTTGCAGTTGCCAGTATAACTATAATACACCACCAGCGTCTTGCCCATGTTGGCGTTTGCCTGAGTCTCCGCGTTCACCTCACTCTCAGAAGAGCAGCAGGTCAGCAGCATTGCAGTCATTAGTAATAAGAAATGTCTCATGTTCATTCTGTTTTATTATTTCGGCTGCAAAATTACGAAGAAATCCGTAAACCGCACCTACACGATTTACGGATTAATCTACCCGTTTTACAGATTCTTATTCCATTGAATGTTCCCAACCTCCACGTGTATCAATGCCAGTAGCATCAGCCAGCGCTTCGAGACGTGCCACCTCCTCTGCGGTAAGCACAATTTTTGCGGCCTCGGCGGCCTCGATGACGTGGCACTCCTTGGTGGCTCCGATGATGGGCAGCGTGCCCTTGGCGATGGCCCAGGCGATGCCGATCTGCGAACACGATGCACCGTACTTCCGTCCGATAGCGGTCATCTCATTGGTGAGGGCTTCAAGCTGCTCCAGCACGGGGTTGTACTTCTTGCCGCGGTCACTCTCGGCGGGCAGCGGGTTCTCCTTGTTGTATTTGCCCGAGAGCGCGCCCTGCTCCAGCACCATGTAGGCCCAGAACTCGATGCCGTTTTCCTTGCAGTAATCCAATACGCCACCTTTCTCTGATGAACGGTAGAGCAAGGAAAAATGGTTCTGCACGGCAGAGACTTTAAATCCAGCCTCGCCCAGAATCTCATTGGCACGGCGAATCTCCTTGATGTTGTGGTTCGACACGCCCACGCGCTTCACCTTGCCCGACTTGAGCAGCGGTATCAGCCCCGGCGTCCAGCGCTCCACGTCCATCGGGTTGTGAATCCAGTAGATGTCGATGTAGTCCAGCCCCATGCGCTCCATCGAGGCCAGCGCCATCTTCTCCACCGAGTTCTCGTAAATCTCCGCAATCTGCGGCGTGAACTTCGTGGAAATCTCCACATCCCGGCGCTCGTACTCCTTAGCCAGCGTACCCAGGATGCGCTCCGACTCGCCCATGCCGTAGGCCGTCGCCGTGTCCCACAGGCTCAGCCCCGCCTTCATCGCCGCGTCGAATACGGGCTTCAATGTTTCTACGTCGGTCTTTGAGCCGAATACCGTGTCTCCTCCAAATGCTCCTGCGCCCCAGGCCCAGGTTCCTAATGCAATCTTTACCATAATCTTTTTTCTTTTTTGAACACGAATTTCCATGAATTGAACATAAATTTTTCATTAATTCATGACTAATTCCTGGTTAATTCGTGATAATTCATGTTTAATAATTAGTTTCGACTGTAAAGGTACGGCGAAAAAGTATAAAAAAGGCTAAACGATTTACTGATAAATCTACCACTTTTACGGATTCTCAGAAAATAGTCGTATATTTGCGGTCGAATCATCAATTATGGCATTCTTATTATGAAATATTTGAAACAAATCGTAGCGTATATTGCAACCTTTTTTCTTTTAATTGGCTGTTTCCCTTGGAGCAAGACTTTTAAAGAAAAAGACATAACAGCAAGATTTGGAACAGATGATACAGGAATATCGTCATTATTGAATATTGCGGGATATTATTCTTCCAATGACACAATCAAAAGCGGCTTGGCTTTTTATAAAGACGGAACCATCAAAGGGGTAACCAAAGAGCCATTTCCTGCTTCAGGAATATCAACAGATGGAGTCTATAAGATTTCCAACGACACGATATATGCAGAAACTTTCTGGTTTATAGGCATGAATGGAGGTATGCAACTTCACCATTTGAAGTTTAAGGTAATTGACCATCAACATATTCTGTTATTTGAATGGGCAGACTATGATGGCACTAATAGATGCAATGAGGTCTTCAAGTTTGTTTCATCGGATAGTATTCCCCTTCCATATACTCACATGAAACAAAAGAAGTGGATGTGGACGGACAAGAACAAATGGAAGGAATATATGAATAATAATGTTCGTGTCAAATATTGGCAATAGCATGTCGTATCATGGATAAGATTCTAAAGGTTCACACGGTCAACGACTACGCCCGCTATATCGGGGCACCGGAGTTGCATCCGCTCGTCTCGGTGATTCACTACGACGAGTTGGAGCACTGCTGCCACTCGCTGAACAACTACGACGACTATGCCCTGTTCATCGGCGATGAGGAACTGGAGGAACTTTCCTATGGACAGATACGCTACACGCTCAGCCAGCATGCCTTGATGTGCGTGGCACCGGGATAGATTGGCGGCAAGACCGACACGGGCGAGGAAATCCAGACCAAGGGCTGGGCGCTGCTCTTTGACACAGAACTGCTGCGGAACTCGGAACTTATTTGAAGTTTGCACCCTATCAAGTGCGAATTTATGAATATTTTGCACAAAACACAGTGCGATTTTGTGGGCATTTTGCACTAATTTTAGTGTAGACGGAGATCTTTCCGTATCTTTGCATCGGAAATATATCATTCTCGACAATCCTACACTCATATATGTATTAGGCAGGGGCAATACAGAAATCGGAACCATCCGCGAAACTTTCTTCTTTAACTAGATGAGAGTTACCCACGACATTGCATCATCCCCTGTTCCTGACTTCCTCATTGCAGAGAAATACATCTATGAACCGATGGAGCAGCGGGAACAATGCAAAGTTTACTTTGATATTGTCGAGTCGCGACAGAGGTCGACCGAAGGTCATGTTGGTGGCAAGAAGAAAAAGCAGAAACAGATACAAAGTGCTGAGCAAGGCTACGTCGTGAAGGACGACATTGAGACTGGTTACGGCAATATCATCCCTCTTTGGCAATTTGGACTAACCTACTAATCCAATGCAAAACAATACGAGAGACTATTTTCAAGCTAATTGTGGCTCAGTTGAGACCCAGGTTCCTAATGCAATCTGCAATTGGGGCTTGCGGATATCCTCGTTGTTATTCCGTTTTCTTTTCAAATCCGACCGCCCCGCACCGGGACAGCCCCAATCAGTTTTCAAAACGCCCGTCCCGCATCGGGAAACCGTGTTTTGATTTTAAAAGTCCCCGTCCCGCGTCGGGACAGCCATTTTTATTTTTCATTGGCCCTTTCCCGCATCGGGATAGCCAACTTTCAATCACAAAATTACGAAAAATAATCCTATTCATAGCCACCAAGAACACTTTTCTGCTAAAATCACATAAAATTTAGCACTTTTTTATATAAGGTGGCGGCCAAACGACAAATTTTGACTATTTTTGCATCGTGTTTCGTATGAGACACAAAACATATTGCTCAATCTCTCTACCGAATTGGAACCTCGAACGAGAAAGAAAGGGCATCCTAACGTACATTGGAGCTGCGCCAAAGAGCGTAGGCTTCACCATAGTACGTTAGAGGCAGTTCCAAGCCTGGTAGAGAGTATGGCGGGTCTGCGCTCTCTCTGTGCCAAGGAGTTTGTGCTGGCTCTCAATTGAGAATAGTATTAACTTCTTTAAATAATAAGCAATTATGAGACAGATTAAAACTTTTCTTCTTGTTGTTTTATCCATTGTTGGATTTACAATTAAATCGTATGCAGGGGATCACCCTGAAGCAAACTTCGGTATTTATGGGATTCAGCATTATGCTTCTGTCGCACAGTATCAACAAACTTATGTTGGCCAGGTGGTTCAATATCTACCAGAGAAAAATGGTGGTGGATATATGGATAAAGAGTATTTTCAGGGCGCAGGCGGAAAGTTTAACACAGACTATGTTGTTTCCAAAATTAGTGGAAATGACAAACGAATGACTTGGGTTCTTCTTGAAAAAGGAACTAAGAATAAGGTAAAAATGGTAGTAAATAACCAGGATGAATATTATTCGTTTGGTAAGTATTGTTTTTGCATAACAAATACTTATTCAATACCTTTATTCTTGTCAGATAAGTTTCAAGCAGACAAGGCTAATTACATAGGAAAGGTTTATCCTGAAAATCCTAACAGCCCTGTACATTTAGAAGTCACAGATATAGTAATGCTGCCTCAAGAAGGTTCGTCTTATAGCGACCACAAATACCCTCAAGCTTGTTTTGTGTTGAAAGATCAGATTGATGGAAAAAAGTTCAACTATGATGTCGCTAACATAAGTGATCTAAATGACTTGGGGAAAGTTTTTACAAATCCAAAATTCAAATGCTCATACACAGTTGTGAACGTTTTCAAGAAGATGGATTATGATGCAAGCTACCGAAAGGCCCTTCAAAAATTCTATACAGTCAAAAATTCTATTGATGGAACAACGAAAGACGTAAAGGCTGCTTTTGCGCAATCAGAAGCCTTCAAATATGATGATTCCGGCAAATTCGTTGCTGCTCTTACAAAAGTCGAGAAGCCATCAAATTCTGCTATTCGATATGGTAAGACAACAAGTGTAACCGAAAAAGATATCACTAAATATAGTTATGAAGACAATTTTATCGATATTTTGATTTTTGCAGGTAGTACCCAATTCAATTTCATTTTGAAAAATGTTTCAGACAATACTCTAAAGGTTGTATGGAATGAAGCAGTATTTGTAGATGTTGATGGAAGCACTTCAAAGGTTATGCATTCAGGCATTAAGTATTCTCAAAGAGAAGGAGACCAACCAGCATCTACAATTATAAAAGGAGCAAAACTTGAGGATCTTGCTGCTCCAACCGATAAGGTGTATTATAGTGAAAGTTTAAAAGAGTGGACGAGTAAGTCCTTGTATTCTAATGCAAACACGAAAGCAGAAGGCCAGACTATTAAATTGATGCTTCCGGTTCAAGTTAAGGATGTTGTAAATGAATACATTTTTGAATTTACTCTAACCTACGTCTATAACCACCCGGAATATCTTGCTGATTAAGCAAATAAAATCCTCCACAAAGCATATAATCATTGAAAGTGTATGAAGAACGGGAACCCACGCCGACATCCTCGGCCTCGGTTCCCGCTCTCTGTTTCTCTACATTTTTCTTATAAGTACATCTGCTTAAACTCTGCAAGCGTCAATATTTGGCAATGGCCAAACTGGTGCAGGTCGGTGAGGTCTTTGTCCCCCGTGACAAGAATGTCGGCATCGGCGACACGGGCCAACTCTAACAGATAGTCGTCTTTCGGGTCGCGGCATCGGGCAGGTATGTCGCCCAAGGGATAGTCCTCACTGCGGGCACGAAGGAACGCAAGCAGCCGCTCGCAGGCCTCAGGTGCAAAATAGCGGGCAAACTTGGGACGGGATGCTACGGCCATTATCTCCTGCTGGAGTATATCTGTCCCATGACAATGCTCACCGTGCCGTCGGTCAGGATTCTGCGGACGGCAGTCGAGGCTTTCAGTCCGATAAGGAACGAAATCCACAGGTTTGTGTCGATGATGACTTTAACGTGTCTGTCGGGCATCGTAAAGTTCCTCCCTTACAAGTTCGCACTCACGGTCAACTTCCTCTTGCGAAATCTGATCGGTGTTGAACATTGAGAGCAGTTCGTCCACCTCGGCCTCAAACATGCGGGGCTTCTCTGAAGTGCTGGCAGGTGTTTCCTCCTTGCGGAATGCCCAGCCCATCGAGCGAAGCATCTGTTCGAACCAGCCCACCTGTCCTGTGGGAATCTGTACAGTCATTGTTGTCATACGCCTTTCCCTTTCTGTATTCATTAAAACGCTTCTCGGCTGCAAAGATACAACTTTTCTGTGAAATTCGCTCATTATTGGCAGAAAAAGTGTATTTATTTCTAAAGGTTCACTCGGTCAACAGCTGCGCCCGCAATTTTATTCTGCTATCTTTGAAGCCCACTCTGGGATTTCTTTTACATATTGCTTGAACAACTTACCATCGACAAAGCGGAAAAGCAATTGTGCTTCTTGCCCATCAGCAGAGTTGTCATAGATGTATGTGCGGTCTGCCAAGTGACTGATACGCCGACAATTCAGTTCCATTCACTGGTGATGCAAAATCTTTGTGGTAATGGTCGTTTTGCCAGACCCGTTAGGCCCAGCAATCACAATGAGAACAGGCTTATGCTCGCTTACTGCCATGCTACACAGACTTTCTGAGTATCCACTTTCAGTTGCTCGAAATAGCGGGTGGTGGCCTCGTCGTTTGTACGCTTGGCTTCTTCTGCCGCTTCCTTCATCAACTGCGAAAGCACTTCGTCAGTAGGCTCCTCCATGCTTGTCAGCCTATAAGTATCAATTGTTTGCTTCATATCTGCGTTAATTAACGAGGCAAAGTTACGAATAATTTGCGAAAAGCAAGCGGTTTTGAATGGAAAGTTATAAAGTTTTAGTAATTTTGAGCTATGCTCGAAGGTACTCACGCTCGGAAAAACTCAAATACATTTGGTTTTTCGCTCGCTTAATCGTACCTTTGCACCCAAATATGGAGAGGATTTTAAAAGTTCATACCGTCAACGACTATGCCCGCTATATCGGGGCACCAGAGTTGCACCCGCTCGTCTCAGTGATTCACTACGACGAGTTGGAGCACTGCCGCCACTCGCTGAATAACTACGATGTCTATGCCCTGTTCATCGGCGACGAGGAACTGGAGGAACTTTCCTATGGACAGATACGCTACACGCTCAACCAGCACGCCCTGATGTGTGTGGCACCGGGTCAGATTGGCGGTAAGACTGATACGGGCGAGGAAATACACACCAAGGGCTGGGCGCTGCTCTTCGACACCGAACTGCTGCGGAACTCGGAACTGGGCCGTCGCATCTCCGACTACCATTTCTTCTCCTACAACACCAGCGAGGCCCTGCTGATGTCGCCCGAACAACGGCAGAGTATCGTCGGTATTCTGGAACAGATGCGCCAGGAACTGCAACAAGACGAGGATGAGCACACCCTTCGCATCGTCACCTCGCAGATAGAGCAACTGTTGGAGTACGTCAGCCGCTACTATGCCCAGCAACTCTCCTCATCGGCAAAAGCCGCGAATTCCGACCTGTTGACGCGCTTCGAGAACCTGTTGCAGCATTACTACGACGACGGTATTCAGCGCACATTGGGACTGCCCACCGTCAAATACTGCGCCCAGGAACTTTTTCTTTCTCCCAACTATTTCGGCGACCTGATTCGAGAACTGACAGGCAAGTCGGCAACCTCACACATCCGCCGCTTTATCATGCAACGCTCGCAGACGCTCCTGCTCGGTGGTTCCACCATCTCCGAAACCGCCGAAAGCCTCGGCTTCGAATATCCCCAGCACTTCACCCGCCAGTTCAAGAAATATTTCGGCATCACACCATCTACATTCTTGCAGAAAAGCAATTAGGAGCAATGGCAGTTTTATATAAATAATAAAGCCAATATCAGACTATCTGATAAAGTGCATTGGTTGCCACTCCTCACGCTCAGGATAATCGGGATTGCCGTCAGCGTGAATCTTCTTCAGCATCCATGCCATGTTGTTGGCCATCGTCCTCATGGTCTGCATACCCTCTGTATCAAGTGCCGCCTGACCTTCCTCACGACCATAGACAATGTTCCAATATTGAGAGGTAACCACTGGCATGTTCATCATCTGGAAGGGCATATTCATGGTCTGATAGGCAGCGGTGGCTCCTCCACGACGACATACGCAGACGGCGGCGGCAGGTTTGTTCACGACTTTTTCCCCTGCTGAGAAAAACATACGCTGAATCAGAGAAAGCACGGAACCGTTGGGCTGACCGTAATAGACGGGAGAGCCTACGATGAGCGCATCTGCCGTGTCTAGTTTCTCAGAGATGCTATTGCAGATGTCATCGTCGAACACACAGCGTCCTAATTGCTTGATCTTGCATTGACCGCAAGCGATACAACCACGAACGGCCTTCGTGCCTATCTGCACTATTTCAGTCTCGATTCCCTGCTGCTCCAGTGTCTTTGCTGCCTCGCTCAGTGCAAGGAATGTGTTTCCCTTCTTACGGGGGCTACCGTTAATCAATAATACCTTCATAATTCCGTATTTGTTTTAGTTTAAATAATTCTTCACGCAAAGTTATGGAATTTGCGGCAGATTTTGTAAATTTGCAACTGAGATTTAACAAAAGTTGATTATATAATAGTCGTATATCTGCAGTTGAAATGATACGCATAGTCATATACTTTTGAGCGTTGTGACATTTTACCAACATTATGTGATTGCAAAAATGCAGGAAAATGTGTACCTTTGCAGGCGAAAACGATTCCAGAGTTTATGAACTTTATATTTATATCACCACATTTCCCGCATACCTACTGGGAATTCTGCCATCGCCTGAAGCAGAATGGCGTGAAGGTGCTAGGCATTGCCGATGCGCCATACGACTCGCTGCAGAAGGAACTGAAGGAATCACTGACGGAATATTATCGCGTGGACTCGCTGGAGAACTACGACGAGGTATATCGTGCCGTAGCCTACTTCGCCTTCCGGTACGGACGCATCGATTGGATTGAGTCGAACAATGAGTACTGGCTGGAGCAGGATGCCCGTCTGCGTACAGACTTCAATGTGTCTACAGGTATACGGACCGACCGCATCCGTAGCATCAAGGAGAAGTCGGAGATGAAGAAATACTATGCCAAGGGTGGTATTCCCACGGCCCGGCAGATACGAGTTGCTGAGGGTTTTGATGCCGTCCGTGACTTTGTGCGACTGACGGGTTATCCCATCATAGCCAAACCTGATGTAGGCGTAGGAGCCAGTGGCACGCACAAAATAGAAAGCGACGAACAGTTGCAGGTTTTTTTCGACACGGTGAGCGATTACAAGAACTACGTGGTGGAGGAATTCATCACGGGCGAGATATGTAGTTACGATGCTATCATCGATGCCAAAGGCAATCCACTCTTCGAGTCGATGACCGTCTGGCCGCCGTCTATCATGGACATCGTCAACCTCAGACTTGACCTTTCCTATTATGTTGATAGGGAGATGCCGGAAAACCTGCGAGAATTGGGACGGCGTACGGTTAAGGCCTTTGGCATCTGGAACCGATTCGTACATCTGGAGTTCTTCCGCTTAGACGGCGACCGTGAGGGCCTGGGCAGGAGGGGCGACTTCGTGGCACTCGAAGTAAATATGCGTCCGGCAGGCGGTTATACGCCAGACATGATCAACTTTGCGCACGCCACAGATGTCTATAAGATCTGGGCTGATATGGTGGCTTTCGGAGAAAGTAGGACACAGCAGGGCCGTCAGCAATATTGTGCCTTTGCCAGTCGTCGCGATATATATAAATATGTACACTCACATGAGGAGGTGCTGAGCCGATATGGGGAGCGTATCGTGATGTGTGAGCGGATGCCGGAACTGTTCTCTGCCGCCATGGGGCAGCAGATGTATACCGTCCGACTACAGACGATGGAGGAAGTAAATGAGTTTGTGAAATTTGTACACGAGAAGAAACTATGAACATTAAATACGTGAAGAAATACAGCAATGCCCTCGGGCGAGACATGGAATACAAAACTTACGGTGACAAGGGGCATCCCGTGCTCGTCTTCCCCTCACAGGACGGACGATTCTACGACTACCAGGACTTTGATATGGTGGGCGTGCTCTCTAACTTTATCGACCAGGGAAAAATTCGGCTCATCTGTGTGGACTCGATAGACCGCGAGACGTGGAGCGACATTCAGGGTGACCATCACCGTCGCATAGAACAGCATGAGCGGTGGTATCACTATATCGTCGATGAACTCATCCACGAGGTGCGCCACTTCTCCAACGAGACTTTCATCGCCACAGGCTGCTCGATGGGTGGCTATCATGCGGGCAATTTCTTCTTCCGTCGCCCAGACCTCTTCGATACGTTGCTGGCTTTGAGCGGACTCTACTATGCCGGCTATTTCTTCCCCAATTACCAAGACCCGCTGGTTTATGACAATTCACCGCAAGACTTTCTGCGACAGATGCCTGCCGACCATCCTTACTGGGACGTGTATCGTCAGCGTCGCATCATCATGTGTGTTGGTCAGGGGGCATGGGAAGACGAACTGCTTGACAGTACCCGACAGATGGATGCCCTGCTGAAGGAGAAGAATGTGCCGGCCTGGATAGACTACTGGGGACACGACTCTGCCCATGACTGGGCTTGGTGGCGCAAGCAGATTGTTTA
This sequence comes from Prevotella sp., assembly GCA_017449675.1. Classification (GTDB taxonomy): domain Bacteria; phylum Bacteroidota; class Bacteroidia; order Bacteroidales; family Bacteroidaceae; genus Prevotella. The sequence goes on from JAFTFG010000007.1 coordinate 16,194, forward strand.
TTTCATGAATCATCTGCTGACAGAGGAAACGGTAGAGTATGTTATCTGATTTTGCACCTAAATTGATACAGAATCATAGAGAATGAGACCACTATCCACACGAACGTCGGGTTTTACGGATTCTATTATCCGACGGATGACCCGCATCTCAAACAAGTACGGAGCCATCAATCTCTCCCAGGGCTTTCCTGACTTCGACCCTCCTAAGGAGATAATGGAAAGGCTTGCTGAGATTGCTCCCCATGGTCCCCACCAGTATGCCGTCACATGGGGAGCGCAGAACTTCCGTGAGGCATTGGCCAAGAAACAGAGCCACTTTACAGGTTTGTCTATCGACCCAGACAAGAACATCGTGGTGACGTGCGGCTCTACTGAGGCTATGATGGCTGCCATGATGACGGTAGTGAATCCTGGTGACAAGGTTGCCATCTTCTCTCCATTCTATGAGAACTATACGGCAGACACCATTCTCACAGGTGCAGAGCCGGTGTATATCCCGCTTGTTCCACCGTCATTTGGGTTCGATGCCAATCTGCTCGAAGATGCTTTCAAAAGTGGAGCAAAAGCATTGGTGTTGTGCAATCCGTCCAACCCTTGCGGTAAAGTATTTACTCGTGAAGAACTCCAGACGATAGCAGATATTGTCATCCGATACGATGCCTATGTGATAACTGATGAAGTGTATGAGCATATCGTCTATGCACCTCACAAGCATGTCTATATATCAACCTTGCCAGGCATGTGGGAGCGCACGATTTCGTGCAGTTCACTCTCCAAGACTTACAGTATCACAGGCTGGCGACTGGGTTATGTCATTGCCCCGGGACGCATCATCGACCGTGTGAAGAAGGTGCATGACTTCCTGACCGTTGGTGCTGCAGCCCCGTTGATGGAGGCCGCCACTGTCGGGCTCCGTTTCCCTGACAGTTACTACGACGAACTGCAGGCACATTATACTCACATGAAGCAACTTTTTTGTGATGGGTTGCGACAATTCGGACTTGATTTCACCGAACCGCAGGGAGCCTATTATGTGATGCTTGATGTCTCGAAGTACGGCGTGAAGGATGACCTGCATTTCTGCGAGTGGCTGGCTGAGCATGTCGGTGTAGGTGCTGTCCCTGGCAGTTGCTTTTTCAAAGAGAGGCTACGGATAGGCGCATCAGCGGGAATGGATGTCCACAACCTGATTCGTTTCCATTTTGCCAAGCGGGACGAGACTTTGAATGCCGCCCTCGACCGACTTGCTGAACTTAATAGTAAGGCGAGAGACTACAAATAGTACAAGGCTTGTTTTTTAATGTATAGTAAGTATATGGGTAAAATCGTTTTGATAACAGGAGCAACAAGCGGTATTGGACTGGCTTGTGCAAGGAGGTTCGCAGAGAATGGCGACAAGTTGATTCTGACTGGTAGAAACGAGCATCGTCTGGCAGAAATCCGTAAAGAACTGACGGAAAAGGGAACAGAGGTGTTGATTATGGCTTTCGACGTGAGAGATAGCAAAAAAGCAAAGAAGTATATCAGCGAACTCCCTACAGAATGGCAGAAGATTGATGTGTTGGTGAATAATGCAGGTCTCGCCTTAGGACTGGAACCTGAATATGAAGGTGATCTTGATGACTGGGAAACGATGATTGACACAAATATCAAGGGACTGCTAACCATGACTCGACTGATAGTTCCAGGTATGGTAGAGCGCAACAGCGGCCATATCATTAATGTCGGTTCTGTGGCTGGCGATGCTGCATATGCCGGGGGGAATGTCTATTGTGCGACAAAGGCGGCTGTCAAGGCTCTGTCTGACGGACTCCGCATCGATGTGGCCAATACTGCCATCCGTGTAACGAATCTGAAGCCTGGTCTTGTTGAGACGAACTTTAGCAATATCCGTTTCAAGGGTGATGTAGAAAGAGCCGCTAAACTATATACTGGTATTGAGCCGTTGACTGGGGATGATATTGCCGATGTAGCCGTTTATGCTGCCAATGCTCCCGCCCACGTTCAGATAGCCGAGGTCTTGATACTGGCTACCCATCAGGCTAGTGGAAGCGTGATTGTCAGGAAATAAACGGACTACAGTCTTTCTGACTCCGTAACAAGTCAGTCGTAACCAACAGATGAAGAATATGAAAAGATTTGCTTTTAAGATGTACCTGAAACTGGGATGTGAAAAGGAGTATGAGCGTCGGCATGCCGCAATATGGCCGGAATTGGTGAAGATGATCAAGGATGCGGGTGTGAGTAATTATAGTATCTACTGGGATAGGGAAACGAATATCCTGTTTGGCTATCAAGAGTGTGCTGGGGAGGGTAGTTCACAGGATACTGAATCGGTAGATCCGATTACTCAGAAATGGTGGGATATGATGGCGGACATCATGGACACCAATCCAGACCACTCTCCAGTAACGGTTCCCATGCAAGAGGTGTTCCATTTAGACTAAAAGGACGTGCTTGGGGAAACAATGTAAAGTGACGTGTAAATTTACGATAATAGTTGCCGTTGTACGATTTTCTGTAGAAATTGTACGTTTTTCTAATTGTTTTTCTAATTAAAATGTGTAACTTTGTAGTCGCTAATTACTAAAACAAACGAAAATGAGAAAATGGTTGGTAGTCTTGCTGGTCCTGTCGTACTCGATGGGGATGTATGCCAAGACGGAGGTATGGCCCGACGGAACACCGATGGACGCTTGGTTCAGTCATACGGAGAAGGTAGATGTGAAGACCCTCGGGCGCCAGTATGTCATCACAGACTATGGTGTGAAGAACGATAGTACACAGGTGCAGACGGCAACTATCCAAGCCGTCATCGACCGTGTGGCTGCTGATGGCGGTGGTGTCGTGGTGGTACCGCAGGGTACGTTTCTGACTGGTGCGCTGTTTTTTAAGCAAGGTACGCATCTGCATATTGTGGAGGGCGGGAAAATCAAAGGCTCTGAGGATATCATCGACTTCCCCATCCTGATGACCCGTATTGAGGGTGAGACCTGTAAGTATTTCTCCGCCCTTGTCAATGCTGACGGACTCGATGGCTTCACAATCAGCGGTAAGGGGACGATCGACGGTAACGGGCTGACCTACTGGCAGGAGTTCTGGCTTCGTCGGCAGTGGAACCCCCAGTGTACGAATAAAGACGCTCAGCGGCCCCGTCTGACGTATGTCTCCAACAGTAAGAATGTTACGATACAGGATGTCCGTCTGGTGAATTCCCCCTTCTGGACCAATCATGTGTATAAGAGTGATCATGTGCGCTATCTGGATTGTTTTATCTTTGCTCCTACTGAGAATATTTTTGCCCCCGATCCTAAGAGAGGTGCTCCCTCGTCGGATGCTATCGATATTGATGCCTGTACGGATATCTTGATAGACGGATGCTTTATGCATGTGAATGACGATGCTGTTGTCTTGAAAGGCGGTAAGGGTACATGGGCTGACAAAGACGAGACGAACGGTCCCTGTGAGCGTATCATCATCCAGAACTGTCGCTACGGTCGGGTGCATGGTTGTCTGACCCTCGGTTCTGAGTCGCTACACGATCGGAATATCATCCTCCGCAACTGTTATACGGAACGTGCCGACCGTGTATTATGGTTGAAGATGCGCCCCGATACTCCCCAGCATTATGAGTATGTGTTGGTGGAGCATATCACTGGTCAGTGTACTCGTTTTCTGTTTATTCACCCTTGGACACAGTTCTTTAAGATGGGCGACCGTAAGGACATGCCATTATCCAGGTGTAATAATATCACGATGCGGAATATCGAGGTGAATGCCAAGACGCAGTATGATGTCAAAACCTCCGACAAGTATGAACTGGTAGACTTCGTCGTCGACGGGAAGCCCTTGGTATTCGAGAACTCACCGGTAATCATTGACAATTCAAAACCTATAGTTTATGAATGATAAGAAATATTTCTTCGCCGTCGACCTGGGTGCTACCAGCGGGCGTACTATTATCGGCAGTATCTCTGACGGTAAGTTTGAACTGGAGGAAGTCACCCGCTTCCCCAATAACTTGATTGAGACAGGCGGTCATTTCTACTGGGACATCTATGCCCTCTACTTTGAGATGATTCGTGGTCTGAAAGAGGTGGCGGCCCGTGGACTGGAGATTACGTCGATAGGTATTGACACATGGGGTGTTGACTTTGTGTTTATCGGTGATGATGGAGCAATCCTGCGTAACCCTCGCTCGTATCGCGACCCCATCACGTTTGATGCGATGGATGACTACCTGAAGCATGTGATCTCCCGTCGGGAGGTGTATGACGTGACGGGTATCCAGTTGATGAATTTCAACTCTATCTTCCAGTTGTATGCGATGCGTCGTGAGCAGAACACCGCACTACAAACCGCTAAGAAGATTCTCTTCGTGCCCGATGCCCTCTCGTGGATGCTAACGGGTAATGAGGTATGCGAATATACCATCGCATCAACCTCGGAGTTGTTGGATCCCCGTACCAAACAGTTGGACGAACGTCTGTTGGCCTCGTTAGGACTGAGCCGTTCGAAATTCGGTAAGATGGTGAAACCGGGTACCGTGATCGGTGTTCTGACGGATGAAGTACAGAAGATGACGGGCTTGGGCCCGGTTCCTGTCATCGCCGTAGCAGGTCATGATACCGCTTCGGCAGTAGCCGCCGTACCTGCCAAAGACGAGCAGTTCGCCTATTTGAGTAGCGGTACGTGGAGTCTGATGGGTATTGAGACCCGGGATGCAGTCATCAACGATCGCTCATATGAGTTGAATTTCACTAATGAGGGAGGCGTAGAGGGGACTACCCGTTTCCTTAAGAATATCTGTGGCATGTGGCTCTATGAGCGCTGTCGTAAAGAGTGGCCTGAGGAAGTCAGGAAATTGTCACATCCCGAACTGCAGGGCTCTGCCATGGCGGTAGAACCGTTCCGTTCACTCATCAATCCTGATGATGAGTTGTTTGCTAATCCTCCTTCCATGATTGCTGCGATTCAGCAATACTGTCGTGACACACAGCAGCCTGTGCCGGAGACACCCGCAGAGATCTGTCGTTGTATCTTCGACTCCTTGGCCTTGCGCTACCGCCAGGTGTTCGGATGGCTGCGGGAGTTTGCGGACTTCAACCTCAACGTGCTGCATATCATCGGAGGCGGTTCACTGAACAAATACCTCAACCAGTTTACGGCTAATGCTCTGGGCGTACAGGTGCTGGCTGGTCCTCAGGAGGGTACGGCCATCGGTAATATCATGCTACAGGCCAAGGCTTCTGGGGAGGTCGGTGATATCTGGGAGATGCGTCGCATCATCGCCAACTCGTTGGAGTTGGAAAAGTATGAGCCTGCGGATAAAGACCGTTGGGACATGGCCTACGACCGTTATCTGAGTGTCGTGAATGGGGTGATCAGTAACCCTGACCAAGCCGAGCAACTGTTTAAATAGCATATCTAATCAACAATCAAAAAAATAGCAAGACAATGAGTAAACCATTAGTAGAAACCAAAGCGAGGGTAGGTGTGTTCAGTATCGCACTGCAGGCATACCTGCCACAGTTCCCTCAACTCGTTCCAGAGTTTGAGGCACAGTATGAGGCTTTCAAGAAGACGCTACCCGATACCATCGAGGTCATCGATGGCGGTATGGTGACCACTAAAGAGCAGTCGATGGCTGTCGGTGATAAGTTCCGTGCTGCCGATGTCGACCTGGTCATCCTGCAGATGCTGACCTACTGTACCTCTTATAATATGCTGCCCGCCGTGCGTGACCTCGACGTGCCTGTGGTCATCGTAAATGTGCAGAAGAAACTGGCTCCCGACTATGCCAAGACCGACATTCCCACCTGGTTGGGTGAGTTGTATGCCTGTGGTGCCATCGGTGAGATGGTGGCCGACTTGAACCGTGCCGGTAAGCGCTCAGCCGTCATCACTGGTGTCGTGGAGGGAGGGGATCCCGAGGTGCAGGCAGAGATAGAGGACTGGTGTCGTGCCGCCCAGGTGCGTCGTCGTTTCCGTGATACGAATATAGCCCAGATTGGTCGTCCGTATCCGGGTATGATGGACCTCTATATTGATGAGACCAACCTCTACCACCGTATGTTCGTTTATACCAAGCAGTTTGACTGGGAGCAGATGTGGGCTATTGCCGACAATATCTCTGATGAGGCTGCTATCCGTGCTAAGGCTGAGGATATCTTGGCAACCTTTGATATTGAGGGAGGTGGTACCGTAGAGAAAGTATGGGACATGGCAAAGTACGTCGTGGCCTTCGAACAGTGGGTAAAGGATGAGAAGTTAGGCATGATTGCCTCTCACTATGCCGGATTCGCTCAGGGAGTGGCCGGTAAACTCGACTCCATGCTGATACCTGCTTTCTCGATGCTTATCAAACAGCATACTGCCTGTGCCGTAGAGGGGGATATGAAGGTGGCGATGGCTATGTCAATCTTGAAGACTATCTCAGGTACTGGTACGCTGGCTGAGATGTATTCCATCGACTTCCCGAAGGATATTTGTATTATCGGTCATTCCGGATCGGGTGATTTCGATATCTCACAGGCTAAGAAGCCGACGATGAAGATCGTACCCGTATTCCACGGAAAGACGGGTGGTGGCTATCTTACCCAGTTCTATCCTCCTACGGGGCCTGTGACCTATCTGGCCATCACTCAGGATAAGAACGGTGTCTTTAAGTTTGTGGTGGCAGAGGGTATCAATGAGGATGGCGAGATATTTACCTTTGGTGATACCAATATGCGTACGAAGTTCTCACTGCCCTGTCGTGAGTTCGTCAATAAGTGGAGCGAGGCTGGTCCTACTCATCATATGGCAGCCGCTGTGGGTCATCATATCGACACCATCCTGAAGGTGGCTAAGATCTTGAATATAGAGTGTGACATCGTTTGCCGTTAATATTGGATCATCGAAATAACGAAATATCAAAAAAATGGCTAATACAGGATCTCTGAAGAGCACGATAGCCGTGTCTCTCACTAATTATCTCGATGCCGGTGCTATTGTGGCCGGTGCCAGTGGGCTGACCCTTTGGCAGAACTACCTCGGCTTATCAGAGGTACATTTGGGTTGGTTGAACTTCATCAGTGCCAACTGTCTGGGTGCTGCTATAGGTGCTATTATCGGCGGATTCCTAGCCGATAAGTACGGGCGTAAGTTCATCTTCACCTATAATATGCTGGTGTATATGCTGGGTGTGCTGACAATCATGCTCAGTGTCAACTTCCCCATGTTGCTATGTGGTTTCCTCATCACAGGTATTTCTGTGGGTGTGGGTGTTCCTGCCTCATGGACGTATATCTCTGAGAGTTCTGAGGTCAACAATCGTGGACGTAATATCTGTATCTCCCAGATGTCGTGGGGCATCGGTCCTATGGTCATCCTGTTGCTGGGAATGCTGTTTGCCCCCGGCGGTTATCTGTTTGGCTGGGTGGAGAGTCTGGCACAGGCTGTTGGCGGTAGCGGGCTTTCCGTAGAGGCTACCAATGTGTTCAGTTCTCGTGTGGTCTTCTTCTCGTTGTTCGTGGTCGCCTTTATCGCTTGGAACCTGCAGCGCGGGCTTCAGGAGAGTGCGGAGTTTGAGGCTAATAAGTCGAAGCAGGCAGGCCTGATAGACAATATCAAAGTGCTGTTCTCCAACAGTATCGCAGTGAAGACAGTATGTTTCCTTGCCGTGATTTATCTGACATGGAACCTTGTGGCCTCGGTGATGGGTTTCTTCCAACCGCATATCTACGAAACGGCAGGTGGTGTCTCCAACGAGCAGGCGAACTGGATGAACTGTATCCAATGGGCCATCATTGTGGGTGTGACATTCATCGTCTCTAAACTTATCGACAAGACCAGCCATAAGGCCATCTATACCTTCGGCCTGTTGGTTGCCATCTCGGCATGGCTAGTTATCGTGACCATTGGTGTCAACGGTCCTGCTGGACTATGGGCATTCGCTATCCTATGGGGTGTGCAGGGTGGTTCCTCTCCCCAGATATTCTATGCATTGTGGGGCTCAGAGTTGTTCCCCGCCAAGTTTCGTGCAGGTGCTCAGGGGCTGATGTTCTTCATCGTACGGGGTCTGTCTGCCTTGTGGGGCCTTGTCTTCACCTATATCTATGGGGATAATGGTGAGGGCTTCACGATTGCAGCCTATTGTATGATTGCCCTGCTCGCCATCTCCCTGGTGGTTGGCTTCATCGGTGTGCCCAACACTCGTGGCCGTGCCTTGGAGGATATCACTAAGGAGCGCTATGGAGAGAATTATTAATGAATAGTCGATATGTCGAGATCTCGATATATCGAAAAAAACAAGAACTATGAAAAGTATATTAGAAGGCCGCCCCGCATTGAAGGCCGTGATTGATCAGATAGCAGAGGTAACGGGCTACCTCTGGCAGAAAGGATGGGCGGAGCGTAACGGTGGTAATATCACTGTCAACGTCACCGAGTTTATGGATGAAGAGTGCAAAGCACTGTCTGCCATCAGTGAAGTGAAGCAGATTGGTCTGATACTGCCCCAGTTGAAAGGAAAGTATTTCTATTGCAAGGGAACGGGTAAGCGCATGCGTGATCTCGCCAAGGAACCGATGCAGAACGGTAGTATTATCCGTATCTGTGACGACTGTGCCAGTTATGTAGTGATTGCCGATGTGAACGTCGTTCCTACCTCAGAGTTGCCTACCCACCTTGCATTGCAGAACTACCTCTTGGAGACGGGCTCATGTTATAAGGCAACCCTGCACACACACCCCATCGAACTGGTGGCAATGAGCCATATCCAGCGTTTCCTCAAGGGTGACGAGATGACCCGTGTGCTGTGGTCGATGATTCCTGAGACACTCGCTTTTGCTCCTCTGGGTATTGGTATCGTACCTTATGCTTTACCTTCCTCTGTAGCCCTTGCCGAGGCAACGTTGGAGCAGATCAAGACGCATGATGTCGTTATGTGGGAGAAGCACGGTACGGTGGCCGTTGGTCAGGATATCATGGATGCCTTCGACCAGACGGACGTGCTCTGTAAGGCAGCCAATATCTATATGTGTGCCCGTAGTATGGGGTCTGAGCCCGATGGTATGACGGAGGCGCAGATGAAAGAGGTGCAGGATGTCTTCAACCTGCCGAAGAAACGTCCTTGCTGATTAGTCGAAAACCTTAAAGGCATAGCCCTGCTCCATGAGCCATTCAATGGCTTGGGGCAGGGCTGTTTTTAGTTTCTCGATACTTTTCAAAGAGTCGTGGAAGGTGATGATAGAGCCGTTGCGGGCGTAGCGCTTCACATTGTTTAGCACATCCTCGGCGGTCATCCATTTAGAATAGTCACGCGTCACAAGGTCCCACATGACAATCCTGTATTTTCGTGATAGCCATGCATACTGATCGAGACGCATCCAACCGTGAGGAGGGCGCACCAGGTTGGTATGCAGATAGGCATTGGCTTTCTCCACATTATAACTATAGGTATGAATAGAATGGCGTAATCCTCCGATATGATTATGGGTATGGTTGCCGATGCGATGTCCCTCGTCGACCACCCGTTGGTGGAGTTCGGGGTATTTGCGGGCATTATCCCCTACCATGAAGAAAGTCGCCTTGATACCATAATGCTTGAGTGTATCGAGGATAAACGGGGTAGCCTCTGGGATAGGCCCGTCGTCGAAGGTTAGGTAGACGGCCTTCTCGTGACGGTCCATTCGCCATGTTGCCCTGGGGTATAGCCAGCGCAACCATATTGCTGGTTGCTCGATAATCATAAGTTGTAATTATTACAGATTAGGAACCCAGATTACCTCCTCTTTGTTGGAATGCATCCAGTATCTTACTGAGGATCTCTTCATGACGATCACCCCATTTCTCATCTATCGTACTTCCCAACTGAAAGAGTTGGTTCAGGATGTAGATGTGCATATAGCAACTGTCTTCCGAGAGATTAAACTGTTGGTCGTCGAGGTTCATATACCATGCCGCATACTGGGTGGAGTTCTTCCATAACTGATTGATCAGTTTCATGGCTTCCTCTTGATTACCCATGGCAGCCCAGGCACGGGCCATATCCAGTGAACCGGAGGAATAGTTATGAGGTATGTTATAGGCGGGTAATACCTTCTCGCAATATCTCAAGACCTCGGCAGCCTCTTTGTCCTTGCCCTCACCTACGAGTTGGACAGCCAGTCGGGCCATGATACGACGGTGGGTATAACACATGCGCATGACTGTCTCATCAAGATAAACACCCTTTGTGGCGGCTCCACCGAACTTGAAGCGGTGCATCACATTATCATAAGTACGTTTCGTATCGAAGTTCTTGGCACCTTCCTGATTGGTGGTAAAGGGGGTGATACGATAAGCCAGTCCTTCCGTGATGGTATTGTCGCCAAGGTTGATGTAGTTCTCGTCACCCACAGAGACAGCGACATAGATAGGACGTGTCCAGTTACACTGAGCCAGCATCTCCAGAATCATCAGGTCACCTTTGTAAAGGGCCGTCTTTCCCTTGAGTGAGATAGTCATACGATCGGGAATAGAGTCGGTGGCCATCATCATACCGCTCTTACGAACGGCCTCCTTGTCGATGGTCATATAGAGTGTGTCTGTAGGGATAATATGGAAGTCTTTTACCTTAGAACGCACCCAGTATTTCAGGACGTTCTTCAGTTCGAAGGGATCCTCACCAAACTGTTCCTTGGCCTCTTCAGGATGTTCTTGGTAGAATTCGAGGATGGCCTCTTTCATATCCGGTTCAATAGCCACATACTCATTAGTTCCGGAACAATACTCCAGTCGGCTCCAGGTGATAGGTACTGACGGAGAGTCGTAGGCAGGACGACACATCTGGTCAATATACCAATCGGTCTGTAGGTAAGAGAGGTTGCAGACGCGGGCATCGGTACGTACTCCCTCTACATCCTGATTATACCAAAGCGGGAAGGTGTCGTTATCCCCATTGGTGAAGATGATGGGATTACCCTCATTCTGTAGGGACATCAGGTAGTTCTGTCCGAAGTCACGACAGGTATAGCGTCCGCTACGGTCGTGGTCGTCCCAAGTCTGGGAAGCCATCTGGATGGGGACGAGGATAGTAACTATAGTGACTATCGTGCCTATAGCGATAGGGTTGATCTTCAATTTTCGCTGAATCAGGTCAATCAGGGCAGCCACACCCATACCACACCAGATGGCGAAGGCATAGAATGAGCCGGCATAGGCATAGTCACGCTCACGGGGCTGCATTGGTGTCTGGTTGAGGTAGATGACGATAGCCAGACCTGTCATAAAGAAAAGGAAGAAAACCACCCAGAACTGGCGGATACCCGAAGGCTCTATCTCTATCTTCTCTTTTCCGTCTGCCATGATACGGTTTTTGCGGGTATACCATGACTGCCAGAAGAGTCCGATGAGTCCTAACAGTAATGGCAGACAGTAGAAGACGTTATGTCCTTTGTTGTTCTTGAGTTCATCGGGTAGGGTGCTCTGGTCACCTAAGCGCATGTTATCAAACCAGTCGAAACCGCTGAGCCAGTTGCCGTGCTCCAGTTCTCCGTTACCCTGTATGTCATTCTGGCGACCTGCGAAGTTCCACATGAAATAACGCCAGTACATGAAGTTACACTGATAGGAGAGGAAGAAACGGATGTTCTCCAGTTGATTGGGTACTTTCACACTGATTGTCTCCCCGCATCGGTCGTACATCTCCTCATGACCGTCGATACTGCCACCCATCCAACTCTCATAGGCGGCACGGTGAGCAGAACTGTACATACGTGGGAAGAACATGTTTTGTGCATACTGGTATTCATCTTTATTGCGTACGATGAAGTATTCATCCTTCTCATCGGCAGAGGCTTTCTCCTTACGTTGCCATACGGGGGCCCCTTTCTTCATGACGGGTTTACAGTATTCTCCGTCTTTCTCCAATGCCACTTGAGAAGTGTATGCCTGTCCATAGAACAACGGGCGCTGACCATACTGTTCACGACCGAGATATTCACCCAGCGTGAAGATGTCCTCCGGAGAGTTCTGATCCATGGGCGGATTGGCAGAGGAGCGGATGACAATCAAGGCATAACTGGAATAGCCGATCATCAGCATCAGCATACAGAGCAGTGAGGTATTCTTGATACGCGCTGTGACGAGGGCTTTGGGCTTTTGCCCTTTGGCAGTTATCTTATATTGTAGGACAAACCACAGGCCTACTAAAACCACAATACCGATGATGACAGCCGACCAACCATGTCCGTAGAAAGGAATTCCTAACATGGCGACAGACAGGAGGAAGGCAATGTTTTGTTTCTTCTCACTGACATCACGGTGAGTCTCATAGATGGCCCAGATGGTGATGGCTATTAACAGGAATATATAGACAATCTCACCAGTGTTGAAGGGACAGCCCAGTATGTTGACAAACAGCAACTCAAACCATCCGCCTACCTGTACGATACCGGGAACGACACCGTAGAGCACCGCTGCCAGAATAACGATAGAGATACCCAAGGCTATCAAGGAGCCGTGAAGGTCTTTCTTAGGTTGGCTCTGTGGGAATTTGCGATAGTAATAGACCAATACGATGGCCGGCAGACATAGTAGGTTGAGCAGGTGAACACCGATGCTCAGTCCTGTCATATACATGATCAATATCAGCCAACGGTCACTATGAGGCTCATCCGCATGGTCTTCCCATTTCAGGATTAACCAGAATACCACCGCCGTGAATGCCGAGGAATAGGCATAGACCTCACCCTCTACCGCTGAGAACCAGAAAGTATCACTAAAGGTATAGATCAGTGCTCCCACCATTGCAGAGCCCTCAATGGCGATCAGTTTCCAAAGTGTCAACTCACTCCAGTCCTTGATCAGCAGTCGGCGCACCAGATGGGAAATCGTCCAAAACAGGAATAGAATGGTGGCTGCCGATAGCAGGGCACTCATCATATTCACCATTCGTGCTACCTGAGTGGGATCACTGGTAAACTGTGAGAACAGATTGGCGGTGAGCATAAAGAACGGAGCACCGGGTGGGTGTCCTATTTCCAGTTTGTAACCTGTGGAGATAAATTCCGGACAGTCCCAGAAAGAGGCTGTCGGTTCAATCGTAGAGCAATAGACGAAGGCTGCAATCAGAAAACTGACCCATCCCAAGATATTGTCTACCAATCTAAATTGTTTCATTATTCTAGTTCTAATTTTATTATCCAATCTGCAAAGGTAATATAAATCACCCTAAGCACGGCATGTTTCAGTATTTTTAACTACCTATAGGAAGAGTTGTGTGCCATAGATAAGCAGGACGTAACGCAGGAATTTCCCGATGGTGATACTGATGACTGATATAGGAATGTTGGCGCGCATCAGTCCTAATACGATGGTGATGGCACTTCCCAGAATAGGAACGAAGGCAAAAAATCCCATCCATGCCCCTCGCCCTCCCATAAAACGGGTGGCCTGGTCAAGTTTCTCTTTGCTGACATGCAGATATTTCTCAATCCATTCCAGTTTTCCCATCCGTCCTATGGTGAAGTTGAACATCCCTCCCATCACATTACCGATGGTCCCATAGATAATCAGTCCCCAGGGATCCAGTCCTGCAGCCAGTAGTCCCATCATGACAGCCTCGCTGGAGAATGGGAAGAACGAGCCGGCTATGAAAGCAGTGATTAGCATTCCCCAATAGCCGTAACTGATGAGTAGAGATATGATTACATCCATAGGTTATATACGGTCAAGGCTATCGTTGCAACTGTCATTACGCTGAATAGTATATTGGTCATCCGTGTATGTGTCAGTGCGATATAATGTGCTACCAACGGTGCCGTGTTAATCACCATTAGGAAAGTCAGTGTACTACCTAGTTGAGGTTGTATACAGAAGAAAAGGAAGGTCAGGAGGTCCATCCTGATCAAGAAACTGAAGAGTTGCCTAGTGCGGAATTTATCGAGATAGGCGGTATGCCAGAAGTGAATCATACTCAGGAGAGTAATGACAAACAGAAAGGCGACAGTAATAATCTGATGTACTCCGATATCGGTAAAGTCAAAGGGTAGTTGGAAATCCCATAATGGCGTGAAGTGCTGGGCCAGTCGGATGATGTCCTCTTGATAGATCAACCAACTCCCATAAAACCAATAGGGGGTTATCACACCCATCAGTGACGCAAAGAAAGTGCGCCACGAGAAGGTATGTAGGTTTGTGAGCATCAGGATCCACAGGAACGGGAGGTAATAGAGAATATGTACGAAAACAATGCTAGTCATCCCAAAGAACAAGAATCCGTAGTAGGTCAATCCCGGTGACTGTTCATCTTGGTAGGTGTGAAACAGAATCAGATAGGTGCCTAGCAGAAACAGTTGGGTGAGTCCTCCCTCAAGTGCATGAAACATAAAACAGACAATTCCAGAGAGTGCCAAGAAAGAACAAGACACCATACGGGTGTGAATCCGGATGAGTGCATTGTTGTTATTCAACTCTTCCAGAAGGAAGGCGGATAGCATCATACAGCCTAACTGGAGCCACCACCCTTCCCGTATCAGTCCGGCCGCCAACCAGATGACGATAGTATAGATGACGGTAACGGGTAGTGCCAGAGAACTCTCAGAAACTTTGTTTTGCAGTCGTTTCATGAATACTTACAGGTCTGCTCCGATATCACGACGGAAGTACTTGTCGGTAAATTGGATCTTCTGGGCTTCCTCGAATGACTTTTGAAGTGCCTCGGCCTTGTCCTTACCATAGGAGGAGACAGCGATGACACGTCCTCCGTTGGTTATCACCTGGCCGTCTTTCAGTGCCGTACCGCTATGAAAGACGATGCTGCCCTCCACTTTCTCAATGCCACTGATGGAATAGCCCTTCTTGTATTCCTGAGGATAACCTCCCGATACCAGTATCACACAGACGGCAGCACGCTCGTCGAACACGACAGTTCGTTGGTCTAGATCACCCTCGGCGACACCCTCGAAGAGGTCTACGAGGTCGCTCTTCAGACGCAGCATCACACTTTCTGTCTCAGGATCACCCATTCGACAGTTATACTCAATGACGTAGGGCTCGGGCTCACCAGTCGGCGTGTTGGTGCGGTTGATAAGTCCGAAGAAAATAAAGCCTTTATAGTCGATGCCGTCGGCAGCCAGACCTTCTACGGTAGGACGGATGATACGGTTCTCCACCTTCTGCATCCATTCCTTGGTGGCGAAAGGTACGGGTGTTACACTTCCCATACCACCGGTATTCAGACCAGTATCGTGCTCGCCGATACGTTTGTAGTCTTTGGCCTCAGGTAATATCTGATAATGCAGACCATCGGTGAGTACGAAGACGCTGCACTCGATACCGCTCATAAACTCCTCGATGACCACTCGGCTGGAGGCGTTGCCGAACATACCACACAGCATCTCTTTCAACTCTTTCTTTGCCTCATCAAGGGTAGGGAGAATCAGAACTCCCTTGCCGGCACAGAGTCCGTCAGCCTTGAGGACGTAGGGGGCTTCTAACGTCTCCAGGAAATTCAGTCCATCCTCCAGATGCTCGCCGTCAAAGGTCTGATAGCGTGCTGTCGGGATGTTATGACGCTGCATGAAAGCCTTGGCAAAGTCCTTGGAGCCTTCGAGAACAGCACCAGCCTTTGAGGGACCGATGACGGGAACACTTTTTGTGCGCTCGTCAGCCTTCAGGTTGTCATAGATGCCTTTTACCAACGGGTCTTCTGGACCTACCACTACCATATTAATCTGTTTGTCTACGCAAAACTGTTTGATGGCATCGAAGTCATCGGCCTTCATAGCCACGTTCTCGCCACAATTTGAGGTTCCTGCATTGCCAGGGGCAATATACAGTTTCTCACATTTCTCACTTTGAGCGATTTTCCAGGCGAGTGCATGCTCACGTCCGCCACTGCCTAACAATAGTATTTTCATTTTCTTTTCGATATTACGATATTTTGATATTACGATAGTCTATAGTTTTCCTTGTTCTCCGAGGTAGGAGTCCTTGAAGCCAAGGAAATAGAGGACACCGTCCAGTCCGATGGTGTTGATGCTCTGTTTGGCATTGGCCACTACACGAGGTTTGGCGTGGAAAGCAATACCCAGTCCAGCCTCCGAGATCATCGGCAGGTCGTTAGCACCGTCGCCGACGGCAATAGTCTGGGCAAGGTTCACCTTCTCCACTTGGGCTATAAGTTTCAATAACTCTGCCTTGCGATGTCCATCGACAATCTCTCCCACATAGCGCCCCGTCAGTTTCCCGTCCTCACCGATCTCCAGTTCGTTGGCATAAACATAATCGATGCCGTACCGCCGTTGCAGGTATTCGCCGAAAAAGGTGAAACCGCCACTGAGAATCGCAATCTTATAGCCACAGGTCTTAAGGATATTCATGAGGCGGTCAACACCCTCTGTGATGGGCAGGTGTTCGGCAATATCCCGCATGACACTCACATCGAGTCCTTTGAGTAGGCTGACACGACGAGTGAAACTCTCCTTGAAATCAATCTCGCCACGCATGGCACTCTCCGTGATGGCACGAACCTCTGCTCCTACACCGTTCCGCTCCGCCAGTTCATCAATGCACTCCGTCTGGATAAGTGTTGAGTCCATATCGAAACAGATCAGTCGGCGCATACGACGGAACATATCATCACGCTGGAAAGAGAAGTCTATCTCCATCTCCTGGGACAGACGCATGAGTTTCGACTGCATCTCCTGGCGGTCGCGCGGTTCTCCACGCAGTGAGAACTCGATACAGGCACGGACATGTTTGCCGGGGTTCTTGATACTCTTACGTCCTGTGAGACGCAGAATAGAGTCGATATTCAGTCCTTGGTCTGCGATGATACGGGTGGCAGCCTCTATCTGGCGCGCCTCCAACTGTCGCCCCATGACCATGAGGATATAACGGTTCTTACCTTGATGACCTACCCAATCCTCATATTCGTCGTCAGAGATGGGCGAGAAACCGATGTTGACCCCCAACTCTGTGGCTTTGAACAGCAGTTCCTTCATGGCCAATCCGGAATTCATTTCATCCATGCGGATGAGAATACCCAGAGAAAGGGTAGAATGGATATCCGCCTGTCCGATGTCTAATATCTGAGCATCGAACTTGGCAAGGATATTCATGACACTTGCAGTGAGTCCGGGACGGTCTTGACCCGTGATGCTGACTAGGATTTGCTCTTCTTTCATACTTTTTTCTGGTCTTTCTCGTTGTTCTAGTGAAACTAGTAACTACTTTAGGTAGTCTTCAAAATATTGCGTGATACGCTCGTGAAGATGTACACTGGCATGCCCTCGCATGTTATGTAACTCACCGGGATAGGCAAAAAAGTCCGGTTGGGTGCCGGCTTTGACACAGGCATCAAGGAAAGATAAACAATGTTGAGGCACCACTGTATTGTCGTTATATCCCGTGATAATCTGTAATTTCCCTTTTAGGTCCTTCGCCTTAGAGAGTAAGGAGGTCTTGGCATAGCCTTCAGGATTTGTCTGGGGCGTGTCCATATAACGTTCGCCATACATCACCTCATACCATTTCCAGTCTATGACAGGACCACCGGCCACACCAACCTTGAAGACATCGGGGTAGTTGGTCATCAGGGAGATCGTCATGAATCCCCCGAACGACCAGCCATGTACTCCCAGGCGGTCTATGTCGACATAAGGGAGGGTGCGCAGATAGTCTACTCCCTTCATCTGGTCTTGCATCTCTATCTGTCCCAGTTGACGGAAGGTGGCTTGCTCAAAGGCCAGTCCACGGTTTTCAGAACCTCGGTTGTCGAGGATGAAGATGATATAGCCTTTTTGTGCCATATATGTCTCCCACGAACGGCTATACCAGTGCCATGCAGCCTCGACGTTATGAGCATGTGGCCCGCCATAGACATAAATCACAGTGGGGTATTTCTTCGTAGCATCGAAGTCGTATGGTTTCACCATTCGGTAATACAAGTCCGTCACACCGTCAGCCGCTTTGATCGTACCATTCTCGAAGATAGGTTGACGATAGCCTTTCCAAGGGTCTTTAGCAGTCAGCAGCCGTTGTGTTTTGGCAGTCTTGACATTGACTAAGTCAATGTTACGGGGGACATCAGGTTCCGTATATTTATCGTAGAACCATGTACCATTCTCCGAGAGTACCGCATGATGGGAGCCGTGACCATTATCCAATAAGGTGCGTTTGCCTGTTCTGGTATCAAGGCTATAGATATTGCGTTGTAGGGGGTGTCTCTCATTGGAAGCGATGATAATGCTTTTCTGTTGCTCATTGAAGCCCAAGACCTCCTGTATGACAAAATGGCCGCTGGTAAGTTGTCTGATCAACTGTCCCTCTTTGCTATATAAATAGAGGTGGTTGTAACCATCGCGCTGACTCTGCATCAAAAACGTATTGCAGTCCCAAGGTAGGAAACAGATGGGATGCAGGGGTTCTACATATTTGTCGCTGGTCTCCCGATAGAGTGTTGCCGTCTGTTCACCTGTTGTGACATCATAACTGACGAGACGGCAGTCGTTTTGATCACGGTTCAGTTCAAACAGGTAGATGGTCTTGGAGTCTGGACTCCAGGAAATATTAGTGAGGTAGGGGACTGCGGCGGATACACTGTCGCCACACACGGATCCTAATGGAGTTTTGAGGTAGATGGTCTTTCTTGACGGTAAGTCATAGATGCCTATCGTTACTATATGGGTTGTCTCACCGGCCATTGGGTATTTGTCGGGCTCATGAGAGGCAATACGTGAAAAGATATCTACCTGTGGATAATCTGTAACCATCGATTGGTCCATCCGATAGAATGCCAGTCGTTGACCGTCAGGACTCCAGAAGGTACCTTTTTCAATACCGAACTCATTGCGATGGACGCTCTGACCGTAGACAATCTCACGACAACCGTCTGTTGTCAGTTGGCTTTCCTTATTGTTTGCATCACGAATGTATAATTGGTGGTCCTTGACGTAGGCCACTGCTCTGGATGACTTGTTCCAGTCAGCATTTGTCTCTCCCTCACATGTCTGAGTCCATGTGATCTGTTTTTTCTTCCAGTCATAGAGAATCCGTCGCTTGCTATTCTTCAGAAGTACGAGTGTCTCGTTGGCATAGGGATATTGGGCGGCATACGCAGAATGGAAGTCCTTGCCGATATCCTGGAGGGTGAATACCATCTGCTTTGTTCCTTTCGCATCATAGGTACCTCCCTCTTCCGCCTCTTGGTACATCAACCGATCGCCCCACCATGTTAACCACAGGTTCTCGGGTTGCAGGTTACGGTAGTTTGTGCCACCAAAGTTAAGGTCTTCTAGCGTAAACAGTTTGTCTTGGGCCATCACGGAGAGGGTTAGGGATAACAACAGGAGAATGCCTTTAGTCTTCGTCATGATTGAACCTCCTTTTCTTATCGAAATTGCGTCCGTTCTTAAAAGGTTTTCTGGAATCCTTGGATAGTCTGGAGTCTCTAGGATATCTCGTCTCCCTAGTTTCTCTAGGCTTTCTAGGTTCTTTCTTTTCTAAAGAACGGAACTTAAAGGAACGGATATCGGCCTCTTCGTTCTCTTCTTGCTCTTCCAACCGTTTCTTAAACTCACGCTCTCTCTTAAAGCGATGCTTTTCTGCCATCTGGCGCTTTTCCTCTTCCGTCTTGACACTACCTCCTTCCTCCCGGAAGATACGCATTTTACCATCAAACATCTGGTATTTGCGGAATTCGCATTCCAGACTTCCATTATATAAAGGAATCTTGATAGAGGGTTTCAGACCTATCTGATCAAAGCACTCCTCGCGGTAAGAGAGTATCCAGGCATCATTACC
Organism: Prevotella sp.; assembly: GCA_017449675.1. GTDB lineage: Bacteria > Bacteroidota > Bacteroidia > Bacteroidales > Bacteroidaceae > Prevotella. The sequence continues at coordinate 35,967 of JAFTFG010000007.1, forward strand.
GATAAACTGGTGCTTCAGTCGCTCACCAATCATTTTATAGGTTCCCAAAAGGTCAGGTGTGGAGATTCGCTCTCCATAGGGCGGATTGGTGACCATGATGCTTTTTTCCTTGGGTTGCGTGAAATCCTTGAAGTCACGTTGTTCCACCGTGATGTCACTCGTTAAACCGGCTGCACGGGTATTCAGGCGGGCTGTGTTGACTGCCTTGATGTCAATGTCATAGCCATAGATATGGTGCTTGAAGTCCCGTTCCTGTGAGTCGTCATTGTATATCTTGTCAAATAACTCAGCATCAAAGTCCTTCCATTTTTCAAAAGCGAATTCCTTACGGAACAGACCTGGAGCCATGTTGCGGGCAATAAGGGCGGCCTCAATCAATAGCGTACCACTACCGCACATCGGGTCAATGAAGTCTGATTCTCCATGCCATCCTGTCATTAAAATCATGCCAGCCGCTAAAACTTCATTCAGAGGGGCTTCTACTGACTCCTGTCGATAGCCACGACGATGTAATGACTCTCCGCTAGAGTCTAATGATAGGGTGCAGCGGTCTTCTGCAATATGGATATTCAGGCGGATGTCCGGATTCGTGACAGAGATATTTGGACGCTTACCCGTCTTTTCACGAAATTGGTCGACGATGGCATCCTTTACTTTATAAGCGACAAACTTTGAGTGGCGGAACTCTTCTGAGAAGACTACGGCATCTACGGCAAAAGTGGTGTCCAGTTCCAGATATTGTGTCCAGTCTACAGCCTTAACACCTTCGTAAACGTCATCTGCCGAGAGTGCCTTGAAATGCTTGATAGGTTTTAATATGCGAATAGCGGTATGCAACTGGAAGTTGGCACGGTACATCATTTCTTTGTCTCCGCTGAAGGAAACCATGCGGCGTCCTATCTGTACATTTTCCGCACCCAGTTGTGTCAGTTCTTTCGCTAAGACAGGCTCCAGACCCATGAAAGTCTTGGCGATGATTTCAAAATCTTGTGTCATGATGTCTTTATTAAAATATGTTGCAAAAGTACGAATAAATGAGCAAAGCACAAAATAAATTCAGATTTATTTCATTATTCTGAATCTTTTGTGTAATTTTGCCACCAAACAATTAAAACAAACGAATTACAATGACAGGTTGGACGTGTTTACTCTTGGTGGATGGCAGTACTTTGATGAGGCTTGACATTCTGGCTTGGGTAGTGGGTATCCCTATCGTTGTAGCACTGCTTGTTCTGCTGGTCTACCAGTTCCGACAGTATTGTCTGTTGAAAGAAGAATTGGCTCAGTTGGGCAAGATGAAACGACATAATATCGAGTATGAACTGGTATTGAAAGCCATGAAGTTGTCAACTTGGCGTGTCGATGTCCCAATGGAGGTGATTACTTTTGAGAGTGACTATCGGGATAAGACAGATAATTTTGTTCCTCCGCCTGGTTCACCGATAGACATTATGTATAATTTGGTGCATGCCGATGACAGGGAGCGTGTTAAAAGAGAAATGTCAGCCTTGATGGTTGGTAAGGCGGAAGATTTCCATCAGCAATATCAGATGCAAGTACCTCAATCCTCCAAAACATATTGGATAGAGACCTTTGCGACAATTGATAAGCGTGGTATAGATGGTAAACCTTTGACCATTGTGGGGACTACTATGCGTATTGATGATCAGAAAGAAATAGAACGTGCCTTGATAGAAGCCCGTAACCATGCGGAGGAGAGTGACCGCCTTAAATCTGCTTTCTTGGCTAATATCACCCATGAGGTACGTACTCCTCTGAATGCCATAGTAGGCTTTAGCCAGGTCTTGCCGATGGCTCAAAGTGAAGAAGAACGGAATCAGTTGATTAAGTTGATCAACCAGAATAATGCCCATCTACTCAGATTATTTGATGATATGATGAACATCTCCAGATTGGAGGCGGGTAATGGTGGCGAGATTGTTAAAGAAGATTTTGACGTATTACCGTTGTTGCGTGAACTGATGGATAAATATCTGTCAGTATGTATGGATAAGGGCGTGACCGTTGCTGTCGATGACGCTGCTGAGGACAGGATGATTCGGACGGATCGTGACCGTTTGAAAGAAATTCTGAACCAGTATATGAATAATGCGGTTAAGTTCACGGAATCAGGTAGTATTACGATTGGTTATGACAAAAATCCGGCAAGTATCAGATTGTGGGTTCGTGATACAGGAAAGGGCATCCCTGCTGACAAGTGTAACGAGCATCTGTTTGAGCGGTTTGTGAAAGTAGATGACTTTGTTGCAGGAACAGGTCTTGGTCTGAGTATCTGTCGGAGTCTTGCTGATTCTTTGGGAGGAACAGTCGGAGTGGAGTCTGTATTCGAGCAAGGATCCACTTTCTGGGTCGAACTTCCATCCTAAGGTGTTGTGAGAACTATGTATAAGATGACCATTGGCTTGATTCAGCGTGCTGCCGTTTTTTCTCCGAATAATGTTGAGAATGATCGGGCGATATTGGAATGCGTGTCTCGTGAACTGAAAGGGGAGGACTATCGTATTCTTCAAATGTCGGAAGAAGAACTGGAAATCGCTTTTGAGGCAGATGTCTATGTGTCGATGGGTCGTGATGAGCATACGTTGCTTTTTCTTGCTGATCAAAAGGCAAAGCGGAAACTAGTGGTCAATACACCAGAAGGGGTTGACCTTTGTAATCATCGAGCCTCACAGATGCAACTCTTAGAATATCATGGCTTTCCTGTCGCTCCGTTAGAGGGTACAGAGGGCTATTGGGTTAAACGGGGCGATGGCCCTTCTGAACTCAAGGAGGATGTCGCTTTCGCTGCGACTAAGGCTGAGGCAGTTACTCTGCAAGAGAAAATGTCACTGAGGGGTATTTCTGCCTTTGATGTGAGGGCTCATGTGACAGGCGATCTGGTGAAGTTCTATGGTGTGTGTGGTACGACATTCTTTCGTTATTATTATCCCAGTGCCGATGGGCATACGAAATTTGGTCATGAAACAAGAAACGGGCATCCTGCTCATTATTCTTTTGATGAGGATATGTTCCGTGAGACCGTTACTCATGCTGCTGCTCTTCTACAGATTGAAGTGTATGGTGGAGATGCTGTCGTCCGCCCGGACGGAAGTTTCGTCTTAATCGATGTAAACGATTGGCCAAGTTTCTCCAGATGTCGGGACGAGGCTGCACAGGCTATTGTTGAACGACTGGATCAGTTAATGAAGCATTAATAATGATGGGATATACAAATATCAAAGGCACAAAGGCCTTTATCTTTGATTATGGTGGTACGCTGGATTCTGGAGGCAACCACTGGGGGAAGGTCCTTTGGCATTCCTATGTCGCTATGGGCGTACCTGTCACGGAAGAGCGTTTTAGGGATGCTTATGTGTATACGGAGCGTATGTTGGACAAACAACAGATTATTGGGCGAGACTTTACGTTCTATCAGACATTAGATGCTAAGATACGGATAGAACTTGAATATCTCGGAATGACATCCTATCATTCGCAGTTGCTGGAAAACGTATACCGGCAAGTAGTGAGAAATACTGATCAGAGTAGGCAGGTGCTACACCAACTGAAGAAATATTATCCTATTGTTTTAGTAAGTAATTTCTATGGCAACCTTATGACCGTCACAGAGGAGTTCGGCTTGTCTGACTGTTTTGATGCTGTCATAGACTCTGCCGTAGTGGGGGTGCGAAAGCCCGATCCTCAGATTTTCTCCTTGGGAGTGGAGGCTTTAGGTCTGGCTGCTCATGAGATAACTGTCGTAGGCGACAGTATTAAGAAGGATATTCTGCCCGCTCAGCAGGTGGGGTGCCATACGATATGGATTCGAGGAGAACAATGGTTAGACCTTCCTGTTGATGAGACGATACCGGATGTAATCATTCATAATATAAAACAATTAGAACAACTATATGAGACAAATTAATGTTAAACCAACTGACGATAAACTGGGAATCATGATTGTCGGATGTGGTGCTGTTGCCACGACATTCATGACAGGGGTGCTGATGGCTCGGCAGGGTCTAGCCAAACCGATTGGCGCATTTACTCAATATGGTAAGATACGAGTGGGAAGGGGGGCGGAGAAACGCTATCTTCCGGTTTCAGAGATTGTACCAATAGCATCTTTGGACGATATTGTGTTCGGCACTTGGGATGTCTATCCACAGAATGCCTATCAGGCAACTATGTATGCTGCAGTATTGCAAGAAAAGGATATTGCCCCTGTTCGGAAGGAACTGGAAAAAATAGTACCTATGAAGGCGGCTTTCGATAAGAATTACGCCAAACGGTTGGCTGGTGATCATGTCAAGGATTGTAAGACTCGCTGGGAGATGGTGGAACGGTTGCGTGAGGATATCCGTCGTTTTAAGGAAGAGAAGAAATGCCGCCGTGTCGTCGTCTTATGGGCGGCTTCCACAGAAATTTATGTTCCTGTGGACGAGAAGGTTCATGGTCGTTTGGAAACATTGGAACGAGCCATGAAGATGGATGATCGGGAGCATATCGCACCTTCTATGTGTTATGCCTATGCTGCTCTCGTGGAAGGATGTCCTTTCATCATGGGTGCTCCTAATACAACAGTTGATATTCCAGCGATGTGGGAACTGGCTGAGAAAATGAAAATGCCGATTGCCGGTAAGGATTTTAAGACAGGACAGACTTTGGTGAAATCTGGTTTTGCCCCCATTATTGGAGTACGTAATCTGGGATTGAGCGGTTGGTTCTCTACCAATATCCTGGGTAACCGTGACGGTCTGGTGCTGGATGAGCCGGCAAACTTCCATACAAAGGAGGTATCGAAACTGTCTACCCTGGAAACGATTCTCAAGGCAGATGATCAGCCAGAACTGTATCAGGATTATTATCATAAGGTACGTATCAATTACTATCCTCCTCGTAATGACAATAAGGAGAGTTGGGACAATGTGGATATCTTCGGATGGATGAATTATCCCATGCAGATTAAGATTAACTTTCTCTGTAGAGACTCCATCCTAGCCGCTCCGGTATGTCTGGATTTATGCTTGTTGTGTGATTTGGCTGCGCGTGCAGGGCGATATGGCATACAACGATTCCTGAGTTTTTTCCTCAAGAGCCCGATGCATGACTATACGCAAGGTGAAGAGCCTGTCAATAATCTCTACCAACAATACACCATCTTGAAGAATGCCATCCGGGAGATGGGTGGATACGAGGCTGATGAAGAGATTGACTAGGTTTTATACCCTCTGGCTTTTGTGGTTGTTATGTCTTTCTGCTCAGGCTCAAGGACTGATATCCGGTGTGATTACGAATGCCGAAACGAAGGAACCAATACCTTCGGTAACCGTGTCATATAGGGGATATCGTGTCGCTGTGGCCTCTGGTCTCGACGGTCGTTACGTGATTAAGAAGATGGTGGAACTGCCCCTTACCTTCAGTGCCGTGGGGTATGTTCCTCAGACAATCTTTATTCAGGATAGAACCTCCATCCATATAGATGTCCAATTGCAACCGGATACGAAAGAGTTGCAAAACGTCATTGTCAAGGCAAAGCCCCAACGTTATAGTCGTAAGAATAATCCTGCTGTAGAGTTGATGCGCAAGGTGATAGAACATAAACGGCTTACCAACTTGTCGAACAAGGATTATTATCAATATACCAAGTATCAGAAATTGACATTAGCGGGTAATGAGATTACGCAGGAGAAGTTACAGAATGCCGCTTTGCGGAAAAAGAAATGGATTTACGACCAGATAGAAGCGTGTCCCTATAACAACAAACTTATCCTTCCGATATCTGTTGACGAGACAGTAACTCAGAAATTCTACCGCCGTCATCCTCATGATGAGAAGAGTATTATTTTGGGGCAGAATTCTACCGGTATCGGAGATTTGTTTCAGACGGGGGATATCATGAATACGATGCTGAAGGACATTTTCACGGATGTCAATATCTATGATGATCAGGTGAGACTGTTGCGTCGCCCGTTTACTTCTCCGATTGGAAAAGATGCGATAGGGTTCTACCGATATTATATAGAAGATACTGTTCAGGTGGATCGTGACAGTTGTATTCATCTGCATTTCCTGCCTAATAATATGCAGGATTTCGGATTCAGGGGAGATCTTTATATCCTAAAAGATTCCAGTTATCAAGTGAAGCGGTGTGATTTGTCTATTCCCCGTCAGAGTGATGTCAATTTTGTGGAGAACTTGCGAGTCAATCAGGAATTCACCATGTTACCTACAGGGGAGTGGGTGTTGTCTGTTGATGATATGGTCGTAGAGATGCAGATACTGAGTTTCTTGCAGAAAGGTATTGTAATCAGAAATACACGATTGACAGACTATGCCTTTGATGCTCTTCCACCTCAGTTGTTTAGAGGAAAGAAAGAGGTTAAGGAAGCGGATGCTATGATGCGTGGTGACCTGTTTTGGGAGCGGTATCGACAGGTGGGCCTTACCAAGAGTGAGGTGTCTATGAAGAATTTCGTCAAGGGCTTTGAGAAGATGAAGGGCTATAAGTATATCATGTTCGGTTTGAAAGCCTTTATCGAGAATTTTGTCGAAACAGGAAAGCCTTCCAAGGTGGATATAGGTCCGGTTAACAGTATGTTGTCTCATAACTATGTGGATGGCTTTCGAACCCGTGTAGGGATTCAGACGACTGCCAATCTGCATTCCCATTGGTTCTTTAAAGGTTTTGTGGCTCGTGGTTGGAAATCGCATAAGAACTATTATCGCGGGGATATCACCTACTCCTTCAATGCCAAAGAGTATTTACCTCAGGAATTCCCGAAACGAACGTTGACGTTTACATCGACTTATGATGTGTGTGCATCGTCTGACAAGTTCATGACTAATGACAAAGACAATATGTTTACCTCCTTTAAATGGAAAGGGGTGGAGAATATGATGTTCTATAACCGTCAACAACTTACTTTTGAACGGGAGGAGGATGTAGGTGTCAAAACTATTGTCAGTCTGAAAACAGAGGAGAACGAGGCATGTGGCACACTCCGTTTTGTACCTCTTACCGCAATGGAGTCTATTAAGTTCCGTACTACGGAGTTGCGGGCTGCGGTGGAGTTTTGTCCTGGTGCCACCTATATTAATACGAAACAGCGTCGTCGTAAGATTAATCTGGAGGCCCCGGTGTTCACCTTTAGTCATGCGATTGGTATGAAGGGCTTCTTGGGAGGTGATTACCGTTATCACTATAGTGAAGCCAGTGTCGCTCAGCGGTTCTGGCTCAACAGTTGGGGAAAAGTGGACCTCTATGTCAAGGGTGGTATCCAATGGAGTAAAGTCCCGTTCCCTTTACTTTGTATGCCAGAGGCTAACATGTCGTATATCCTTCAGCGTAATATGTTCAGTCTGATTGATAATATGGAATTTTTAAATGACCGCTTTATTACAGCAACCCTCAACTGGGACCTTAACGGTAAACTCTTTAACCGTATCCCGCTTTTGAAGAGACTAAAATGGCGTGAGTCTGTGGGGGTAAAGGTGCTCTGGGGTGGTTTGTCCGACAAGAATAATCCCACTTTGGCACAAAACACAGATGATCCGGTCCTGATGGCTTTTCCGGCGGGATCCTATATTATGAATCCGCGGACTCCCTACGTGGAGGTTTCTGTGGGTATTCACAATATCTTCCGCTTCTTCCATGTAGAGTATGTACGCCGACTGAATTATAATCACCTGTCGACGGCTAATAAACGTGGACTTCGTTTTGCCGTACACTTCACCTTCTGATTTTTTTCCGAAAATCATGATAGTTTCAAATATTATTCGTATCTTTGCACACATTAAACGAGATGTATAGTTCATGAAATTTGCAGTCATTGCAGCGGGAGAGGGCAGCCGTTTGGCTGCGGAAGGAGTGCATGAACCCAAACCGTTGGTGTGTGTGGGGCATGAACGACTTATAGACCGCCTTATTCGTATATTCATGGTCAATAATGCGGAAGAAATTGTTGTTATTTGTAATGACAAGACTGCGATGGTCGCTCGACATCTGGTGGAACTACAGCGCAATGGATTGAAAGGATGTCCTGTCCCGTTGCGTTTTGTGATTAAAAATACCTCTAGTTCTATGCATAGTTTTTTTGAGATATGTAAGTTCTTGCAAGACGGTCCGTTTGTGTTAACGACAGTGGATACTGTTTTCAGGGAGGACGCATTTTCTCGATTTGTCAAAACATTCAGGCAGACTTCTGTCGATGGGTTGATGGGTGTGACAGACTATGTGGATGACGAGAAACCACTTTATGTGAAGACGGATACTGAGATGAATATCTTGTCTTTCTTGGATGAAAAGGAAGATTGTCGGTTTGTCAGTGCGGGGGTATACGGACTACGGGATACAGCAATCTATACACTCCATAATTGCATAGCACGTGGCGAACAACGGATGCGTAATTTCCAACGGGCACTGATTGCAGAGGGCTGCCAATTGCGTGCCTATCCGCTAGGAAAGGTCTTTGATATTGATCATGCTGCTGATATCAGCAAAGCCGAGCAGTTCTTAAATATGGAGAATGATGAGTGAATCCAGATCTTTCAAGGAACTGTTGCGTGTCTCTTTTAAATCAGAGGATACGGAAGAGTGGTTGGATGTGCATTTCACTCGTCCAATCGGGTTGGTCTTTGCGCTGTTCTGGATGAGGTGGAACGTGCATCCCAATGTTATTACGATTCTCTCTATCATTTTAGGTGCCGTAGGCGGTTGCCTGTTCTTCTTTCCTGATTTATGGCATAACGTGGCAGGTGTCATCTTGTTGATATTTGCTAATTTTTGTGATTCTACCGACGGTCAGATGGCTCGGTTAACAGGGAAGAAAACGCTGGTGGGAAGGGTTCTTGACGGATTCTCTGAGAATGTGTGGTTCTTTTTTATTTATCTTGCGATTATTAAGCGTACTGGTGACTTGTTCTATGATATGGTCGGAGGATGGGCTTACGTCGTCGTATTTGTGGTGTGTTATGTAGCAGGAGCAATCTGTCACTCCCGCCAATGCTCTCTGGCTGACTATTATCGCCAGATTCATTTGTATTTCCTGTTGGGAAAGAATGGAAGTGAACTGGATACATATGAGGAGCAACGGAAGGTCTATGCGTCGTTGCCAGAGAATGACCGTTTTGCCCGTCTGTTTTATTATTGTTATGCTAATTATTGTAAGTCGCAGGAGCAGCGGACACCTGCATTCCAACAATTCTATCATTTGCTACGGGAGAGATATCCCCAAGGTGAAGAACTTCCTGTTGACTTGCGTGATACTTTTCGTAAGGGCTCACTGCCTTTGATGAAATATACAAATCTGTTGACGTTCAATGCCCGTGCCATTGTATTGTATCTGTCCTGTCTGTTGGATGTGCCTTATGTCTATCCGTTGGCAGAACTGACCGTCTTCGCAGTGATGTACTATTATATGCACCAAAAGCATGAGACTTTATGCCGGAAAATGATTAAACGACTATTATAAATTATGTATGTAGCATTAGCAGACAATCAAGATATTACAAGGGCAGGTATGATGTATATCTGTCAGGAAATGGAAGGGGTGGAGATGCATCGTGCTGAAGATAAAGCAGAGATGATAGAGCAACTCAAGAGCCATCCAGACACCATCGTGATATTGGATTATACACTCTTTGATATCAATGATGTGGAAGAGTTGGAGATATTGCATCAGCGCTTTCCGCTGGTACAGTGGATTCTTTTCAGTGTCGATTTGTCGGGTGATTTCGTTCGTCGTTTGATTGCCATTGCACCACGTTTCAGTATTCTTTTGAAAGAATCCCCTATTCAGGAGATCCGTGAATGCCTGTTGTTCGCGCAGCGCCATCAGCGGTATATCTGTCAACGAATGGCGGAGATATTGCTGGCACCTACAATATCCCATACGGAGGAGGATGTGAAATTGACCCCTACGGAAACAGAGATTTTAAAGGATATTGCCCTGGGGCTGACAACGAAAGAAATTGCCGAACGTCGTTTCTCCAGTTTTCATACAGTGAATACCCACCGTAAGAATATTTTTAGGAAATTAGGAGTCAATAATGTACATGAAGCGACGAAATATGCGTTGAGAGCAGGGCTTGTCGACTCAGCGGAATATTATATTTGATATATAGGAAACAAAAAAAGTAGGAATTGTCTCACGACAACTCCTACCCCTGTTTTCTAACTAACTTATTATCAACTATTCATTACTCATTCTGAAATCTGTTGCAAAGATAAGCATTTTTTTATGAAAGATGTATCAAAATAAAGAAAAAAGTTCCGTAAACGTTTGCGTATCTCCGTATTTTTTTCTACTTTTGCACTTGATGAGCAATACAAAGCAACATAGAACTTCTTTGAAGGACTTGGCAAAAGAACTGAATGTCAGTATTGCCACAGTCAGCCGTGCACTGCGTAATTCCTCTGAGATTGGCGAGGAGATGCAGCGTCGTGTCAAGGAGTTGGCAAAAAAGATGAATTATCGTCCTAATCCTTTTGCGCAGAGTCTTCGCAAGGAGTCGCCCAAGATGATTGGTGTCGTAGTTCCTAATCTGGTTACCCATTATTATGCCGCCGTATTGGATGGTATCGAGGATGAGGCACGCAGAGCAGGGTATAGTGTCATCAGTGCCAACAGTCATGAGAGTTTTGAGGATGAGGCGCATGCTGTTGATAACTTTATAAGTCTTCATGTAGAGGGTATCATCGCTTGCCTGGCTCAGACTACGACCGATTATAGCCATTACGAGGAAATCGCAGAGATGGGAATCCCTCTGGTCTTTTTCGGACGAACCTGTCTTTCAGATCAGTTTTCCTGTGTGACGGCCAATGGCGATGAAGCGGCCCAGATGGCTACTCAACACCTGATAGATACGGGAAGTCGTCGTATCGCTTTTATAGGTGGTCCTAACCATCTGGATATGGTCCAGCGCCGTAAGCATGGCTACCTAGAAGCCTTGCGTGAGAACCGAATACCTATCAATCGCGATTTGGTCGTTTGTGATAAGATTGACTATCAGGTTGCCTTACGGGAAACGGCTCGGTTGCTTCAGTCGTCGAATCGTCCCGATGCAATATTGGCTTTCAATGATATCATTACCTTTGCTGCTTTTACGGCTATTAAGCAACAAAGCTTGCGTATTCCGGAAGATGTCGCCTTGATAGGATTCACGGACGATGCTCATGCGGCGTATGTGACTCCTCGTCTTTCGGCTATAGAGGACCAGTCTCATCTTATGGGTGTTACGGCCTGTAAGATGCTGTTGGGGCATATACAGGGTGACACCAAAGTCTATAAGAAGATTGTTCCTCAACAATTGGTGATTCGAGATACATCTGCTAAAAAACAAAAACTATGACCCTATCAAAAATCCTCCTTTCCGTATTATGCGTCTGTCTGTCGATGACTGTTGAAGGACAAGTAAAATGTAACGAAAATTGCAACCCGGCAAAGATGCATGCCTCTCGGATGTATCCGGGTTGGAACCTGGGTAATACTTTGGAGGCTATCGGGGAGGGACTTGCTGCTGAGACTTCCTGGCAAAATACGAGGACCACAAGGGACATCATTGGTTTTGTCAAGCGTCAGGGTTTTCAATCTGTCCGTATTCCATGTTCCTGGGACATTCATTCGGATGCGCAGGGAAAAATCGATGAGGAATGGTTGGCTCGTGTAAAAGAAATTGTCGATGATTGTATTCGTGAAGGGCTCTATGTCGTATTAAACGATCATTGGGATAACGGTTGGATAGAAGTGAAGGGATTCAGTAAGAACGACCAGTCGTTCGAAAAGGTGGATGAGCAGATTATCCAAGCGAAGATCGCCCGCCTAAAGGATTTGTGGATGCAACTGGCCACAGCCTTCAAGGGCTATGATGAACAATTGCTTTTTGCCGGCCTCAATGAGCCCTTCCAGCAGTATAACCTGTTTCATGATAAGCATCAGGAGTTGACACCAATACTCCTACGCTATAATCAGGCTTTTGTGGATGCCGTTCGTGCTGCGGGTGGTAAGAACAAAAACCGGATACTGGTAGTTCAGGCTCCTAGTGTCAATATCTCCTCTGCTGTCAGTGAGGAGGTGGGCTTCTCTATGCCTGTCGACCCGGTTGGCAAAGGACGCTTAATGGTGGAAGTGCATTATTACGAGCCTTGGGATTTCTGTGGACAGGAAGAGGGTGGTAAATGGTTCTGGGGTCATGGTAACCATGTACCAGGGGATACTCATAATTGTGAATGGGGTGAAGAAAACTGGTCAGCCAGTCTGTTTGCCGCTATGAAGAAGAAATTCTATGATCAGGGTTTCCCTGTTATCATGGGTGAGTATGGTGCTAATTGGCGGGAGGTAGGGCCTCTTCAGATGGCTCACGATACCTCTATTAAGGCTTGGTTCAAGGATATTACCGGTAAGGCCGTGTCTAATGGTTGTGTTCCAATGCTGTGGGATATCAATTTCACCAATCGTAATGGTGAGAAGGGGACAATGACCGTTATTGACCGTGCTGACCTGAAAGTGTTCAGTCCTGTTGTGATGGACGGTATTACCGAGGGTGTCCGTTCTGTCAGTTGGCCTGATTGACTTTTTTCTGAAAAAACAGGCGTTTTGTTTGGTGGAATGCTGGAAAAAGCGTATTTTTGCAGATACTAACTGAAATGAAACGTTTGCCAATGATTAAAAAACTTTTTTGTTCAACTATACTTTTACTTGTCATGCCAATCGTTGCTGTGGCAGCGATTGATGATATGAAGTTCAGTCGTCTGGATACGCGCGACGGCTTGAGTAATTCCCAATTGTTGTATATCCTCCGTGACTCGAAAGGTGTGATGTGGTTTGGAACCCCTTATGGTCTTAACCGTTATGATGGCTATCGTTTCAAAACCTATTACTCGTATGCCAAAGACACAACCACGTTGCGTAATAATTACGTGGATGAGGTCTATGAGGCCTATGACGGTAAGTTGTGGCTGAGACAAGGTATGAACTATACCATCTTTAACCCGGAGACAGAAAAGTTTGACCGTCATCCGGAAATATGGTTGCATGAGCATGGTGTCAAGGGTGGTATAGAACGGCTCTTCATAGACTCTCACAAAGACTTCTGGGTGAAGACTTTCGATGAGGGCTTCTGGCATTACAGTCCTCGCAAGGGTACTCTCAAACAGTATCGTTTCGGCTATGGCCGTCAGGAGTTCAATAATGACTTTGGCGTTTCCGGTTTTACGGAATATGGTAAGAGTGTGTTGATCTCCTCCAGTAATGGTGAGATATTCTGTTTCAATAGGGAGAAGGACTGGATTAGTTGGAAAAATAACTACCTGCGTCGTACAGGACGGATTAGTAATCAGGACTGTAAACTCAGGGTTGACTGCGAAGGGAATATCTATGCCATTAGCACAAACAATTGCTTTGTTAGGATTAATCGGACGGGACGATGGTACCATTCTATGGCAGACTTCGTGCACAGTTGGGGTGTTGAGGACGTATCGGAAGTGACAAGTATCTGGGATGTCGCCCTTGATAAGAAAGGCCGTTACTGGTTAGCCACCGACCATCATGGACTGATTGTCGTAGACAAGAAAACACGGGAACTTCGTCAGTTCTTGAATGACAAACACGACGAGTCGTCTATTAGTGATAATACGCTTCGTATGATCTATCGTGACCAGTTGGGTCGCATGTGGATAGGTACTTATATGAATGGCTTGAACCTTTATTCTGAGGGATTGTCTAATTTCCGCAATATCGAGTTGGGAAATATCAATACTATCTGTGTTGATACAGCCGGTTACTATTGGTTGGGAACGAATGATAAAGGTATCATTTGTTTTGATCCCCGTACCGAGGAGCAGGTTATCTACGACAAAGAGCATCATGGTATTGGATCCAATACGATGGTAGGTTCACTGGCAGCCCGTGACGGTTCTGTATGGTTCGGTACTTATGAAGGCGGACTTATTCATATCAAGAACGGACAGGTGACCAACTTTCGCGCTACGGGTAAGCCGACCGACCTTTCCAATAATAATGTATGGACGGTCTATGAAGACCAGTGGGGGTATATCTGGATCGGTACGTTGGGCAATGGTGTCCAGCGCATCAATCCCCGAACAGGTAAGATGGATGTTCCGATCTCTTTGAATAATTCCATCCTCCCCAGCGACTATATTTCCACCATTACAAAGACCAAGAAAGGCTGGCTGATGGTGAGTCATTCGAAGTACTACTCAATCATCAACCCGAAGACACGGAAAGTCATCAACCGTAATGTGTCCGATAATAAGAATGACGTAAGTATTACGGAGACTTCTATCTGTGGCTTCCAGGATAGTCGGGGACTCTCTTGGCAGGGTTCGGTGTCTGGTGCTACCATCTGGGACCCCAAGACCAATGATGTCTACCTGTTGGATATGCGTTCCGGTTTGTTTGGCTCTACGGTCAATGGTATCACGGAAGACCAGCATCATACCATCTGGTTGTCGACGGATCATGGTGTGACGAATATCGTTCCTGAGCAATATCCCAATGGGAAATGGCACTTTCTGGTACGTTCGTTTAATAACAGGGACGGACTACAGAATGGTCCATATAACCAGCGGTCTATCTGTATGACTCCCGACGGGAAGGTACTCATTGGTGGACAAGGTGGCCTTGATATCATAGACCTCAACAGGATGGTCAAGGGACGTTTTGTCGAGAAACCTGAGTTCAGTGGACTGAAGATATTCGGACGTGACGTGTCCGTCGGTGAGAAAGTCGGTGGACGTGTGGTGTTGGAAAAGGCCCTGAACGTCTGTCGTGAGATTAGTCTGCGTTATGACGACCAGTTTACGGTACAGTTAGCCACGAACAGCGGTGAGATTCATAACCGTTCTCGTTTTGCCTATAAGATGGCCGGTTATAATGAAGAATGGATTCGAACAGAGGAGGTGAACCCGAATGTCACGTACTCCAGTCTTCGTCCCGGCTTCTATCTGTTATGTGTCCGTATTTTAAATGATAACGGCTCGTTCAGTGACGAGGAGAGTCGTATTGCCATCACCATCCGTCCCCCTTTATGGCGCACTCGTTGGATGGTCCTGCTCTATATGATTCTTATTGCCATTGCCGCCTGGTTCTGGCGTAAGTGGTATATGAAACGTCAGGAAAGGCGTATGAAGGCAGAGAATGTGCGTCGTGAGTTGGAGAAGCAGCAATGGATGAATGAGATGCGTATGCAGTTGGTGAATGAGCATGTCCAGGACAAGACACCTTATACACCACAAGAGGAAGAGGTGACGATTCATAAGCGTACGATTGATCTCGTAGCGTTCACCCGTCAGTATTGTAAGGAGTACGAGACACCGGTAGAGGATACGAATGTGAAGGTGAACTTCCTGTCGTCCGTTCCCGAATTGGATGTTGATTTCGATAGTGAACAGATGGAGGAGATATTCAATATCACTTTCCGTAATGCGGCTATCTTTACTCCCAATGACTGTCGGATTAGTGTGGGCGTAGCCCGTACCCAGGACGGAAAGGCCCAGATACAGATTGCCGATAACGGCATTGGTATTAAGGATGAGTTCAAGGAGCATGCCTTTGACCCGATAGTCAATGGCGACGGTTCAAACCTGCATAAGGTCAAGGCTATCGTGGATGCCCATGAGGGTGAGGTACATATAGAGGACAATCCTGGAGGAGGTACCATTATTGTGGTTACATTACCTCTTGGCGAGGTCATCGAAGAGGCGGAAATCATAGAAGAATAGATTAGCATAATAACAATAAAAGATTCATGAAGAAATTTAGAACGCTCGTTACGAGTGTGTTGACGGTAGTATCGGTAGCAGTCTCTGCTGCCGACTATACCGTTCAAGGACAGTTCGTGACGATTCCTGTGAAGGAGGTAAAGGCAGGTGGTGCCAAGGTCGTCCGCCTGCAAGTAGTTAACGACAACATTATTCGTGTACAGGCAACTTCGGAAAGTGCGCTGCCCAAGAAGAAAAGTCTTATGGTGGTGGAGCAGACGGCTCAGCCGAAGTTCGACACCTATGCGGTAGATGGCCATTGTGTCATTGTGAAGGCCGCTAATGTGATGGCTAATGTTGATATCAATACCGGTCAGGTGACCTTTTATGATGGTCAAGAGAAATTATTGCTCAAGGAGTCAAAGGATGGTAAGCAGTTCAAGAACTTCACGGTTCCAGAGCGTGAGTATGGTCTGAAGGGTGGCCCTGCCATTACAGAGGCAATGAAGCACGGTCTCACATGGCAGATGAAGTTCGACTCTCCCGCTGATGAGTCGTTCTATGGTCTTGGTCAGCACCAGTCGGAGGAGTTTAATATGAAGGGAAAGAACGAGGACTTGTTCCAGTATAATACGAAGGTCAGCATCCCGTTTGTCCTCTCTAATAAGAACTATGGTATCCTGTGGGACTCCTATAGTTATTGCCGCTTCGGTAATCCAAACGACTACCTGCAACTCAATCGTGCCTTCAAACTCTATGACAAGAGGGGTAGGGAAGGTCATCTGACAGGAACCTATATAGATAAAGATGGAAAGAAACTGGTGCGTGACGAGGATTCCATCTATTATGAGTATGCCTATCCGGCTACCTCGGTGATAGCCAATAAGACAGACAATGGAGGGTTGAAAAACCTGCCGCAGGGTTTTAACCTGCAAGGGGCTAATGTGGTGTATGAGGGTTTCCTCGAATCCGAATGCTGCGGTAAATGTACGGGCAAGTCTGTCGACTATCAGTTTATCCTCTACTATTCCGGATATGTGAAAGTGTATATCGATGGTAAAGAGGTCGTGCCTGAGCGTTGGCGTACGGCATGGAATCCGAATACGTATAAGTTTAATGCCAAGGTACGCAAAGGGGTGAAGAACCAGTTGCGCATTGAGTGGCAACCCGACGGAGGAGAGGCCTATTGTGGTCTGCGTGTCTCTGAGCCCCGTAGTGAGGAGGAGCGTGGAAAACTGAGCATCTGGAGCGAGATGGCGAAAGACATGGATTATTACTTCATAGCCGGTCAGAACTTCGATGAGGTGATCAGTGGCTATCGTACCCTGACGGGTAAGGCATCCCTGTATCCGAAATGGGTGTTGGGCTTCTGGCAGAGTCGTGAGCGTTATCAGAGTTCTGAGGATATAGAGACCAACCTCGCTGAGTTCCGCAAGCGTCATATCCCTATTGATAATATCGTACAGGACTGGAACTACTGGAAACTCGACTCCTGGGGGGATCACACCTTTGAGTCTTCTCGTTATCCGAATCCGCAGGCTATGCTGGATAGTGTCCATGCGATGCATGGCCGTTTCATGATCTCCGTATGGCCGAAGTTCTATGATACCGTCAAGAACTATAAGGAGTTGGATGGTAAGGGATGGATGTACCACCAGGCCATCAAGGATGATATCCACGACTGGTTGGGCTTCCGCGGCTCGTTCTATGATGCCTATGATGCAGGAGCACGTAAGATGTTCTGGCGACAGATGGACGAGAATCTCTATAGCAAATATAACCATGATGGTGTTGCCGGTATTGATGCCTGGTGGATGGATGCCTCAGAGCCCAATGTACGTGACTGTACGCCGATGTGGTATCGCAAGGCCCTCTGTGGACCTACGGCATTAGGTACCTCAACGGAGTATTTTAACGCTTATAGTACGGTCAATGCAGATGCGATTTATAATGGTCAGCGCAGTGTCTATAAAGGTAAGGATAATGAGCCTCGTGTCTTCCTGCTGACACGTAGCGGTTTTGCTGGTGAACAGCGTTTCTCCACTGCTACATGGAGTGGTGATATCGGTACTCGCTGGGAGGATATGCGTGCCCAGATGACGGCAGGCTTGAACTACTCGATGTCGGGTATTCCTTTCTGGGGTATGGACCAAGGCGGCTTTTGCGTGGAGAACCGTTATGTGGCAGCCCAGCAGAACTATAATAAGACAGGAGTAGAGAATGAGGATTTGAAGGAGTGGCGTGAACTACAGACCCGTTGGAGTCAGTTTGGTGCTTTCATTCCTTTGTTCCGTGTTCATGGTCAGTGGCCTACTCGTGAGATCTGGAACATCGCTCCAGAGGATCATCCCTGCTATCAGTCGTTTGTGTATTATGACAAACTGCGCTATCGCCTGATGCCTTACATGTACAGTCTTGCTGGTTGGGCTCATTTCAAGGACTATACCCTGATGCGTGCCCTTGTGATGGACTTCAATGGTGATAAGGAAGTAGAGAATATCGGTAACCAGTGGATGTTCGGTCCTGCCTTGATGGCTTGTCCGGTAGGCTATTACAAGGCCCGCAACCGTAGTGTCTATTTCCCCAAGCAGTGTGGTTGGTATAACCTCTATACCAATGAGTATGTGGAGGGTGGTCAGTCACTCGTCGTCGATGCTCCTTATGAGCAGATTCCCGTCTTTGTCCGTGAGGGAGCCATCATTCCTTTCGGTCCTGAGATGGAGTGGTGTGACGAGAAACCCGCAGAACTTATTAACCTCTACGTATATGCCGGTCAGAACGGTACGTTCCAACTTTATGAGGATGAGGGCGTGAACTATAATTATGAGAAGGGCAAGTATGCTACCATCGATATTACTTATGATGATGCCGCGAAGACGGTGACGTTCGGAGCCCGCAAGGGTCAGTTCAACGGTATGTTACAGAACCGTCGCTTCAATGTCGTCCTCATCACCAAGGAAGCGTCACAACCTCTCAATCTTGATAATCCTAAGGGTAAGTTGGTGAATTATAATGGTAAAGCCGTAAGCGTTCAGTTATGAAAAGATTCTTTTGTCTCGTCTGTGTCCTTTGTGGACTGACAACGATACAAGCCCGTCAGCGTCAAAATTTTGACGCTGATTGGCATTTCATACTGGCTGACTCAGTACAGATGGCTACCTATGCGTATGATGACAGTCATTGGCGGACGCTCAACCTGCCGCACGACTGGGCGATAGAGGGTGACTTCCTGGCTTCCAACCCCTCAGGGGCGAGTGGGGGAGCCTTGCCTGGGGGTGTTGGTTGGTATCGCAAGCGTTTCATACTAGGTTGTGATGCCCTGCCCTCCGATCGCTACTTCATCGAGTTCGACGGGGTCTATATGAACTCCACCGTCTACGTCAACGGACAACAGGTGGGCCATCGTCCCTATGGCTATAGTTCCTTCGAGTATGAGATTACGAAATACCTCCGTCAAGGCGAGAATGTCATCGCCGTACGGGTGGACAATAGTGACCAGCCCAACTCCCGTTGGTATAGTGGGTGTGGTATCTATCGGCATGTGTGGCTCACCCAGACACACCCTGTCCATGTGAAGCATTGGGGGGTTCATGTCGTGACGGATGCCAAGACTGGACAGGTGAAGGTGGATGTTGACGTGGAAGGCTCTGGTTATAAAGTAAAGAATACCATGTTCGATGCTACTGGCAAAGAGGTCGGACTGAATGTCAGGAAGCCCCGTCTGTGGTCCACTACCGATCCTTATATCTATAAGGTACGCACGCAAGTGCTGGTGGCGGGGAAGGTGGTCGATGAGGTATGGACCAATACTGCTTTCCGTGCTTTCCGCTTCGATGTACGGACGGGTTTTTGGCTTAACGGCAGGAACATGAAACTCAATGGTGTCTGTGAGCATCATGACTTCGGTTGTCTGGGTGCTGTCATTAATGAGGATGCGATGCACCGTAAACTGTCACGGCTAAAAGCGATGGGAGTCAATGCCATCCGTTCGTCGCATAATCCACCGGCCCCTGAGTTGCTGAATATGTGTGACACGATGGGACTGATCGTGATGGATGAGTCGTTTGATATGTGGTGTCGTCGTAAGTCGGCAGGTGACTATGCGCGTTTCTTTGATGAGTGGCATGAGCGTGACCTGACCGATCTGGTGCTGCGTGACCGTAACCACCCCTGTATCCTGATGTGGTCGATTGGTAATGAGGTACTGGAACAGTGGTCGTCGGCTGAGGCTGATACACTGACACTGGAGCAAGCCAACCTGATTCTCAATGCGGGGCATGATGCCTCAACACTGGCCAAGGAGGGGGAGATCAGTGTGAATACTCTTCTGGCCGACCATCTGGCGGACATCGTGCGCCGTTATGACACGACGCGTCCCATCACGGCCGGCTGTAATGAGCCCTCGCCCTCCAACCATCTGTTTAAGGGGAAGGCGATAGATATCATCGGCTTCAACTATCATCATCAGTGGATTAAGGATGTCCCCAGGAATTTCCCTGACCGACCGTTTATTATGACGGAGAGTGTGTCGGCCCTCCAGACTAACGGATTCTATATGATGCCGTCCGACTCGGTCTATGTGGCTCCTAAGGAGTGGTGGCTACCGTATACCGATCCTACCTATATGTGCTCGGCCTATGATAATATGCATGCGTCGTGGAGTTCGACTCATGAGGAGACGTGGGACGTGGTGAAACACACCCCATATGTGGGTGGGCAGTTTATCTGGACGGGTTTCGACTATATCGGAGAACCGACTCCCTATTCTTTCCCTGCCCGCAGCAGTTATTTCGGAATCATTGATTTGGCGGGGCAGCCGAAGGATGTGTATTACATGTATCAGAGTGAGTGGACCGACGAACCCGTGCTGCATCTCTTCCCCCACTGGAACTGGCTTGACGGACAGGAACTGGATATGTGGTGCTACTATAGTCAGGCCGATGAGGTGGAACTTTTTATCAATGGTAAGAGTCAAGGTGTAAAGAGAAAGTCAGAAGGAAGAAGTCAGATGTTGGAGGGGAGTGCTTTATGCACGGAATATCATGTCGGCTGGCATGTGACCTATGAGCCTGGTGAAGTGAAAGTGGTGGCCCGTAAGGAAGGGCGACAGGTGGCTGAACAGGTGATCCGTACAGCCGGCCAGCCCCATCATATCCAACTCGCGGTCGACTATGCGGGCAAGAATACGACCTTCGTGCAGGCTGTGGTGGTCGATAAGGACGGCAACCGTTGTCCGTGGGCAGAAGACCAACTGGTGTTCTCGGCTGCCGACGGAGCCAAGGTCATCGCAACCGACAATGGTTGTCAGACCTCTATGGAACGTTTCCAGGAACCTCGTCGTAAGGCCTTCTTTGGCCGTTGTATCGCTGTCGTCAATGGGCATGGCACGCTGACGGCTAAAGCCATTGGATTGAAATCAAATACCATCAAACTATGAAGAAGATAATCAGTATAATGTGCCTGCTGGGTGCGTCATGGACTACAGAGGCCCAGATCCAGACCTCGGCAGGGGTGCAGTACCTGCAATGTATGCCGAAAGACCAGTCGGGTGACTTCAATGACTTGAGTAATACGTATTTCCTGGCCGACTCGCTGGCTTCGTTTGATGTGGCGAAAGGGGAGGGACTGGTGAATTGGAAACGTTATAGGCTGTCACCCCGTCAGGCTTTCAACCTCAATGGCTACTGGCCCGTGCGGATGCGGATGCTCGACTTCCCAGACACCCAGTATGACAATGACCCTAACCTGCAGTTGAAGATTGATTTCGTCAGTCCTCGTTGTGTACGAGTCAGGATGATGACCTCACCCATCGACAGGCCCCGTCAGGATGGAGAGAGCGTGATGCTGGCAGGGACAGTACCCTCCTCTTCGGCATGGCGGTCTTTTAGCGATGACAAGGTCATCGCATACCAGACCGACTATGGGACTATTGAGATACAGAAATACCCTTGGCGTCTCGTGCTGAGGGATAGGAACGGACGGGTGATGACACAGACCCGTCATCTCATTGACAATGACTCCTCACAGGTGAAACTGTTGCCTTTCTCCTTTATCAAAAGGGGTGCGGACAACTCTCGCAGCATCAATCCCGTGTGGACGATAGCACCAGGGGAGCGTATCTACGGTTGTGGAGAGTCCTTTGGTGCCTTGAATAAGGTAGGTCAGAAGGTGCAACTGAGTGTTACGGATCCGCAAGGTCCTGAGACGGACGGTCAGTATAAGCCTGTTCCTTTCTTCTTCTCGAATCGTGGCTATGGTATCTTCATGCATACCTCTGCCCCTGTGACGGCAGATTTCGGTGCCTCGTATATCGGTGCCGACCGTCTCTTCATGGCTGATGAGCAACTCGACTTGTTTGTGTTCTTCGGAGAACCCAAGGACATCCTTGATGAGTATACCAATATCACGGGTAAGTCACCGATGCTTCCCCTGTGGTCGTTTGGTACGTGGATGAGTCGTATCACCTATTTCTCTCAGGACGAGGGACTGGATATTGCCAAGAAACTGCGTCAGTACCGGATTCCCGCTGATGTCATCCATTTCGATACGGGGTGGTTTGGCGTTGACTGGCAGTGTGACTATGAGTTCGCCAAGGATCGTTTCAAAGACCCGGTGGGCATGCTGCGACAACTGAAGCAGGACGGTTTTCATACCTGTCTGTGGCAGTTACCGTACTTCACCCCCAAGAACCGCTTCTTCCGCGAGATTGTCGACCGTCAGATGCATGTGCGGAATGCCGCTGGGGGAATGCCTTATGAGGATGCTGTCCTTGACTTCACGAATCCTGAGACCGTCCAGTGGTATCAGTCGAAGATAGCAGGACTCCTAAGACAAGGGGTCTCCACCATTAAGTGTGACTTCGGTGAGGCTGCTCCCTATGATGGTTTCTATCATAACGGACGAGGAGGTAAATACGAGCATAACCTCTACCCCGTGCGTTATAACAAAGCCCTGTGGGAAGCCGTGGAACGCCAGTATCCGGGAGAGGGTATCATCTGGGCACGCTCCGCATGGGCCGGTAGCCAGCGCTATGCCCTCCATTGGGGTGGCGATGCCGCTACCACGAATACGGGAATGCTCGGTGACCTGCGGGGCGGTCTGTCGTTCGGACTCTCCGGCTTCTCGTTCTGGAGCCATGATATGGGTGGCTTTGTCACTGCCTCTCCCGAGGATATCTACCGTCGATGGCTCCCCTTCGGTTTCCTGTCGAGTCATACCCGTGCTCATGGAGCACCTCCTACAGAGCCGTGGCTGATCAGTGAGAGTTTCACGAAGGCTTTCCGTCAGTCGGCGGAGATGAAATACAAACTCATGCCGTATGTCTACGCTCAGGCTAAGGATTGCTCGGAGCGAGGACTACCGATGGTACGTGCACTCTTGGTGGAATTCCCTGACGATCCAGGGGCCTGGCTCGTGGAGGATGAGTATATGTTCGGTTCCCAGATACTCGTTGCTCCGCTGTTGGAGAGTGGTACCGACCGTACGGTATACCTACCTCGCGGCAAGTGGATTGACTATCAGAGCGGTCAAGTATATGACGGAGGTTACCAGACCATCGAGACGGGTGAGATACCATGTGTCATACTGGTGCGTGACGGTTCGTTGATACCCCATGCGCCCCTTGCCCAGCGTACCGACCAGATACAGTGGGACAAGGTGGAACTAAAGGCTTATAAGGCGGCTGCCACAAAGTGCACAGGTCTTCTCTTCAAGCCAGGCGATGCAGCCATTCAGCAAATAGAGCAATAAATTATATATGCAAAGAATACTGACCATAATTCTTGTCCTGTTGGTGACGGCTCCTGCTGTTGCTATTGAAAGTGATGGGGGAATAGATCCTGCATTGAAGGCAGAAAGCAAGCGTCGTGTAGACCATATCCGCGACCTTTATAACTATGATAAGAACGACTCGTTGATCATACAGGCACACGAAGACTTGAAATTCCACAGCCAGCATGGATTGTGGGAAAACTATTACGACACATGGTTGCATCTGGTGAATACCTATGTGTTCAGTGGAAAGGTAAATACGGGTTTGCAGGAAGTCAAGCAGATGCATAAGGACGCTGCCGAGCGGAACGACAAATATGGACTTGCCCTTGCCAACTATGCGATGGGTAATGCCTATATCAATATGGGGTACACCGATGAGGCGCTCCAATGTTACAGGAAGGGCTTGGGGCATATTCATTCGTTAGAGAAAGTTCCTCATGTTGTTAATGATGTCTATTCCTATTATTGTGATGCCCTTAATGAGCAGAAAAATTATGGAGAGATGAAAAAAGTCACTGCCCAATGGAGAAAGTTTCTGGAGCAGCAGACTTCTGATGGTAATAAACTCAACAGGGTTAGTTATGACGTATGGTGGGCGTACTATTACATCGCCTGTGCTCAATGTGATCTGGGGCTCGGTCTGCTTGATGATGCGGAGAAAGATCTTGATGAGACAGACAAACGTTCGGAAGGCAGTGGAGAGTTTATTCCAATGAGTGTGTTGTATTATCGTGCTCAACTCTATCTTCAGCGGAAGGATTACCAAAAAGCCATTGATTTTAATGACCGTCGCTACCAAAAGAGCAAGGGCTATGACGATAAGTCGTCCATGGTACTGATCTACAAGCAGCGTGCAGAGATACTCGATGGACTTGGACGTTATCAGGAGGCTGTACAGATGTATAGGAACCTGCATGAGTTGAAGGACTCCATCTACAAGCGGGATGCTCGTACGCAGATCAATGAGTTGAGTGCTCTCTTCCATGTCAATGAGTTAGAGATGGAACAACGACTTACCCGTAGCAGGAACATGATGAATACGGCGGTTGTCATTGCCATTGCTCTGGCACTGCTGGTTGGCTACTGGTATTGGATGAACCGCAGGTTGAAGAGAAAGAATGCGGAACTTGCCGAGATGAGTCGCCAATTAACCGAGAAGAACGAGGAACTGACTATTGCCCTCGACCATGCGGGAGAGTCAGACCGCATGAAGACCAATTTCATCAAGAATGTCTCTCATGAGATACGGACACCGTTGAATATCCTCTCGGGCTTCTCTCAGATGTTGGCGATGCCAGATGCCGACCTTCCTGTAGAGGTACGGCAGGAGGCGAGTCTGAAGATACAGGAGAATACCAACCGTATCACGACACTCATCAACCAGTTGCTTGCTCTTTCGGAAACCAACAGCCGTACCCATATCGAGCGTTCTGATTCTCTGAGTGTCAGTATGCTGTGTGCTAATGCGATAACGATGAGCGGTGTCGCTGATAAACCGGACTATCATTTTGATTTTGTCATGGAATCTGTTGATGACCTGGTCATCCAGACCTCAGCGCATTATGCGACATCGGCTCTTGCCCATCTGTTGGGGAATGCGTTGAAGTTCACCCCCTCGGGTGGCACGGTTCGCCTGCATTGTACGTTAGAGGACGGCTTTGTCAAGATGACGGTGGAGGATACCGGCTGTGGTGTTCCTGCGGACAAGGCGGAGGATATTTTCAGGGAGTTCGTCCAACTTGACGAGTTTAAGGACGGCGTGGGTATCGGACTTCCTTTGAGCCGTAATGTGGCACGTCGCCTTGGCGGTGATGTCGTCCTTGACACCAGTTATACCGGGGGAGCGAGATTTATCCTCACATTGCCAGTATAAGAAGGATGTGATACAACACATTCTTCTTTTTGTTTCAGAATGAAAAGAGAACTATCCTTTCTCTTTCTCAAATTTCAGATCTTGGTAGAGTTCTGGACTGCCTCCACTGCTCTCTGGCAGGAAGTGGAGGCGGACACCACGGATGTGCTTCTTCGCCTTGAAATCCTTGGGGTCATCCACTTTCTCACTCTCTATCTCCAACTTCATCGTTCCCCAGGTATATAATTTCACCTTGTCCCCCTGTCTGAGATGATAGTTAATGACATGGGAGAGTCCCATCATAATGGTGGTGACGGCACCCTCGTCAATGCCGTCACGTAAGGCTACTTCCCTGATAATCTCGTCGCTGCTGACTGTCCTGTGATGGATAGTCTTTGCCTTATACTTGCCGAAGGTAGGTAGTTTCGGCTTGGTCTCTTTCACTAATTTGTATTTCATATCTTCTTCTGCTTATGGCGGTAGAGGTAACTCATACGAAATTGCATCATAATAGTTCGTTTGGTAGGTTAAACAATGAAGGTTACTCCTATCTGACAGCAAATAACGTGCCAACTTTTTATCAAATTCTCTAGAGAATTGACCCGAAAAAGAGGCACTTTCCAGCCCGTTAGGTGCCTGCAAACGCTCCAATTCTCTAGAGAATTCAATCACCATCTAGGCACTTCCACCTGGTTCCCTCTAGGGAAGCACGGCATCACAACCTTATGACGACCTTGAAAAGGTTGCATATGCGGTGGCTATCGGTGTTTTTGCTTTCACTAAGAAGCCTGAGCATATCGCCCAGGCTTCTTTAAGTTATTTGTAGCATTCGAAAATCTTGTCGACTGTCTCACGGTTCATCTTGGGAGACAGCAGACTGACAATCCACACCACAGGGAAACCGCCTACCATAGCGATGGCTCCGCAGTTGATGGGGTTGATGGGATTACCGATGAGCATGTTGACAACGGTGATGCCTACGCCCCAGATGAAGCAGGCCCATACACTGGCAGTCGTCACTCCACGCCAGTAGAGCCCCAACATAAACGGTGCGAGGAAGGCACCGGCCAGTGCACCCCATGAGATACCCATCAGTTGGGCGATGAAGGTGGGCGGATTGAGGGCGATGAGCAGGGAGATGGCGATGAAGAACATGATGAGTACACGCATCACTACCACCTTACGACGCTCAATCTTCTCTGCAACGGTATCGTCAATGGTGCCTTCCTCTACCTCACCAGGCAGTGATTTCTTGTCACGATAGATCAGGTCGAGGGTCATCGTACTACTAGAGGTAAGTACCAGTGATGCCAGTGTTGACATCGAGGCAGAGAGAACCAAGAGGACAACGAGGGCAATCAGGATGTCGGGTAGGGTGACGAGCATGGAGGGTACGATACTGTCGAAGGCCAGTTTACCGTTAGGCAGTACGGGGGGCATCCCAAACAGTCGTCCGAATCCTCCGAGGAAATAACAGCCGCCAGCCACGATGAAGGCAAAAACGGTAGAAATGATGGTACCGCGACGGATGGCACTCTCATCGGTGATGGAATAGAACTTACCCACCATCTGTGGCAGTCCCCATGTACCTAAGGAGGTCAGTATGACGACACCTAACAGTCCCCAGGGGTCCGGCCCGAACCAGGTTGCGAAACTGCCATTCACGGCAGGATTGGTATCAGAGGGGAGTGCCGCCATCTTCTCTACAGCTTGGAAGAGACCACCTTGTACGTTGAGGACGGCGATGATGACAGCCACAATACCGAAGAGCATGATGATACCCTGTATGAAGTCATTCATGGCTGTCGCTTTATAACCGCCGAGGATCACATAGACAGCGGTGAGGATGGCCATGATCACCACGCAATACTCATAGGGAACACCGAATCCCATCTCGAAGAGCGTGGAGATACCTTTATACACTCCTGCGGTATAGGGTATTAAGAAGACAAAGGCGATGATGGAGGCTGCCACACGCAGACCCTGATCACTGAAACGCGTTCCGAAGAAATCAGGCATGGTACGCGACTCGATATGCTGGGTCATCAACTTGGTACGGCGGCCTAGGATCATCCAGGCGAGAAGGGAGCCGATGACGGCATTACCCACACCGATCCAGGTACTGGAGAGTCCGTATTTCCATCCGAACTGTCCGGCATAGCCTACGAAGACAACAGCCGAGAAATAGGAGGTGCCGTAGGCGAAGGCTGTCAGCCAAGGACCAACGGAGCGTCCACCCAATACGAAACCGTCAACACTACTGGCCTGTTTGCGGGAGTAGAGTCCCACACCTACCATCACGACCAGGAAGATGATGGTCAGGAGTACTTTGATAAACATGGTGTTGTTATTTAGTTTTTTAATGTTTGATCTTCTTACCTGTATAGTCGAGGCGAATCTGCATCTGGGCCATCACGGCGTGGTTGGCACCGTGTGTGAAGACTCCATTGGCGAGGTAGGCACTCTTATAAACATACTGTACCTGTATACGGCACTTACGGAAGAACCAGTATTGTAGACCTG
Organism: Prevotella sp.; assembly: GCA_017449675.1. Classification (GTDB taxonomy): domain Bacteria; phylum Bacteroidota; class Bacteroidia; order Bacteroidales; family Bacteroidaceae; genus Prevotella. The sequence continues at coordinate 63,836 of JAFTFG010000007.1, forward strand.
CGATCGCCTTGTGCTGATCCATGCCCAGGGAGGTGTTGAAGTTGAAAAAATCATAGGATCCTACAAACTCCAGTCGTTTCCACAGGGGGATGGCACCTGTCAGATAGGCACCGCGACTGGTGGCATTACCGTCCTTACCCTCCAGATATTCGCCATGTAGGTTGAAGTCCTTTGACTTATAGTCGAAACCTATCGTCCAGCGATTACGCTTGTAATCATCACCCACCTCGATCTCTGGATTATACGGGGATGTGGCAATGGCGTGTCCGCGTCCGATCTGTCCTGTGGCCACAAGGTTCAGTCCCTTCACGGGTCGATACTCCAGTCGTCCGATGAAGTCTTTCTCCTTGTTGCCGTCTTTCTTGTTGATACCCTGTCCGTTCATCACCTGTGCTTCGTAGCGCAACTTACCGTCATTGGTCTCACCGAAGATGGCGAGTCCGAGGTCACGGCCATACTGTACACCCATCAGAGGGTCACTGCCACAGCCCGTCAGATAGGTCACACCTTCTGAATAGACATCAATAGCCTCCATAGCGGTAGGGGATAGGGGATTTTCTAGAGAAACGCCGTTCTTGAACTGTCCCAGGCGAACGGTGAAGGCCTTGTTGTTAGAAAAGCGGTAGTCGGTATAGAACTCTTGTACTACGCTTGAGAAGTCGTGCATAAACAGGAACGACCATCTGTCTGTGATTTGGGCGTTAGCCCAGAAGAGAATACGCTTGAGTTCGAAGGTTCCTTTGTCTTCTCCCCCTTGGTGCGTGTAGTTGAAACCTCCTTGTGCGTATCCATGTAGTTCGATACGGTCGGAAATGTCTTTCAACCACTCTAGTTCTGTTTTCTTCCCCTGTTCCTCATCAGGTGTGACAGAGGATGTCGATTGTCCCATGGCTGCAGTGCTGCTGAATACAGCAAGGGCGACGGCTAATAAAGCCTCTTTGAAAAATTGTTTTCTCATCTTGATTTAATGTTTATATTGGTTTAAATTGTTATTTCGATATATCGATATTGCGATATACCGATATACCGATATACCGATATTGCGATATGCCGATATTGCGAGACTATTTATATTGGCGGATTCTTACGTCGATGCCACTGCCTGCCAATAGCATGGTGACCTTGCGGATAGGCGTGTCGCTATAGTGGTAGGGAAACAATACTTTGGGCTTGATGGTCTTGGCAGCCTTGACCAGTTGATCAGGTGTCATGGTATACGGCTGATTACAGGGCAGGAAAGCAATGTCAATGTCTTTGATATCGGCCATCTCGGGGATGTCCTCCGTGTCACCGGCCACATAGATGCGCAGGTCCTCTATCGTCAGGATATATCCGTTGTCACGTCCTTTGGGGTGATACTTCTCATGTCCGGGGGTTGTGTTATAGGCGGGTACTGCCTCCACTGTGACATTGTCACATACCTCAGTCTGGTCACCATTGGCCATCATATAACCGCTACCCCACTGCGAATATACATTATTGTTGCAGTAGACCACCGTGTAGTTACGGCGTAGCATGGTGAGGGCCATCGAGTCGAAGTGGTCGAAATGCTCGTGGGTCACGAAGATAAAGTTGGCCTTGGGCCATGAGGAGAAGTCTGTATGGGGTTCTACACGGGTCACAGGATCGAAGTAGAAAACCTTACCGTCATACTCCATCATGATACTGGCATGCTTGATGCATGTGATCTTTACCGACTTGCCGGATGCTGTCTTAAATACATCTGTCTCCTGACGTTGCGCCATACCTGTCAGTGCCAGGCATAGGGCCATGATTACAAAACTCAGTCTTTTCATTTTGTCATACTGTTTTGGTTAATTGGCGACAAAATTACAGAATTTAAAGCAAACAACCAAGTATTTCCTGTTACTAAATCGTTTACGAAGTGATTTTCGCAAAATTGTATGGGAGTATAAATACTTTTTCTTACTTTTGCAGCAACAAAAACGACTAAAAACAAATACGAATGAAGAAACTATTACTTTTTTGTTGGATGGTGATGCTGTGTGCAGTATCATCCCAAGCAGCGATTACGATTACAGAGCAAGGCGGTTGGTTTGAGGCCGGCTATGTGACATGGACCGGTGACAATCAAGACTATACTGTGTACATCCGTCCGGAAGGTGGCTCCTATACGGCTATTGACAAGGAACTGGTGCGTAAGTATGCCGACTATTATCGTGCTGACATGGTAGGCTTGAAGGCTGGTAACTATCAGTTCAAGATTGAAGGAAAGAGTAATCATGATGTGGTAGAGTCCGACGTGTTCTATGCTACACCACATGATCGCTCCGGTTTTGCCCATGTTGGTATGCCGGGTGGTATCGGTGCCTATAAGAACGATGGAACGCTGAAGGACAATGCCCGTGTTATTTATGTGACAGCCAATACTGCTAAAACGGTAAAATGTAACGTCTCAGACGGGAAGACGGATACAGAGTACACTGGTCTGCAGGCTATCATTGCTGCCTTTGAGAAAGGTAAAGAGACCCGTCCGTTGGCTATTCGTATTGTCGGTACTGTCAAGAAAGCCGATTGCGATTCCTTTGGTTCTAGTGCAGAGGGTATTCAGGTAAAGGGTAAGAGTGGCTCTGTCGATATGAATATCACGATAGAGGGTATCGGAAATGACGCTACCACGCATGGTTTCGGATTCCTTATCCGTAATGCATGTAGCATCGAACTTCGTAACTTTGCCAATATGATTTGTATGGACGACTGTGTGTCTCTCGATACGGATAACCATCATGTGTGGGTTCATAATATGGACTTCTTCTATGGTGGTACAGGAGGTGACTCTGACCAGGCAAAGGGTGATGGTACTGTGGATATCAAGGGTAAGTCAAGTCATATCACCGTATCCTACAACCACTTCTATGATTCTGGTAAGTGCTCACTAGGTGGTATGAAGAGCGAGACGGAGGCTTGTTGGATGACCTATCACCACAACTGGTTCGACCACTCCGACTCTCGTCATCCTCGTATCCGTACAGCCTTTTATCACTGCTACAATAACTATTACGACGGTAACTCTAAGTATGGTGTCGGTGTGACATGTGGCGGTTCTTCCTTCGTAGAGGCCAACTATTTCCGTAACTGTAAGTATCCGATGCTGATCTCCAAGCAGGGTACTGATGCTGAGGGCTCCGGTACATTCTCCGGTGAGAATGGTGGTGTCAATAAGGCTTACAATAACGTGATTATCAACCCTCGCAAGGTGCAATACTATGATGGTAGCCAGACTGATGGTAAATGGGATGCCGTACTTGTTGACAATCGTGACGACGAAGTGACAGCCAAGGCATTCACCGGTGGTACTTCATATAATAGTGCGGCAGATGTAGCAGCACGTACTACTTATATTGAGAATAAGATGGACAATCCAGAGGATATCCCAGAGATCGTACGTGGCACACTGGGTGCAGGCCGCCTGCAACATGGTGACTTCAAGTGGGTGTTCAACAACTCCCTACAGGACGAGAACTATGATGTGATTGGTGAGTTGAAGACGGCATTGGTTAATTATGAGTCTACAGTAATCAGTTTTGCTGACGGAACAGCACTGAGTAGTCGTACTCCCGCCACATCAACAGTTGATGGCGGTGACGGTAAGGGTATTGACCAGGAGACCAATGATGCCTATGTGCCCTCATGGGCTGGTGGCGGTGGTTCTATCGCTTCAGGTAAACAGGTGATTGGTGAGGATGGACAGTATTTCTGGTTTAATGCGGCTAATGCGACACAGGTAAACACCTATCTCACTGATGGTGGCGAGAATGGTGTCAGTACGATTTCCACGACAGGTGAGTTTAAACCTAGCCGTGAGATCACCAATTCAAAGGTCGGCTCATGCTCTGACTATATCGGTTCGATCCTCATTCCCAGCAAGGGACACCTTACATTATATAATGCCGCAGGCATCTCTTCTGCCGCATTCTATGTCTCCAGTGGCGGTGAGCAGACCTGGCAAATCTCTGTCAGCACTGACGGTAACTCATTTACTAACATGGGTAGTGCTATTTCCGGTAAGACGGCTGAGCATCCGACAGCGGCTTTTACCGATGCAGCAGGTACTTATAAATATGTACGTATCACCAATACCAATAGTAGTGCCCGTGACGTACAGGGTATCAAGGTGTATGTCCCTCTTGGCGCTTCTGATCTGACGGCTCTGACAACTTCCACTATTGAGATCAATGAAAGTCAGACCTATACGCTGACTAAAGGTACCGACTATAGTACATCCTGTACTGGTGCTATTACCTACAAGTCCAGTTCTACGAAGGTAGCCACGATCGATGAGAATGGTAAGATTACCCCATTGTCACAGGGTAAGACAACTATTACCTTGACACAGGCAAATGATGAACTTCTGAATGGTGGTACGCTAACCTTCAAGGTGGAAGTGACTGACAACCGTGCGGCATCAGACTTGACATTGGCAACAGAAGCAGAGGTTACGGTAAATAAGGGTAATACCTTGCAGATTAGTGCTACCTGTTCGAATGCCCTGACATATACCTCAGGGGCTCCCTCTATCGCTACCGTAAGTAATACGGGCTTGATCACTGCTGTCGCATTTGGTACGGCTACTATTACTGTCAGTGATCCGGGAAGCGCCACCCACAGACCGGGGCAGAAGACCATTGTGGTGACGGTTCCAGATAACCGTGCTGTTTCCGCATTAGCCGTTACACCTGACGAGATTACTGTCAACCGTAATGCGACCACAGATATCTCTACAACCGTTTCTAATGCCAAGGGTGCCGTGTCCTATCGTTCTACTGACGAGGAGATTGCTACCGTAAATGCTGCGGGTGTTGTAACGGGTATCCTTTCTGGTGAAGCAGTTATTGTTGTGTCTGACCAAGGCGACGATACTACAAAACCGGGTACTGTCAATGTGACTGTCAAGGTGAACGATCCACGTGCTGCCTCTTTGTTTGAGGTCACTTCCAATAAGGACGTTACGATTGATCTGGCAGCGGCCGTTACCTCTAATATTACTACCAGTGGTGCCGCAGGTGCAGTCACTTACGAGTCTTCTGACGAGACGGTAGTCTCAGTCAGCGCAGAGGGTGTGATGACTGGTAAGAAGGCCGGTACAGCCGTTGTTACTGTCAAAGATGCCGGTAATGACAGTTATCTTCCTAAGTCTGTTGATATCAATGTTACTGTATTGGCTGTTCCCACTTCCGACCCTGTCACATGGGCTGTTAGTGAATCCTCCACGTTGAAGAGCGGAACATCTATATCTAATGGTGGCACAGCCATATTCATCAGTACCGACGGCTCTGCCTCAGAACTGCAATATATCGGTGGCTCTAACTGTAAGATTGAGGTGAGCAAGGGCGTAGGTACCTTCAAGATGGGTGGTGCTACACAATATTCTAGTAATGTACTCAGCACTCGCTACTTTGTCTTGCCGGCCTTGTCCGGATCGGGTACACTGAGTGTGACCTACGGATCCAGCAACCAGAGCAATCTGACCATCAAGAAGACGACAGGAAAGAATGATGAGGCACTGGCTACTATTACCAAGACGGCGACAAGTGTGGAACTGACCGACCTGGATAATACAGTGCTTTATATCTCCGCAGCAAGCAAGGCTTATCTCAGTGCTATCTCTTGGACTCCCAGTGCTCCTGATGCTCGTGCAGCCTCCACATTCGCACTGACTTCAACAAACACGGTACAGGTGGACGTAGATGCTACAAGTGCCATTACCTATACGAATGCCGCAGGTGCTGTGACCTTTGAGTCGGATAACACTTCTGTAGCCACGGTGGATGCAGAAGGTGTGATCAAAGGTGTTGCCGCAGGAACTGCTACGATTACGGTGAAGGATGCCGGTTCTGCTGAGGTGAAGGGTGCCACGCTCACCATCGTAGTCACTGTAGGCTCTGGTTCCACACCGGGAACGGAAGTCGTTATCTATGACTTTAACAGTGGAGTAGGTACGACAACGGCAGGGACAGGGGATGCTGCTCCGGCTGCCTATACTGCCCCCACATCATTTAAACTTGGTGCTAATGCACAGTATATTGTCATCAAACCCAAGGATGGAGAGGTCTTTAAGAGTGGTGATAAAGTGTCGATCGTAGGACAGGTGGGAGGCGATAATAAGACCGTTGGACTCTGCCTCTGCCCCACAGCAGTACGTTCTACCGATTTCGGGGTCTATGCAAGTTCCAGTTCTGCCAAGAATACAGATACGGAAGTCTCTGGTACGTTGACACTGACAACTGATGCAACGGAACTCTATCTTTTCAGATATGACACTTCGGCAACAACGATCAAGAGCCTGAAGATTACCCGTTCGTCATCTACAGGGATTCAGCATATTGATATTCCCAAGGAGTTCAATGGGGCTGTCTATGACCTGATGGGCCGTAAGGTACAGACTCCGAAGAAAGGACAGGTCTATATCATCAATGGGCGTAAGGTTCTCTTTAAGTGATAGAACCCCAGTGCAAACGTTTACGGAGAATATTTCGTGGAAAAGTGAGTGTAAATAGAATGTTTTTCGTACTTTTGCAAACAGAAAAGTGTTTTAGACATTATTTGAATAAAAAATATTACGCTGAAAGACTTTACAACTACTAATTCAAATCAGCATACGGGCGGGATGTGAATCCCGCCCGTACTGTTTTTATAGATGTTGTTTGTTAATAAATGCAAAGCAATGTTATAAAAATATTTAAATTGGTCAGAATAAAGGGAGGAAGACTAATAAATTGCTATCTTTGTGGAAAGATATAGATTAAAGAGTAACCAAAACTGATAAATATGAAACAAGACGAAACTTTTGTAAAGGGTGGTAACAACAATCCTTACGCACGTTCCAATGGTGGTCAACGTACAGGTAGTGAGACTTATATCCCAGGTATGAATGACTATACGCCAGGAAGTGCTCCGGTAGCAGGGCCTGCTATGCAGAAGAAACCCAACACCCCGGTGGTAGGTTTCTTGTATTCCATCTCTCGTAAGGGTATTGGTGAGTATTGGCCCCTCCATCTAGGTACCAATACTATCGGTAGGGCAGATGATAACGATATCTGCCTGAAGGAAATGTCTGTATCAGGCAAACACGCAACCCTGAGTATTAAGCAGATGAAGAGTACACACAAACTGATTGCCAGTATCCGTGATACGGGCTCCAAGACGGGTATGTATCTGAATGACGAGGAATTGGACTATGAGAATCATTCCTGTAAGTCAAACGATATTATTACTATCGGTGCTAACTACAAGTTGTTGCTACTCCTGATTGATGCGGAGGAATACGGTCTTACAGTTGCTGAAGGTTTTGTTGAGGATAAGGAAGTAGGTAATGACTTCCCTTATCAGACACAGGGGCAGGGTGGCTATATTGATGATGCGACACAGAGCAAGTTCCGTCCTTATAGTTCAGACAACCGTAATGTGGACACAGGTACGGTGGATCTGAGTGGTCCCAGCTTTGATGAGCCTGGCGGAACAGAATTGATGTAATACCAGTAGAAAATCATAACGATGCCTTTAATATATATACAAGGAGAGGAAGAAAAAAGGAAACGCATACACTATGAGGTTGATCCGGAACTACCTTCATTGGGAGAAGGTGGTATGGGACAAGTACTGAAAGGTGTCAGAGTTGATGAGACGAGTGGTGTCCGTATGGATGTGGCTATCAAGTTCTTGTTTGAGGACTTACCTGCACATGCTATTGAACGGGCTCGCCGTGAGGCCTCTATCCAGATACACAATGAGAATCTGGTGGAGATGTTCGGCTTCATTGAAGTTGTGGAGAACCCTGAGAGTTCTCGTCCGGTCAAGCGCTACCATGTGGTCAGTGAACTCTTACAGGGTGTGATGCTCTTCGACTTGCTGAATGGTAAGACGACGGATAAGAACGGTCATGAGATTCCGTTCGCTCAGGAACTATATACGAAATACCAGAATGATCGTTTCGGCTTTGCCGTCTTCATCGTGAAGAATATCCTGTCCGGTCTGATGGCCTTGCATGACAAGGGCTATATCCATCGTGACCTGGATCCGAGTAATATTATGATTACAACGGACCGTAAGGTGAAGATTATTGACTTTGGTATCGCCAAGCAGTTGGAAAACCTGAATACACAGGATCAACAACTGACGAGTACCGGACAGTTTATCGGAAAGGCAGCCTATGCCGCTCCGGAACTGGTGTTGGGTGACGTACATAATCAGGACAAGACGACGGATATCTATGCGGTGGGCATTATGCTCTTCCAGTTTATCACGGGTAGCATGCCTTTCGAGGGGACCATGGCGGAACTGATCAAGAAACAGTTGAACGAGAAGATTCCTCTCAAACTGATTCCCTATAAAGCCGTACGGAATATCGTAGCCAAGGCGACAGCCAAGAAACAGGCAGACCGCTATCAGTCGGCTACGGAGATGCGCGTTGATCTGGAACATCTGTCGAAGAATGATGCAGTACCTTCTGCCACCAGTGCAGGACAGATGGTGGCCGGTATCACTGACGTGAAAGGAAATAAGAATAAACTTATCGGTATTGTTGCTGCTGTCGTTGTTGTGGTAGGTGCTGTCATCGGTGTTGCCACGATGGGCTCTGGTTCTTCGGAAGAGTCTCAGCCGGAAGCGACACAGGTTACTGCGCAGCAAACGCCGACTCCTCAGCAGGATATTAGTACGTTGGTGGCTGATGCCATGAACCAGATGGACAATCCTTCAACTGTCAAGGAGGGTGTTAAGCAGTTGACAGAGGTGGTGACCAGAAACGGTGACAACAAGGACGTTGCTGACGGTATGGCCTTATTGGCTGCCCTGACGCAACCAGAGGATGTCACCTATTGTTCCGATGAGATCAAGGCACTGAGGACTGCTACGGCTGACTATATCACGAGGGATGCGGGCAAGGCACATGCCTATGCGGAACAAGCCGTCAAGTGTAACCCTGAGAGTTATAAGGCGATATTTGAATTGGCTACAGACTATCTGGCTGGTGAGCCTCGTATGAATAAGGAGCAGAACCTGCAGAAGGCATTGGAACTGTTTACGAAAGGACAGAAATATGCTACTGCCAAAGACGACAAAGAGTATATCGCCCTCTTTAATACTCGTCTGGATCAAGTGAATGGTCTGTTGGCTCAATAAACAAGGAAAGAGGAAAACGACATGCCTGGACAGGTAACAAAGAAAGGGAATATAATCTATCTGAATGCCTATGGACAATGGTATCAGTATGATGAGACGAGAGCCCCTCTGGGTGCTGGCGCTATGGGTGTCGTATATGTCGGGAAAAACTGTCAGACGAACGAGCCGGTGGCAGTGAAAAGAGTCGTCGACCGTTATGCCAATAATCCTGAGATACGCAGAAGAGCCCATCAAGAGGCTGATTTGATGTTCAGTCATCCCAATCTGGTGGAGATGCTGGGTTGTTGTGAGGTGGCTCCCGGTCAGGGACCGATCTTTATTATCAGCCGCTACGTGAAGGGCGAGAACATCGATAAGTTCATCAATGCCCATGTACGTTCTCTTCCTAATGCCGAACATCGCATTTGTGAACTGTTTCTCCCTGTGCTTGACGCATTGGCCTATATCCATACGAAAGGAATTATCCATATGGATATCAAACCGTCGAATATCATGATGGAGCAGGGACGGAATGTGAGATTGATGGACCTGGGTATTGCTGATGTGTCAGATACGGTTAACAGTTCTACATCGGGTATGATGGGAACTCCTAAATACGCGGCTCCTGAGCAGTTCTCTGATATTGAGCATAAACCGCAACTGACTTCCGCAACGGATATCTATGAGGCAGGAATCACCCTGTTTGAACTGATTACCAAGCAGAATCCCTTCTCAGCGACAACAGTGGCTGAGTCAAAGGCACTGCACCATGGAATGGTACTCCCTAAAGTATCTGGAATCTCTGACTCTGTCTTTGAGGTGACACGCAAGGCGACAGCGATTCATCCGGACGACCGCTATCAGAGTGCGAATGCGATGAAAGCGGCCTTGAAGGATGCACTGCCCCCTCGTAATTATTCTAAATTCGACAGGTTCATCAAGAAGGTGCAAGATAGTGGAGTTCCTGTCATAGGAGAGTTTTTTAAGAAATAAGACAATATGAACGCAATAAAGACATCTTTGCCTTTTGCAGGCTATTGGGATACTCGACAGGGAGGCCGTCCGGAGAATCAGGATTCCTGTGGCTTCCTGGATACTGACAAGGGCCTGATTGCCGTAGTCTGCGATGGTATGGGAGGAGGCCCCGGCGGACAATTGGCTTCTACGATAGCCGTACAGAAAATCGTGGAGTATGTAGTGGGGGCACCCCAAGAGATGCCTCGTACGGAGATGGTTGCCAATGCCATAGAATATGCTCATCAGGCTATTCTTTCCAAAACGGTTGAGGTCCCGGCCTTGCGAGGCATGGGCTCAACTGCTACAGTAGTGCTTATCAACGAACAGTCGGCAGTCTTGGCACATGTGGGTGACAGTCGTATCTACCAGTTCCGTCGCGGAAGGAAAATATTTCGTACGGCCGACCATTCAATGGTGGGTGAACTGGTGCGCAATGGTACACTGACTGAGGAACAGGCAAGACTGTCTTCACAGTCGAATATCATCTCCAAGGCTTTGGGGAGTAAGTTGACAAATCTGGCGGAGGTCACGGAACGTCCCTATGAGAAGGGTGACCGTTTCATGCTTTGTACGGATGGTATCTGGGGGGCTATGCCTGAACCGGAACTCATAAAACTGGTGGCTAAGACCTCCTCATTATCAGGTGCCGTCGATGCCGCTGTGTTAGACGTGGATGAGATTGGTCGCAACAATGGCAATAATCATGATAATCTGACGATTGCCTTATTAGAAACGAAACAAGATTCAAAATTGAAAGAGAAAATGAGTAAGAAGACATTACGGTTATTGATAGGACTGGCAGTCATCTGTCTGCTGAGTCTGATTTTGAATTTTGCTCTTATCTTCCAGAGCAAGCCAAACAAGCATGATGCCGAGAAAGAGGAGATGGTGAAGGAACTGGAGACGAGAGGGCAACGCATTAGAACTCTTGAAGACAGTATCAATGTCCTGTTGGGGGATGTCGCCAATACAAAGCAGGAAGTGGCTAATGCGACTTTGCAGGTTGCCAAGGAGAAGGAGAGTGCGGCAGAAAAAGCGAAGACAGAGGCAGAACAGAAAGCGAAAGAGGCTCAGGCTGCCGCTGATAAGGCACAAGCAGCCGCCGACCAGGCCCAGGCCGCTGCTGATGCTGTCAAAAAATCACGTAACGGTATTATTGCCCAACTCTCCAAGATCAAAGACATGCAGGAGAACCCCCAACGTCAGCAACTGCGTAAGACGGTGGCAGAACAGTTGAAGACCCTTGCCGACAAGGATTCCAAGAACAAGGCTACCTACGACTATGTGAGAGCAAGGTTGGCAGATAAGATTGCAACGGACAATCCTGCCAATAGTAAAAGCCACTATAATATTTTAATCGGAAAACTACAATCTATTAAATAGCGGTAGCCTATGAAGACGATAACGATTGGTAGAGGAGAGGGCTGTCATATTCTCATCGATGATGAGATGATGAGCCGTCGTCATGCTATTATCAAGATTCCTACCTTCGGGCGGATGGAGATTGTTGATATGAGCAAGAATGGTACTTTTGTCAATGGAGTCCGTCTGCGTCCTAACGTTCCATTTCCTGTAACTCGCAAGGATGTTGTTAATTTTGCGGATGTGCAACAGTTGGACTGGTCAAAGATCCCTGATCCCTTGAAATATTATAAATTAGGTGCACTGATTGCTGCTGGACTTATTGTCCTCTTGTTGCTCATCGCTCTCGTAAAAGGCTGTGTCAGCAGTTCTTCGGAACCTTCCAGTCAATCTGCGACCGAACAAGTGAGAAAATCAATGCAGCCTATAGAACAACAGGAAGGACCTCTGACGGGAAGTGACCAGGAGGGTGGTCAGGATGCTACGTCTACGGAGAATGCGGAAGAAGAGTCATCAGATCCTATTAAGAACTTCTATCAGTCTGTTCATACCAACAAAGAGCAGATAGAGGCTGCGGAACGGGCTCGTCAGCAAAAAGCGAAAGACGCTCAGAAGGCGAAGGATGCTCAGAAGGCTGAGGAAAATGCGAAACCCAAGGAGCCCCAGAAACCTCAGGAGACTGCCAAGCCTCAAGAGACGAAGAAACCTCAGGAGACTGCCAAGCCTCAAGAGACGAAGAAACCTCAAGAGACTGCCAAGCCTCAGGAGACAAAGAAACCTCAAGAGACAGCCAAGTCCCCAACGACTAAGAAACCTCAACAGAGCCAGATGTCCCAAGGGGTACAGTCTCCACAGACCACTCAGAAACCTACACAAGCAGGGGTATCAGCGGCAAAGAAATAGAATACATATCATCATTAAAAACCAATAAAACTATGAAGATTATTAAAATTGGTAGTTCGCAGTCTTGCGACCTCGTATTGAACAGCCAATACGTCAGCAGTTTACATGCAGAGATGACTATTCTTGATGACGGACAAATCATTCTGGAGGATAAGAATAGTAAAAACGGTACTACAGTAGGTAACAAGAAACTGGAGCCGGGAAGAGAGGTGACAGTACAGCGCGGCGACCGGATCAGTTTTGCCGATGTCCCCTTGGTATGGGCCAAAGTACCGGTAGGCGAGAAACTCACCAACTATAAGAGTGTCTATAATATCGGTTCTAACTACCGTAATGAGATCATTCTTAATAGTCAGACCGTGAGCCGTTACCATGCCTCTGTCCGAGTTGGTAAGGACGGTAAGGTGTATATCCATGACAATGGCAGCCGTAACGGTACGATGGTGAATGGGGTGAAGATTGCCGCCAACAAGGACGTGCGTATCAAGAAGGGTGATAATATCGTTTGTGGTACAGAGGATGTCACCGACCAGGTGATGGCTTTGATGCCTAAGGTTAATAAGGGCTTGATTTATGGTATTGCAGGTGCTGTTGGGGTTCTCGCCCTGATTGGTATACTCTTCGCCCTGTGGCCTAAAGGAGAGGCTGAGCCTGTAGCAGCACTGACCAGTGACGGTGACACTACTTACGTCGCTCCTTCTACCCCTTCCAGTGTATCTCCTGAAAAATATCGTAATACGGTGGTGTATGTAGGTGCTCAATACCATTTCACTGCTGAGTTTGAAGATAACCCCATGCCTGATACCTGGAATGGTATTATTGATGATATCGCTTCTAAGCAGCCTTATTGTGCTACCGCTTTCTTCCTTGACCGTAAGGGTTATATGGGTACCAACCGCCATGTGGCAGTACCTTGGGATTATCGTACGAAAGAGGAGGACAACTGGATTCGTGAGGCTATTGAGTATCGTATCGAACTGATGCGCCGTACCTGTATGTTCATGCAGTCAGGAGGTGATACCCGCTATACTGTCAGCGACAAGATGGGTAGAGATTTCTCGGAGGCAACGATGAGGGCTTTCGTACAGACAAAACTGGGTGATGCTATCATCAAGCATATCTCAAAATATGGCACTGCATGGCGTGCGGAGTTGACGAAGATTGCTGACCGCATGATGCGCTCTCGTTATGACGTGGCTGGTGAGATGGAATATATCACGGTAGGTTATGCTGGTCGTAACTATACGCACCTTGATGAGTTCCAGCGTTGTGATGTTGTTGCTGATTCCAAAGACAAGGATATCGATGTTGCTCTCTTACAGTTGAATGACAAGAAGACTCCTCAGGAGGTTGAATTACTTTTCAACCCAGATGATTTCTGCACAGAGCGTCTGGTACCCTTGAAGGATAAACTCTTTACCATTGGCTATCCCGCAGGTCTGAACTGGGCACTTGACAGAAAGACGAAGTCGTTGGAGCCTAGTATCAAGGAGACTAAGTGTAGTAAGGAACCCAGTAAATATGACTTTGAGTTCCAGGAGCAGTCGGTTGGCGGCAGCAGTGGCTCTCCCGTCTTTAACGAGGCTGGTCAGTTGGTTGGTGTCCTCTGGGGAGGTACTAGTGTGGCCGGTGGTTATACCAAGGCGGTGCAGGCTAAGTTCTTGAAGAAGATTTATGACGAAGAAGTTGGCCAATGATGTTCTTGAAGAAGATTTTTGTAATACTATCCCTGTGTCTTGCCCTGCCTATGGTGGGGCAAGCACAGTCTGCTCATTGGGCTGTCTCCCCGAGTTATCAGTCGATAACCCGTTTCTCTGATAATCTGTTTAAAGTAAAGACTTCTGCCAGTACGGGCATTTGTGACGAGAATGAGAAATGGGTGGTCTCTCTGGCGATGGACTCCATTACCAATCTTACTAATGGTTTCGCCCTTGCAATGACGAAGAAAAAGGACTTGTACAAGATTGAATATATCATTAGAGAGAATGGTACACGTGAGACGGTGAAAGAGGATGTTTATGCTGGTGATTATCCCTATTTTGTGGAAGACCGCTGTGTCGTGATGAACAAGAAAGGGAAATATGGTTATTTGGATCCCTCAGGAAAGTTGGCAGTCCCCTGCACCTATACAGCAGTCCTGCCCTTCCATAATGGGGTGGCTCATGTGTCAAAGGCGAAAGGTGGCTTTAGCGGTTTATTGGATAAACTGAAAAGCGGCAGCAGGAAATCCGGTACCCTCTATGAGGTGGGTAAAGACGGTAAGATTGTCAAGGGAAGTAAGGATGGTACTTATCTGGAAATCGACAAGACTGGTAAGGTCCTCCGTTCTGTGGAGACGGTGCAAGGAAAGATTGATACGAAGAATATTAACCAGCCATATAAGAGTACTCCGGATCCTTCCTATACCCGTTTTACGGAGAATAAACTCTATGGTTACAAGAAAGGCGGTTCTGTGGCTCTTCCGGCTCAGTTTGAGGAAGGCGAACGAGTCTCTGATGGCTATGCCATTGTGATGGTTGACCATCTGTTTGGTGTCGTCAAATTCAATACCGCCTCCGTAGGATGTAAGGTCAGTGAGACTGGTGGGAAGATGAAGGCGGAGGCTACGATTCCTTCTGTATGGGAGAACAAAGCGGCTTCAATCATTCGTGTGGTGAATGATGCCTCTAGGAAGACCTATGAGATGCAGGGTACGGATACGCAGCGTACACTCGTTGCTGATGTCTCGAATGAGAAAGGAAAGAAGGTCTATGAACTGGCTTGTGAGAAACTCATCCTTTGGCGTAGTTACACCAAGAGTACGAAATCGGAAGATGTAGGTGATGCAGGCAAGGCATCGGCCGGTGGAGGTATCACCGTCAGCGCACCCTCTACTGTCTCTGCCAATGCCAAGAATATCTGTGCGGTGAATATCCATGTGGTCAACCGTGGTAATACGACTCGTACGATTTCACTCTCACTCAGTACCGGACAGAGCAGTTCTATCAAACTGGCTGCCGGTAAGTCGGGGAATGTGACGGTCAATGTCCCTGTGACCAAAGATACTAAATGCAAAATTACTGCTAGTGGCGGTGGGGCTACCAGTTCCTGTTCTACAACGCTGAAAGCAAAATTTGTATTATAAAGCGGTAAGACGTGAGAATAGAACCTATTGCCTATTTCCATAGTCCTCTGACTTCGAAGTTTGGGATTCCCAGACAAAGCGGTCTTGTGACATCGTTAAAAGGAACCATCGTCCTGACTAAGGAATATGCGCGGGCTGAAGCCTTGCGGGGATTAGAGGATTATGACTTCTTATGGCTGATATGGGGATTCTCAGGAAATGAGGCAGCGGAGAAACATACAACGGTGAGGCCACCGCTGCTAGGAGGTAACGAACGGATGGGCGTGTGGGCTACACGCTCATCGTTTCGTCCTAATAACCTGGGACTTTCATCTGTCCGTATCCTTCATGTCTATCCTGAGACAACATGTATTGAGGTGCTAGGGGCGGACCTGATGGATGGGACACCTATTTATGATATCAAACCTTATCTTGCCTATGTGGACAGTCATCCGGGAGCAAGAGGCGGGTTTACGGACCGTCATCAGTGGCAGCACCTGCGTATAGAAGTCCCACCCTCTCTTCGTCCGTGTTTTGACGAGGAAAAGTGGGCTGTTATCGAGGATATCCTCTCTCTTGATCCTCGCCCGCATTATCATGATGATACGGATCGCATCTATGGCATGCCTTTTGAGGACAAGGATATCCGTTTTGTCGTCTCTGACGGCTTGTTAAAGGTCAAGGATATCGTATAAATCCATCAAAAATTGTCCAAAAGATTTGGATTGTCAAGGAATAATCCATATATTTGCAATCCGAAAATTAAAGCAGATGCACTATGATGTGGATGGTTATATTAGTCATTATATTGGTATTGGCATTATTGGCCTGCTTGGTTTATGTCAATGCGGTATCCTGTAAGATGAAAGCCATACGAAAGGCTGATCGCATGAAGCAAGCCTTTCTATTGAATATCAATCATGAGATACGTACTCCGTTGAAGTCACTGGCGGGACTCTCTGACATGGTATCAAAGGAAGATTTATATCTCTCTAAAAACGATAAGCGTAATATTGCCGATCAAATGAGGTACAGTGCCAATCTGATAGGAACGCTCATCGATGAGGTGATGATGTTCTCTGACTGTAGCCAACAGGGACATACATTGACATTTGAGTCTTTCAGTCCGAATGCATTGTGTCGTCGTTGCTTGGAGGGTAA
The DNA here is from genome assembly GCA_017449675.1 of Prevotella sp. Taxonomy (GTDB): domain Bacteria; phylum Bacteroidota; class Bacteroidia; order Bacteroidales; family Bacteroidaceae; genus Prevotella. The sequence continues at coordinate 80,502 of JAFTFG010000007.1, forward strand.
CATGAACAGTATTTACCATCGGCAGGCTGTACAGTTGAATTTCAAGCGTGAACTGAGTGATGAGTATTTCGTTAGGAATGATCGTCATCTGGTAGAACTGATTATCAATAAGTTGGTCTTGAATGCTTGTCGTTTCACGGAGGAAGGTGAGGTATTAGTGGGATGCAATACCAGTGAGCAGATCGGTCGTCTGACTATTTTTGTGGAGGATACTGGAGAGGGTGTTCCCGAACATCGTCTGAATAATCTGTTCTCGTGGTTTGAGGAACCTGATGATATGAATGACGAGGCAGAATTGGATTTGAGTATCTGTCATCGGGTAGCGGAACAGATAGGTGGTACGTTATATATGGATAGTCATTATCAGCGTCGTGGTACCCGTATGGTACTCACCCTTCCCATCCGCTGAATAGTGCTTCTTATCTTTTCAGGGATGGCTTTCCTGAAAATTAATCTTGATTTCCTTGAAGCCCATCCCGCGTAAAACCTGACGAACCTGTTCCTGTCCGTTCTGTTCTGCCAGTTGCAGGTTCTGGGCGGTCAATCCCCGTTGCAGCATTCTGTGATAGGCACGCTTTAGCATCGCCTCACGGTCTTTGGGAGTCCAACTGCCACTCTCATAGAAACTCTTGGTACGTGCCTCGTCAATGAAGTCCCGATCCAAGAGTCCTATCTTGGGTAGTGTGACCTCAATGGTATCACCTCGTGCCACAATCCATCCGGACTCTACCTCCTTGAGGTTGATTCCCAGGCGTAGTGTTCCGTAATAGATTCTGGCCAGATGGTCGTCATTCAAGATACCACGACGTACGGTGTCCACCATCTCTTCATCACTGATAGCCAGAAATTCCCATTCGCCAATCGCTTTGATACTTTGAATCTGCTGGGGTGTGATGTCTATCGACTGGTCGGCTCCCAGGTTTACTTGACTGGAACGGAGATCGTGGTAGATCCATCCGATAAGAAGGATCAGCAGGAGAACGGCAATCCCCCAGACTCCTATGGTGAGTATTCCTTTATTCTTGATGCGCATGTTCGATATTCCTATTGATAAGTGACTGGATATCCTTTAATCCGAACTCCTTGCGGAACTGGATGATAATATCCTCTTCCTGATATCCCATCTGGGTAATGAGTGGCACCAAGACACGGGCGGCATTCTCCTGAGCGGTATGGATGATACCCAGTTGTGGAATACTGGCGAGGATTGCGGCCCGCCCTTGTTGCTCGTAGTCCGTCATCTCCTTGTCAGTGAAATGCGAGCGTACCAGTCCTACGTACTCCTTGATGTTCTTCTGGTCAATCTTCGAACTGGTCAGGGTTACCTGTGGGTCGGGGAGGGTGATGATGATCTTTCCACCTGTCCGCTCCACGTTACGCTCAGAGAAATCGCTCATGTCTATATAGGCCTTCAAGGTCGCATCCATGGGAATGGCTATCTTACGGTCACCTAACGGCATCCTGATATTAAAGTCCTGTGAGAGAAATGTTCCCTTGAGGCGTATGACATCATCGTGGGTGATGATCTTATGAATCTTGTATTCTGTGGTATAGATGCGAGAACTGCCTCGTATCTGGGTGATGAGGAAGGGCAGGGAGTCGACAGCCTCCTTGACCGTTTCCTCACGCTCCGATTGTCGCACTTGCTTCGTGCAAGCGACGCAACACCCTATCAGCAGAATCCATATATATCTTCTCATAATTGCAAAGGTACTCTACCTGGCTTTTGGCACAAAGTTATACATTTTTCTTTAATTGGGGGTGAGTTACGGCATACTTTCTTCTCAGAATTAAGCCTGTTTAACTTATGTACCTCTTCCAATGACCTTAAAGTTATCTCCCCTGTCTCTTTGTCTGTAATCACTATCATTCCATCGCTTAGTGACAGGTCCTTTGCTGATTCAAATACTAAAGTTTGTTTTGCCATTTTTCTTGCGAAGATATAAAAAAAAAGAGCAAAAAGTGGCTTTTTCGAAAAAATACTTTGATTATTTTTGCATTCTTACATATTTTAACTACCTTTGCACCAGCCCCTTACCAAATACAGGTTTTGAATGGCTATTATGCAAAATAAGTTAAAACGATAAACCGATGGTTTATTATCCCATCAGTGCATTGATGCTGGCGGGTATTCGGGATATTCTCATTATCTCTACCCCATACGACCTGCCAGGATTTAAACGCCTTCTGGGCGATGGCTCTGATTATGGTGTTCACTTTGAATATGCAGAACAGTCCTCACCTGATGGACTTGCACAAGCATTCATCATTGGCGAGAAGTTTATAGGTGATGATTCTGCTTGCTTGGTACTTGGTGATAATATCTTCTATGGTTCTGGTTTCACAGGGCTTTTACGAGCTGCCGTTAAAGATGCTGAAGAGAATAAGGAAGCTACTGTGTTTGGCTACTGGGTTAGCGATCCTGAACGCTATGGCGTCGCAGAATTTGATAAGCAGGGCAACTGCCTATCAATTGAAGAGAAACCCAAAGAGCCTAAGAGTAACTATGCGGTTGTTGGACTCTACTTCTACCCGAATAAGGTGGTAGATGTAGCTAAACATATCAAACCATCAGCTCGTGGTGAACTGGAGATTACAACGGTGAACCAAGAGTTTTTGAAAGATGGTGAATTGAAAGTACAGGTCTTTGGTCGTGGATTCGCTTGGTTGGATACCGGCACTCACGATTCACTGGCAGAAGCTTCCACATTTGTAGAGGTCATAGAGAAACGCCAGGGCCTTAAAGTCGCTTGCTTGGAAGGAATCGCATACCGCAATGGCTGGATCTCAGAAGAGAAGATGCGCGAATTGGCCAAGCCTATGCTGAAGAATCAGTACGGCCAATACTTGCTTAAAGTGATAGACGAGATGAAAGAAGAGATTAATTCACGAACATTAGCGAAATAAAATGGAACAACCTAGGATTATACAGTTGCCAAAGATAACAGATCCAAGAGGTAATCTTTCAGTAATAGAGGAGTTAAAGGATATTCCTTTCAAAATTGAGAGGACGTATTGGATTTATGATGTCCCCGGTGGTGAAACACGTGGTGGGCATGCTTATAAAGAGAATCAGGAGTTTATCGTGGCTCTAAGCGGCAGTTTCGATGTTGTGCTCGATGATGGAAAAGAGAAGAAAACATTCTCGCTCAATCGTTCCTACAATGGACTATATGTACCTAAAGGTATGTGGCGTGAGATGGAGAACTTCTCAACTAATTCTCTTGCTCTGGTTCTGTCATCCACAAAATACGACAAGGATGACTATATTAGAGATTATCAAGGATTCCTCCAATACGCGAATCAATGATTAGAAGTTTGACATCACTAAGAGGTATCTTTATACTGTTCATATTCTTCCATCATCTGCATTTATATGACGGTGGAGGAACAATGGCTGTGGCATTCTTCTTTGTGCTTGGCGGTTTTAGTATGACATTGGGGTATAAGGAGCGGATTCTGAAATCAGACTTCTCTTTCCGAGATTACATCACCAAAAGATGTGTCAAGTTCTATCCATTGCATTGGCTGACCTTATTAGTGGCTGTACCTTTAGTCCTGTTGTCGTTTAACTGGAAGCAGATACCTGTTTTCTTTATGAACGCCTCTTTGTTGCAGACTATGATACCAATGCCCCATGTCTATTTCTCTTATAACGGGGTAAGCTGGTATTTGGCAGATACAATGTTTTTCGCATTTGTGTTTCCATTTCTACTGAAATGGATAGTCAATGCCTCGTCAAAGGGAAAGATTTTGATAGCAACATTTTTTGCCGTGATATATGCTGCTGGTGCAATTATCATTCCTACAAATATGCATCATGCCATCCTCTATATCAGTCCATATATGCGACTGACAGACTTTGTCTTTGGAATCTATCTTGCTCTTGGATACTTGAAATTAAAGGAGAAACCGATAAACTTTTATAGCAATAACTTACTTACACAGGTGTCGGTTTTTGTTTTGATAGCACTGCTTGTTGTGGAGTCTTGTGTACTTTCAGAAGATGCAGTTTTGTTTGCACCTGTTTATTGGCCTTTGGTGGCTCTATTGATAGTTCTTGTCTCCTTGTCCGAAGTCACTGGGGGGTACAAATGGCTTCAAAACAAATACCTCCAGCGTCTTGGTGAGTTTAGTTTCACGATATTCCTTACCCATCAGCTGATAATACGTTATACTAGACTGATATTAGGGAAGATACTTCATTTTGAGAATGATATTGTTTTCGTAATCTTGACACTGAGTCTTACGATAGTTGTAAGCATCGTGGTTGAGAAATACATATTAAAACCCATTACAGTTTTGAATGACAATTAAGCAAAATAAATTAAAACAAAAACAGGTGTTCACAAAATAAAACACCGCCTGAAATGTTAAAAACGCGTTTCATAACAAAATAGTTATGTAATTATTTGGTTATTACGAAAATATTATGTACCTTTGCGTTGTGATAATCAAACAAGTAGTAACAATCAAAATTATTAAAGACAATGGGAAAAGCAGAAATTGAAATGAGAATCAAGACAGTGGAGCAGATGCTGAAGATGTACACCTGGCTGTCGGAAGGTTCACCCGCTAACAAGAAACGCTATGAGGCTACCATCGAGAAATTCAGAATTGAACTGGCAAGCCTCTATGCACAAAGAGAAAAGAAGTAAAACATTCACCCTCCCTTCGGGGAGGGCTTAAAAAGAGAAGAATATGAATACTACAGCAAAGGAAGCCGCAAAACTGGCAGAGGAGTTGAAGGGACTGATGGGGAATTTTGATTCCGAGAGCGAGAATCGTGTCAAGGAGATCTCCAAGTGGTTCGGTGAGCATCAGGATGAGGAGACGCAGAAGATCTACCATGAGTTCATGGAGGATGGACTGGCAGAAGTTGGGGTTGAGATAGCGGATATCCGTAAGCAGATCAAGGATGAGGACTACCGCTTGCTCCCAATCTCCCACATCGCGCACAAGTACTTCGGAAAGAGTCATGCCTGGCTCTCTCAGCGCATCAATGGTACACCTGTCCGTGGTCATGTCTATACGCTTAGCGCAGAGCAGAAGCAGGTGTTCAACCACGCAATGGAGGACCTGGCAAAATTCTACGGCTCATTTCGCTTGGCCTAATTGTCAGCGACTTGTTGATTATCACACCCAGCCCCGACGCATGAGCCTGCGCCGGGGCTTTCTCATGCCCGTGGAGGCGACAGTCTGTGAAAATAAAAAAAGGAGACCGAGGCGATGGTCTCCTTTTCGTGTCTTGAGAGATGACAGTGAGTCACATTGCTTAACCCAGGTCCGTGACCTTGAAGCCTTACAAAGTCGCCTCAGATTTTCTCGGCCGCACGTCGGATGCGATCCGAAAGGTCTATGAGCGCTCCGCGGAGTTGCTCTTTTTCCTCTGGGGAGAACTCGCACGGGTTTCCGTGTCCGTCCACCTCGTTGAGCCGCTGGTAGAACCACGACACAGACTTCTGGAAATAGTCGCGGGCTATATGCCCCCAACTGATGTTCAGGTCGATGTCACGCAGTGCCGTACGCACCTTTGATTTCTCTGCCTGCTCGCCATAGCGTTGTGCCCGCTGCAGGACTTCTTCTTGTGTTGCCATAATGCAATATATTTTTTATGCCTTGAGGGTCTCGGGGAAATGCCCCACCGCCTCTAAGCGGCGGGGCTGTCTGTGTTAGTGGGTTCCGAAGAGTTGCTCTTCGAAGAGGTCCCTTGCGTAGGCTTCCAGTTCGTATGGGCTTCTGTCCCATGCTTTCCTGAATGCCCTGATGGCAAGGAGAAGTTCCCACTCGTCGTCCGAGATGTCCTTCTTGTTTTGAATGGCTATTATGCAAAATAAGTTAAAACTTGACAAATGCCTTTTTTTCTACTCTAATTGTTAAATAATAGAAAATATGCTATTTTTCTGCTGATTTATTTTTGTAGATAATAGAAATTTTGCTATCTTTGCATTGTCAAATAACAAACAGAAGCAAAAAATGAAAAGTAAAGAACTACATCGAAGATTTATCAAAGCAGGCTACAAGTTCGACCATGCAGAGGGTAGTCACTACTTCTACACCAAGGACGGACAACTGACAGAGCCTATCCCGTATCATGGGGCAAAGGAAATGTTCCAACCTCTCGCAAACAAGTTGATTAAAAAGTACGGAGTGTAATTGCTCCGTACTTGAAACAAAATAAAGTCAAATCCCAAAAGAACCACAGAGTCATGGAGAAAATTATAATGATAGTAGGAGCGTCCAAGGATATGCTCAATGCATATTCAGACAATTGTGAAGGTATCTACGCAGGTGGTGATACCATTGAGGAAGTAAAGGCGGACACGGAAGAGGCAATCCGCTTGATCAAGAAAAATCTGCCTGAGGACAGATGGCCAGAGCAGATCAAGGGTGATTATGAGTTGGAATGGAGATTCGATGTTCCGAGTTTTCTTGAATACTACTCCGGCTTTATGTCTCTTGCCGGCATGGAGAAAATGACTGGTATCAATCAGAAGCAACTTTCGAACTACCTCAATCATCGTGCCGTTCCACGTAAGAAACAGGCCGACCGTATCATTACGGGGATTCACCGCTTTGCACACGAACTTTTAAGCATAACACTCTGATTTGTTATTTGACACAAACAATCAGCGTTGCCGGAGCAGAAATGTTCCGGTTTTTTTGTACCTTTGCAGCATGAATGTTAATAGAATAGTGGCGTGTGGCGTATCTGCTGATGAACTGACACGCGCAATGGCAATAATGAATGATCTTGCAAAGACAGTAGGACCTTATAGCGAAGAGGAACTACTGGCAAGGGGGATCATCGGCAAAAGAAAGAAAAAATGGAAACGTTACTTGTTTTTGTAATTGTGATGTACATCTTTGGCACCATGCTGGTGACCAATGCAGCCAAAGAACATGAGTGTGACATGCTGATGGTGGTGCTTGCATCACTCACGATGTCACCCATCGGTGGCTTGTTGTACGTCTTATGCTTCCCGTATAAGAGGAGGTAAATAGCCGTTTTTGTTCAAAATTCGTGCTGAATTTTGGAAAAATGGTGCTGA